>DATJWP010000018.1:0-27311 GCA_035578045.1 Polyangia bacterium | reverse complement strand
CGGGACCCGTTCAGGGTTCCGCTACGGGAAGATCCCCCGCTCGGCGTAGGTCCGGGCGATGCGCTCGACGGCCAGGGCCATGGCCGCGACGCGCCAGTCGCACTTCTTGATGGCGGCGTACTCGCTGACCGCCAGGTAGGTACGCTTCATGCGCTTGGCCAGCCGCTCCTCGACCTCTTCCAGCTCCCAGCGCTCGGACCGCTTGTTCTGCAGCCACTCGTAGTAGCTGACCACGACGCCCCCCGAGTTGGCCAGGATGTCCGGGATGACGTCGATCCCCTTCTCGCGGAGGATCGGCTCGGCGGCGGTCTCGGTCGGGCCGTTGGCGCCCTCGACGATCAGCTTCACGGGCAGCGCCTTGGCCTCTTCGATCCCGATCTCCAGCTCCAGGGCGGCGGGGATGAAGATGTCGGCGTTGGTCGCGAAGAACTCGGCCCGGGTGATGGGGTGGGTTCCCGGGTAGCCGGCGACCGAGCCCGTCTTGCCCACGTACTCGGTCAGCTTGTAGGGGTTGATGCCGTCGGCGTTGGCGATGTAGCCCTTCCAGTCGCCCACCGCGGTCAGCGACGCGCCGGTGCGGGCCAGGATCTTGGCCGCGTTCGAGCCGACGTTGCCGAACCCTTGCACGGTGTAGGTCGACCCGTTCAGATCGAACCGCCGGTCGCGCGCCCACTCGGTGATGCAGTGGACGATCCCCTGGCCGGTGGCGCTCTCGCGGCCGAGCGAGCCGCCCGACGCCAGCGTCTTGCCGGTCACCACGCGCCGGTTGGCGTTCTTGTCCGTGAACCCGACGACGTTCATGTACGTGTCCATCATCCAGACCATGGTCTGGCCGTTGGTCCCCACGTCGGGCGCCGGGATGTCGTATTCGGGGCCGATGTTCGCCCCCAGCGCGTGGGTGAAGCGACGGGTGATGCGTTCCAGCTCGCTCTGCGAGTGGTCGCGGGGCCGGAACTTGATGCCCCCCTTGCCGCCGCCGAACGGGATGTCGTGCAGCGCGGACTTGTACGTCATCCAGGAGGCCAGCGCTTTGACCTCGTCCAGCGACACCTGTTCGTGGTACCGGATCCCGCCCTTGTAGGGACCCAGGATGTTGCTGTGCTGGACGCGGTAGCCCTTGAACATCTTGTACTCTCCGCTATCCATGCGGACAGGGAAGTTCACGATGAGCTCGTTCTTGGGCTGTGACAGGATGTCGCGCACCGACTGCGGCGCGCCGGCCACCCGCACGGCGCGATCCAGCTGCGCCAGTGCGACCTCGTACGGATTCGGCTTCTCTTTCACGTTGTCATCGGACATCGCTTTGTCCTTATCAATAGCACCGGGGGGGCGCGGGTGGGGGCTTCGCGGCTGAGTGGCGGCGCCCGGGCGCTGGCGCTGGAGATCACGGCGGAGGCGCGCGCCGAGTGGGGCTTTGCGAGCGACCTCATCGCGCGGGGTTTCCGCGCGCACCGCGAGCTGTCGAGCGGCGACCGCCGGCTCTGCGCGGAGACGATCTATGGGCTCATCCGAATGGATCGGCGCCTCGACGCGATCCTTGAGGAGCTCACCGACGGTGCCACCCTGGCGCCCCACGCGCGCGACGAGCTGAAGCTGCTGGTCTACGAGGCGCGCGGCGGCACCCCGGTGGGGGCCCTGGCCGCCGACGCCGCCCGCCTGGGCGCCTCCGTGCGCCCGGGTGGCGGCGCGCCGATCGACCTCGATCGGGCGGTCGCCGGCGAGGCCGGCCTGGGGGCCCGGCGCGGGCTGGATCGCGAGGCCGTCCGCCTGTCGTACCCCACCTGGATGATCGAGATGTTCTCGGGCGACCTGGGCGAGCCGGAGGCGCTGGCGCTGGCCGAGGCGATGAACCGGCGGGCGCCGATGGCCATCCGGGTCAACACCGTCAGGATCTCGCGGGACCAGCTGGTGGCCCGCCTGGCCGACGAACAGGTCACCGCCCACCCGACGCCGCTGGGGCCCGACGGCCTGATCTTCGACACGCGCGTGAACGCCTTCGCGCTGTCGGCCTTCCGCGACGGTCTGTTCGAGGTGATGGACGAGGGGAGCCAGCTGGTCGCCGAGCTGGTCGCGCCGCCGCCGGCCGGGCGGGTCGCCGACGCCTGCGCGGGGGCGGGCGGCAAGACGCTGGCCATCGGCGCCGCCCTGGGCGGCAAGGGGAGGGTGCTGGCCTTCGACACCGACGGGAAGAAGCTCGAGGAGCTGCGCCGCCGCGCCCGGCGAGCCGGCCTGACCAACGTGCAGGCCCGCCAGGTGGCCGAAGGTGGGGGCAGCATCGACCGTCCCGGCTCGTTCGAACGCGTGCTGGTCGACGCCCCCTGCTCGGGGCTGGGCACGCTGCGCCGCAACCCGGAGGCCCGCTGGCGGTTGACCCGCGCCACGGTCGAGGCCTTCCCGGCGCGCCAGGTCTCGCTGCTGGTCGACTATGCCCCGCTCTGCGCGGTGGGCGGGCGCCTGATCTACGCCACCTGCACGGTCGCCCGCTCGGAGAACGACGGGGTGATCCAGCGGTTCCTGGCGGAGCGCGACGACTTCGTGCAGGTGCCGGTCAAGGAGATCTGGGGGCGGGAGCGGGCCGAGAAGGTCGGCGACGGCACCGTCCTGCGCCTTTTACCCAATCGTCACGACACCGACGGGTTCTTCGCGGCGGTCCTGCGGCGCACCCGGTGATAGCCTGAGAGGGTGAGCTCCGGCGGTCGATGCGCGTCCCTGTCGCTGCTGGCGGCGGTGTTCGCCGCGGCCGGGGCCGGGCGGGCGCGCGCCCAGCCGGCGGCGCCGCCGGCGCCGCTGCGGGTCTCGGTGCTGACGTTCGGCCCGGGAGACCATCCGTTCTTCAAGTTCGGTCACGACGCGATCTGGATCCACGACCCGGCCGAGGGGAGCGATCGCGTCTACAACTTCGGTACCTTCAGCTTCGATTCGCCGCGCTTGATCTTCGACTTCCTGCACGGGCGGATGACCTACTGGCTCTCCGTCGCCGGGCTGCCGAGGACGCTGGCCTCGTACGAGGCCGAGAACCGGAGCATCCAGGTGCAGGAGCTGCGTCTGGACCCGCCGGTCGCGCAGGCGTTGAAAGAGCGCCTGGACGTCAACGCCCAGCCGCAGAACCGCGCGTACAAGTACGACTACTTCGCGGACAACTGCTCGACGCGGGTGCGCGACGCGATCGACTGGGCGACCGGGGGGCGGCTGCGGGCGGTCGGGCACGTGCCGGCGCGGCTGACCCTGCGCGACCAGGCGCTGCGCATGACCGCCAGCTACCTGCCGCTGTACCTGGCGATCGACCTGGTGCTGGGGCCGTCCACCGACCGGTCCATCGATCGCTGGGGCGAGATGTTCATCCCCGAGGAGCTGGCGCGTTCGCTCGCCGACGTCCGGGTTCCGGACCCGCTGGCGGACCCTGGCTCGACGGAGGCGCTCCCGCTGGTCGCGAGCGATCAGGTGTTGTTCCACGCCCGCCGTCCGGACCCGCCCCGCGTCGCGCCCCGGTGGCGGGGCTGGTTCCTGGCGGTCGGGCTGGCGGTGGGGGGGCTCTTCTGGCTGCTCGGGTGGTGCGTCACCGCGCCCGATCTGCGCCGCCGGGGACGAATCGCGGCCCGGCTGGCCCTGGGGCTGCTGATCTCACTGTGGGGGGCGCTGCTGGGGTTCGTCGGGACGTTCCTGGTCTACGTCTGGGTCGCCACCGACCACGTCGTCGCTCACCGGAACCAGAATCTGTTCCTCTGCCCACCCTGGGCCCTCGTGCTGGTGGTCGCGGGCTTCGGCATCGCGTTCGGCGCGCGCTGGGCGGCGTCGCTGGCGCGCGTCCTGGCGCTGGCGGCGCTGGCGGCGGCCACCGCGGCGGTGCTGCTGAAGCTGGGCTTCGGGCAGCACCAGGACAACGGGCGCTGGATCGCGTTCTTCGTGCCCGCCTGGCTGGGGCTGACCGCCGCCGTCAGCCGCCTGCCACGCCGGTAGTCCGCCCGCGTTCTACGCGTGACTGTGGTGCCGGCGCTGGAACTCGGGCGCCTCGGCGCTCAGCAGCAGCCAGACGCCGGTCAGCAGGACGAAGCCCAGGGCGACCGCGAACGTCAGCCAGGTCAGCCAGACCTGGCTGCGCGCGGCCAGCGCGAACAGCCACATGCCCAGCAGGGTGAACGCGGCCAGCGGCCAGGTCACCACGCCCTGCTCCTCGTAGTTCGTGGTGGTCGCGACGCCGCCCAGCACGATGACCCCGACGGCCAGGTCGACCCAGGCCAACCAGGTCGCGTGGCCCGCTCCGGCCGCGAACATCCAGGCGACCACCAGCGTCAGCGCCAGGAGTGCCGCCAGTCCTCCAGCTCGCTTTTCCATGATCTGCAAGGTGGCCACCGACGGTCGGGCCCGGAAGAGGCACGTCAGAGAATCCGGAACGTCCAGACCTTGAGGTGGCCGGTCTCGGGGACGCCCGCCAGCTCGGGGTGGTCGCGGCCGGCGCCGGCCCGCTCCAGGACATGGGCGGAACGCCCGGCGTCCGACAGGGCGGCGGCGCAGGTCTCCTCCCAGAGCGCGCGGCTCATCCGGCCGGAGCAGGAGCAGGCGACCAGCAGGCCGCCCGGACGGCAGAGCCGGGCTCCGCGCAGGATCAGCTCCTTGTACGCGCGCGTCGCGGCGCCCAGCCCGGCGACGCCCCCGCGCTTGGCCAGGGCAGGTGGGTCCAGCACCACCACGTCGAAAAGGGCGCGCGCGGCCTCGAGCGCGCGGAGGCGATCGAAGGCGTTGGCGCGCTCGACCGTCAGGTTGGGGAGGGCGTTGCGGCGGGCGTTGGCGGCGGCGCGCTCGACGGCCGCCGGGTTCTCGTCGAGCGCCAGCACCGGCCCGCCTCGCCGGGCCAGCGCCAGCGCGAATCCGCCGTGGTACGTGAAGGCGTCCAGCGCGCTCGCCCCCTCGGGCGCCAGCGCGGCGACCACGGCCTGGTTGTCGGCCTGGTCCAGGTAGCCGCCCGTCTTGCCGTCGGCCAGCAGGTCCGCCTCGAGGCGGTTCTCTCCCAGGCGGTAGACGACCCGGGCGCCGGTGCCGTAGGCCAGGCCGGCGAACCGGGGCAGCTCCTCGAAGTCGCGCGCCGAGCCGTCGTCGCGCACCACCACCACCGGGACGTCCAGCCGGTCGCGGACCAGCGCGGCCAGGTCGGCGCGGGCGGCGTCCATCGCCGCGGAGGTCGCCTGCAGCACGGCCGCATCCGCATAGCGGTCGACCACCAGGCCGGGGAGCGCGTCGCTCTCTGCATGGACCACCCGATAGGCGTCGCGCGGCAGCCTCAGCGCCAGCCGCCGGGCGTGCGCCGCCTGCAGCCGCTCGTCGACCAGATCGAGGAGCGGCCGAGCGCGGGCATCCGCTCCGCGCTCCAGCAGGCGCAGGGCGATCGGCCCGCGGGCGCCCCAGGTGGCGGTCCCCAGCCGCCGGCCGCGGACGTCATCGACCGCGACCACCGCCGGTCCGCCCTCCCGCGCGTCGTTCGACGGGCCACGCACCAGGTCGGTCCGCAACACCCACGGGTGCCCGGTGCGGATGCGTTCGGCTCCGCGGGCGCTGACCACCGCGATCGCAGCGTCTTCACGCATCAGTCGAGCCGGGCATCATAGGCTAAAATCATCGGTATGGCCGTCGCGCCCCTGGTCTCCACCTCGCCTGCTCCTGAGCCCTACCAAGCCCGCCGTGCGCGGTTGATGGAGCGGCTGGGGCCGAACGCCGCGCTGCTGCTGATGTCGCCGCCCGAGCGCATGCGCAACGGGGACTCGAACTACAAGTACCGCCAGGACAGCGACATCCTGTACCTGACGGGCTTCGAGGAGCCGGGCGCGGCCGTGCTGATCCGCCCGGGGCACGCCACGCCGTTCGTGCTGTTCGTGCGCCCGCGCGATCCGGCCGCCGAGACCTGGACGGGGCGCCGCGCCGGGGTGGAGGGCGCGGTCAGCGCGTTCGGCGCCGACGCCGCCCACCCTTCGGATCAGCTGGAGGACAAGCTGGTCGAGCTGGTGATGGGGACCGAGGAGATTCACTTTCCGTTCGGACGGGAGCCCGAGCTGGACGTGGCGGTGAGCCGCCTGCTGGGCCGGTTGCGGTCGGCCGAGCGCCGCGGGCGTCGCGCCCCCGTGCGGCTGTGCGACGCGCGGCTGACCCTGCACGAGATGCGCCTGCTCAAGGCGCCCGAGGAGCTGGACGTCCTGCGCCGCGCCGCCGCCATCACCGCAGAGGCGCACGTGGCTGCCATGCGCGCCGCGCGCTCGGGCGGCAACGAGCGCGAGATCGAGGCGCTGGTCGACTACACCTTCCGGCGCCGCGGGGGGACCGGCCCCGGCTACACCACGATCGTGGGCGCCGGGCCGAACGCGACGATTCTTCACTACGTCGAGAACGCCTCCGCGCTGGCGGGCGGCGAGCTGCTGCTCATCGACGCCGGCTGCGAGGTCGACGGCTACACCGCCGACGTCACGCGCACCTTCCCGGTGGGCGCGCGCTTCTCCGACCCGCAGCGCCGGTTCTACGAGGCCGTGCTGGAGACGCAGCAGGCGGCCATCGAGATGGTCCGCCCGGGCGTGACGCTGGACCAGATCCACGAGGCGGTGGTCGCGCGGCTCACGGGGCACCTCGTGCAGCTGGGGATCATCAGCGGCGAGCCGGCCAAGCTGATCGAGGAGGGGGCGTTCAAGCCCTATTACATGCACCGGACCAGCCACTGGCTGGGTCTGGACGTACACGATGTCGGCTTCTATTCGGAGAACGGCGCCGCTCGCCCGCTGGCGCCCGGGATGGTGCTGACCATCGAGCCGGGCCTCTACGTCGGCGACGGCGTGGCGTCGCCGCCCGAGTTCCGCGGCCTGGGCGTCCGCATCGAGGACGACATCCTGGTCACCGCCACCGGCTACGAGAACCTGACCTCGGCGACGCCCAAGAGCGTCGCCGACATCGAGGCGCTCACCGCCGCCTAGCTTCGGCCAAGGGTTCGGCTAGGGGCCGGTGACCTTCCGGAAGAAGCGGGGGCCCGGCGTCACCAGCCAGGTCGAAGCGGCGTCGCCGGTCACCAAGGTGTTGGTCTCGAGGCCGGTGGTGCTCCGGGCTGCGTCCGGCGCGTCGGAGACCAGCGACCAGCCCTGACCGTCGAAGTGGGCGACGTTGTCGCCGCTGCCCCACACGTCGTTGGCCCCGCGCCCGAACAGGCGGGTCAGGTTGACCGATTGCTGGGTCGGATCGACGCCCGCGATCGGAACCGCGGTCGCCATGGCGCCGTCGAACGATCGGATGCTCAGCCCGTCCTCCGACGGTTGCGCCAGCCACAGCACGGCTCCGCCGCGCCAGATCGCGTTGATGGTCCCCACCGCCGTGTTGTGGGTGTGCGTCCAGGTGGCGCCGTCGAAGTGATTGACGGCCCCCTCGGACATGGTGTTGCCGACCTGGTCCGCCAGACCGACGACCCACACGCTGCTGGGCGAGTCGATCCAGATGTCGTCGAAGTAGTAGCCCACCGACGCCGAGGTGTTCGGATAGGTCGGGTCGTCGAAGTTGTAGGTGGTCCAGGCTGCGCCGCTCCAGTGCAGGATGTTGCTGGTCGCCGCGATCCAGAAGTCGCCGGGCGCGGCCGCGCGCAGCCGGTTGAACTCGATCGCTCCGTTGTTGGCCAGGAACGACGGTGGCTGGCGCACGGTGCTGCGCCAGGTCTCGTCCGCGAACCGCGTCCAACCCTGCGCGTCGCGGTGGTAGAGCAGGTCGCTGGCCGTCGCCCACAGATCGCTGGGCCCGGTCCCGTGAACGCTGGGCGAATCAGGCGGGGTCGTCGAGGTCGGGATCGAGAGCTCGAGTGTCCAGCAACCATGGGTCCAGCGAAGCACCCGCGCGTTCATCGGCCCCAGCGTCGGATCGAACGTGCTGCCGGCGAACAGCAGGTCGTCCTGGCCGACGGCGAAGGCGTCGGTGGCGAAGAAGCCACTCTGATCGCTGGGAGCCGCGATCTCGACCCAGGTTCCCGCCGGCGCGCTCGGGGGCATGCAGCCCGTCGGGCTCTGGCCCATGGTCCCTCCGGTCGGATTCCCGGCCCCCGGCGCGCCCCCCGCGGCCTGGCCCCCTCCGGGCGCTCCACCGCCCGCCACGATTGGACCGCCCCCGCCCGTGCCCCGCAGGTCGGCGGTCGCCGGCGGTTCGTGGCCGGAGCAACCTCCGGTGCCCGCCAGCGCCAGAAGCATCCACACCCATCTCCCCGATCGCACCCCGACGTTCCCCATACGACCACCGCCCTTCACCGGCGAAAGATGCGATTCGCAGACGGGTCGTCAAACGACGGCGGTCGGAAAGCGGTGACCTTCCGGAGGGACTAAAACTGAAATTCGAGGCCGCCGCCGAAGTCGAGGACGGCGTAGTTGTGGCCGCCGGGATAGGTCGAGTCGTAGCCGATTCGCCCCAAGGAAAAGCCCACTTCGGCGCCCAGCCCCAGCCAATCGAAGAAGAAATAGTTGGCGCCGCCCGCAAAGCGGATCCCCAGCCCGGCCGAGTTGGTCGCCGCGTTGGGGAACGCGAATAGCAACCCGGCCGCTCCCTTCAGGTACGGAACCAGCGGGATCGGGGTGGCGAAGGTCCAGCGCGCCCCGGCCAGGGTTTCGATCAGGTCGCCCGTGTTGGCGCCGCAGACCGCGACGTTCGACGTCGTCGAGTTGCAGCCCGCGTGCGCGTAGTTCAGCTGCAGGTCCAGCCAGACCGGCGCCGCCAGGCTGTCGGTCATCTTGTAGCCGTAGTCGAACGCCAGCTTGGCGCCGCTCAACGTGTCGCTCAACCCCTCGGCGATCAGCACGTGGATCGAGAGCATGTTGTCGTGCAGGAAGGGCAGGGGGCCGTGCAGCAGGTTGTCGTCGGCGCGTGCCGGCGCCGGCAGGACCGACGCGCCCAGCGACAGCGCCAGCGCCAGGAGTGGAATGCGTTCCAGGACTCGCATAGCCTCAGCCCGGCGAGGATATGGAAGATCGATCGCGAGGTACAATTTTTGCCGGCCCCGCGCTGCTGGTGGTGGCGATCGTCTGGCTGTGCTCCGGGTGTGCGGGACGCCACGCTGGACCGCGCACGCTGGCGATGCTCGGGGCGGTGGCGGTCGGCGCCGGGAGCGTCACCTGGGCCGCCGGTGAAAGGGTCGTCGATCAGCCGTCGACGTCGCTCGCGCTGTCACGCGCGGGATTCGTCAGCGCGGCGCTCGGCCTGGCCGCCGTGGTCGCGGCCGGCGGCTGGATGGCCGCCGAAGTCGCCTGCCGCGCCGACCCCGACTGCCCCGAGGAAGAGACCTGCCGCGAAGTCCCCGCCCCAGCGGGCGGCGTTCCGTACAAGCAGTGCGTCCCGCGGCAGTAGCCGCGTTCCCCCCTGGTGCTTCGCCACGGTGGTGGTGAGGTCTAGTCCGCGGCGTCGATGTCCAGGTCGGTCCACTCGTCCGCGGACTGAGCGGGCGGCGTGCGCAACGCCGGCTCGGACCATTCGTCGTGCTCCACCGCGACGACCGGGGAGGGGCGGGTGCGGGGTGGGGGCGGGGGCGGCTCGCTCTCGGCCTCGTGGCCCCGCAGCTCCATCGGCAGCGTCTTGCGGCGCTCCTTCTTCTTGGTCAGCAGGATCGGGGCGGCCTGGATGCCGGGGCTGGTCCCTTCCAGGCGAAGGGACGGCGTGGACGTGGGCGTCACGATCGCGCCCGACGCCTCCGAGCGCCGCGGAGCTGGCTGGGCCATCCTCTGCTCCAGCGATCGCCGGTAGCGGACGGAGCCGTAACACTGCTGCAGCTCCTCGCGCAGCTCCTCCATCGACTGGTGGCGTTTGAGCGGGTCCTTGGCCAGCGCCTTCATGATCAGCGCCTCGGCCTCGGGGGTGATCTCGATGCCCGGCGCGCGCTGGCGCGGCGGCGTCACCGGCTCGGAGACCACCTTCAACATGACGTCGACCGCCGTCTCGCCGGCGAAGGGGATCGTCCCGGTCAGCATCTCGTAGAACATCACGCCCACCGCGTAGATGTCGGTGCGCGGGTCCGACACGCCGATGCGCGCGGTCTCGGGGGCCATGTACTCGGGCGTGCCGAACACGACGCCCTGCTGGGTGACCCGCCCCTCGGCGACGTTCGGGTCGCGGACCTTCGCGACGCCGAAGTCCAGGATCTTCACGAAGTCGAAGGCCTTCTCGCGCTCGGTCACGGTGTGGGTCCCGGACTCGTCGTTGATCTGCCGGATCAGCTCGCGGCGTCCCTCGCGCGGCGTGAGCATGATGTTCTCCGGCTTCAGGTCGCGGTGGACGATCCCCTTGGCATGGGCTGCGCCCAGCGCGCCGGCGATCTGGTTCACGATGGTGATCGCGCGCAGCAGCTCCAGCCGGCGATCGCGTTGCAGGACCGCGTCCAGCGGCTCGCCGCGCAGGAACTCCATGACGAAGAAGACCGTGCCGTCGCTCGACTTCCCGAAGTCGGTGATGTCGACGATGTTGGGGTGGTTGATCAGGCTGGCCGCCCGCGCCTCGCGCAGGAAGCGCTTGATCGACTCCTCGCGCCCGCCGTACCCGTCGTGGAGGATCTTCACGGCGACCTCCTTGCCGATGTAGACGTGCTCCCCGCGGTAGACGACGCCCATGCCGCCGCGGCCGACGATCTCGTGCAGCTTGTACTTCCCGACGGTGGTGCCGGCGCGTGCGTCGGCGGCGATGACTCTGTTCAAGATTGGCTCACGCAAGGTTGGCTCACGCGTCGCCTTGTAAAGCATGCCTTCGTGATTTCCGTATTCCTAGTGTTTTTCCGCAGCGCCACAAGGGGTCCCGGCACCACACTGTGCGCGCCCACTTACACCGATCGCTGCGGCCCATTTGATCGTAGATTCCCGGGCCATGCGCCCCGACGGACGTCGACCCGACGAGCTTCGCCCCATCTCCATCACCCCGGACTTCAACCGGTACGCGGAAGGCTCCGCGCTGGTCGCGTTCGGCGAGACGCAAGTGATCTGCACGGCGTCGGTCGAGGAGAAGGTGCCCGGATTCCTCGAAGGCCAGGGGCGCGGCTGGATCACCGCCGAGTACGCCATGCTCCCCCGATCCACCCACACCCGCTCGGCGCGCGGCGGCGGCGGGCGCGGGCAGGAGATCCAGCGCCTCATCGGGCGCTCGCTGCGCGCCGCGGTCGACGCGCGGTCCATGGGGCCTCGCCAGATCACGATCGACTGCGACGTCATCCAGGCCGACGGCGGCACGCGCACGGCCGCCATCACCGGCGGCTGGGTGGCGCTGGCGCTGGCGCTGCGGCGGTTGCAGCGGGCCGGCAAGCTCACCCGGGATCCCTTGCGCCAGCCCATCGCCGCCATCTCGGCGGGGATCATCGACGGCGAGGCGCGCGTCGATCTTCCGTACGTCGAGGACTCGCAGGCCGAGGTCGACTGCAACTTCATCATGACCGGCGACGGGCGCTTCGTGGAGATCCAGGCCACCGCCGAGAAGGGCGCCTTCTCGGCCGAGCAGTACGCGCAGCTCGTCGGGCTGGCGGGGCAGGCGATGAAGACGCTGTTCGCGCGTCAGCAAGAGGCCCTCGCCCGGGCGCGCCCGTGAGGGTGGTGGTGGCGACCCGCAACCGGGGCAAGCTCCGCGAGATCGTGCCGCTGCTCGCCGATCTGGCGCTGGAGCTGGTCACGATCGACGAACTGGCGCCCGAGGCCGAGCTGCGCGAGGACGGCGTGACCTTCGAGGAGAACGCGCTGGCCAAGGCCCGGCAGGCCGCCGCAGCCACCGGGCTGCCGGCCATCGCCGACGACTCGGGGCTCGAGGTGGACGCCCTGGACGGCGCGCCCGGCGTCTACTCGGCGCGCTACGCTGGCCCGGTGGCCGACGACGACCGCAACAATGCCAAGCTGCTCGAGGCGCTCCGGGACGTCCCCGCCGGCCGGCGCGGCGGCCGCTACCGGTGCGTGGCGACCTACGTCGACCCGGCCCGCGCGATGGAGCTCGCCTGCGCCGGCCGCTGCGAGGGGGAGATCCTGACCGCCCCGCGCGGGACTGGCGGGTTCGGGTACGATCCGCTTTTCCTGGTACCGGCGCTGGGGCTCACGATGGCCGAGCTCCCGCTGGACCAGAAGAACGGCCTGTCCCACCGGGCCGCCGCCTTCCGCGCCCTGGCGAAGGCGATGCGCGCGGCCCCCGAGCTTCCGGGCTAGCGCCCGTTCAGGACCAGGTAGAAGACCAGGGTCAGCCCGCCGACCAGCAGCGCCGAGACGGCCAGGCCGATGCGCTCGCGCAGGCGGCGGCGCCGCTTCTCTTCGCGCAGGTGCCGCTGGCCGTGATGCGCCCGCCGGCGCAGCGAGGCCTTCCGGTAGTACTCGTCCCAGGCAGTCCACGACTTGGAAAGGGCCGACCCAGTATCTCCCGAACCTGCCTCGGGCACCTCTTCCATGACGGGCGTACATTAACGCCTTCGGTTCCATTTGCAACCGGGTCACGGTGGCGCCCGGCGCTCGACTGGCGCGGCGCGTGAAAAACGCGACGTTACCCGACGTCCGGGTGGCCGGCCCGGCGGACCAGCAGCACCGACGTGACGAACGGGATGGCCAGGAGCAGCGCCGCGATGAGGGCCCGGGTCATGGAAGGGGCATCGACCAGCAGTCCTCCTGACTTGAGCCCGAACAGCCCGGACCCAAGATACTGGAACGATGCTTGACACGAGGGAGCAGAGGGCGGGAGATCTCCTGACGATGGCGCTCAAGGAACAGCCCGATCGGCTGCCGCTGGTCGCCGATCTCCTGATGGATGCGGCGTACGCCGACGACCGACTGGAGGGCGAGGAGAAGGCGGCCGTCAAGCGGCTGATGCGCGAGATCCTGGACCTGCCGACGTTGCCGATGGACCTGGACTTCCGGATCGACGAGTTCGATCCGAAGCAGTTCGACCGCGCCAGCGTCCTGGCGCGGTTCGCCGGCGATCCCAAGGACCTGAAGCACCGGCTGCTGGAGCTGATCGCGGCCGTGCACGCGTCGGACGGCGAGATCGACTTCGCCGAGGACGCGCAGCTGCGCGCGGTGGGCGCCGGCCTGGGCCTGGCCCCGGAAGACTTCCAGGGCATGGTCGTCGAGGTGGTCGAGGAGATCGACCTGGGCGAAGACCTGGACCGGCTGCGCTACGGCGACTGAGGGGGCGGCGGGCGCGGCAGCAGCCGCCGGAAGGTCAGCCCCTGCACGATGATCGAGAAGACCACCACGATGTAGGTCATCGCCAGCAGCAGCGCGCACGCCGGAAGCGCTTCGTCCAGCGAGAGCGCCAGCGCGACCGCCAGCGCGCCGCGCAGCCCGCCCCAGGTCAGGATGCGGACCGCGCGCGGGGGGAAGTGCTTGCGCGACAGGACCAGCAACGTGCCGCCCACGGTGATCCAGCGCGCCGCGAGCACGCTGGGGATCGCCAGCAAACCGGCGGCCAGCACCGGCCAGCCGAAGGGGATCGTCAGCACCTCGAAGCCGACCAGCGTGAACAGCGCCACGTTGAGGAACTCGTCGATCAGCCGCCAGAAGCTGTCCAGGTGCTCGAGGGTGCGCGGCGACATGGCCGTGCGCCCCTGGTTGCCGACCAGCAGGCCGGCCACCACGACCGCCAGCGGGCCCGACGAGCCGAGCGACGAGGCCAGCGCGTACACCCCCGTCGCCAGCGCCACCGTCAGCAGCACCTCGACCTGGTAGTTGTCGACGCTCCGGAGCAGCCGGCAGGTGATCCACCCGAACAGCAAGCCCAGCCCCAGGCCACCCGCCACCTGTCGCGCGAGCAGGGCGGCGACCTCGCCCGCGCCCGAGGCCTGTCCGCTGGCCAGGCCGGCCAGCACGAAGAAGACCACGACGCCGACGCCGTCGTTGAACAGCGACTCACCCGCGATCTGCACCTCGAGCCGTTTGGGCGCGCCGCTGGCGCGCAGCATGGCCAGGACCGCGATCGGGTCGGTCGGCGAGATGAGCGCGCCGAAGAGCGCCGCGTCCGACGGCCGGATCGGCAGCGACAGCGCCCGCCCGATCAGGATGGTCAGCCCGGCCACGATGGCCGTCGAGACCAGGACCCCGATCGTGGCCAGCAGGCCCACGATCGGCCCCTCGCCCCGGAGCGTGTTCAGGTCGACGTCCAGCGAGCCCGCGAACAGCAGGAAGGCCAGCGCGACGTTGAGCAGCGTCTCGTGGAAGTGGAGGCGCTCGATGAGCGTCTGCGCGAGGCCGGCCAGCGGCAGCCCCAGCGCGTTGGCGATCGTCAGCAGCACCGAGGCCGCCAGGGCCAGCACCATCACGCCGATGGTGGTCGGCAGCTTGACGAAACGGGCGTTGATCAAGCTGAACAGCGCCGCGACGGCCAGCACCGCCGCGAAGACCGGGAAGGCGCCCACGCCCTGGCTCTAGCCGCGGTCGGGGAGAGCCCGGCGGTCCCGGCGGGAGGCCAGGCGTTCGCGGCGCGAAGCCTGGCGCAGGCGCCGGGCGGCCTGGCCTTCGCTCTCGCCCGGCAGCCGCATGCTGATGTCGACGCCGCCCATGACGGCCAGCCCCCGGACGCGCAGCAGCGGCGCGTCCGGATCGGGCGTGGGCGGCGAGCGGTTGACGTGAGAGAAGCCGCCCATGATCGCCGAGCCGCTGACCTCGACGGCCAGTCCGGGCGGGACCAAGATCTGCACGCCACCGAAGACGGCTTTGACCTCTAGATCGACGACGCCGC
Organism: Polyangia bacterium; assembly: GCA_035578045.1. Taxonomy (GTDB): domain Bacteria; phylum Myxococcota_A; class Polyangia; order Fen-1088; family Fen-1088; genus JADGRB01. The sequence goes on along the minus strand of DATJWP010000018.1, from coordinate 12,635 downwards.
GCGGGAAGCGGGCCTCGCGCAGGTCCAGGACGGCGCCGCCCATCATGGCGACCACCCGGAAGTTTCGCGGCACCGTCCAGGCGCCGCGCCGTTCCACCCCGCCGAACACGGCGTAGACCGTCTGCGCGGGCGCCTCCTGCCCCTCGGCCGCCAGCACCGCCACCGCGGCGGGCGCGAGCGCCGTCGTCGCCGCCGGCAGATCCGCGACCAGCGCCTCGATCTGCGGCAGCGCGTCGGTGGTGTGCGCGACGGTGACCCGGCGCTCGAATTCGTCGACGTCCAGCACGTCGCGGGCGAACGCGTCCGACAGCGCCGCGATCACCCGCTCGCGCGCATCGTGAACCCGCTCCAGCGCGGTCCGATCTGACATGCGCCGAAGTCTACTCTCGATCGACCGTGGCGGGGACCGGCGGAAGCTCGACCGTGAAGGTGGCTCCCTGACCGGGCGCGCTGGCCAGGGTGAGGCGCCCCCCGTGCGCCAGGGTGATCTCGCGGGCGATGTAGAGGCCCAGGCCCGCGCCCGCGGTGGGGGTCCCCGGGATCCGGAAGAACTTGTCGAACACCGCCGTGTGATACGGCTTGGCGATGCCGGGCCCGGTGTCCTGCACCTGGATCCGGACCACCCCCTCATCCTGGCGGCCGCGCACGATCACGGTCCCGCCGGCCGGCGTGTAGCGGATGGCGTTGCCGATCAGGTTCGCGAACACCAGCTGGATCCGGTCGGTGTCGACGTCGACGTCGCCGATGCCCGGGAAGACCTCGGTCCGCAGCGTGACGTTCTTGTCGCGCGCGGCGGCGGCGAACGGCGCCACGGCCTCGCGCACCAGCCAGTCCGCCGGGACGACGCGCCGGTGCAGCTCCATCCGGCCGGCCTGGATGCGCGACAGGTCCAGCAGATCGTCCACGATCTGTTGCAGCCGCTCGGTGTCCTGGCGGGCCGCCTGCAGCAGGTCCAGTTGCTTGTCGTTGAGCGGCCCGACTGTCTCTTCGGCGCACAGGTGGATGGCCATGCGCAGCGACGTCAGCGGCGTGCGGAACTCGTGCGCGACGGTGGCGACCAGGTTGTTCTTCAGCTCGTCGAACCGCAGCATGCGCGTGACGTCCTGCAAGATGACGGTGACGCCGATGACCGCCCCCTGCTCGGTGGTCACGCGCGAGGCGCGCGGCAGCAGGAAGCGATCCTGCCCCTCGGGGCCGGCGCCCGAGACGCGCACCGCCTCGTCCAGGCCGGCCGGCCCCTCGGCGACGCTCTCGCTCTGGACCTTGGCGCGCACGCGCTCGATCGCGGTGCGCACCGGCGGCTCGGCGCGGGCCAGCGGGTTGCCGCTGGCCTCCTCGACCGAGACGTGCACCAGCCGATCGGCCGCCTGGTTGGCGCCCAGCAGGTGCCCCTCGACGTCGAAGATCAGCACCGGATCGGGCAGGCTGTCGATGGCCGCCTGGGCCTGCTGTTGCGTCTGCAGCAGCTCGCCCAGCGAGCTGTTGCGATACTGCTCCAGGCGGTCGGCCATCAGGTTGAAGTCGCGGGCCAGCGCCCCGATCTCGTCGTGCCGGCTCACCTTGGCGCGGACCTCCATGTCGCCTTCGCCCAGTCGCCGCGCCGTCTGCCCCAGCACCGACAGCGGGCGCAGGATCCGGCGCGTCAGCTCGGTGGACGCCAGCAGGCCGATCAGCGACGCGATGAAGGTCGTCGCCAGCATGGCGGCGCTGGACCGATCGGCCTCGTGGCGCGCCCGATCGCGCTTGCGGACCATCGCGTCCTGGTTCAGCTCCTGGATCCGTTCCGCCGCCCGGCGGGTCGCGGCGCTGAGCGGGTTCAGGGTGGCGACGTACGACTGTTGCAGCACCGGCCGCTCCTGGCTGGCGGCGAACCGGGCGAGCGCGGCGCGGTACGCCGACCAGGCCCGCGCCAGGTCGGCGGTCGCCTCCGTCTCTCCCCGTTCGGTGATGTTCCCCTGCTGGACCGCCAGCGACTGCTCGAACCGGGCGATCCCTTGCTGGGTCTGGGCCAGCCCCTGCGTGCGGTCTCCGGCGACCACGAACAGCGCGCCGTCGTCGATCCGGTCCAGCGCCCCCTTCATCCGCTCGGCCGCGAGCACGCTGCGGTAGTTGTCCTGCAGCATCGAGGCGCTGTTGTGTCCCAGCGAGGCGTTGGTCACCGCCGCCAGCAGCGCGACCAGCGCCAGCGCCGCCGCCAGCGGGGTCTGCGCCAGCAAGATCTTCGCGCGCAGGGTCAGGAGGCGTCCTCCAGCGATGCGATGGTGACGTCGAACCCCGCCGCCTCGTCGACCAGGCGGGTCGTCGTCGAGCGGCTCACCGCCCGCCGCCACCAGGGGACCCGGGAGCGGCCGACGATGATCTGCCCGACCCCGTGCGAGCGCGCGAAGTCGAGCAGCGACTCGACCGGGTCGCTCCCCTTGATGTGCACGACCTCGGCGCCCAGCTCGCGCGCCATCTCGGCGTTGGCCAGCAGGTGGCGCTGCGCCTCGGCGTCGATCAGGTGCGGCGCCTCGCTGGGCGTCTCGACGTGGACCACGAACCAGTCGGTGTTCAGGCGCCCGGCCAGGCGCGAGCCCCGCCGCAGCAGCGCGGAGGCGCGGGTCGGCAGCGACGACAGACAGACCATCACCCGCCCGCTGACCGCCGGCCGATCGCCCTCGGTCGGACGCGCCGGATCGCGGCGGCGGCCCCCGGCGCGATCCAGGCTCTCGGCCACCTCGCGCAGCGCCAGCTCGCGCAGCGTGGCCAGGTTGCGCTCGGTGAAGAAGCGCTCGCGCGCGCGTGCCACGCGATCGGGCGGGTAGATCCTTCCGGTGTCCAGCCGGTCCAAGAGGTCCTCGACGCTGAGATCCAGGTCGACCACCTGATCGGCGCGCCGCAGGAAGCTGTCCGGGATCGTCTCCCGGATCGTCACGCCGGTGGCGCGCTGGACCACGTCGTTCAGGCTCTCCAGGTGCTGGACGTTGAACGCCGCGATGACGTCGATGCCGGCGTCGAGCAGCGCCAGCACGTCCTGGTAGCGGCGCCGGTGCCGGCCGCCCGGGGCGTTGGTGTGGGCCAGCTCGTCGACGATGGCGACGCGCGGGCGCCGCTCCAGCAAACCTTCCAGGTCCATCTCCTCGAGCGGGACACCCCGGTAGTCGATCCGGCGCCGGGGATGTTGCGGCAGCCCGTCCAGCAAGGCCGCCGTCTCGGGCCGGCCGTGGGTCTCGATGAATCCCAGCACCAGGTCTGCGCCGCGCGCCGCCAGCGACCGCGCCTCCTCGAGCATGCGGTAGGTCTTACCGACGCCGGCCGCGAATCCCAGATAAATCTTGAGCCGCGCCCGCGGCGCCGGCACCGGCGCTAGGTCCCCTCGTACTTCTTGCGCTTGCGCCACAGCGTCGAGGCGTCGATGCCCAGCAGCGCGGCCGCGTCCTCCATCTTGGGCACCCGCTGCAGGACGCTCAGGATGTGCTCGCGCTCGATCTCGTCGACGCTGAAGTCGCCGCCCAGGACCGGCCGGCGGTGGCTGGGCCGCGGCACGCGCCCGGGAAGCGCCTCCGGCTCGATGACCGCGCTGGGCCACAGGATGGCGATCCGCTCGATGGTGTTGCGGAGCTCGCGCACGTTGCCGGGCCAGTCGTGCTCCTCCAGCGCGCGGGCCGCCTCGGGCGAGATCTCGCGGTGCGTGGGGGGGCCCGACCGGGCGAACGAGGCCAGAAAGGCGCGCGCCAGCGGCAGGATGTCCTCGCGCCGCTCGCGCAGCGGGGGCATGCGCACCTCGACCACGTTCAGCCGGTAGAACAGGTCCTCGCGGAACCGCCCGGCCTTCACGTCGGCCTCCAGGTCACGGTTGGTCGCCGCGATGATGCGCACGTCGCCGTGCCGCGTGCGGGTCTCGCCGACCCGCTCGTAGTCCTTCTCCTGCAGGAAGCGCAGCAGCTTGCTCTGCAGGGCGGGCGGGATCTCGCCGATCTCGTCCAGGAACAGCGTGCCCCCCTCGGCCACCTCGACGCGTCCCGCCTGGTCGCGGATGGCGCCGGTGAACGCGCCCTTGGCGTGGCCGAACAGCTCGCTGGCCAGCAGCTCCTCGGACAGCGTGGGGCAGTTGATCACGATGAAGGGCTTGGCGGCGCGGGTGCTGTGGCGGTGGATGGCGCGCGCCAGGATGCTCTTGCCGGTGCCGTTCTCGCCGGTGATCAGGACCGGCGCGTCGGTGGTCGCCACCCGGGCCGCCATGTCCAGCACCGTGCGCATGGCCGCCGAGCGGCTGGTGATCTCGACGTCCGGCGCCTCCTCGGCCAGCCGCCGCTCGAGCTCGGCCACCCGCGCCGTCAGCTGGCGCTCCGTGCGCAGCTTGTCGACGAGGTGGCGGATCTGGGCCGGCGTGAACGGCTTGGCCAGGTAGTCCCAGGCGCCGCGCCGGATCGCCTCCACCGCCGTCTCGATGGTGCCGTAGGCGGTGATGAGGACGATGGCGATCCCCGGCTCCTGGGCCAGCAGCTTGGGCAGCAGGTCCAGCCCACTCTCGCCCGCCAGCGCCAGGTCGACGAAGGCCAGGTCGTAGGGCTGCCGCGCCATGGCGGCCTGCGCCGCCTCGCCCGTGCCGACCGCCAGCGCCTCGGCGCCCATGCCTTCCAGACAGACGGTCAGCGTCGACCTGATGTTCTTTTCGTCGTCGACGATCAGGATTCGCTTGCCGCCGCCGACCGCGGCCTTGTCGCGGATCGCCATGGGTGCCGCGAATCCTAGCCTGTTCATTTGTAACCGAGTCTTGCAGTTCGCACGGAATGACAGGTATCTAGCGTGCGAATTGCACGACCATGGGCAGTCTGGCGGTCGTGTAATGTTTCCGGCTCGATGACCCCGGACGAGGTCTGCGCCCACCTGGCCCCGCTGCTGCTCGAGGAGCGCCGGGCGCGCATCGACGGCGCGGCCGCGACCCGGCTGGCGGGGCTGCGCGTCGTCATCGAGAACCTGCACGACCCCCACAACGGCGCGGCCGTCCTGCGCAGCGCCGAGGCGTTCGGCGTCCAGCGCGTCGAGGTGATCGAGACCGTCGAGCGCTTCCGGTTTTCGAGCACCGTCACGCAGGGCTGTGAGAAGTGGCTGGACGTGGTCCGCCACCGCAGCCTGGCCCCGGCGATGCTGGCGCTGCGGAACGAGGGGTTCGCCATCTACGCGGCCGTCCCGGGCGCCCAGGCCACCCTGGACCAGCTCGATTTCTCCCGTCCGGCGGCCGTCATGCTCGGCAACGAGCACGAGGGGCTGACCCCGGAGGCCATGGCCGCCGCCGACGTGCGCTTCACGATCCCGATGTTCGGCCTGACCCAGAGCCTGAACCTGTCGGTGGCCGCCGCCATCATCGTCGCGCGCGCCAGCGCCCTGCGCCGGCAGGCGCTGGGAAAAGACGGCGACCTGGAGCCGGCCGCCGTGGTCGCGCTTCGGGCCCGGTTCTACGCCGCCTCCGTCCGGGGGGCGGACGCCATCCTGGCCCGCGCCGGACGCCCTGCCGGGTGAAAGCCAACGCCGCGGATATCCACCGGGTTTTCTTGAACCGGCCCCTTCGGGCGATAGACTGCTCCAATGGGCGTCGGCCCCTCGCTCGATGATCATGACCCCCGCTCGGGCAGCAAACGCCGGAAGTCGAAGCGGGGCTTGGGGACCGTCACGTCGGCCCGCCGTGCCGGCAGCCGCCCGGGGTTGATGCGGGTGCTGCGCCTGGCGGGGACGCTGGCGGTCCTGGCGCTGTTCGCCGGCGTCGCGCTGGTCGTCGGCATCTTCAGCTACTACGGCAGCGACCCGAAGCTGCCGGACCTGTCGCGCCTGGACACCTACCGCCCCAAGCAGGTCACGCGCATCCTGGATCGCAACGGCGCCGCCATCGGCGAGATGGGGAGCGAGAAGCGGACGGTCGTCCCCTACAACGCCATCCCCAAGCTGCTGGTCCAGGCCGTCGTCTCGGCCGAGGACGCCGACTACTTCAAGCACGGCGGCCTCGACTACCGCGGCATGGCCCGGGCGTTCATCGAGGACGTGCTGCGGGGCCGGCGCGCCCAGGGCGGCTCGACCATCACCCAGCAGGTGGTGAAGAACCTGGTGCTCTCGCCCGAGCGGACGATGCGGCGCAAGGTCCAGGAGATCATCCTGGCCCGGCAGCTTTCGCAGAAGCTGTCCAAGGAAGAGGTGCTGGGCCTCTACCTGAACCAGATCTATTACGGGCACGGCCGCTACGGGTGCGAGGAGGCGGCCCGCTACTTCTTCGGCAAGTCGGTGCGCGACATCGATCTGGCCGAGGCCGCGCTGCTGGCGGGCCTGCCGCAGAGCCCGGAGCGCCTGTCACCGCGCAAGCACCCCGACGCGGCCAAGACGCGCCAGCGCTACGTGCTGGGGCAGATGGCCGAGCACGGCTACATCGACCGCGCCACCGCCGACCGGGTGGCGGCCGAGCCCATCCGGCTGGTGCGCGAGCCCGCGTCGGCGCGCGGCATGGCGGCCGAGGCGGTCGACATCGTGGCCGGCGTGCTGGCCGACAAGCTGGGCGAGCATGCCGCCGTCGAGAGCGGCCTGACCGTGACCACCACCCTGGACGCGCACCTGCAAGAGCTGGCGCGGACCTCGCTGGAGCGGGGGCTCGAGGACCTGGATTCACGCCAGGGCTTCCGCGGCCCGTCGGGCCACCTGACCGGCAAGGCCCTGGAGAAGCGGCACGCCGAGCTGGCGCACGCCCACGCCAAGGGCGTCCGCGACTCCGAGATCGTCGAAGGGATCGTCACGCGGCTGGAGGTCGACGCCGGCAACCCCAAGGGGGGCCGCATGTTCGTCGACATCGGCGCGCCCGACGGCAAGGAGGGGATGGTCGACTTCACGCTGGAGACCCGCTACGGCAAGGGTCCCAAGCCGCTGGCCAGTCGGTTCAAGGAGGGCGACCTGGCGCGCGTGCGCTGGGCCGGCGATCGCCCGCGCCCCGACGAGGGCGGCCTGCCGCTGGCGCTGGAGCTGGGCCCGCAAGCGGCGATGGTCGTGATGGATCCGGCGACCCACCAGGTGCTGGCGCTGGTGGGCGGATACGACTTCCACCCGGGCGGCTTCGACCGCAGCGTGCGCGCGCAGCGGCAGCCGGGCTCGGCGTTCAAGCCGATCGTCTACGCGGCGGCCGTCGAGGCCCACAAGATCACGCCGGCCACCATGATCAACGACGCGCCCGAGGTCTATGACCTCTGGAAGCCGCAGAACTACGAGAAGGAAGAGTTCCGCGGCCCGGTGCGCGTGCGGACCGCGCTGGCCGAGTCGATCAACACCGTGGCCATCAAGGTCCTGTCAGAGGTGGGCATCGACCAGGTGCGCGCGGTCGCGACCCGGGTGGGCATCACGTCACCGATCGCGCCCGACGTCGGCCTGTCGCTGGCGCTGGGGTCGCTGGTGGTGACGCCGCTGGAGCTGGCCAACGCCTACGCGACGTTCGCCGACGGCGGGATGGCCGCCAAGTTCGAGGGATCCGAGCGCGCGTCGCTGGTGACCGCCATCGGCGACCAGAAGCTCCCGGCGCCCCAGCTTCAGCCCGGGCTACCGCCCGACGTCGACTACGTGATGGTGTCGCTCATGCGCAGCGTGATCGACGAGGGGACCGCCCGTGGCGCCATCGCCGGCAAGCTGCACCGGCCGGCCGCCGGCAAGACCGGCACCTCCAACGGCCAGCGCGACGCCTGGTTCGTGGGCTTCACGCCCGACCTGCTGGCCGCCGTCTGGGTCGGCTTCGACGACATGAAGAAGCTCGGGCGCGGCGAGGCGGGCGGCAAGACCGCCGCGCCCATCTGGGCCGACTTCATGCTGAAGGCCACCGCCGGCAAGCCGACCAAGGACTTCACCCAGCCCGCCGGCGTCGTCGTCCAGCGCATCGACAAGGCCACCGGCCTACTGGCCGCCCCCGGCCAGGAGAGCGGCACGCTCGACGAGGTCTTCCTGGACGGCACGGCGCCGACCCAGCAGGCGGCGGGGGCCGGGCAAGAGACGAACCCGGACAAGCTGCTGCTTCAGTAGCGGGCCCTCCCAACCTGACCAGGGGATTGCTCCATCTTGGGGGATTCGGGGGTGAGCCGGATGGGCGCGTTGGGCGGGCTGCTTAGGGTGGTGTCTCATGCTCGATCGCCTCGGTGTGAACGTGGGGACCGGCCTCGTTCTCGCGTCGGTGCTGCTCGCCGGTGGTTGCTCGCCCAGCGCCCGCGGTGAGACCGGCGCGACCGGCGCCGCGCCCCAGCCGGCATCAGACGTGACCAGACGAGCTCAATCGGAGCAACTCCGGACGGCGCCGTTTTCGGACAAGAGAGACTTCGCCAACGCCAGGCGGGGCCTGATCGCCCCCCTGCCGAACGACGGGGTGATCAAGGATGCCAGCGGCAAGGTCGTCTGGAACCTCAAGGCGCTGACGGACTTTGTCAGCCAGGCCGGGAGCGCGCCGGAGACCGTCAACCCGAGCCTCTGGCGGATGGCCCAGCTCTTGACCATCAGCGGGCTGTTCGAGGTGGTGCCGGGTGTGTACCAGGTGCGTGGGGCCGATCTGTCGAACCTGACCATCGTCGAAGGAAGGAAGGGCCTCACGATCTACGATCCGCTGGTGTCCACCGAGACGGCCAGGGCGGCGCTGGCCCTCTACTACCAGCATCGCCCGAGGAAGCCCGTGGTCGCCGTCATCTACTCACATTCACACGTCGACCACTTCGGCGGCGTGCGCGGCGTCGTCGACAAGAGCGACGTCGAGGCCGGCAAGGTGAGGATCTACGCGCCGGACCACTTTCTCGAGGAGGCGGTGTCCGAGAACGTCTTCGCGGGGACCGCCATGTCGCGCCGGGCGAGTTACATGTACGGCTACCTCGTGCCTCCCGGGCCGAAGGGACAGGCGACGGCCGGACTCGGCCCCGCGACGTCGTCGGGGACCGTCTCCTTGATCGCGCCGACCGACCTCATCAAGACCACCGGCGAGAGGCGGACGATCGATGGGCTCGAGTACGAGTTCGTCATGGCGCCGGGGTCGGAGGCGCCCTCGGAGATGATGTGGTTCGTTCGGGAGAAGAAGCTGCTCAATACCGCCGAGGACGCCACGCACACGATGCACAACCTCTATACCCTGCGCGGCGCCAAGACGCGGGACGCCGCCAGGTGGCCGGCCTACCTGAACGAGGTGATCAGGCGCTACGGAGACAAGGCGGAGGTCGAGATCGGAATGCACCACTGGCCCACCTGGGGCAGCGCCGAGATCGTCCAGCACATCAAGGCCCAGCGCGACGTCTACAAGTTCCTGCACGACCAGACCCTGCACTTCGCCAATCAGGGGTACACGATGAACGAGCTGCCCGATCTCGTGAAGATACCGGAGGAGCTCGAAGACACCTGGGCGGTTCGGGGCTACTACGGCTCGCAGAGCCACAACGTGCGGGCCGTCTACAACTACTATCTCGGGTACTTCGACGGAAATCCGGCCCACCTCGATCCGCTGCCCCCTCGGGAAGCGGCGAAGCGGTACCTGCGGGCGATGGGTGGTCGAGACGGCGTCCTCGCGGAGGGAAGGCGCGCGCTGGCCACGGGTGACTATCGTTGGGGAGCCGAGGTCGTCAACTACCTGGTCTTCGCGGCGCCGGCCGACCAGGAAGCCAAGAACCTTCAAGCCGACATCCTCGAGCAGCTCGGCTATCAGGCCGAGAGCGCGACCTGGCGCAACTTCTACTTGAGCGGGGCCCAGGAGCTGCGGGAAGGCGTCGTGAAGAGCGCCGCGGCCTCGACGGCGAGCGCCGACGTCATCGGCAACATGTCACTGGATCTGGTGTTCGACTACCTGGGCATTCGGCTGAACGCCGACCGCGCCGGCGGCAAGAAGATCACCCTCAACTTCAATGTGCCCGACACCAAGCAACAATACGCGCTGTTCCTCGAGCACTCGGTGTTGAACGCCTGGCCCCACTATCAGGACGACAAAGCCGACGCGACCATCACGGCCGATCGATCGACCTTGAACCGGATCGTGGCCAAGGAGCTCACCCCCGCCGACGCGATCAGGAATGGCGCGGTGAGGGTCTCGGGAAGCACGGAGAAGGTGAACGAGCTGCTGGCGTGCCTGGACGACCTGAACGAATCCCTCTGGTTCAACATCGTCACGCCCTAGCCCAGGGGACTGACGGGCGCGGTCAGAGCCCTATTCGCGGACCGGCGTGGCCTTGAGGGCCGCCTTGCCGTCCTTGATGTAGACGTTGAACCTGACCGTGCGGCAGCCGTGCTTCTCGACCAGGGTGGCCTTGTTGTCGCGCAGCTTCTGCAGGAACTTGGCCTGGGTCAGGCCGGCCAGTGATTCGCCGCAGGCGCGCTTGGCCTCGATGAAGTCGTCGAAGACGTGCTTGAAGTGGGCCTCTTCCTCTTCGTGCTCGTCGTACGGGACGACGCGGGTGGCCTCGCCGTCGGGCATCTGCCGCTCGGCGTCTTCCTCGTTGCCCAGCGCGCTGGGGGGCAGTTGGTTCCAGGGGGCGCCCTTGACCGCGATGGCGGGGGCGGCCGAGACGGCGCCGCCCGCGGCGGCCACGGCGGCGGCCGAGAACGGCGCTGGCGTGTGCTGCGGGGCCAGGTTCGGAAGCGGGGGCGGCAACGAGGGGGGCGGGGGCGGGAACGCCGGCGGCGGCGGGGGCGCGCTGAACGACGGAACCACGGGGGGCGGGGGCGGGAAGGCCGGCGAGGGGGGCGGCGCGCCGAACGACGGGGCGGGCGGCGGCAGGTCGAACGTCTTGCCGCCCGCCGGGCCCATCGGTGCGCCGGCAGCCTTGGCGCCCGGCTCGGGCCGCCCAGCGGGCCCCAGCGTGAAGTGCTCGACAGCGGCGTTCACCTCGCGCGCCAGCCCGCCGATGCGACCGCTGTACTTGACGTCGTCGATGCGGCTGATGTCGCCCGAGGCCAGACGCTGCAGCTCGCGCCGCAGCTTCTTCAGCGGCTCCTCGACCTCGAGCCGCTGGAGCACCAGGCCGATCGCGATCATCGCGAAGGTCAGCAGCACCAGCGGGACCCAGGGGAAGTTGCCCCACTTGAGGTCGCTGGCGCGCACGTTGGCCAGCAGCGCCGCCAGGTCGGTCTTGGCCGGCTGCACGCCGATGAGCGCGTAGTAGGCCTGCTGCTCGCTGGCCTGCCCCGGGAAGGGGGCGGCGACCACCAGCAGCTTGTCCTGCCCGGCCTCCAGCGGCAGGGCGGGGGTGCGCTTCAGCGACGCGATGTCCTCGCTGTGCTGCGCGATCAGATCTGGCAGGCCGTCCAGCTGGCCGACCGGTCGCGACGAGGCGACCACCTTGCCGCGCAGGAGCAGCGCGACGTCGACGTCCAGGTTCTTCTTGAGGCGCTCGACCAGCGCGGGGCCGGTCTCGGCCGCCACGTAGATCGCGCCCACGATCCGGTCCTTGGTCTTGGACAGCACCGGCGCGCCGGCCACCCGCTCCAGCCGGCCGTTCACGCCCCAGGCGTCGTCGGACATGTACCCGCGCAGCGCGTCCGCCACGACCTCGACGCCGGGGATGTAGTCGCCGTATTCCTTGTCGTTGTCGCTGCCCACGCGCGCGATGACGCGCCCCTTGTTGTCGACCGCGACGATCTCGTCGATGCCGCCGGTCGACAGGTCCGGGATCAGCGTGCGGAAGCGGTCCTGGATGGTGCGGTGAATGACGGAGTACTCGCCGGACCCGCGCGAGGCGGCGTCCAGCGACTCCGAGAGGATCGCGTCACGCCCCAGCTTGGAGACGCGGTCGATCCACTTGTGGGCGTCGACCTTGAACATCTGCTCGGCCGCGTACTCGGCGCGATCCAGGCGCTGCCCTTCCAGCGCCGCCAGCTTCTGGACGGCGGGGCGGGGCGCCACCAGCGCGAAGGTGCCGGCCACCGCGGAGACCAGGGCGATGAGGATGAACCAGATCTTCGATAGGAACATGGGCTCCTCGCCGCGCTATTCGGCTGCCTCTTTCTCCGCGTCTTTCTCTTTCTGCCCGGAGGCGCTGACCTTGACCGTCAGATCCTCCTTCGACGCCGTGTCCACCTCCTCCTGGGCTGCCCACTTGCCGCGCGCCCAGACCTTCAGGTTGGCCTTGCCGTCCGGCACGCCGGGGATCGTGAAGCCGCCCTTCTCGTCGACCGTCGCGTAGTAGGGGGAGTCGACCACCAGCACCGAGATCATGATGTGCGGGTAGTCGGCGTCGCGGATCGCGAAGCCGCCGATGCTGTCGAACTTGGCCCGCCGGGTCCCGCCGGCCGGCAGCAGCTCGGGCGGCATCACCGACGACTTCTCGGGCGTCGACAGGTTCAGCCGCACCTTGCCGGTGTTCTTGATCTCGATGACCGAGCCGGGCCCGACCACCACCAGGCGCGGCCGCGCGTCCAGCCCGCCAATCTCGACCGTCACGGTGCGGGCCGGCGGTGGGTGGGCGCCGTTGACGTTCTCGAGCACGACCGCCGTCTCCAGCTTGGCCCCGCCGGTGGTCTGGACCGGCACGTTGCCGTTCTCCAGCCGCCAGTAGCCCTGGTAGAGCCGAGTCGAGCGCGCGCCGTCCGGCAGCTTCACGGTCCCCTTCACGGTCCCGGCGCGGGCTGCGGACGGGCCGAGCACGAGCGCGAGCGCGAGGGCGAACGTGAGACGG
>DATJWP010000017.1:0-17148 GCA_035578045.1 Polyangia bacterium | reverse complement strand
GGTTCTTCGTGCTGCAGGACGGGCTGCGGACTCAGGCCCGCCAGGTGGTTGCCGCCGCCGCCCAACACGACGCCGGCCGTCTGGCCGTCGTGTTCAGCGAGCTGACCAGGACCTGTATCGCCTGCCATGCGGTCTACCTGCAGGGCGACAAGTGGTCGATTCAAGCCGCCCGGGGCGACGCCCCCGGCCCAGGCGGGCTTCCAGCTCGATGATCAGCTTCGTGGTCTTCAACACCGTGTCGGGGTTGAGACTGATGGACTCGATCCCCAGCTCGACCAGGCGCCGGTAGCCATCCCGGACTGCGGAGCTTCCCAAGCACCCGCTTCGGTCAGCGTGGCCCGGTACGCCTCGGCCGTCGTCGCGAAGCCGTTGGGAATGCGACGTCCTTCCGCCGACAGCTTCGGTACGTCTCGCCCAGCGAGGCATTCTCCCCGCCGACCGACGGGACGTCCTCGATGCCAATCTCGTCGAAGAACCTGATGAAGCGCGATCGTTCCATGGCGTCTCTCCCGGCGCCAAGGGATGCAGCTTGGGTGGCAGGAGCGCGCCGCGCGTCAGCGACGGGTCGAACGCGCAGATCCTGCGGTGGATGCGGAGCCAGCGGCAATTTCGGCGTGGTCACAGGAACACCTCGGCCCCGGTGAGCACCAGCCCGATGAGCAGGCCGGCCACCGCCTGCACGCGGCGGATGTCCCCGCGCAACAGGATCGGCGCGAAGTCGACGAATGAAATGTACAGGAACGTCCCGGCGCCGACGCTGAGCGCCACGCCCGACACCCGATCCCAGACGCCCGCCGCGGCCAGAGTCAGGGCGGCGCCGATCGCCGACGTGAGCTGGACGGCGGTGAGCGCCAGCAAAGCTCGCCCGCGGCCCACGGAGGAGGCACGAAGCAGGACATAGTCCGCCAGCTCTTCCGGCAGCTCATGAAGGATGACCGCGGCCGCCGTCAAGCACCCGAGTCGGGTCGACGTGAGGAAGGCAGCGGCGATCGCCGCGCCATCGGCGGTGTTGTGAAACGCGTCGGCGCCTAGCAACATCCAGCTGACCCGCGTCCGCTCGCTGGCTCGACCCTGCAGCCGCCCCACCGCGAGCTCGATGGCCCCCATGGCGAGCGCGCTGGCGGCGACCGCGCCGATGACGACGCCGCGCCCGGCCTGGGCGGACGCGGCCGGGAGCAACTCGAATCCCGTGGTGCCCAGCAGGACGCCGGTCGCGAACCCCATCAGGGCGGCACGAAACCGGGCCAGCCACGACTCCGGCAGCAGCGCCCCGACCAGGGCGGCTGCGCCGTCCGCCAAGAGCGCCAGCGTGACGTATGCGACGACCCGGGTCACGAGCCGCGATTATGCCCTGGCACGAACTTCGCAAACCATGCTCACGGAGGCTCGCCATGTCCGATCATCCTGTACAACTGGAAGTGACGATCCCGACGCGTACCGCCCGTCTTCACGTGGTGACGCGCCTGGTGTTGCTGGTCGCGCTGGGCGTGCTGGGGACGTCGGCCGTGACCTGGGCGGTGTACCTGGCCATCCCCGCGGTGGTCGCGCTGGTGATCTCGCAGAAGGGCGGCGACCACTACGTGGCTGACTCGTCGGTGTCGATCGTGAAGGTGCTCCGCTGGTTTGCCTCGGCCTACGGCTACCTCTGGATGCTCACAGACGTGCTTCCGACCACACAAGGGGGGCCTGTCGGGCTGCACGTCACGCCGGAAGGGCACCCGAGCATGGCCTCGGCGCTGTCGCGGTTGCTCACCACGCTCCCGGCCCTCCTGGTTCTGGCCGTGCTGTCGGCGGTGGCGGGCCTGCTCTGGATCGCCGGCGCCGTCACGGTGCTCGTGCGCGAGCGAATGCCGGCCGGGATCGCCCGGTTCATCGCCGTCGTGCTCAGGTACCAGTTCCGTCTGGTCGCGTACCACCTGTCCCTGGTCGATCGCTACCCCAGCCTGCAAGAAGGGACGCTCGTGCATGCCCCGGCGTAGCGGCGCCAGCCGGCCCTCGCGGCTGCCGACGATGGACATCGCGCGGCGCGATCCGACCCGCGTCGGATGGGTGCTGGGCGGCGGCGGCGCGCGTGGCGCCTACGAGGTCGGGGTCTGCGACTACATCTTCGACCAGGTGGCGGCCGAGCTGGGTGGCCACGTGCCGCTGGACATCCTGTGCGGCACGTCCGTGGGAGCCCTGCACGCCTGCGCGCTGGCGGCCGGGGCCCACGACCCGCGCGGGGCGACCCAGGCGCTCATCGCCCGCTGGACGTCGCTGAGCCTGAACGACGTGGTCCAGGTGGACCGCCGCCGCTCGTTCGCGATGATCCGGGCGCTGTTCGGGCGGCCGCCGCGCCGGCCGTCCGCCGAGGAGTCGCGCGGCGGCATCCTGGACCCGCGGCCGCTGGAGGCCCTGCTGTCCGGGGCGGTCGAGTTCGCGCGCATCGAGGAGCACGTCGCCAGCGGACGCCTGCAGTCGGTGTCGGTGTCGACCACGCACGTGGGCAGCGGGCGAACCACGGTGTTCTTCCAGCGCTCGGCCAAAGGGCCGTCGCCCTGGACCCGGGGGCGGAGCTGGGCTTACCCGGTGGCGCTCGCCCGCGAGCACGCCCTGGCGTCGGCGGCGATCCCGTTCCTGTTCCCGGCCGTGCGGATCCGCGGCGCCCTCTACTGCGACGGGTCGCTGCGGCAGCACGTCCCGCTGTCTCCGGCGCGGCGCCTGGGCGCGCAGGCGATGGTCGTGATCAACCCGCGGGGGCCGGCGGCCGCCCTGGCGACACCCACGGAGCCCGCGCGCGAACGATCCTTCCCGGGGCCCGTCTTCCTGCTGGGCAAGGTGCTGAACGCGCTGAGCCTGGACCGGGTCGACGGCGACATCGAACGGCTCGACCTCATCAACCAGGTGCTGGCAGCGGGCGAGCGCCGGTTCGGCACCGGTTTCACCCAGCAGCTCAATCAGGCGCTGGCCGCCGAGGGGGTCGGGCCGCTCGCGACCATTCCACTGCTCTCCTTGCAGTCCTCGGAGGACATCGGCGGGCTGAGCGCCAGCTACGTTCGTTCGCGGAGCTTCCGTGAGCGGAGCCTGGGCTTCGTCGAGCGCATCCTGGCGCGTCTGGCCGAGCGCGAGTCGGCGCAAGAGGCCGACCTGCTCTCCTACCTGCTGTTCGACGGTCCCTTCGCGCGGGAGCTGATCGAGCTGGGGCGCCGCGACGCGCGCCAGCGGCACGACCAGATCGTGGCGTTCTTCCGAACCATCCAGGCGGCGCGCGCGGCCGCGTGATGCTCTGGCTCGCTCTCTTCATGCTGACGGGAGGTCCGGGAGATGTTCCGGCCCCCGGCGTCGAGATCGAGCTGTCCGACGGATGGGCCCCGCGCATGCTCTCCGAGGATCACCCGTATCGACCGGAGTTCGTCCGGTTGGCCGACCGACCGGCCTCCGAGGAAGAGAGGTTCCTCGAGCTCTACGGCATTCCGCCCAGCTTCACGGCGGTCCGCGCGCGGCTGCTGGACGAGGAGCGGCACCGCTGCCACGCGGCGGTCGACGCGACGCCCCTGACCTCGGAGGGCGAGGGCGCGCGGGCGCAGGTGCGGGCCGCCCAGGCCCACCTCCGCTGCGACCGGCTGCTGGCCCACGAGCCCGACGGACAGCTCGACGCGGCGACCGTCGCCGGGCTGAGGTCGTTCCAGCGCTCGCAGGCGATCATCGGCGCATCGGCGCTGGATGGGGAGACCCGGCTGGCGCTGGCGACCAGCTCGCGCGAGCTGGACTTCAGGACCTTGCTGCGGGTGCTGCGCGAGCGCGTCGTCGACGCGACCGGCGTCATCGAGGACGGGTCGGCCTCGCGGCGCGGGACGGTGCTCGGCCGCCGGCTGGACTGCAGCGAGCTCCGCTGGACCGATCGCCTGCCGGCGCTCCCCGGCGGCGCGCCCGATCTGGTGTCGCGGCTGACCGAGCAGGCGGCGCGCGCGCTCGGCTGGACCGATCCAGAGGCTGCGGTCGCCTACTTTCGGGACAGGTGGAGCCCCGCCACTGCCTCGCGGGTCCGCCTGCCGCTGGATCCGGCGCCCCTCTATCACGGACCCGAGATGGTCCTGCGCGCCCAGATCGTCACCGGCGGCCGCCGCCCCGAGCTGCGCCTGATCACTCGCCCGCCCGGAACCCAAGGGGCAGCGGACGTCGTGCTGGTCCGCTGGCCCACGACGAAAGGCGGGTGGCAGGCGGAGAAGACCGGCCCGACGTCGGTGGCCTTGAAGATGAAGCCATCGGCGATGGGATCCTTCGTCTGGCGCGATCTGATCGCGGCGCCGGCCTGGTTTCCGCCCGACACGACGCCCGACGAGGAGCTGGTGCGGAAGACCGGCCAGGGTTTTCGCCTGAACCGCGAGGTGATCGGTCCCGGCTACCGCTCGGCGTACGGACTGGTGATGCTGATCCACCACCGCCCGCCGCCGCTGATCGAAGAGGGGGAGTCTCCTCCGGTGCTGTACGACGCCCAGACGCGCACGCACGGGACGGCCAACGTCCGCTCGGTCCTCCACGGCGACAGCCACGGGTGCCACCGGCTCTACAGCGCGCTCGCCGTCCGGCTGGCGACTTTCCTGCTGGAGCACCGCCGGTCTGTCCGCCGCGGAACCCTGGTGGCGCACTACCGGCGGATCGTGAGCTGGCAGGGGCGGCGCATGGCGTTGCGGGCCGACAACCGCGGCTACCTCTACGAGCTGACGCCGCCGGTGCCGGTCAGGGTCTCGGTCCGACCCGCGCAGCCGTGATGACCCGCTGAGCGGCCTCGGCGACCGCGCCGATCGTGACCGGGCGTCTCAAGAGCATCGCCCATGGGCGAGCCCGCAACGCGGGGTCGGCCCACTCCGCGGCGCCACCGATCGCGATGACGGGGCAGCCGGCCAGCAAGGTCGAGATCCCCCGCTCGTTCACCGCTTGCTCGTGCAGGTCGAGGATGGCCAGGGCGGGAGGGGACGCCTCGACCACCAGCCGCGCGAGCGCCTCGCCGAGCGTGACGAAGCCGATC
Organism: Polyangia bacterium; assembly: GCA_035578045.1. Classification (GTDB taxonomy): domain Bacteria; phylum Myxococcota_A; class Polyangia; order Fen-1088; family Fen-1088; genus JADGRB01. The sequence goes on along the minus strand of DATJWP010000017.1, from coordinate 12,140 downwards.
GCGTCCAGCCCGCGCTCGATCAATTCCGCGCGCAGGTAAGCGCGCGGCCAGTGATCGCTGTCGATGACCCAGACCGTCGCAGGGGCCACCCTGTAAGGGTAGCGCCGGGCATGGAGGATTTTTCGCAAAGGGGGCGCCGCCCGCGATCTGTCGCGCAAGTTTTGCTGACTCAGGCGCCCGTCCTTGGTACTTCTGGATGGACCACACAGGGAGGGGCCGATGGAAGCGCGGCGCGTGCTCATTGTGGACGACAACGTCCAGCTGGCCGAGAACATCGCGGAGATCCTGGAGTTCGATGGTCACCTGACGGCCCTGGCGGTGAGCGCCGAGGAAGCGCTGACCAAGGTTCCGATCTGCACGCCCGAGGTCGTGGTCACGGACTATCGGCTCCCCGGCATGAATGGGGCCCAGCTGGTCAGGACGTTGCTGAGCGCGGGTCTGCGTGCGCGCGCCGTCGTGATCAGCGCTCACACCGACGACTCGACCATTCAGGAGGCGACGGAGGCGGGCGCCCAGTTCGTTCCGAAGCCGCTGGACTTCAAGAGGCTTTCGGTCCTGGTCGCCGACGCGGTCGCCTGAGCCAGGCGCAGAGTCTGCGCAGCTTGCCTCGCGCGCGAGCGGGTTTCGACCTGGAACGCGGCTTGCTTCTGGTTGAGCCGGCGCTGTCGTGGCGCCCCTTCGAAGAGAGGAGAGATGACCATGTCCGAAATCGCCGTTCAGAGGAAGAGCAGTGGTGAGGCGTCCCCCGTCGCGCGCCGCGAGTGGGACCCGTTCCGGACGATGCGCGAGATGCTGCGCTGGGATCCGTTCCGCGAGATGGCGCCGGTGCCGCCTGGCGAGCCGGCCTACTCGCCGGCGTTCGAGGTGAAGGAGACCAAGGAGTCGTTCGTGTTCAAGGCCGACGTCCCGGGCACCAGGGAGCAGGACATCGAGGTGAACGTGGCCGGCAACCGGCTGACGATCTCGGGTAAACGCGAGGCCGAGAAGGAGGACAAGGGCGACACGTACTACACGTACGAGCGGTCTTACGGCAGCTTCACGCGGACCTTCACGCTGCCCGATCAGACCGACCCGTCGCACGTGAAGGCCGAGCTCAAGGACGGTGAGCTGACGGTCGTCGTCCCCAAGGCGCCGGCCGCCGTCGCCAAGCGAATCCCGATCTCCTCGGCCGACAAGCCCAAGGCCTGACCGACCCATGGCGATCCTCTGCGCCACCGACTTCTCGCCCTGCTCGCGGGTCGCCGCGCGCGTTGCCGCCGGATTGGCGCGCCGGCGCGGGGAATCCGTCAGTCTGGTGCACGTCGTGCCGCCGCCCCCGTCGGATCTGACCGCCGCCACCATCCCCGTCGAAGCCTGGGACGTCGAGATGATGGCGCGCGGCCGGGCCGAGCTCGAGGCCGAGGCGGAGACAATCCGGGCGCGCGGCGTCGCGGTCGACGCCCGCCTCGAGGCTGGCATTCCCTCCAAGGTGCTGCTGGAGCTGGCTTCCGCGCCCGGCACGTCGCTGCTGGTGGCCGGCATGCACGGCCGAGCTCGGATCGATCGCGTGATGGTCGGGAGCTGCGCCGAGAAGCTCGCGCGGTCCGCCGCCTGCCCGGTCCTGATCGTGCCCGAGCGCACCCACAACCTGTCAGGCTGGGAGGGGGGCGAGCCGCTGCGCCTGGCGCTGGCGTTCGACGGCTCGAGCGCGACGGGTGCGCTGGTCTACTGGGCGCGGACCGGGGCGCCCGCCGACACCGCCGGCCTGAGCCTGATCCGTCTCTACTGGCCTCCGCAGGAGGCGGTGCACTACGGCGTCGAGCAGCCGTGGCACGAGAACGCCGGCAGCTCGGAGCTGCTGGCGCTGATCGAACGCGATCTGAAGCGCGAGGCGGCGCCGCTGTTCGGCGCGCGCGACCCTCAGGTCCGCCTGCAGGTGCTGGTGCGGAACGGGGGCGAGGAGCTGGCCGAGGCGGTGGGCGCGGGGCAGGTCGACGCCGTCGCGGTCGGCGTCGCGCACCATCGATTCCGTCACTGGACGCCCATCGATCCGAAGGCCCTGCTGCGAGCCGCGACGGTGCCGGTGTTCTGCATCCCCGAGGGGATTCGCCCGGCCGAGCACCACCTGCCGCACTTCCGGTCGGTGCTGATCGCGTCCGATCTCTCCGAGGTGGCGCGCGAGGCGATCTTGCCGGCCTACGGTCTGCTGGTCGGGGGTGGCCGGGTCGAGCTCTGCCACGTCCATCATCTGGGCGAGGCCGCGGTCACCGGGCACGGTGGCGGGGTGCCGCCGCTTTCGGACGTTGAACGGCAAGGGCTGGAAGAAAAACTGCGCGCTCTCATTCCGCCCGAGTCGGTCGAGCACGGCATCATCACCCACGTGTCGGTCGCCGAGGGGGTGTCGGTCGCGACGGCCATCCTGCAGGCGGCCGAGCGGACCGATGCGGAAGTGATCGCGCTCGCGTTCCACGGCCGGAGCGGCCTGGGACGCCTGTTGCTCGGATCGGTGGCCGAGGAGGTGGCGCGGCACTCGTCGCGGCCCCTCTTCCTGGTTCACGCGCACCGGGGCGCGTAGGGCGAGCTCACTTCTCGGGCGTCATCGCCTCGTGCATCAGGCGCATCGCCTCCGCCACCTTCTGCAGGCGGGCGACGGCAGCGGGGTCGCTTGAGGTCAGGGTGATCGTGACCCCCTTGTCGATGTTCTTCACGGCCACCTTCGTTCCCGGGCCGCCCATCATCATGGGCCCCATGCCGCCGCCCATCATGCCGCCGCCCATCATGCCGCCGCCCATCATGCCGCCGCCCATGGGACAGGCCGTCGCGTCGTGGGTTGCCGCCGCGGGCTTCGCGGGGGCGGGGGTCTCGGCCAGGGCCCAGCCGCCGGCCAGCAGGGCCAGCATCACCGAACCAAACAACATGCGCTTCATGGGATCCTCCTCGATTCAGTTTTTTGCAGAACGACCTCGACCTGGGCTTCGATCTCCACGTGGGCGCCCACGGCGATGCCGCGTAGATCCAGCTCCTTGTTCCAGCGCAGGCCGAAGTCACGCCGATCCAGCCGCCCCTTGACGGTGTAGATCGCCCGTTCGCTGCCGTCTGCGCCGGCGGCGTCGCGACGACCGGCGATCTCCAATGCGACGTACCGTTCGACGCCGTGCAGGTTCAGCCGCCCCTCGACGATCGGGTTCGCTCCGTCGGAGAGCCGGATCTGCTGGGTCACGAACCGCGCTTGCGGGAAGCGCTCGACGTCGAAGAACTCGGCGTCGCGCGCCTGCGCGTCGCGCGCGGCGTCGCCCGTCTCGATGCTGGCCAGGTCGACCCAGACGAACGCCCCGGATGCCATTGGCTGCACGGTGTCGACGGACAGCGTTCCACCCCAGCTGGCGAAGCGACCGTTGATCTCCCCCACGAGGGCGTGACGGAGCGCGAAAGTCAGCGTCGAACGGCGCGGATCGATCCGCCAAGTCTGGGTCCAGGCAGCCAGGCGTTGGCCGTGGCGGGCAGCCAGCGCCTGGATGATCTGCGCCTGCACGACCTTGCCCAGCTCTCGGGCCGCCCAGGGGTAGACCACCGCGTCCTCGCGCGCGGCGTGAGCTCTGACCTCTTCCGCCAGCGCGGACACCTGGTCGGCGCGCAGAGAGTGGAGATCGAGGGCGATCGCCACCTCGGTGAGGTGATCGCGGATGCGCTCGTGCTCGTCCATCAGCCGCTTGGTTTCGGCCGGCTCCGCGTGCCGGAATGCCCGGAACACGTGGACCTCCTCGGCGTGCATGTGGGTCAGCAGGTCCAGCTCGAAGGTCTTCCAGGTCTCCCGAAAGTCATGCGGATCCTGCTCGCTGGCCAGCGCCACGATCTCTTCGAGCAGCCCCCGGATCCGCTGGTGATCGTTCCGGAGGATGGTCTGGATCGAGTCTTCGGTCTCGGATGTCATGACTGCGTCTGGGTCGCCACGATGTCGAACGAGAGCGTGACGACGTCCTTGATCCCCACCGTGCCGTTCGCGAACGAGAACGGCGTGATGTTGAAGTCCGTCTGCCGCAGCTCCAGGACGCCGATGGCGTGCAGCGTACCGGGCTCCAGCGACACGCGGGCCGGCACCGTGATCTGGCGCGTCACCCCGTGCAGGTTCAGCTCGCCGATCAGCCGGACGTCGAACGTGCCGTCGCCCCGGCGTGACGAGGTCACGCTCTTGGTCTTGAACGTGATCTCCGGGTACTTGTCGGTCTCGAGCACGTCTTCGCGCAGCGTCGACTCGATGGCCTGACGCGCGCCCAGGTTGTCCTCGCCGATCAGGACCAGCGACTTGGCCCGCGCGGTCAGTTGCAGCGAACCGGACCTGGTCTGCCCGCGCGTGAACGTCGCCTGGCCGCCGAAGTCCCGGACCTCGATCCGGTGGTCGTGGGCGAACATGGTCGAGAGGCCGCTGGTCTCCGTCTCGACGATGAACCGGCTCTTCTTGGCGTCGATCTGGTAGGGAGCCGCCGAGGTGCCGGCGGCGGGGCTGCCCGGCTTGGTCTCGGCGCCGGCTCGAGGAGTCAGGCCACCAGCCATCAACGAGAGGGCCACCGACAGGATCCGCGTTCTGTTCTTCATGGCAGCCGGGTTTTGCAGATCCGGTGCCAGCGCATGCGCGCCGCGGATCGACACCGCTGGTGCAGAGGCTGCGTGCGCAGGCCGCATGGGCGCAGACTTTGCGGGACGGGCGGCGGCGCTGGCGCGCATTGGATCCTGGCGCGGTCTGGTCAACGGGGGACGCATGCCGCCCGGCGGGAAGCTCCCCGCTTCGCGGATCTCCCTGATCGCCGCCTGGATCGACGCGGGCGCGATGAACAACTGACGCCGGGGCCGGTTCGGGTCATGCTTGGCGCCGGGAGGTGCGCCCGTGCCCGAGGAGAACGAACCGACTTGCGTCCATCTGGCGAAGATCGATCGCCACGTCCACCCGCATACCAAAGGTTGCGAGGAGTGCCTGAAGATGGGCGACTCCTGGGTCCACCTGCGGCTCTGCATGTCCTGCGGCCACGTCGGCTGCTGCGACGACTCGAAGAACCGACACGCCACCAAGCACTTCCATGCGACCAAGCACCCGATCGTTCGCTCGCTGGAGCCGGGCGAACGGTGGGGCTGGTGCTACGTCGACGACATCGGCTTCGATCCGCTCTGACGTGCCGTCGGATCTGCTCTCGTTCAGCCTCTCGACCCTGACCACGCTGCTGGTGGTCGTCGACGCGCCGGCGGCGGTCCCCCTGTTGCTGTCGGTGACCCGCGGCGACAGCGCCCAGGACCGCCGCCGAACGGCGTTCCGGGCGGCCCTGGCCGGGGGACTGGTCCTGTCGGCGTTCGCGGCGCTCGGCGGGGCCATCTTTCGCCTGCTCGGAATTTCGTTGGGCGCGTTTCAGATCGCGGGCGGGCTGCTGCTCTTCTTGCTGGCGGTCGACATGCTGGGCGCACGCCCGTCGCGGCAGCGGACGTCACCCGAGGAGGAGGCCGAAGGGGTCGAGCGGCCCGACCCGTCGATCTTCCCGCTGGCGATCCCGATGCTGGCCGGGCCGGGCGCGACGTCGACGGTCATGGTCCTGATCTCGCGCGCCGCCCATGCCTGGCAGGTGGCGATCGTGTTCGGCGCGATCGCGCTCACGACCGCCGTCACCTGGGCGCTTCTGCGCGGCGCAGAGATGGTCGAGCGGCGCCTGGGCAAAACGGGGATGAACGTCGTTCAGCGCGTGATGGGGCTGATCCTGGCAGCCACCGCTGTGCAGTTCGTGGTCGAGGGCACGGCCAACGTTCTCCCGAACATCCTGCACGCGGGTGCTTGAATCTCATTATTGACCCGTGGCCGCGCAACACGCCCGCGGCCGCGCCGCCCCTACCGCAGCGGCGCGGCCCCCGCCCACCAGCCCCTCCCGATTCCCGCTCGGGGGCAGAACGATCAAAGAAAATTACTTCGTCATCCGCTGGACGGCAGGGAGAAGGACGCTGCGGGGGAAGCGATTCTGGAAGCCCTGAGCGGCTCGGCGCGCCTCGTCCGTGCGGCCCAGCCCGGCGAGCGCCTTGATCCGCAGCGCCTCGCGCTCTTCCGTGAGGCGGCCGTTCTTGAACCGGCGCGCATGCTCGGCCAGCGGCGGCAGAGCGGCGGCGTAGTCCTGGCGGGCAACCGCGTCGCGGGCCTGCCGCAGCAGCCGCAGCTCGGCGCTGGCCGTATCCTCGGACGGACGCGCCGGCGCGACGGGCTGGGCCGGCGCCTCCTCGACGCTCACGGCCGGCGGCTTCGGCGCGGGCGCGGCGGGCGGTGCCAGCAGCGCCGTGCGGACCGGCTGCGACGACGCCCGGCGGAGCTCCAGCCGCGCCCGCCACTGGTGGACCGCCGCGGCGGCCGCCGCCGACAGCGTCAGCAACAGGGCAGCCGCGACCGCCCACCGCGGCCAGGGTGGCCGGCCGCGCGCCGCCAGCTCCTTGGCGGGAAGGCCGGCGACGACGGCCGCCCGGGCGCGCGCCATCGCGCGGGCGCGGACGGCAGCCGGTAGCGGCTCAATCTCCCGTTCCCGATCCAGCAGGGGCTGGAGCTCGGGCGACGGTTCGTCTGGTCGACCCTTCATCTGTCTTCCGCCCCCCGCGTCGCGCGCTTGACCGCGGCCTGCAGCTCGCGCCGCGCCTTGCGGAGCCGCGAGTAAGCCGTGAACACCGGAATCGAGAGCACGGACGCCACCTCGATCATCGGGACGCCGTCGATGTCGTGCATGACCAGGACCGCGCGCCTGGGCAGCGGGACGCTCTCCAGCGCCGCCAGCACGATGGCGCGCGCCTGCTTGGCGGCCAGCGTCTCGTCCGGCCCGGGGTTGGCGTCGTTCACTTCGAGGATCTCCAGCACGACCTCGCGGCGCCGCTTGCGGCGGTGCGCCGAAGCGATCCGGAACGCGATCCCGAACAGGTAGGGCCGGAGCGGCCGCTCCCGGTCGTACCCCCGCCAGGAATGGCGGAGCGCCAGGAACACCTCTTGCGCCAGATCTTCGATCTCCGCCTGGCCCACGCCCAGTCGGCGGAGCGTGCGGAACACATAGTCCAGCTCGCGCTGGAATGATTCCAGACAGGCCTCGTCGTCCGTCATCTGCGGAGGCCGCGACGAAACCAGACGAAGGTGGCTCACGTGCATCCCCATTGTAGATTGCCGGCCGCGCGCCGACCTTGTCAGAAAAAGTGGCGGCGTCCCGGCGCGTCAGCGCTGGCCGTAACCGGCGAACTTCGCGGCGACCCGCGCCATCTCGCGCCGTGGCAGGATCACCGGCCGTCCGGCGGTCGACGCGACGAAGTACTGCATCGCCAGCAGCTCGACCTCCTCGGCCATCTGGCGCGCCGGCCGCACCCCGGCGCCCAGGGCGACCACGCCGTGGTTGGCCAGCAGGCAGGCGCGGCGGCCGGTCAGCGCGGCGACCGCGTGACGCGACAGGGCCTCGGTCCCGTAGGTCGCGTAGCGCGCGCAGCGCAGCTCGGCGCCGCCGGTCTTCGCGACCATGTAATGGAAAGCGGGCAGCGGCCGCCGCAGGCAGGAGAGCGCGGTCGCGAAGGGTGAGTGCGTGTGGACGATCGCGCCGACGTCGGCCCGCCCCGCGTAGATGTCCCGGTGCAGCCGCCACTCGCTGGACGGCAGCAGCTTTCCTTTCACGCGTCCCTCCAGCCCGACCTCGACCATGTCGGCCGGCTTCAGCTCGTCGCAGGCCACACCGGTCGGCGTGATCAGGAAGCCGCGGGCCGTCCGACAGGACACATTGCCGGACGTCCCCGAGTAGAGCTGCCGATCCACGAGCCAGCGGATGGTGTCGAGCAGATCCCCGCGCGCGTTCTTCACGAGGCGCGGGCTCCCGCCCGCTCGGGGAACAGCGCGGCCAGCCCGTCGGCGGTGGCCGCCGCGACGCCGCGCTCGGTGACGATGCCAGTCACCAGCCGGGCGGGGGTCAGGTCGAAGCCGGGGTTCGCCGCCGCGGTGCCGGCCGGTGTCAGCGTCACCGTCGCGGGCGCGCCGGCCGCTGTCCAGCCGCCGATGGAGGTGACCTCGGCCGGCGAACGCTCCTCGATCTCGATGGCTCGCCCGTCAGTCAGCGTCCAGTCGATCGACGGTGACGGCGCCGCGACGTAGAACGGCACGCCGCAGTCGCGCGCCGCCAGCGCCTTGAGGTAGGTGCCGATCTTGTTGACCACGTCGCCGGTCGCGGTGGTCCGGTCGGTGCCCACCAGCACGATGTCGACCGCCCCCCGCTGCATCAGGTGTCCGCCGGCGTTGTCGACGATGACCGTGTGCGGGACGCCGTGCTCGCGCAGCTCCCAGGCGGTGAGAGAGGCGCCCTGGTTGCGCGGGCGGGTCTCGTCGACCCAGACGTGGACCGGCAGGCCCGCGTCGTGGGCGGCGTAGACGCCGGACAGCGCCGTGCCCCGATCGACGGTGGCCAGCCAGCCGGCGTTGCAGTGGGTCAGGACGTTGACGCGGCCGCCGGGCGGACGCCGCCCGGCGATGCCGGCGAGCAGGGCCAGCGCGTTGTCACCGATCGCGCGGTTGATGGCGACGTCCTCGTCGGCGATGTGATCGGCCGCGGCGCGCGCGGCCGCGGTCCGAGCTGCCGGGGCCAGCGGTGTCAGGATCGTGGCCATCGTGTCGAGCGCCCAGCGCAGGTTGACGGCCGTCGGGCGGGTGGCCAGCAGCGTCTGGCAGGCGGCGCGCAGCGCGGCGTCCGAAGCGTCGGCGCGGAGCGCCAGCCAGACCCCGTAAGCCGCCGCCGCGCCGATCAGCGGGGCGCCGCGGACCTGCATGGTCGCGATCGCGCGCGCCGCGTCGTCCAGGGTGCGGAGCGGCCGGACCACCAGCTCGTGGGGCAGGGCCGTTTGATCGATGATCTCGACGGCCTCGCCTGCCGTCCAGATGGTGCGCATCGGTCTTCCTCTGACGTTCATGATGGTCTGTTGTCCTCGGGTGTTGCCTGGGGAGCAACGAAATAGTGCCCCCTTGTGCGTCATGTCGGCCATTTACGCCAACTTCGGGTCACGTGAGATTTGGCCCGATTGGTGCTCCAGAAAACCCACGCCGCCGCCGATATGGCAGCGGCGCATATGTCCAAAATACTTACAGTGGCTCTGCTCGGCGTGGCGCTGGCGGGCTGCGGCGATCCACCGGAAACCGTGACTCGGACCGGGGGAGCGTACACGTCGGCCTGGAACGGCCTGTCGTCGATCAACGGGCTGACCGCCACGAACGGCCTGTCGTCGATCAACGGCCTCAGCTCGATCAACGGCCTGTCGTCGTCGACCGGCCTGATGACCACGCCGGCGGGCCGCCGCACGGTGGGTTACCTGGTCCGGTGCGCGCTGAACGCGAACGATTCGCTGTCCAAGCAGGACCAGTTCGGCGAGACCTACAACTTCTCTGGCGCGCTGGGCCTCTGTCCCCAGTGGAAGAACGGCTCGGTCGCGGGCGACTCGACCTGCCAGGAGCTGATCTCGGCCTGCCTGATGGCGTTCGTGAACACGGCCGGCGTCCACATCCCGATCTGGCTGGACGCCTCCGCCTCGCAGATCGGCTGGGGGCTGAGCAGCGCCTACCCGTTCCAGGAGGGGACCTTTTTCGGCAACATCATCACGACCGGGTCGCTGGCCAACACCGGTAAGCCCGGGGTCTGGGGCCCGGCGGCGTACTACTGCGACGGTGACGGGTTCGCGACCGGCAGCAGCGGCGAGGTGGCCGGCCGCCTGGGCGCGGGGTCGTGGAACGCGCCTTACCGGAACCCGTTCGGCGACGGCGTGCTCTGCAAGAACAGCCCGCGCGCCGTCTGGCAGTGGAGCAACGGCGCCTATAGCTCGAACGGGACCCGCAACGATCCCGACGGGTACAGCACGCTCTACGCGAACAACGTCCCCTGGAACAACGCGATCACGGTGTGGCGCAGCGGAAGCTACGTGCCCGAGTTCGACTCCGGTTACCGCTACGTGATGTTCGCGCTCAGCGGGGGCAGCTCTCCGATGGTCCTGGACACCGGGTCGACCCTGGCGCAAGCGCAGCCGATCGGATCGAACCTCTCCACCTCGCGGCTGAGCATCGCCCCGGCCGGCGCGAACTGGACGATCTCGCCGATGAACGCGCCGTCGACCTGCCTGGACGCGGGCGAGGGCAGCGCGAATTCACCGATCACGCTGCAGGCCTGCCAGGCGGGCGATCCCGGGCAGCCATGGACCATCACTCCCCACGGCAACAGCTACGGCGCCTTCACCATCGCGAACGCCGCCTCGGGGAACGTGCTGACCCAGGCCGGCAATGCCTTCAGCGTGCAGCCGTACACCGGCTCGAGCACCCAGCTTTTCCGTATTCAGGCGGTGCTGGCGGTCGACTGAGCGGCACTTCCGGCCCATCCTGGCTGCCGGAGGTGCCCGATGGACGGTTCACTCGAAGGACGTGAGGTGGTCGTGACCGGGGCCGCGGGGGGCCTGGGGCCGGCGGTGGTCGCGGCGTTTCGCGAGCTCGGGGCTCGCTGCCACACCCCGACGCGGCAGGAGCTGGACCTCACCGACGAGGCGTCGGTCGCGCGGTTCTACGGCGCGCTCCCGGGGCTGTGGGCCTCGATCCAGGTCGCCGGGGGGTTCGCAATGTCGCCCGTCGACCAGACCGGCCTGGCCGCGTTCGAGGCCCAGTGGCGGATGAACGCCGTGACGGCCTTCCTGGCCAGCCGCGAGGCCGCCCGCCGCATGAAGTCGGGCGGCGCCGGCGGCCGCATCGTCAACGTCGGCTCGCGGGCGGCGCTGGAGCCGCCGGGCGGGAAGGTGGCCTATGTGGCGGCCAAGGCGGCGGTGACGGCCATGACCCGCGCGCTGGCGGCGGAGCTGCGGCCGGCGAGGATCCTGGTGAACGCGGTCATCCCGGACACGATCGACACGCCGGCGAACCGGGCGGCCATGCCGGCGGCCGACTTCTCGAGCTGGTCGCCGCCGGCGGCCATCGCCGAGGCCATCGTCTGGCTGGCGTCACCAGCGAACACGACGGTCACCGGGGCGCTGGTCCCCGTCTGAGGGATCGACCGCACCAATCGGGCGCCGTTCGGCCCTATCCTGGTGGCTCCATGAGACGCGTCGGCTTCGCGGCCTGTGCCTTGCTGATGGGCGGTCTCTGGGGCTGCGGATCGCCGGGCGGGACGACGCCCGGTGGTACGGGAGGCGCCGAGACCGGTGGGGCGGGGCCCGCGACGGGCGGCGCGGCGGGCAGCGCGACCGGCGGCGCGGGCAGCGGGGGATCGTCGGCCGGTGGATCCGCCACGGGCGGTCACGGCGGCGGCGCGGGGCAGGTGGGTGGCGGCGGCCGCGGTGGCGCCGCGGGGCGCGCGGGCGCTGGCGGAACGGCCACCGGCGGAACCGGCACCGGCGGCAGCGGAACCGCCGGGGGCGGTGGCATCGGCGCCGGCGGCAGCGGCGCCGCCGGGGGCGGTAGCTGCTCGGTCGCCCCGGGCGCCGAGGTGGGAAAGTTCACCGACCCCGTCACGACCACCGACATCTCGCCGCCGAACCCGCCCGGCATCACCTTCAAGGACACCGACGGAAAACCGGTGAACGCGCACGGCGGCGGCATCATCAAGGTCTGCGACACCTTCTACCTGCACGGCGAGTACTTCCTGAGCACCACCACGGACAACAACTTCAACGGGTTCTCGATGTACTCGTCGAAGGATCTGGCGACCTGGAAGAACGAAGGGCTCATCTTGCCGCAACAGCCGAGCGGTCAGCTGGGCCCCAACCGCAAGGGCGAGCGCCCGCACATCATCAAATGCCCGGCCACCGGCGAGTTCGTGCTGTACGCGCACTCGGCCGACGTGACCTACCAGGCCGACAAGGAGGTCGTGTACGCCACGTCGGCCACGGTGAACGGCCAGTATTCGTTCAAGGGCTCGCTCACCGATGCCAGCGGGAACATCGCCGCCCACAGCGACATGAGCGCGCTCAGCGACGGCAACAGCGCCTACGTGGTGACCGAGAGCGGCTGGGTCTACACGCTCTCCAGCGACTGCCACAGCTGGGTCTCGGCCAAGTCGTACTCCGCGATCAACGGCACCACCGGCGGCGCCGAGGCGCCCACCGTGTTCAAGGCCGGCAGCACCTACTACTGGATCGGCTCGGACAAGACCGGCTGGCGGGCC
>DATJWP010000016.1:0-111840 GCA_035578045.1 Polyangia bacterium | reverse complement strand
GGACTCGGTTGCCGCCGAGTCCCTCCTCCCTCCGGGAGTGGCGGTCTTCAGGTAACCCGAACCGCCCCGCTCCGCGACTTTCCGCTCACCCTCCCGCCGGCCGTCCGTCCAGATTCACGCGGTTCGGGATGAGCGACGACACGCGCCCGGTATCGGCGGCTGGTCAAGGCGGCGGCGCGACATCAACTGCGACGCCTGCCAGTGCGTGATCGGCGAGCGGCTGATGTACCCGGACTGGCGCGATCGACGATGACCGGATGTGGACAAGCTGTGGGGACTTTTGTTCTGGATTTGGTGCGCCCGGAAGCACACTTTTAGAGCTTCAGCATGGACGAGGCGACCGAGCAGGCCATCACCTACAAGTTCGGCCACGAGTTCGAGACGCTCCGCAGCTCCATCACGCGCTACATCGTCGAGCAGGAAACGGCTTCGCACAGCAGGGCATTAGCGCTTCGTGAGGGGTTCAGCCACCTGCGGACCGATCTCCTCCCCGAGATGCGGGACAGGATGATCAAGTTCTGCCTGGACCTGCACCTCACAGACGCGGACTTGATCACTTCGAAGCTCAGGAGCCTGTTCGAGCCACAGGTGAAAGCACTCGGACAGAGCCTCGGCGTCAGCTTCCAAGCGCTCCCGATGAGCACGCGCGAAATGGCAAGTTTCATTTCGTGGGTCACCCCTTTCTTCGCCACCGGCCTCTCGTCTCGGGTTCACGTCGCTGTCGTAGAAAGGCTCCACGCGACCCCGGCGCCGGTACCGGTCGTGGGCCCTGGCGGGACCTTCATCAGCGTGACGGGCTCTGGACAGGTCATCAACAACAGCCCGGGCAGCTCGCAGGCGAAACAAGACGCGCCACCGCCTTCTCCCCCTCCGACACCGCCACCTCCGGAGCCGGCTACGCCGCCCAAGAGTTGGTTTTGGAAATGGACGGAACGCACGAACTGGGTCGTTGGTATCCCGGCGGGGATCGTCGCGGTACTCCTCGGGGCAATAGCGTTAAGCGCGTGGCTATCGCATAAGTCGGTGCCCGAGCCCTCGGCCGCGCCTGCACCCCCGATGCCCGTGGTCCCACCAGTTCCGTCCCCGGTCGCGCCTCCACCGACGGTCCCTGCCCCGCAGAAGGCGGAGCCGTTGCCGTCGCCGCCCGAGCAGCCGAAGGTCCAGCAGCCGGTGAAACACGCAAGGAAGCCGGCCAAGACGGCCGACGACGCCGGGCCTAAGACGGCGGCAGCCCCGGCCCCAGCTCCTGCGCCCCCGCGCGAAGATCCAAAGCCGACGACGACGCCCAGCGCTCCCGCTGTCCCAGCTCCGGCGCCGGTTGCTGCCGTCGCACCCGCAGCGCCTCCGCCGCAGCCCAAGCCCGCACCTTCACCGCCGCCTCCGCGTCCTCCCTCGCCGGACCCGCTGGTCGACAATTACGGCGACAGAGCGCGGGCCAATTCCCCGACCGAGTGCCCCAAGATCCTGAAGAAGTGCGAGGAGTATTTCGGCGGCCAGGAATTCGAATGCCGGTTCGCCTACCTTCAGTGCAAGGAGACCACGGCTACCGGTCAGCAGGACTATTATTGGATGACGGCAGGCCGGATGCGTTCGTACGGGCCCATCGCCAAGGGGGCGAAGCCACAATATTGAGGGCGCGCGGTTACGCCGCCCTCTTCGCCAGGATCGGGGCCACGACGGGGGCGAGTTCCAGGGCGGCAGCCTGGGCCGTGTTGGCGATCTCGATGTAGTGCATGGGATTGTCGGACTGGTGCGCAGGCGATCGTCACCTTCAACCTGGATGACTTCCCGACGGATCGCCTGGCTTCCTACAACATCGACGCCAAGCACCCCGACGACTTCGTGGTCGATACGATCGATCTGTCTCCGGGCGCCGTCGCGAAGGTGATCGCGGAGCAGGCGGGCGCGACCAGGGTCTCGTTCGGTCGGTGGTGAAGCTTCGCGAGCTGTTCGGCTCGGGCGATCCTTAGGTTCATTAATCGCGACCATCGGACGCAGCTCATGGCCCGACAGCATCCGGGGCTGGCCCAGGTGGGTGTTCTCCGAAGACGGCAGTCTTCTTCGGAGGAACTACCTGCGGTTGCCGCTCGAGTGCGTCGAGCTGATAGAACGTTCAGTAGCAAACTGCATCGAGGCAGTCGACGCCGGCACCCTGGCGGACCGGATCCCGCCCCGCGCACCGGGTAGACGCCGGTGTCACCAGGGACCAGTCCGCCTTGACGATCCAGACGGCGCGGGAGCTCAGGGGGTCGAGGGCGCAGCGGAAACCTATGGCACCGTCGCCCAGGCCCTCCTTGGTTCGCGCCTGGCCGAGGACGGAGAACGAGTAGTCGTGATCGTTTTCGCAGCTGCTGAAAGCGGTCGTCCGAGAGGACCAGACTGATGGGTCGTTGTTGTCGGTGCAGGCGATCTGGTCGCCGCCAAGCTCGATGAGGCCGCCGGTGCTCGTTGCTCCGCCGGCGCCACCAGAGCCGTCACCGGGAAGTTCACAGATCGACCGGCTCATGAACCGGCGGGCGCGCCGGCACGCGTTTGCCGAAGCGCCTCCGGGTGGCCGCGCGCTAGTTTCCGCCGTCGGGAGGAGTCAGGCAGTCGTGGGTGCACATCCCGGCGCGGCAGCAGATCGGAGCGGGGACCGGGCACGAGCAGGGCGGCCACTGCAGCGCGCCGGAGCCGAGCGGCGTCTTGGAGATGTCGGCGTTGAACTGGGCGCGGCCCGCCACGCTGACCGGATCGCCGCCGCAGCCGCACGCCGTGTTGCTGCAATAGTCTGCCGAGTGCACGGCCACGCAATCGCCGTCGAGCTGGCAGGACCGGTCGTAGTTCGAGGCCTCGAAGACGCAGGAGCCGGCGTCGGCGCCACCGTCGGTCGCCGGACCCAGGGTCGTGCCGGCGTCAGCCGCGGCCGGCGGGGGGACGCCGTCGAGCGCGAACGTCTGGGTCGCGCTCTTCGACAGGCTGAACACCCCTGATTCGCTGGCCCAGTAGACGCATTCGTCGTCCACCGCGACGTCGAGAGCCTCCTCCATGCTGCCGACCGTCGTGACGGCGCCGTTCGATGGGGCGACGCGCGCGAGGAAGCCGGGGACCAGATCGCCGTAGAGCAGGGCGCCGTTGCCAACCAGGTAGAACGTCGTTCCGTCGGACGCGACCGCGCCCCAGCGCAGCGAGCCGGTCGAGAGCGTCGACAGGACGTTGCCCGTCGAGTCGATCTCTTCCAATCCCACGCCGCCCCAGCCGACCCAGCACGAGCTGGGGCCGCAGGGCAAGACGGCCAGGCCGCCGTCGCTGCCGGCGCCCAGCGTCGTGACCGGGCTGTTGGTCCGGGGCGGCAGCGGGACGCTCTCGATGCCCCCTTGGGTAAGGCCGAAGATCAACTGGTTGCCGAACAGGCCCAGTCCCTCTGGACTCTGATTGGGTGGGATGTCCTTCGTGATCAGGATGAAGGCGTCGCTTCCGGCGGCGGGGTGCAACGGAATGGCGGAGACCTCGTCCCTGGCCGCCAAATAGATGAAATCATCGTCGGCTGAGAGACCGTACGTCGTAGAGCCCGGAATCGTTGCGACGGTGGCCGGCGCTCCGCCCGCGAGCGGAACTGTTGCGATCGAGACCTCCATGCCGGTGTCGTCCGGGGCGGCGAAGACCGCCAGACTGTCTGTCGTCACGAATTGTCCGATGTTGCCCGTCGCGACGACCGTCGACGCGCCGCCTGTGACCGGAACCTGCATCAGCGCCCCGGTGGATCCGTCCGGCAACGAAGTGCCCCAAACCGTGTAGTAGACGGCGGCACCCTTGACGGCGATGTTCCCGAGCCTGGCGGAGACCGGGCTCGCATTGCCGGCGATCTGCAGTGAGCGCGCGTTCGCGAGCATCCGGGGCGTCCCGTCGCATCGCGGGTCTGCCGGCGCGCTCGTCGAAGCGTCGTCGGCGGTGTTCGCCGGGGTGTCGCTGGCCGGCGGGTTCGCCAGCTTTCCGCCACAACCAACGGTCGCCAGACTGATCGCGGACAGATGAATGATCGTCCTTCTCAGCATCACCACGCCTCGCCCGATCAAATGGAGCACGCGGCGGTAATCCTTCGCACGTCAGGTCTCGTGGGTATGGTCGCGCAGCGCCCTGTCGCATCGCGGCGCTGTCGTCGGTCTTCAGCGCTTCGTCTTTCACGGCCGAGGCATCCTGGACGCGCCCGGCGGCGACGAGGCACCGGGATCGGCGCCTTCGACCCATGGATCGACGATCTGAGCTTCTACTGATACATTGAGGCCATCTCTTAGTTGGGAGCCTCGAATTGAAGACGCTTTGCCTGGCCGTCGGCGTGTGGGCTGTCTTGTCGTTGGCGGCTGCGGGCTGCCACGACGATCTGGGCGGGACGGGGGGATCAGGCGGAGGCTCGAGTGGAGGGGCCGGCGGCGGTAGAGGTGGCTCTGGTGGCGCCGGCCCCACCAGCGGCGGCTGCGGCCAGGTTCCGCTCTGCTTCGCCGACTGCTCGAAACTGCCGGTCGAGGGCATCTGTATGTCGGACGGCACCGTCGGCTGTCCGCCCGACACCCAGCCGAACCAGTGGTGCACGGGCACCGGAGGCGCCAGCGCCACCGGAGGCGCCAGCGCCAGCGGCGGCACGACCGGCTTGGGCGGATCCAGCTCCTCCGGTGGTTCGAACGGCGCGGGCGGAAGCGCCACCGGCGGACACACGGGAACCGGGGGATTCATGGGCGGCGCCGGCGCCGGCGGGAAGGTTGGTTTCGGCGGCGCGGCCGGAGGCAGCGCGGCCGGCGGCCACGCGGGGTCGGCGAGCCCGGTGGATCATCGTCCCACCGCCACCGCTTGCCCCGGTGTCACCGGCGAGGGCGGCGCCCCCGGGTCGGACGGCGGCTCGCAGAACCCCGGCGCTGGTGGCGCCGGCGGGGGCGACGGCTGCCACGCCGACCAGGACTGCCCGGACGGTGGTGTCTGCGCCTGCGCCGGGGCGAATGGGACGCTGAGCGGCCCGGTCAACGTTTGCGTCCCGGCGAACTGTCGCATCGACTCCGACTGCGGTCCCGGCGGATATTGCTCGCCGAGCCTGTCGAACGGGTGCAGGCTGGTCCAGGGTTACTACTGCCACACGCCCGCCGACCAGTGTCTCAACGACGCTGACTGCGGGGTCGACGGACGCTGCCTCTACACCGAGCAAGGGGGCATGTTCTTCTGCACGACCGGCCTCGCCTGCTCGGGATAGGGCTCCGTCAGGGCGCGCGCGTCCCGTAGACCGGGTGCCCCTCGAAGCGGTGGCGCGTCTCCAGGAAGCGGACGCTGCCGGACCGCGAGCGCATGACGATCGAATGCGTGTCCGCGCCGATGGCGGTGAAGCGGACGCCGCGTAGCAGGAAGCCCTCGGTCACGCCGGTCGCCGCGAACATGACGTCGCCCCGCGCGAGCTCGTCGATCTCGAACACGTGATCCAGGTCGGCGATCCCCATGGCCGTCGCGCGATCGCGCTCCTCGGGGCTGCGCGGCTTCAACACCCCCTGCATCTCGCCGCCCACGCAGCGCAGGGCTGCCGCGGCCAGCACCCCCTCGGGCGCCCCGCCGATCCCCAGCAGGATGTCGACGCCGGTCGACGGGTCGGCCGTCGCGATGGCCCCGCCGACGTCCCCATCGGAGATCAGCCGGATGCGCGCGCCGGCCTTGCGGACCTCGGCGATCAGGGCCGCGTGCCGCGGCCGATCGAGGATGACCGCCGTCAGATCGTGCACGTCGACCCGCTTGGCTTCGGCGACAGCTTCCAGGTTGTGGGTGGCGCTCCGGCGGATGTCGATCGTCCCGCGCGCGTCCGGGCCGACGGCGATCTTGTCCATGTAGGTGTCGGGCGCGTTCAGGAACTGGCCTTCTTCGGCCATGGCCACCACCACCAGCGCATCGGTCAGCCCGTTCGCGACCAGGTTGGTCCCCTCCAGCGGATCGACGGCGATGTCGACCGCGGGCGCGTCGGCGGCGCCATCTCCAAGCAGCTCGCCGATGTAAAGCATCGGCGCCTCGTCACGTTCGCCTTCCCCGATGACCACCCGGCCGCGCAGGTGCACGAAGCCGAACGTCTTGCGCATCGCCTCGGTGGCCGCGCGATCGGCGCCGTCCCGATCACCGCGCCCCACGAAGCGCGCCGCCGCCAGCGCGGCCGCCTCCGTCACCCGCACCACCTCGAGAGCCAGGTTGCGATCCATCCCGACATTGTGAGGCTAAGCTTCGAAAGATGCGCGGTTATGAGGCAGGATGACCCGGCGTGGGCAACCTTGAAACCTGGAGGATCGACTTCGACCGGTCGACGCTGCGATTCCGGATCCCGCACGCGCGTCAGGGTGAGATCACCGGGCAATTCGACTGCTGGGGGGGGACCGTGCTGGTCGACCTGGGCGACATCCGGCGGATCTCGGTGCGGATCTGGGTCGAGCTGTCGAGCATCGACACCGGCTCGCGCCTTCGGGATGAGGCGATCCTGCGCACCGAGCTGTTCGAGCAGCAGTGGGAGCCCGGGCTGGAGTTCGACGGGGATCGCTGGGAGATCGACGGCGCCGACGGGATCAGGCTGATCGGCCTGCTGGGGCTGCGCGGGTTTCGAAAGGCGATCTCCATCAAGATCGACGCGCCCTCGCTGGAGGTCGACCCGGACGGGCGGCCTCGGTTCGTCTGCACCGCCGCCACGTCCATCGACCGGAAGTCGCTGGGGCTGCAGCACCCGCGCGTGCCTGGCCACTGGCTGAGCGACCTTCTGCTGGGTGAGAAGATCGAGATGGTCGCCCACATCGAGGCGATCCAGAGCGATCAGAGCGCGTGAAGCGAGGTGCGGACGGAGCCGGCGACCAGAACGAGCAGCGCCGGCCTCATGTGACGCCGTAGCTGAACAGCAGGTCGCGGAGCATCGCGGCCAGTCCGCGCTCGCGCTGCTCGCAGAAGGCGTTGTAGCGCGCCAGCGTCCACAGCCCGGTGTCGTCGGGGATGATGTGCGCCGAGCGATCGAGCGGCTCGATGATGCGCAGGTAGACGTCGGGCGCGGTGTCGCCGATGTGCTCGTGGTCGGTGCGGACCAGCAGCGTCAGGTTCCCCAGCCGGTCGGGGACGTACTCGTTGTCCCGTTCGGGGTACCGGTCCAGGCTGGTTCGCGGGAAGAGCTGGTGCACCTCCAGCGGCTCCCGCGATCCGCTCAGCAGCTTCCCGCTGGGGAACGAGCGGGCGTTGACGCGCAGGAAGTACGCCAGCAGCGCGAACAGGATGGCGCTCTCCCCCACGATGTTGTGCAAGAGGTCGTCGTCTTCCGGGATGGCGCTCTCGGGACGCTTGGCCCGCAGCTTCACGTGCTCGATGAGGCCGTCGATGTCGTTGCGCGCGGCCAGCGCCGCGTCCTTGGCCAGCTTGGTGTCGATCTCGCCGGCGTAGTGGCGCCACAGGCTGGCGGCCAGCGCCCACCCCGTCCATCGCTCGTCCAGCGAATGGCCGCTGGCCGCCGCGATCGCCGGCGGAAACAGCAGGTAGCGGTAGGGCAGCCAGTCGCCGGTCGGGACGCCCGCGTTGCGGAACAGGGCCACCGCGCTCCTGAACCCCGCGACCGCCGCGTCCCAGCTCCCCTCGATGTTCTGATACTGCGACTGAAGCTTTCGCCCCTCGGCGTCGCGGTAGCGCACGCCGCCGCCGCTCAGGAACAGGGCCGCCCGGATGAGCAGGTCGGTGTCGACCAGCGCGCCGCTGCGGTTCCCTTCCTCGGCGCCTTCCGGCGCCGAGAACCCGTTCAGCTCGGGCAGCAGCAGCACCTCGCGTGAACGGGCCCTGAAGTTGGCCATCTGCCCGGTGAGGCGCGCGGCGGCCAGATCGCCCGGGCGCAGCCGCACGCCCTGCTGGTTCAGGCGCGCGAAGATCTCGATCACGTTGTCGTCGCCCGCGTCGGCGTCGATCTCGTAGGCGATGATCTCGGCCTGCAGGATCGACGTCCGGATGGCGTTGGCGCGATCCAGCGCCTCGAAGAACATCTCGTCGCCCGCCGTCAGCCACTCGCCCAGCGCGCGCTGCACCGCCAGGCTCTCGTTGCCGCCGCGGATCCCCTCGAACAGCACCTCCGCGGGCACCAGCAAGCCCTCGCGCAGGCGCCGGTGCAGCGTCTTCGAGCGCAGGTGGAACGGGTTCTCCACCCACTCGTCGCGCGGCGACAGCGCCACCAGCAGATCGGGATCGGGCGTGGTCTTGGCGCGGAGGCGGCTGCGGAACACCAGCCGGAAGATCGACGTCAGCCGCTGCTGACCGTCCAGCACGAACAGCGACCCGGGCTGGACCGCGTGCGGCAGCTCGGGCGTCCCGCGGGCCGTGACCTCGTCGGGCGGGCAGATGTCCCAGGCGCGCGTCGAGAAGGGGGCTTCCCCCTCCCACTTGGGCTGCCACAGCAGCAGCGCGCCGACCGGGTACGACCGGTAGAGCGAGTCGTAGAGCGCGCGCACGCGCTCGGCCGACCAGACGAAGCCGCGCTGCAGGTCGGGCAGATGCAGGCGCCCATCGCGTTTCAGCGCCGCCAGGGTGGCGATCTTCCAGGGGGCGGCTTTGAGGTTCAGGGACCTGGGGGCAACTCCCATCGCGTCATCGTACTACGAGGAGCCGGTGGTGCAGATGGCCACGCCGTCGTCCCGGCCGTCCCCCCGGATCACCCGCCCGCGGCAGTGGCCAGGGCAACCTGCTCGCAGGAGCCCGTCGTGCTACCGGCGACGCCCGAGCAGGCCGACGCCCCGAGCATGAACCCCGGGCAGGCGATCATGTCGCAGAGCACGGAGGTGTTCTGGCAGCCGAGCCGGTCCCATTCGTCCAGGATCGTGTTCAGCTCGGTGGCGTCGTTCACGTATGCCACGCAGTTTCGGTAGCAGGGCGAAAGATCGGACGGCGCGCCCTGCGAGCACTGGCCAGAAGCGCCGACGGTGCAGGTCTCGGCGGCCGCGAGGGCCGTCTGGTAGAGCTGCTCGAGGGTGCCGCATTCGCTCGAGCCTCCGTCGGTTGCGCCCGTGCCGCCGTCGCCGCCCGCGGCGCTGGTTCCGAAGGAACACTTGCCGGTGCCGTTCCCCAGCTCGAGGCACGCGTTGTTGGTTGGCGTGGGGCACAGGATGTGACCGCAGGTTTGCCCCGTGGTGGACGGGCCGCACCCGTTGAGGTCCCACTGGGACTGGAGCTCCAGCGGCAAGGCGGCGTCGTTGACGTAGGTCAGGCACGAGTTGCAGGGGGACAGCTGGGCAGACACCAGCTGGCCGCACTGGGCGGCGCTCCCCACGCTGCACTGCTGAGCGGTGGCGATCGCGACCTCGTACTGCGCGGCGAGGCTCTCGCACAGCGTGGTCCCACCGCCGCCATCCTCAGCGGCGGCGGTGGTCGATCCGCCGGCGCCCGCGCCCGTTGCGCCGGTTGCCCCGGCCTGCCCGGAATCGCCGCCGGTCGACCGGTTACCGGTGATGCCGGTCCCGGGCGGTTTGCTCTCGCCGAGCTTCGCGGTCGTGCAGGCTCCCAGAACCGCGAGCGCGAGGATCATCCGCGGATCACGCGAACGCATCGCCGGCGATCGAAGCAAGCCTCGCACCAGGTTGCAAGCCGAGCCGTTCGGCACCGAATTGTCGCGCAACGGCCACCGGTCAGCCGTCGGGCCGCAACGCGCTGCCGCTAAGGTCGTCTCCCGATGACGACCGCGCCTTCGCTGGCGATCGGGCGCCCGCAAAGGACCTGGGCCGCCCGGCCGGTCGTGACGCAGGCGATCCTGGCGGCCGCGGCGCTGGCCGCCATCTGGGTGGCGGGCCCCGTTTTCGGGCTCGAGGTCCCGGCCGGTGCGGCAACCATGTTGGCGGTTGGGTCACTTGCGTTGGCGGTCTGGCCGGCGCGAGCGCGCGAGATATCGGTGCTGGCCTGCGTCGCCCTGCTGGTGGTGTCGCTGCGACCGGCCCGCGCCGCCTACCACCTGGCGCTGGTCGTCGTTCTCTACGGCTGCCGCCGCCGGACCTGGAAGCTGTTCCTGGCGCTGGGGCTGGGTGCCGTGGTGGTGCCCAAGGCGCTGTACGCCGCCAGCGGGGGCCGCGCCGCCCTGGACGCCGCCGGCCTGGCGTCGATCATCTTCGTGACGCTCTACTGGGCGCGTGAGGCGCGCAGCGGGAAGACGCCGGTCTCGGCGGCGCCGGCCGACTGGGGCGCCCTGTACCTGATGCCGTTCAACCCGATCTACGCGATCGCGTTCGGCCCGAACGACGTCTGGCGGGCGCGGCGCGTGGACGGGCGCCTGGTGTTGGCCGGCGCCGCCGTCTGCTTGCTGAAGGCGGGCGGCTTGCTGGCGCTGCGGCGGGCGTTCCCGCTGGGCAATTACGCCGCCTGGTCGCCCGAGGCGCTGGCGGCGCTGCCGGCCGGCCGGCTCTGGGGCGTGGTGGCGCTCAACTACCTGCGACTGGTGCTGCTGCTCTCGGGCCTGGCCGAAGCGGGGATCCTGGTGGCGCGCCTCTACGGGTGGCCGCTGCCCGCGCCGTTCCGGTTCGCGCTGCTGGCCTGGAACCCCGTCGAGCTCTGGCGGCGCTGGGGGATCTACACGCGCAAGTTCCTGCTGAAGACGGTCTACTTCCCGCTGGGCGGCAGCGAGCGCCACCGGTTCCGCAACGTGATGTCGACGTTCCTGGCCAGCGCGCTGGTCCTGCACAGCGGCTGGCTCGGTTCACCGTACTGGATCGTCGGGACCGGCGGCTGGCGCGACCACGCCATCTACTTCGGGCTGCAGGGGCTGGCGGTCTGCGCCTGCCTCGCGGTCTGGCAGGTCACCGGCAAGGATTCGGGCTCTGACCGCGCGCTGCGCTGGTCGCCGGCGCGCGTGCCGGCGACCCTGGCGACCCAGGCCTTCAGCGCCTGGGCGCACATCATCATCCTGGCCCAGGGAGTTCCCCTGACCGGGCCGTCTGGCCGGTTCCGGCTGATGGCCCGCTGCCTGGGGCTCTGAATCAGCGCGCGGCGAGCGCGGCCGGCCGGCAGCCGCCGCGCCCCGAGCGCGGGGCGGGCGGCGGGTGCAGCAGCTGCGGCGCCGTGAAGTCGAAGCGGTCCAGCAGCGCGTCGGCGTTCGCGTCGCGATCCGAGAGCGCCGGCAGGCCGTTCAGCAGCTCGATGAGCCGCAGCAGCGACGCATGGTCGGACACCCGGTGCGAGACGGTGTGAGCGCGGGCCCAGGGAGAGATGACGATCAGCGGAACGCGCGTGCCGCGCCGGTCGTACTCGCCGCGATCGGGCGCCGGCGCGCAGGCGGACGGCGGTGGCACGTGGTCGAAGAAGCCGCCCCCCTCGTCGTAGGTGATGAACGCGGCCAGGCGCGGCCACAGCGGGCTCTGCACCAGCCGGGAGTAGATGAGGCGCGCCCACCCCTCGCCGCGCTGGACGTCGGCGGGCGGGTGCTCGTCTTCGCGGTTCGGGTCGATGAACGAGACCGGCGGCAGCGTGCCGGCGGCCAGGTCGGCGAAGAAGCGGCTCATCGGCTCGACCCCGCGCGCGCCCTTCTTCCAGCCGATGCAGTCCTGGCGCGGCGGCCCGTCGGTGAAGACGTTCCAGGCCACGCCCGCGTCGTTCATCGCGTCGAACAGGCTGTGCGCGCCCAGCAGCTGGCTGCTGGGCGCGTGCTGCGATTGCGCCGTTCCCGTGTACATGATCTGACGGTTCGGCCAGGTCCCGCCCATCGCCGCGCTGAAGTAGCGATCGGAGATCGAATAGGTGCTGGCCAGCCAGTAGTAAAACGGCAGGTCGCGTCCGTCGTAGTAGCCCATCGCGAAGCGGCCGGCGTCGTCGTCATCGTCATCCGCGCCCGCTTGAGCCGAGGTGACGAAGCCGTCCATGCGGCCGTCGTTCCAGTGCGCGTGCATCGACGCCCACTGGTGCGGCGGATCGCCGGGGACGCAGGTGGACGGCAGGTGAAACGCCCGCACCGGCTTCCCGTCGCGATCGGGGTTCCAGGCGCCGGCGGGGAGCGCTTCGGCGTCAGGCTGGCCCCAGGACGCCAGCTGCCCGAAGTAGTGGTCGAACGATCGGTTCTCCTGCATCAGCACGATGACGTGGGTGATCGGGATGGCCCGGCGCTCGTCCGCGCTCAGCCCCAGCGTCTCGGGCGCGCGCGCCCCGGCCTTGAAGCGGCAGGCGCCCGCCTCCGGTGCGGCCGCGGTCGCCAGCGCCTGTCCCGGAGGCCGGCGCATCCGGGCCGCGCGCAGGCTGGTCCACAGCGACAGCAGCGCCACGGCGAACACCGCCGCCACGCGAATCGCGTCCCCGATCCGGCCGGTCCTTCGATTGGGCACGCCGGCAGGTTAGGGGCCGATTCCAACACCGCGGTGGCAGCCCGGTGAGCGGCCCGGGTCAATCGCGCGATTTTTGTGTCGAGAGTCGAAGATCCGTCGCGTCGCTCAGATACCGACGATGGGCAGCGCGCGCACCAGCAGGTCGCCGTGGGTCAGGCCGAACAGCGTGGCCGCCCCCAGCAGCGCCAGCGAGCCTGCCAGCGCCAGGCGCGACCGCCAGCGTTGCGCCGCCGGGGCGCGCAGCGGCGCCAGCAGCCGATCGACCCGCAGCGCCAGGGTCTGGCCGGGGTCCACCAGCGTGGCGGCGGCCACCCGCGTTCGCTGCGAGAGCCGGACGGCGCCGACCAGCGCGGCGGCCAGATCCTCGCCCGCCACGCCGCCGGCCCGCGCCTCCTCGTCGCGCGCCAGCTCCAGCGCCTGGCGCCAGGCCTCGAAGCGGGTCCGGGCGGGCGCGCTGGGCCACTGCAGGTCGGTCGCGATCTGCGCCAGCCAGATGCGCAGCGGATCGTGGTGGTCGCGGTGCGCCTGCTCGTGCGCCAGCGCGGCGGCCAGGGCCGGCCCGTCCAGATCGCGCGCCAGCCTGGGATCGACGGCGACGCGCGGGCGCAGCAGGCCGATCGTCGCGGCCACGGGAGCGACCGGTGAGCGCGCCAGCGAACGCAGGGCGCGGGTGGCCGCGCGCAGCCAGACCAGGCCGACCGGCGCGATGAACAGCGGCGCCAGAGGCCGGAGGATCTCGTCGGTGCAGCGCGGCTCCTGCAGCGCCCAGCCGGCCAGCGCCGCCAGCCCGACGGCGGCCGGGAGCAGCGGCAACCAGAGCCAGAGCCAGGTGCGGCGCTCGGCTGCCCGCCCGCTCTCGCTGGCGTCGCCCGCGCGCGCCGGCAGCCAGCCCGCCAGCCAGACGACGGAGCCGCAGAGCGCCAGGATCGCGGCGGCCAGCACCAGATCGCGGTTCATCGCGAGCGCCTCCGCGCCTCGACCGCCCGCGCCAGCTCGTCGACCAGCCCCGGATCGATGGCCTCGATCGCGTCGACCAGCGAGGCGAGCGCCGGCCGCGGTTGCTCGCCGAGCACGTGCGACAGCGCATGCGACAGCCGCGCCCGATCGACCTCGCGCCGCGCCACCCGGGCCTGGTAAACGAAGCCCTTGCCGGTCTTGTCGCGCGAGACCAGCCCCTTGGCCTGCAGCCGATCCAGCACGCGCGACGTGGTGGTGTAAACCAGCCCCAGCGGCACGCCGACGCGGTCGTAGATCTCGCGCGCGCTGGCCGAGCCCAGTTCCCACACGGCGGCCAGCACCGCGTACTCGAGCTTGCCCCCGGGGATCGGCCCTGGCTCTTCCTGGCTCACCGCCGCAGGCTATCAGGCCGCCAGGATCTCCTCCAGCGCGCCGAGCAACAGCGTGACATTCCGGTGGCTGCTGGAGGCGCCCATCAGGCCGACGCGCCAGGCCTTGCCCTTGAACGGCCCCAGGCCGCCGCCGATCTCGATGCCGAAGTCGTTCAGCAGGCGGGCCCGAACGGCCGCGTCGTCGACGCCGGCCGGCACGTGCACGGCGTTCAGCGGCGCCAGGCTGAGTGAAGGGACGTAGCGCAGCCCCAGGGCCTCCAGCCCGGCGCGCAGGGCCAGGTGGTTGGTGCGGTGGCGGGCGATGCGCGCCTCCAGCCCCTCCTCGAGCACGCACAGCAGCGCCTCGCGCAGCGCGTACGTCATGTTGACGGGGGCGGTGTGGTGGTAGACGCGATCGGCGCTCCAGTAGTTCCGGATCAGCGACATGTCCAGGTACCAGCTGCGCACCTTGGTCTTGCGCCGGTCCATCGCCTCCAGCGCCGCCGGGCTGAACGTGACCGGCGCCAGCCCCGGGGGGCACGACAGGCACTTCTGCGTGCCGCTGTAGCAGGCGTCGATGCGCCAGTCGTCGACGCGCAGCTCGTGCCCGCCCAGCGACGTCACGGCGTCGACCAGCAGCAGCGCGCCCGCGTCGTGCGCCAGGCGCGAGATCTCCTCCAGCGGCTGGTGCATGCCCGTCGACGTCTCGGCGTGCACGATGCCGACCACCTTGCACCCCGGGTGGGCGCGCAGCGCGGCCTCGACCGCCGCCGGCTCGATGGCCTGGCCCCAGTCGGCCTGGACCAGGTGGACGGTCGCGCCATGGCGCTCGGCCATGTCGGCCATGCGCGCGCCGAACGCGCCGGCGACGCAGACGATCGCCTGGTCGCCCGGCTCGATCAGGTTGGCGACGCACGCCTCCATGCCGGCGCTGCCGGTGCCGGACACCGCCAGCGTCAGCTGGTTGGTCGTGCGGAACACCTGCTGCAACAGGCCCCGCGTCTCGTCCATGATGCGCAGGTACTCGGGGTCCAGGTGGCCCAGCGTCGGCGCGGCCAGCGCCTCGCGCACGCGGGCCGGCACCTCGCTGGGGCCGGGGCCCATCAAGATGCGCTCGGGCGGGTACCACCGGGGAGGGATCGAGTTCGTCGCCATGTTCGGTCCTCAGATCTAGTGGAGTCGGACGCCCTGACGCAACAGCTCCGCCTGCAGGCGCGCGAGGCTGACGTCGGCCGAGTCGACGCCGTCCTTGACGGAGATGGCCGACGCCACCCCGGCGCCCTGGCCGGCCACCGTGCAGCACATCATGCTGCGCACGGCCGCGTGCGAGATGGCGTCGCCCGCGATGCAGCGCCCGGCCACCAGCAGGTTGCGCACCTTCTGAGGCACCAGCGCGCCGAACGGGAGCTCGAAGTAGCGGCCGGTCGTGGGCAGCACCAGCACGCCGTAGCCGTCGATGAACTCCGGGAAGATGCCGACCGAGTCGTCGAACCGCGCCTGGTTGCGGACGTCGTGCTCGGTCAGCTCGTATCGCCCGTAGATCTTGCGCGTGTCGCGCACGCCGATGGTCATGCCGAACGTGCGCAGCTTGGCCTTCTCGAACCCCGGCGCGAAGTGGTTCAGCGCCTTGATCGCCTGCAGCGCCTGATACCGCCCCTCCATCTCGCCGCGGGTCAGGTCCCACACGTTCGTCCCGTCGATCTCCATCAGGTGGATCATGTTCAGGTAGGTCGCCTCGCCCGCCTCGTTGATCGTGCTCCAGGTGCCGCCGATGCTCTTGAGGCCGGGGGGGATCACCCCCCGCGCGCGTGCTTGCTGAAAGGGCTTCTCCAGGTAAGGGCTGAACAGGTCGTCTTCCTTGCCCCCCTTGGCGATGTCCCAGTTGAGGCCCCAGTCCTTGTAGGTGGTGGGGTTCTCGGCCACGTAGTCCAGGAATCGCCGGCGATCGACGCCGGCCACCGAGAACATGACCGTCACCGGCAGCATCTTCTCTCTGGGCGTCATGTGGAACGGGGCGCCCGCGTAGGCGGCCAGGTCGGCGTCGCCGGTGGCGTCGACGATCCGCCGGGCCAGGATGGCGCCGCGCCCCGACTTGCTGTGGATGATGATCCCGCGCAGCGCGTCCCCGTCGACGATCGTGTCGATGGCCAGCGCGTGCATCAGCGGGATCACGCCCGCCTCCTGGACCAGGTTGTCGGCCACCACCTTGAACATGTCGGCGTTCAGCGCCTCGCTCCTGGATTGCGGCTCGGGCGCGGTGGCGCCCATCGCCTTGGCGCGCTGCTCGAACTCGACGCCCAGCCCCACGCTGTCGACGGTCTTCTCGCGCCGGTACCAGGCCAGGCTCTCGACGCCCACGACCGTGATGTTCCCGCCCAGGCAGCCGAAGCGCTCGACGACCATGGTCTTCACGCCGGCGCGCGCGGCGCCGATCGCCGCGGCCAGGCCGCCCGGGCCGCTCCCGACCACGAGCACGTCGACCTCCGCGATGACGGGAACCTGCCGCGCGCTCTCGGTCACGGTCTTCATGCAGACCTCCGTCGCGCGATTGTAGGTGGATTGCGCTCGACCGCGCATGACAGCACGGTGACAATGTCGTGGTGCGGGTCCGCGTCGGCGTCTCGATGTGCCTGATCGGCGAGCGGGTGCGCTATGACGGCCAGCACAAACGCGACGCCTTCCTGGTCGAGGAGCTGGGCCCCCATGTCGAGTGGGTGCCGGTCTGCCCCGAGCTGGAGGTGGGGATGGGCGTCCCGCGCGAGCCGGTCCGCCTGCTCCGCCAGCCCGCCGGCGAGGCGCGGATGGTCGGCGTGAAGAGCGGCGACGACTGGACCGCGCGCATGCAGCGCTTCGCCGCCGCCCGCGCCAGGGCGCTGGAGAGCCAGGACCTGTCCGGCTTCGTGCTGAAGTCCAAGTCGCCGAGCTGCGGGATGGCCCGGGTCAAGCTGTACGACGCCGCCCGCCCCGATCGCGCCCCGGACCCCTCGGGCACGGGCCTGTTCGCGGCGGCGCTGATGCGCCGGTTCCCGAACCTCCCCGTCGAGGAAGAGGGGCGTTTGAACGATGCGCGCCTGCGCGAGAGCTTCATCGAACGCCTGTTCGCCTACACGCGGCTGCGGCAGATGTTTGCGGGACGCTGGACGCTGGCGTCGCTGATCGCGTTCCACACGGCGCACAAGATGGCGCTGCTGGCGCATTCGACCGACGGCTATCGGGCGCTGGGGCGGCTGGTCGGGCAGGGCAAGGATCTGGGGCGCGCGGCGCTGCGCGCCCGATACGAGGAGGGCTTCATGAAGACGCTGGCCCGCCTGACGACGCCGGGGCGCCACGCCAACGTCCTGTCCCACATGCTGGGGCACCTGAGCGACCACCTGGACGCGGGCGACCGGCAAGAGCTGGTGGCCGCCATCGAGGCGCACCGGCAGGGCCGGGCGCCGCTGGTCGTTCCCGTGACGCTGATCGCCCACCACGCGCGGCGGCTGAAGATCCGGTATCTGCTGGATCAGACCTACCTTCACCCGCATTCAGACGAGGTCCAGCTTCGGAATCGCGTCTGAAGCGTTACAATAGTAGACATGCGAACGGGCGCCGGTTTTCTGGTGGCGGCCTGGCTGCTCGCGGCGGCCGGCTGCGGTTCCGGGCAATCGTCCACCACCGGCAGCGGTCTGGCCGGGGCGGACGCGCGATTCGCCGTCTGCCAGTCGACTGCTGCGGTCGATGTCGCCCCCGGCATCTCCGTGACGTCCATGTCGGGCGCTTACCGAGCGACGTTGCAGTCAGCGTCGACCATCGTCGGCAGCGGGAGCGCGCCGCTCGCCAGCGCCGCCATCGGGTACGGCACCTTCACCATCGCCGTCGCGCCGAACGCTGACGCCGGCACGCCCGGCTCCCTCGACGGACTGACCATGAGCATCCCGGCCGTACCGACCGAGGTGCCGGCCGATCCCTACATGCCCCAGCACGGGCACGGGGGCTCGACGATCCCGAGCATCGCCCCTCAGGACGGCGGCGTGTTCGCCGTCTCCAACATCGACTTCTTCATGGCCGGATGGTGGCAGCTCTATCTGGACCTGCAGCCGGCGGACGGGAGCGCCAAGGACCGCGTGACGTTCGACGTCTGCATCCCGAATGATTGATCTTGGAGCTCCACGGTGTGAACGCGGGCGCTGCCATCGACGCCATCCGGGCGCGCGCCTCCCGCTTTCACGCGGGTGATCGGGCGCCCGACGGTCGCAAGCTGGCG
Organism: Polyangia bacterium; assembly: GCA_035578045.1. Taxonomy (GTDB): domain Bacteria; phylum Myxococcota_A; class Polyangia; order Fen-1088; family Fen-1088; genus JADGRB01. Next base: position 93,967 of record DATJWP010000016.1, on the reverse strand, counting down.
CTGGTCGTCGAGGGGGGCGCGCTGCGCGGCGTCTGCTCGGCTGGCGGCGCGGTCGCGCTGGAAGACCTGCGTCTGACCGAGGTCTTCGATCACGTCTACGGCACCTCGGCCGGCGTGATGAACGCCAGCTACTTCGTGGCGGGCCAGGCCCGGCTGGGGATCCGCATCTACTACGAGGACATGAACCGCCGGGAGATCGTGAACCCCTGGCGGCTCTGGAGGATCCTGGACCTCGACCGGCTGTTCGAGCGCGCCATCCTGGGGACGAAGCGCCTGGATCTGGACGCGGTGCTCGGGTCACGCTCGCGGCTCTTCATCGCCGCGCTCGAGATGCAGAGCGCGACCGGCCGGCTGTTCGACGCGCAGGCGCTGGGGAGCGGCGACAAGCTGCTGGGCGCCCTGCGCGCCGCGACGGCCGCCCCGCTGCTGGTCCCCGGGCGTCTCTCGATCGAGGGGCTGCCCTGCATGGACGCCGGCGTGGTCAACGCGTTCCCCGTGGAAGACGCCATCGCCGACGGCTGCACCGATATCCTGGTGATGCTCACCCGCCCGGTCAGCTATCGGCGCACCCCGGCCGACCGACTGACGCGGTGGCTGTTCAACCGATTCTGCGCGCGCGGCAACCCCCACCTTGGTCGAGCGTTCGCCGTGCGCCACGAGCGGGACGCCCACCAGCGCGACCTGGCTCTCGGCCGCGGTTCGGTCCCTGCCGGTGTGAACATCGCGACCATCTGCACGGACGACGGCGAGAGCGTCCAGCGCCTCACGCGCGACCCCAGGATGTTGAGGGCCGGCGCCCTGGCTTTCGGGCGCAAGACCCTGCGTGCGTTCGGCGCCGACCCGGACGGGTTCTCGCTGAGCTGAACCTGGGACGGCGCCGTGCGACGACACCCCGGGGCATCAGCAGGGCGACCAGCAAGGTGCCAGATGCCTCCTGCCGACGGAGGCATCAGGCTGAGCGGTGAGGATCGTCTGGCGATCCGCTGCGGCTACCCGGAGTAGCTGGCCGCCTATGGCGCGGCGCCCGCGTCCGCCGCGGGGCTGTCCTGGACCCCGCAGGCGAACCAGTCCAGCAGGGTCTGGCGCCTCTCCTCGTCGAGTGGCACCGGGGCGTCGCCGGGCGGCATCAGGCAGCTCTCGAACACCTGGTTGAAGATCTCCTTCGCCTCGCTGCCCTGGTTGGGACCGCTGGCCGGTCCATAGATCTGCTGGTAGCTGGTCAACGGGATGCTGGCCTCGACCTGTCCCGGCGCGTGGCAGTTGTCGCACACGGGAACGAACACGTTCGGAAAGACGTCGCCGGCGAAGCTGGGTCCGCCTGCGTCGGGGCAGCTGAGGACCGCCGGGGGCGGCGTGCACGGGACGCTGGTCCCATGGCAACCAGGGGCCGCTGCCGTCGCCAGCGAGAAGAGAGCAGCTATCGGCAATCGTCGCGGGCGCATGACGGAGATCCCAGATTGTCGATCGGCCGATCGCTCTTCCTTCACGAAGGTATCGCCTTTCTGGGGTCGAGCAAGAACCTCCCTGCGCTTCGGCGCGCCCGGAATCTGGACCGAGCGGTTCCACCTGTTCGAGGAGTGCAACGGGCGGCGGCGGTCACATCAGGCGCAGGGCGCAGCCGAGCGCCTTGCTGCTGGTGAACGCCGGCGCGTCGCCGGCCAGCAGCTTCGAGATGGCCTGGCGAAGATAGGGCTGGGCGTCGGGACGCAGGTACTTCCGGTCGCTGTCCAGCCCGCCCTGGTAGCGCACGCGCCCGGTCGGGTCGAGGACGAACGACTCCGTCGCGTAGCGGGCGTCCAGGCGCCGGGCCAGCAGGCCTCCTTCGTCCCGCAGCAGCGGCAGACCGGGCGCGAGCTCCGGCGGTGGCGGCGGCGCACCAGGCGCGCGGCGTTCGGAGTCGATCAGCAGGAACCTCACCCCGCGCGGACCCAGATCGGCGGCGAGCTGCTGCAGGCGTTCGACGTGCGCCCGGAAGCAGGGGCAGCCGGCGGCGTAGAAGACGACCACCGTCAGCCTGTTCGCGCGCGCGAGCGCCGCCAGCCGGGTGGTCTGCCCGCCGGCGTCCCTGAGGGCCGCGTCGCCGATGTCGGGCGGGTTGGATCCGGCGCGGGTCGGAGCCGACGTGGCGAGGCACGCCATCAGAGCGATCCCGGCCCACCGGGCCGACCTCGCTCGGCCCGCCCCGATCACATCCACACCCGGACCAGGGCCGCGCTGATCCCCGCGCCCCCCAGCTCGTTCCGACCGAATGACGACACGAGGATGTCGCTGAACAGCGTCCCCTGGATCCGCCAGACGTCGTGGACCGGCAACATGCCCGAAAGACCCACGGTGGTCAGGCGCAGGGCGGTCCCCGGTTGCAGCTCGCCGTTGAGCGTGTCGTCACCACGCCCCAGGACGTTGGCGTAGATCCCCACCGCCGCCTCGTTGCCGAACACGTACCCGGCGACGCCCAGCACGGCCCACTGCAGCGGGAACGAGGTGGTGAGCGTCGCGCTTCCCGGGATCGTCACCGTCCGGCTCCAGCAATAGGTCAGCCAGCCATCCACCGCGAAGTAGAGCGGGCCGCTGACCTTCTGAACCTCGATCCCCACCGAGGCGTTGTAAGTGCCGGTGCCGGTGGCGTCGGTCGACGCGGGATTGGTCCCTTCGCCCACCGGCTTGCCGGTCGGAACCAGGACATCCGCCATGACCGCGACGCCCGGCCAGTAGAGGCCTTCGGTCGGGTAGACGAAATCATAGCGGCCGTTGAAGGCCAGATCGCCGATCCCGCTGCCCCAGGCCGGCACGCCGGATTCCAGCCGGCGCGTCTCGACCAGCGGCAGAACGGCGCCCGCCTGCGATCGGTCGGTGAGTCGGATCGATCCCGCCAGATCCTGCTCGAAGTCCTGTTCGGTGGACGCCGCCGTGTAGTGTCCGCTCGGGTCGAACGAGCCGAGATCGGCGCGGAACCGAGCCTGCATCCCCAGGGAGAAGTCCTCGTGCAGCGCGAGGCGCGCGGGATTCACCAGCGCTGCTCCGGCACAGCAGGCCTGGGCCGCAGCCGGAAGCGCCCGCAGCGTGACCAGGAGCCCGATCGCGACGGCGGCCGCGCGCGCTTCACGGCACATTGACCATCGGCACGAAGGTATCGGCGACGGCGGCGGTGTCACCGGCCCCGGAATCGGACGCACCGCCGGCGATCGACGAGCGCAGCTCCCACGTGCCGGCCATGAAGAAATCGAGCGGTGTCGCGACGTACACGCCCGGCGCGGTCTCGGTCACCGTGGGTTGTACGGACGTCCCGTGCCCGTGCGCGGGCATCCAGGGGATCACCGTCAGGTCGAGCCCCGGAACCGGGGCGCCGCCGGCGTCCGTGATCGCGAGCTGGGTCGCGTCATAACCCACCGTCGGCTGCGACGGCGACCACCACACGGCGATCTGGAGGCTCCCCGAGGCGGACGACATGGTCTGGGCCGCCGGCCCCTCGAAGACCAGCGCCGGTGCGCCCGGCGTGGCGGGCCCGCCGCCGCAGGCGGACGCGCCGAGCGCGCCGGCCGCCAGCCCAATCAAAAGGAAATGCTTGCCGACCACCGCGGCACTATGGACCGTCGGCCCACCCGCGACGATGCGTAAAATCTTCGCACCGCCGGGATGGGCTTCAGGGCATGGTCGGGAGGCCCGCGCAGCGGGCGTGGCTGACGGCCGGCGTCGTGTTGGTCTTGTACGCGCCGGTGGCGATGCAGGTCATCACGGCGCCGCTGGTCGTGTCGGTGGTCTGGAACGCGTTGGCGGCGGTGGGCGTCCAGTCGAGCACGGCGCCGCCTCCCAGCTTGTAGCGGGCGATCTGCGGAGGCACCGACGGGTCCAGATCGTCGCTTGCGACCAGGCTGTCGAGGACGTCGTCGCCGATGGCCTGCAGGTGCACGGCGACGGTGACGTGGTCGGGCAGGGCCGCCAGCGTGCCGCTGCTCGGGAACTCGCGCAGGAAGTGAACCTGGTAGGTCGTCGGATCGTTGACGTTCTGGATCAGCAGCCCCGGGAGCTGGTTGCTCTTGGCCACCGTCACGGCCTGCCAGAACAGCGTCAGCGGCGAGCCGGCGCCGTCGTAGATGCAGTCGCGAATGAGCCACAGGTCGGGGTCGGGTGAGCTTTCTTCCAGCGGCAGCGCGGCGGGGAATGCGCCCACCGCCTGGGTATTGCCGCTGGCGTAGATGACCTGGCCGCCCTGATACGCGGTCAGCTCGACCCAGGCGCGCCGGTCGGGGGTGGCGCCGCTGGGCCAGCCGTGTCCCGAGGCCCCCACGTTGTCCAGCGTCAGCTGCAGGCGCCGGGTGGCCGGGTTGAGGCAGAGCGTCTCTTGAACCGTCGTGTCGAGCAGCATCTGGGCGGACGCCTGCTGCTGGTCGTTCTGTCCGGCGGCACCGGCGTCGCCGCCCGGCGGGAATGGCGCGACCGCCAGGTCGACGGCAGCCAGGGTGTGGTCGCGCACCCGCCGGACCTTGGTGGGACTGATGGTCGACACCGGGGCGCTGGTGACCGTCATGTGGCACTGCGCGCAGCTCTGGCCGTTGGGCAGCTGCGACAGGGTGGTGGCCTGCCACTCCGCGAAGGTCCGCTCGACGTGCGCACCCTGCAGGTTGACGATGTCGTGGCAGCTCCCGCAGGCGGACGCCGAGTCCGCCGTGGAGCCGTCCAGGAACGCCCCGTAAGCGGCGCCGTGCGGCGTCCCCGCGACCGGGTCGGCGAACGGACCGTAGAGGATCCCTTTCGTGTCGAGCGTCAGCGGCGCGTTGTGCGTGTCGGTCACGTCCGTGATCGAGTGGCAGAAGTAGCAGGTGACGCCGCGAGCGGAGGCCGGCAGAGCGTCCAGGTTCGTTCCGTCCGTCATGTTCGCGCGCACGGCGACCGGCGCGTGGCAGTTCACGCAGAAGGTGCCCAGGGTGCCGTTGCTCTCGCGCTGGGCCCGGGCGTTCATCGCGCGGAAGACCGGATCGTCGGTCGCGTAGGCGTGCATGCTGCCCGACCACTGCTGGAATTGCGTGGGGTGGCAGGTCTGGCAAGCGGCCGGATCCATCAGCTCGCTGGTGGTCAGCCGCGTTCCCGAGGACGAGCTCCCGCAGGCGGCCGTCGCGCCCAGCAGGAGCAGCACCAGGGCGGGCGCGGTTCCGGTCTCGACGCGGCGCCCGGCCATGGTCCCCGAGTATGTCGCACGGCCCGGTCGAATGGGAGGCTACGGGACAGAGACGTAGAAGGCGGCGTGGCCGTGCGGCGAGTCGGCGGTGTCGGTGCACTCTTCGTAAAGGTGGAAGCGGACGGTCCAGTAGTGCCCCGGGGTGTCGCCGGGCGCGTCGAACCGGATCGGCCCTACTTTGTAGACGCCGGGCGCAATCTCCGGCGCCGGGTCCGGCGGCGCCGGCACGGCGTGAGTCAGCGAAAGCGAGACGTCGAGCCGGACGCCGGCGCAGCTGGCGGGCTTGCCGTCGGCCAGGCGGATCGCCGTCACCGTGAAATAGGTGTCCGCGTTCTCCTGGATGGGCGTGGCGACCCAGCTGACGAAGTACCGGCAGGCGTCGTCATTCGCGGCCGACCCGTACATGGTCGGGCCGTATCCGACGACGTTCAGGGTCCCACCGTCCGTGTCGCCGGGAGCGGTGACCGGATAGGTGGTGAAGGAGATCCCGCAGGCGCTGGAGTTGTCCGGGATCGATGATTTCTCGAGCACCTGGCATGCGCCGATCTCCTGCATGCGCTGGCCGCCGTCGTGGTCGCTGCAGTGGTCGTCCAGCGGCCCCACCACGACCCCGGCGGGTGAGTAGCCGATCCCGGACGTCGAGGCGTCGATCGTCAGCTTGCCGCTTCCGTCGCAGCCCGAGCCCAGCCAGCCGGCTGCGACCAGGAGCGGGACGAGGCGCCGGACCGTCGTCGGGAGCATCATGCGCAGAGGCTAAGGCCGTCCGGACCCGGGGACCTACACAAAAATCTCGCCGCGTCGGACGGAGGCGTCACACGCGGGGCGGGTACTTCTTCAGTTTCAGCTGCAGGGTGCGGCGGGTGATGCCCAGGCGCCGGGCCGCTTCGGAGATGTTCTGGCCGCAGTCGGCCAGCACGCGCTGGATGTGCTCCCACTCGGCCCGCGCCAGCGACGGCGCGGCTGACTCTGCGGGGTGGCTCGCCTCGCCGGTCAGCGCGGCCAGCACCTGATCGGCGTCGACCGGTTTGCTCAGGTAGTCGTGCGCCCCGGCGCGCAGCGCCTCGACCGCGGAGGTGATGCTGCCGTAGCCGGTCAGGACCACGATCCGGGCGCCTGGCGCCAGCCCCAGCAGCGGCGCGATCAGGGTCAGCCCGCTGGGGCCGGGCATCCGCAGATCGATGACCGCGAACGCCGGCGGCCGCGTCCTGGCGGCCGCGAGCGCGGCGGTGGGGTCGCCGGCGGTGACCACCGGGTGGCCGCGCTCGCGCAGGGCGCGCGCCATCCGCTCGCGGAACACCTCGTCGTCGTCCACCAGCAGGATCGTCCCCGCGTCGCTCATCCGGGCTGCTCCAGCCGGGGCAGCCAGACCCGCGCGACCGTGCCGGCGCCGGGCGCCGACGCGATCGACAGCTCGCCGCCGGCGCGCTCGACGATCGCGCGCGCCAGGAACACCCCCAGCCCCATCCCCTGGCCGGCCTCTTTCGTCGTGAAGAACGGCTCGCCCACCCGCTCGAGGACGGCGGCGGGGATCCCGGGGCCGCGGTCGGCGATCTCGAACAGCACCCCGCGCCGCGCCTCATCGGTGACGACCCTGACCGCGACCGCCACTCCGACCGGCGACGCCTGGCGGGCGTTGTCGACCAGGCCCCGCAGGGCCTGCGAGAAGGCGTGGCGGGGCAGGGCGGCGCTGACCGCGGCCGTCGCGTCGTCCACCGACAGGTCGACCGGCGCGTCCGCCCGCGCGTCGCCGAAGCAGTCGGCCAGGACGTCCCGGACCGAGACGCGCGCGAAGCGCTCGCCCGAGGGGTCGCCGGCGTCGATGCGCATCCGCGCCAGGATGCGCCGGCAGCGCTCGACCTCCTCGCGCATCAGCCGGACGTCCGCCGGGTCCAGCCCGGTGGCCCCGGCCTGGCGCTCGAGCTCCTTGGCGACCAGCGCGATGGTCGAGAGCGGCGTCGCCAGCTCGTGGGCCGCCCCGGCCGCCAGCGTGGCCAGGGACGCCAGTCGCTGCTGGCGGGCGGCCAGGCTGCGCGAAGCTTCCAGCTCGGTCCGCACGCGCAGCAGGAAGTAGACGATGAAGGCCGCCGCCACCCCGAAGGCCACCCACATCCCGCGCAGGTGTAGCGACATGTGCTCGGCGTGGTTGCCTGAGACCGGCAGCGGCCGATGCCGCGCGAACAGCACGGCCGAGGAGGCCAGCGACAGCAGCACCAGCGCCCAGGTCCCGGTCGAGCGCAGCGTGAGGGCGGCGATCGCGATCGGGACCAGGTACAGGAAGCTGAACGGGTTCTCGGGCCCGCCCGTGAAGTAGAGCAGGCCGGACAGCGCCAGCACGTCGAAGGCCATCACGGCCAGCAGCCAACGGTCCTGGGGGGCCCGGACCCGGGCCAGCGCCAGCCCGGCCACGTTGGACACGGCTTGAAGGGCGACGATCGCCGACAGCGGGCCCAGCGGGATCGACAGGCCCATCCCGAACCGGACCGCGGCGATCGTCACGGCCTGGCCGGCGATCGTGGCGAATCGCAGACGGATCAGCCAGCCGAAGTTGATGCGCGCGGGGGAGACGGGCTCCGCCATTCGCGCGAACTATATCCGGCCTGGACCCGTTCGCACCGGCGGCGGCCCAGCCAGCCGGTCCAGCGTCTCCAGCAACACGTGCGCCTGGACCGGCTTGGGGAGCATCTCGAGCCGTCCGCGCTCGCTGCGCATCGAGTCGGGCCGGAAGCCGCTGGCGGTCAGCAACACGACCGGCACCTGGGCCAGGGATGGATCCTCCAGCTGGGCGCGGCGGAAGTCCCAGCCGTCCACCTTGGGCATCATCAGGTCGAGCACGATGACCGAGGGGAGAAGGCCGCCGCGCAGCGTGTCGAGCGCCTCGGCGCCGTCCGCGGTGGCGGACACCTGGTAGCCCTCGCCGGCCAGCAGCTCGGCGAGCGCGCTCCGAACGTCCGGGTCGTCCTCGATCACCAACACCGTGCGTTTCAGGCCCGCCACCCAGAGCAACATTCGCCAGCCGCGCCGGGGCGTCAAGAGGCAGAAGGTGAAAAGTGGTCAAGATTCCGGCCCGGTCGGACGATGCTCGTGACATGAGCTTGGCGGCCGTCCGTCCACAGCCGTACCCGGTGCGCATCCACCAGCGCCGGTGCGGCAAGTGCGGCAAGCTGGTGTCCCGCACCGCCTATGCGTGTCGCCGCTGCGGAAAAGCCCAGCGGATGCGGCCCCGAACGATCATGCTGCTGCTGTCGGCGGCGTTGATGGGCGGGATGTTCGCCGTCGCCACCATCAGCGCGATGAGCCCGGGCCGGGCCGCCGAGGCGCCGCCCCCTCCGGCCGCCACCGCCCCGGCCGCCGCTCTGGCCGTGGTCGCCCGGACCCCAGCCCTGGCCCGATCCATCTCGGCGACCGAGCTCTGGTCAGCCTACACGCGCGATCACGCTACAGCCGACCGGCTGTACCGCGACCGCTCGGTGGTGATCTCGGGCATCGTGCGCGCGGTCGATCGCGACTTCGAGGGCGGCATCATCGTCCGGCTGGCGACGCCCGATCCCTTCGAGGCCGTGAACGCGACTCTGGCGACCCGCAACGACCCTGCCCTGGGCAGCCTGGTCAAGGGGCGCCCGGTGTCGCTCCAGTGCGTCGGCCGTGGCGAGCTGATCGGCGCGCCGCTGCTCGCCGGCTGCTTCGTCAAGTAGCGCGCGGGCGGCGGGACGCGTAGGCCGCCGAGGCGGCGAGCAGCCGCGCGCGCAGCGTCTCGGCCGACGTCTGGCCGGGCGCGGTGGAGGCGCCCACGAAGCCGTAAGCCAGCCGGGAACCGGCCGCGGCGAGCTCGACGCGGAAGGCCTCGTCGCCCATCCCGATGACCGCGGTCGCGCCGGGGCGCTGGGCCAGAAGGTCTCGCAGGACGGATCGATCCGCGTCGTTGCCGACCGCCGTGGCCACCTTTGCGATGGCGCCGGCGGACGTGGCGTGGCACCGGTCGACGACGCCAAGCAGGCCGGCGAGGGGCGGCGTGCGCGCGAAGTCGTGGTGCGAGACCACCAGCTGCCCGCCGGGCCGGGACGCCACCAGACGGGCGACATCGGCGGCGATGGGCGCGTCGTCCTCGACGTCGACCCAGGACGCGACCTGCAGCGCGTCCCGAAAGAGCGCGAGTCTCACCGGCTCGGGCTGATGGAAGCGCCCGCCCTGGGACGCCGAGCGAATGGTGACGAGCACCGGCGTCCCGGACGATTCCAGCCGCCAGCAGGCATCCAGGGCGGCGTCGTCCAGTCGCTGGCCGTCGAACAGATCGACGCGGGCTTCTACCAGGTCGAAGGGGCGCCGCCCGGGCGGCGTCACCGCGCAGGCGGCGAGCGTGGCCGCGCGATCGGCCACGCCGACGATCAGAGGCCCGTCGGGGACTCGGGACATCCGGACAAGCTAGCAGGCTGCGGGGCGGTCAGACGCCGCCAGCGCCGGCCGCGCCGCCGCCGCCGAGGATGCCCAGGTCGCCCCCGAGTCCGCCGTCGCCCGCGGTCCCCAGGACCCCGCCGGCACCGGCGCCGCCGAGCCCACCCAGGCCGCCGAGCCCGCCCAGGCCGCCGAGCCCGCCCAGGCCGCCGAGCCCGTCCAGGCCGCCGAGCCCACCCAGGCCGCCGAGCCCACCCAGGCCGCCGCCGCCGCCGCTTCCGGCCGCGCCCGCGTGTCCACCTTCACCCGCGGCGCCGCCAGCCGCGCCGGCGTGTCCGCCTTCGCCCGCGGCGCCACCCGCCTCGCCGCCGCTGCCGGCGGTCGACCCCGCCGCTCCGCCGGCGGCGTCGACGCCGCCGTCGAAGGGCCGATTCGGCTCGATGAAGTGACCGCCGTCGTTGTTCGTGCAGCCCGATGCGAGCAGACCCCCGCCCAGCACCAGCCCTCCGACCAGCGTAAAGGTCCGCGCCGTTCTGCCAAACGACCTGGGGAACCGAACATCCACCATCGCGATCTCCTGGCCGATAAGGGGCCGCCCAGCAGAGTAAGTCAGCTCGGTCGCATGCGGCAAGTTCGAGCCCTTACATTTTCGAGAGTTTGCGCGAGTCGGGCGTCAGGTTGCCGGCGCGCTCAAGCGCCCGCGTCCGCGCCGGCCCCGCCGCTTCCCGCGGCGCCCGTCGTTCCCGCCGCGCCGGCCGCCCCGCCGGTCCCGGTCGTCCCCGCCGCGCCGGTCGTCCCGGCGGCGCCCGTCGTTCCGGCAGCTCCTCCGGTCCCCTTCGCCCCTGCTGCTCCCGAGCTTCCACCGGTGCCGGTCGCGCCCCCCGTGGCGGTCATGCCGCCCGTCCCTTTGACACCACCCGTTCCGTTGGTGCCTCCGGTCGCGCTCCCGCCCGTCCCTTTCACCCCGCCCGTGGCCGTCACGCCACCCGTCCCGACGACCCCTCCGGTCCCCGGCGCACCAGCCGCCCCTCCCGCCGCTCCACCACCCCCATCGACGACCACCATCCCGACGCCCGCGCCGCCATCGAGCACGTCATTCTGAAACGTGGACGGCCCCGACTTGTAAGCCGAGTCGTCCTCGCAGGCCACGACCAACAAGCCGCCAACCAACGCTGCCAAGAGCAAGAGGGGCCCAAGCCGCGGCACGCCTCGATCGTACAGCGGTCACCTTACGGGGCCGAGCAAAATGCGCCTGCCCGGGCTGTTTTCCGGCGAGCGTCCGACGGCGCCCCATGGTTCACCGAGACGGTAGCCCCGGCGGGGAGGTAGCACGACAGGACCGCCCGGTCCCCGGCGGGACTCGAGCCCTCCAAACGAAATGGATTGAGGCGCGGCGGGCTAAAGATTCGCGCAGGGACCGCCACCGACGGCGTGAGGGCAGTGGACTGAAGGACTCTTCGGCCCATTGCCCTGACCCTCGACGCCCCAACAGAGGTGGTACGACTGGCAGTGCTGGGTCGCCGCGTTGAGGCCGGCAAAGGTCGTCGCGCACATCGACGAAGAGTAGGCGGCGGATAAGCCGGTGCAGTTAGCTTCCAGGTTGGCGCAGAAGTCGGTCGCGCTAAGTGCGTCAGTACCGGGGTCGTCTGTCACGTTGCAGCTCGACATCACGACGACGCCGCCACCGGCGGCTCCGCCGGCCGCGGAACCGCCGTTTCCGCCTGCAGAGGTGCCGCCGCCACCGGCGTGGCCGCCGGCTGCCGTGCCGCCGCCACCGGCGTGGCCGCCGGCTGCCGTGCCGCCGCCGCCGCCCGCGGAGGTTCCGCCGCCGCCTGCGGTTCCGCCCGTGCCGGTGGCGCCGCCGGTTCCGGTGGTTCCGCCGGTTGCTTGGCCGGCGGAGCCGCCGGTCGCACCGGAGGTGCCGCCGGTGCCGGTGCCCGAGGAGCTGCTGGAACAGCCGAACGCCGCCACGGCCAGCATCAGGGCCGGTACTGCAAGCTTCTTGATCATCTGATCTCCTCGGTTGAGTACGGCTCGGTGGTGGGTCGGGGCCGGGGCGGCCAGGTCAGCTTTCAGCGGTCGGTCGCGCCGCGCAGGGACAGGTCCAGCGTGCGGACCTTCTCGAATCGCTGGCCGACGTCGATCCAGTTCCAGACGTTCCAGACGGCGTCGAAGAAGCTCTTCTTGTCGGGGCCGTACTGGAGATAGAACGCGTGCTCCCATGCATCCAGCACCAGGATCGGGACGCCGCCCTGGGTGATGTTGGTCTGGTGGTCGTAGATCTGCGTGGTCACCAGCCGCTGCGCGACGGGCTCCCAGGCCAGCGCCGCCCAGCCGGAGCCCATGATGGTCATGGCCGCGTTGGTGAGCTGCCCCTTGAAGCCGGCGAAGCCGCCGAAGTCCTGCTTGATCTGCTCGGCCAGCGCGCCCGTCGGCTCGCCGCCGGCCTTGGGCGCCAGGTTCTGCCAGAACAGCGAGTGCAGGACATGGCCGGAGGTGTGAAACGCCAGCGCCTTTTCCAGCGCGGCGATCTTGGCGAAGTCGTTCTTCTCGCGGGCCTCGGCGAGACCGTCGGTCGCGGCGTTCGCGCCGTTGACGTACGCGAGGTGATGCTTGTCGTGGTGAAGCTGCATGATCTTGCCCGACACGTGCGGCTCCAGTGCGCCGTAGTCGTAGGCAAGGTCCGGAAGGGTGTACTTGGGCATGGGCGCGAATATGCCCATTGCGTAAATGTACGCAAGAGCTTAATGCCAGGAGCCTGGCACCCCGCGCTCGGGCGCTCGTAACCTGGCGGTCTTGCTACCTTCCCAGCAGCCGTTTTTCGCGCCGCAGGCGCTTGCGCAGAACGGCGGCGGCCCGGCGCTCGATCGTCTCTGGAGTCGGCTTGCGCCCCTTCATCGGCTCCTGCTCGGCGTGATGCTCGACGAAGTCGCCGGGCGAGCAGCCCAGCTCGAACATCGTGACCTCGCGCTTGCCGCGCTCACCGAGGCGCAGCGGCACCACCGCCGCGCCGATGCCGGCCCCCACGTAGACGGCGCCGGTCGGCTGATCGTCCGGGGTGTGCTCGCGCGAGCCGTAGAGACCGTGCACGTACTTGTGCCCCGCCACGATGCCCACGGCCAGCTCGTGGAGCCGCGCCAGGGTGACCTGGCCGCCGTGGGTGTGCCCCGAGAGCACCAGCGGGACGCCGTACCGCCAGAGGCCGTCGGCCTCCTCGGCGATGTGCGAGACGCCCAGGATGGGCAGGTCCTTGCGCAGCCCCTTGACCGCCTCGTCGCGCCGGGCGTGGCCGGTGTAGGCGTCGTCCAGGCCCACCACCTGCAGCCGCTGCGATCCCAGCGTGATGATCGTGTTGCGGTTGCGCAGCACCTCGGCGCCCCCGCGTTCGAGCGCACGCCGGACCTCGTCGGCGCCGGACCAGTAGTCATGGTTGCCGAGCACCGTGATGACCGGCGCCTGGAACAGCCGGATCACCTCGGTGAGCTGGTCCAGATAGAGCTGGCTGTGGCAGACGAAGTCGCCGGAGATCACCACCAGGTCGGGCTTCTCCGCGTTGGTCATGTCGACCGCGGTCTGCTGCACGTCGAAAGGCGTAATGCGGCCCACGTGCAGGTCGGTCAGGTGCGCGATCCGCAGGTGGCTGACCTGACGGCCATAGACCGCCGGGCCGGCGAAGCGCCGCAGCTGGATGCCGTACCGCCGGGCCGCGCGTGAGGGTCGCCAGCTGGCGTGCGCGCGGCGCACCGCCATGCGGGCGGCCCAGGCGGCCCTTTCCTGCTCGGTCGCGACCAGAGACGGATGCGCCTCGCTCACGGGTACCCTCCAGTATAAGCGCCTAGTCGGGCTTCGCAGGCGAAATCTGGCTCATCCGGGATGGATTGAGGCGGCGGCGCTTTCCCTACACCGCTCGCGAGCTCGACACCGCTCGCGAGCTCGCTTTACACCAGGTCGAGGAAGGCCCGCGCCGCGTGGCTGAGGGTGCGGGCCCGGGCGTACAGCAGCCGGACCTTTCGCTCGACGTGGAGCTCCTTGACGTGGATCTCCCGGACGGCGCCGCTCTCGACGTCCTGGCGCACGCACATGCGGGGGAGAAAGGCGACACCCTCACCGCTGGCCACCAGCCGGCGGATGGTCTCCAGCGTCGGCATCTCGACGTCCATGCGCAGCGGGACCTTGTGCCGGCGGAACTCGCGCAGCACGACCTCGCGGTAGGGGGAGACCACGTTGTGGGCCACGAACGTCTCTTCCCCGAGCTCGGTGATCGACACGGATCTCCGTCGGGCGAACCGGTGGCGCGGCGACACGATGAACGCCAGCGCGTCGGTGTAGATCACCTTCGTCACCAGGCGGTCGTCGCCGGGGTCGTAGCTGGCCACCCCCAGCTCCAGGTCGCCCTCGAGCAGCTCGACCGGGATCCGGCTGGACTGGCTGCGGCGCACCTGGACCTTGATCTTCGGGAACGCCGCCCGGTAGCGCTGGATGTGGGGCAGAAGGTAGATGGTCGACGACTCGTTGGCGCCGATGATCAGCCGGCCGGCCGACTTGTCGCGCAGCTCGGCCAGCGCGCCGGCCAGCTCGTCCTCCAGGTTGCGGAAGCGGCGCGCGAAGTCCAGCACCGTGCGCCCCGTGTCGGTGGGGACCAGTTCCTTGGCGGCGCGGTCGATCAGCTTCTCGCCCAGCTCGCTCTCCAGGCGCTGGATGGCCAGCGAGACGGCGGGCTGCGTGCGGTACAGCTTCTCGGCGGCCCGGGAGAAGCTCCGCTCGGCCACGACGGTCTCGAACACCTGCAGGGCGTGCAGCTCCATGGCGGCGGATGCTAGAGCATAAGAATGCCTTATTGAACGTAGAACAATTATAAATTTGCGAAATCTGGGCGGCCGACCCAAGGTTGAGCGAATGTCCTCGACCCCCCACAAGGTCCATATCTTCGATACCACGCTGCGCGACGGTGAGCAGGCGCCCGGCTGCAGCATGAACATCCCCGAGAAGCTGCGGATGGCGCACAAGCTGGCCGAGCTGGGCGTGGACGTGCTCGAGGCCGGGTTCCCGATCGCCTCGGTGGGCGACTACGAGGCGGTGCAGAAGGTGGCGCACGAGGTGCCGGTGCGGGTGGCGGCGCTGGCCCGCTCGACGGCGCTGGACATCGAGCGCGCGGCCAAGGCGCTGGAGGGGGCGCGCCTGCCGCCGCGCATCCACTGCTTCCTGGCGACCAGCGACATCCACCTCAAGTACAAGCTGAAGAAGACGCGCGCGCAGGTGCTGGACGAGGCCTCCGCGGCGGTGGCCCTGGCTCGCAAGCACGTCGGCGACGTCGAGTTCTCGGCCGAGGACGGCGGCCGCACGCCGGCCGACTACCTGATCCAGGTCGCCCAGGCGGTGGTCGCGGCCGGCGCGACGACGGTCAACATCCCCGACACCGTCGGCTACGGCGTTCCCGAGGAGTACGGCGCGCTGATCGGCCAGGTGGCGCGCGCGCTGGGTCCGGCGGCGATCGTCAGCGTTCACTGCCACAACGACCTGGGGCTGGCGGTCGCCAACTCGCTGGCGGCCGTGCAGAACGGCGCCCGCCAGGTCGAGTGCACGATCAACGGGATCGGCGAGCGCGCCGGCAACTGCTCGCTGGAAGAGATCGTGATGGTCCTGAAGACGCGGGCCGATCGCCTGCCGTTCACGACCGGGATCAAGACCGAGCAGCTCTTCCCGGCCAGCCAGCTGCTGACCGAGATCATCGGCGTCGCCTGTCAGCCCAACAAGGCGATCGTCGGGCGCAACGCCTTCGCGCACGAGGCGGGCATCCACCAGGACGGCTTCCTGAAAGAGCGCACCACCTACGAGATCATCGACCCCAAGACGGTGGGCGTCCCCGAGAGCCGGTTGGTGCTGGGCAAGCACAGCGGGCGGCACGCGCTGAAGGTGCGGGTCCAGGACCTGGGCCTCACCCTGGACCGCGAGCAGCTCGACGAGCTCTACACCCGTTTCTCGTCCCTGGCCGACACCAAGAAGGGGATCACGGACGACGAGATCCGGGGATTGGCGCAGGACGTCGTCTCGAAGTCTGGCAGAAAAATAGCGTAATTTTAATTACTTAAAACACACGACAAAACTATCGTAACTAGGCTAAAGCACTAGCGTGGAGGGGACGATGTTCCGACCATGCTGTCAAAACGCCTGGCCCGCGTTCTAGCTCTCTCCGTTGTCGCAGCGGGCGCGGCGGCCTGCGGCGAGGCGCCCGCTCCCGGCGCCGCCCCCATCGCGGTGGCGGCCATCACCGAGAACTCGCTGATGGCGAACTCGTTGATGGCGAACTCGCTGATGGCGAACTCGCTCATCGCGAAAACCCTGGCAACGGCCAACGCGAGCACGCCGCAGTTCATGAAGTACCTGGTGTCCTGCGCGCTGGGCCCGAACCAGAGCCTGGACCTGACCATCAGCGGCCAGCCCTATCACTTCCCCGGCCAGGTGGGCCTGGCCCCGCAGTGGGGGATGTCGGGCGGGTCGTGTGACGGGTCGTGCCAGCGCTGGGTCAGTGCCTGCCTGCTGGCCCGGCTGGATGCGGCCGGCGTCGAGCGAGAGATCTCGGTTCGCGGCCTTCACCCGGCGCTGCTCCCCAGCTGGAGCGAGCTCACCACCTACACGCAGCGCGAGGCCACCTACTTTGGCAACGTCTTCATCCCTGGCCAGCCGCGTTACCTCTGCCTGCCCCCCGGCGCCAAGAGCGACCAGCGGGTCTGTGGCGATTCGCTGAGCGACTGCCCCGTGACGGTCATCCCCAACTGCGCCCCGGACTGCCTGTTCCAGGGCCTGTTCGGCGACTACGACATCTGCAGCGACAGCGGGCACAAGGGCTCGGGCACCACGTACCTCGAAAGCGTCACGGTCTTCCTGCCGAAGTAACCGATGTGCTCGACCGCGTTCTAGCCGGACGCTTCCAGCTCCTCGCCCAGGCCGGCGTGGGGGGGATGGGCGCGGTCTATCGCGCCCGCGACCTGATGTCGGGGGCGACGGTGGCCGTCAAGATCCTGGCGGGCCGCGACGGTCGCCTGGCCGAGCGCTTCGACCAGGAGGCCACCATCCTGGCCGGCCTGGTCCACCCGACCATCGTCCGCTACGTCACCCACGGCGTCGCCGACAACGGCGCCCGCTACATCGTGATGGAGTGGCTGGACGGCGAGGACCTGGCCACCCGCCTCGAACGCGAGCTCCCCTCGGTGGCCGAGACGATCGCGATCGCGCGCCGGACCGCCGAGGCGCTGGCCCACGCCCACGGCAAGGGCGTCGTCCACCGCGACATCAAGCCCGGCAACCTGTTCCTGCCGGGCGGCGCGATCGACCGGTTGAAGGTGCTGGACTTCGGCATCGCGCGCCTGACCAGCGGCGCTCGCAAGCTGACCCGCACCGGGTCGGTCATCGGCACGCCCGGCTACATGGCGCCCGAGCTGGTGCGCGGGGCGCGCGACATCAAGCCCAGCGCCGACGTGTTCTCGCTGGGCTGCGTGATGTTCCAGTGCCTCAGCGGGCGCCCCGTGTTCGAGGCCGAGGCCGTCACGGCGCTGCTGGCGAAGATCCTGCTGGTCGAGGCGCCGCGCGTTCGTGACGTCGCGTCGCACGTGCCGCCGGAGCTGGACGAGGTGCTGGCGCGCATGCTGGCCAAGGAGCCGGACCAGCGCACGCCGGACGCCAGCGCGGTGCTGGCGGCGCTGGACGGCCTGACCGCCGGCCAGGACGATCGAGCGCGCCGGGGCCGGGGCCCCCGCACCAACGCGACGGTGTCGCTGACCGCCAGCGAGCGGCGCATCGCCTGCGTCGTGATCGCCGGACCGGCGCCCTCCGGCGAGAAGCAGTGGGGCGCGCCGGCGGGCGAGCGGGAAGAGGTCGGCATCGCCGGGCGCCTGCGGCGGCTGGTGTCGATCGAAGAGGATCTGGTGCGGCAGTATGGCGCGCGCATTCACCCGCTGCTCGACGGCTCGGTCGTGGTGTCGCTGCCCGAGTCCGAGCGCGCGACCGACCAGGCGGCGCGCGCCGCTCGCTGCGCGCTGGCGATGCGGGGCATCCTGCCCGACGTGCCGCTGGTGGTCTCGACCGGCCATGGCCGGTTCTCGACCTGGTCGGCGGTCGGCGAGGTGATCGACAGCGGCGCGTTGCTGCTGCGCGGGACGGCGCCGGGCGCGATCCGGCTGGACGACGTGGCGGCCGGGCTTCTGGACCCGCGCTTCGAGATCTGGCGCGACGGCACCGCGGCCTACCTGCGGGGCGAGCGCGACGGGTTCGGCGTGCAGCGCCAGCTCCTGGGGAAGGAGACGCCGTTCGTGGGGCGCGGGCGCGAGATGTCGATGCTCACCAACCTCTACGCCGCCACCGCCGCCGAGTCGGCCGCCACGGCGGTGCTGGTGGTCGGCTCGGCCGGGGTCGGCAAGTCCCGGCTGCGGCAGGAGCTGCTGGACTGGGTGCAGCGCCAGCCCGAGCGGGCCGAGGTGTTCTTCGGCGGCGTCGACTCGCTGGGCGCGGGCTCGCCGTTCGCGATGCTGGCCCGCATGATCCGGCGGGCGGCGGGGATCCTGGACGGCGAGCCGATCGAGATCCGCCGCGAGAAGCTGGCGGCGCGGGTCGGGTTGCACGTCGCGCGCGAGATCCGCGAACGCGTGACCGAGTTCCTGGGCGAGATCGCCGACGTCAGGTTCGACGACACGGCGCGCGAACCGCTGCGGGCGGCGCGCGCCAACCCGCAGCTCATGGGCGACGGCATGCGCCGCGCCTTCGAGGACTGGCTGATGGCCGAGTGCGCGGCGCACCCGGTGCTGCTGGTGCTGGAGGACCTCCACTGGGGCGACCTGGGGACCGTGAGCTTCCTGGACGGCGCGCTCCGCAACCTGCACGACCGGCCGTTCATGGTGCTGGCGCTGGGGCGGCCCGAGGTCGAAGAGCGCTTTCCCGATCTCTGGACGGCCCGCCACCGGCAGACCATCCGGCTGGGCCCGCTGTCGCGCCGGGCGGCCGAGCAGCTGGTCAAGCAGGCGTTGAGCGCCGTGACCGACGACGTGGTGGCCCGCATCGTCGATCGGGCCGACGGCAACGCGTTCTACCTGGAAGAGCTGATCCGCGCGATGGCGGCCGGGCGCTCCGACGCATTGCCCGACTCGGTGCTGGCCATGGTCCAGGCCCGCCTGGATACCGAGGGCCCGGCGGGCAAGCGCGTCCTGCGCGCGGCGGCCGTCTTCGGCGAGCGCTTCTCGCGGGCCGGCATCGCCGCGCTGCTGGGCGCCGTGCCCGACGACGAGACTATCGCCGACGCCATCCAGCGCCTGGAGGAGCACGAGTTGATCGCGCGGGCCGCGCCGCCGCTGCGGCAGGGCGACGTCGAGTACGTGTTCGCGCACGCGCTGGTGCGCGAGGCCGCCTACGCGATGCTGACCGACGAGGATCAGCAGCTGGGGCACCGGCTGGCGGGCAACTGGCTCGAGCAGGCGGGCGCCGGCGACGCCATGGTGCTGGCCGACCACTTCCGGCGCGGTGGCGAGCCGGCGCGCGCCGTCCCGTATTACGAGCGGGCCGCCGCGCAGGCGCTGGCCGGCAACGATCTCGGGGCCGCGATCGATCGCGCCGAGACCGGGATCCAGGGGGGCGCGGCCGCCGAGACCATCGGCCGGCTGCGTCTGATCCAGGCCGAGAGCCACGTCTGGCGGGGCGAGCTGGCGCAGGCCGAGTCGCGCGCCCTCGAGGCGGCGGCCGCGTTGCCCTGGGGCGGGGCCGAGTGGTTGCGGGCGCGCGGGCAGGCCATCATCGCGGCCGCCAAGCGGGGCAGCCTGGACGTCGTCGAGGAGCAGGTCCGCCAGGTCGAGGCCGCGGCCAGCAGCGAGGATCCGGACGTGCGGAGCGCGCGGATCATGTGCCTGTCCTGGGCGGCGACCTACCTGATCTTCGGCGCCCGCCACGCCGTGGCGGACCCGTTGATGGCGATGATCGGCAAGCTGGCCGAGGCCGACGCGCTGCTGGACCCCCAGGCCCTGGCGCTGCTGCAGCAGGTGCGCGCGCTGCGCGCCTCGTCGGCGGGCGATCTGGGGCGCTGCTTGACCGGTCTCGAGTCGGCCTTGCAGGCCTTCGAGCAGGCCGGCGACGTCCGCAACGCCTGCACGGTCCGCACGAACCTGGGCTACGTCTACTGCGAGCTGGGCGACTTCCAGCGGGCAGAGGCGGCGCTGCGGCAAGCGTTCCTGGCCACCGAGCGCATGGGGCTGCACGAGGTCTCCGCGGGGGTCTTGCACAACCTTGGCCGCGTGCTGGGCTTCGGCAAGGAGCTGGCGGAGGCCGAGCGGCTCGAGCGCGCGGCGGTCGAGGCTTTCTGCCGGCAGGGGGAGCGGCGGATGGAGGGCGCGGCGCGTATCTACCTGGCGGACATCCTGATCACCGCCGGCGATTTCGAGGGCGCGGCGCGTGAGGCCGGCGCAGCGGTCGAGACGCTGGCGGTCGCCCCGGCCCTGCAGGTGGCGGCGCTGGCGGCGCTGGCCCGGGCCCGGCTGGGCGCCGGCAGCATCGGGGACGGGATGGCGGCGGCCCGGCGCGCCCACGAGGCCCTGGAGCGGCTGGGCGAGATCGAGGAGGGGGAGTGGGCCGTACGCTGGACCTACGCCGAAGCTCTGCGGGCGGTGGGCGACGACCAGGGGGCGGAGGCGGCGCTGGCCGTGGGCCGGCAGCGGCTGCTGGCCCACGCCGAGCGGATCGCCGATCTCGGCTGGCGCGAGCGCTTCCTGCACGAGGTCCCCATCAACGCCAAGATCCTCTCGGTGCCACGCCGCACCCGCACCGGCGGCACCGGTTCCCACCGCGCGGCCTGAGCCCGCCGTTTAAGGCGTTTGAATCTTCGCGCGGGGCGACTATGCTGCGCCCCGATCCATGGCCACCGTCGACGTTCCGCTCAAGAGACTGAAGTTCGGGCAGACCGCCCGCAAGGACGGCTGGTGGGTGATGCCGCTGACGACCTTCGTGGTCTTCAGCTCGTTCGTCATCTACGTGACCTGGGCGCTGCTGCAGGGCGACAACTATTGGTACGGGAACTATCTCTCGCCACTCTACGAGCCGGAGATCTTCGGCGGCTCGCCGCACGCCTGGTTCGGCCCCTGGCGCTGGTGGTGGTTCCCGTTCCTGAAGTACTCGCCGGCCATGCTGATCCTGGTCTTCCCGCTGGCGTTCCGCATGACCTGCTACTACTACCGCGGCGCCTACTACAAGGCGTTCTGGGCCGACCCGCCCTCGTGCGCCGTCGGTGAGCCGCGCAACGAGTACCGCGGCGAGGCCAAGTGGCCGCTGCTGATCCAGAACCTGCACCGCTACGCGCTCTACTTCGCGCTCATCTTCAACGTCTTCCTGGTCATCGGCGCGGTGAAGAGCTTCATGTTCAACGATCCCAAGACCGGCCACATGACGTTCGGGATCGGCGTCGGTACGCTGATCATGACCACCAACGCGATCTTGCTGGCCGGCTACAGCTTCGGCTGTCACTCGCTGCGCCACCTGGTGGGCGGCGTGATCGACACGATGTCCAGGGCGCCGCTGCGCAAGAAGGCCTACGACTGTGCGAGCTGCTTCAACCGACACCACCCGAAGTGGGCCTGGTTCAGCCTGTTTTCGGTGGGGCTGACCGACGTCTACATCCGGTTGTGCGCGATGGGCGTCATCACCGACCTGAGGATCCTCTGACATGGCGAGTCCCGAAGTTCACGAGCACGACGTCCTGGTCATCGGCGCGGGCGGTGCCGGCCTGCGGGCTGCCATCGAGGCCTCGGCCGCCGGCGTTTCGGTCGGCCTGATCTGCAAGTCGCTGCTCGGCAAGGCGCACACCGTCATGGCCGAGGGCGGCATGGCCGCGGCGATGGCGCACGTCGACGACCGCGACAGCTGGAAGGTCCACTTCTCGGACACGATGCGCGGCGGCCAGTACCTGAACAACTGGCGGATGGCGGAGCTGCACGCCCAGGAGGCGCCCGAGCGCGTGCGGGAGCTCGAGGCCTGGGGCGCGGTGTTCGACCGCACCAAGGACGGCCGCATCCTGCAGCGCAACTTCGGCGGCCACCGCTACCCGCGGCTGGCGCACGTCGGCGACCGCACCGGCCTCGAGATGATCCGCACGCTCCAGGACCACGGAGTCCACCAGGGATTCAAGGTCTACATGGAGCACACGATCACCAAGCTGTTCGTCGACGCCGGCCGGATCGCCGGCGCCTTCGGCTACGACCGCGAGAAGGGCTACCTGCGCGTGTTCAAGGCCAAGGCCGTCGTGCTGGCCACGGGCGGCGTCGGCCGCGCCTTCAAGATCACCAGCAACAGCTGGGAGTACACCGGCGACGGCTACGCGCTGGCCTACGACGCCGGCGCCGACCTGATGGACATGGAGTTCGTCCAGTTCCACCCGACGGGCATGGTCTGGCCGCCCTCGGTGAAGGGGATCCTGGTGACCGAGGGGGTGCGCGGCGAGGGCGGCGTCCTGCGGAACAAGGACGGCAAGCGCTTCATGTTCGACGACATCCCGGACAACTACAAGGCGCAGACGGCCGACAGCGAGGAAGAGGGCTGGAAGTACACGCAGGGCGACAAGGCCTCGCGGCGTCCCCCCGAGCTGCTGACCCGGGACCACGTCGCGCGCAAGATCATGCGCGAGGTGCGCGAGGGGCGCGGCAGCCCGCACGGCGGCGTCTTCCTGGACATCGCCTGGATCAAGCCGCGCGTCCAGGGCGGCGCAGAGCACATCAAGAAGAAGCTCCCCAGCATGTACCACCAGTTCAAGCAGCTGGCGAACGTCGACATCACCGAGGTGCCGATGGAGGTCGGCCCGACCACGCACTACACGATGGGCGGCATCCGGGTCGACGGCGACACGCAGATGTCGACGGTGCCGGGGCTGTTCGCGGCCGGCGAGTGCGCGGCCGGCCTGCACGGCGCGAACCGGCTGGGCGGCAACTCGCTGTCCGACCTGCTGGTGTTCGGCAAGCGCGCCGGGGAGTACGCGGCCAAGTTCGCCAAGGAGCGGCCCCAGGTCAACATCGACGCCACGCAGATCGAAGGGGCCGAGCGGGCGGCGCTGGCGCCCTTCGAGCGCGGCGCCTCGGGCGTGGCCGATCCGGGCGGCCCCTACAAGGTCCAGTACGAGCTGCAGGACCTGATGCAGGACAACGTTGGCATCGTGCGCAACGAGGCCGACATGCAGAAGGCGATCGACGGGATCCAGGGGCTGAAGGCGCGGGCCGCCAAGGCCGGCGCCGTCGGCAACCGCGAGTACAACCCCGGCTGGCACACGGCGCTGGACCTGGCCAACCTGCTGGCTTGCTCGGAGGCCATCGCGATCTCGGCGCTGGCGCGCAAGGAGAGCCGCGGCGGGCACTTCCGCGAGGACTTCCCCGACAAGGACGCGAGCTTCGGCAGCTTCAACCATGTCGTCCGCAAGGGGCAGGGCGGGCGTCCCGAGCTGCGGCGCGAGGCGATCCCCGCGATGCGCGACGATCTGAAGCAGATCATCGAGGAGAACAAGTAGATGGCCGCGTCCAAAGCAACCTTCCGGATCTGGCGGGGCGAGAAGGGGCAGGGCGACTTTCGCGACTACGAGACCCCGGTGTCCGAGGGGATGGTCGTGCTGGACGCCGTCCACCAGATCCAGGCCGAGCAGGCCAACGATCTGGCGGTGCGCTGGAACTGCAAGGCGGGCAAGTGCGGGTCCTGCTCGGCCGAGGTGAACGGCATGCCCAAGCTGATGTGCATGACGCGCCTGGATGAGCTGCCGCTGGAGCAGCCGGTCACGATCCAGCCGATGCAGACCTTCCCGTCGATCCGCGACCTGGTCACCGACGTGTCCTGGAACTTTCGCGTGAAGAAGGAGATCAAGCCCTTCAAGCCGCGCAAGCCCGACGCGCCGGACGGGACCTGGCGCATGCAGCAGGAAGACATCGAGCGCGTGCAGGAGTTCCGCAAGTGCATCGAATGCTTCCTGTGCCAGGACGTCTGCCACGTGCTGCGCGACCACCACAAGCACGACGAGTTCATCGGGCCGCGCTTCCTGGTGCACACGGCGGCCCTGGAGATGCACCCGCTGGACACCGAGGACCGCATCCCCGAGCTGCGCAAGGCCTACGGCGTCGGCTACTGCAACATCACGAAGTGCTGCACCAAGGTCTGCCCCGAGAGCATCACCATCACCGACAACGCGATCATTCCGCTGAAAGAGCGGGTGGTCGACCGCTACTACGACCCGATCAAGCGGCTGTTCAACATCGGGAAGAAGTAGGTCAGTCCGCGCCGGCGTCGGCGCCGGCGTCGGCGGCGTCCGTCCCGCCGTCGGTCGTGGTCGTTGCCGCCGCGTCGGTGACGACCGTGACCGCGTCGGTGTCGATGGGGCCGGCGTCGCCGCCGCCGCTGTAGATCGTCCCGCCGGTGGGCTTGTCCGGGATCGTGTAGAGCCAGGGGCCGAGCACCGGGTACCCCTTGCAGCAAGAGCCGTTCGCGTTCCGGGTCGGCCCGAACTGCAGGTGAACGATCTCGTTGGGGCGGTCGTTGAACACGAACAGCACGTCGCACTCGCCCGGCTGCATGGCGGTGACCGTCACGTGCGTGCAGCCGGTCGAGTATTCGTCGCCGTTGCAATAGACGCCGTATCCGGGCGGGCAGGCGTCTCCCTGGACCTCCAGGTCCTGGAGGATGCCGTTCAGCTCCGCGTTGTCCGGGCTGCTGATGTAGACGGTCGTGATCGGGCAGTTCTCGCCGCAGCGGCTGGCGCAGCCAGGGGCGGTGAAGATCGCCAGGGCGAAGCCGGCGGCGGCCGCCAGCGTGAGCAGGGAGACGAGCTTGGGTTTGGACATGGAGCTCCGGTTGGGCCGCGCAGTTTAAACCACCCGCTGCTCCAGGCGGGTGACCCCAGACACACCGCGCTGTTGCAAACGCTCGAGCTGGACTATTCTCGCCGGCCCGAGGAGAGGAGAAGACGATGAGCCTCCGGTTTTCCCTGGCACGCGACATCTTGTTCGCCGCATGCGCGTTGGGCCTGGCGGCCTGCGGCGGTCCCAAGCCGGTCCCGGTCACGCCCGCCACGACGCCCCACGCCCCGATCGACATGAACCCGTTCGAGGGCGCGAAGATGTATGTGAACCCCGACTACGTCGCGGCCGTCGACGGCGTCGCCAAGGACCACCCGGCGGACGCGGCGTTGCTGAAGAAGATCGCCCAGTACCCGACGGCGATCTGGCTCAGCTGGATCAAGGACACCAAGAACCTCGCCAAGTACCTGGACGACGCGCAGGCCCAGCAGGACGCGGGCGGCAAGCCGGTCGTACCGACCTTCGTCGTCTACGACATCATGGGACGCGACTGCAACGCCGAGGCGTCCGCCGGTGAGCTGGACCTGTCGGAGGCGGGCGAGGGGCGCTACCAGCACGACTACATCGACGTCATCGCGGCGGCCATCGGCGCGCACCCGAAGGTGCGGGTGGCGTTGATCCTGGAGCCCGACTCGCTGGCCAACCTGGTGACCAACCTGGGGAACGAGAAGTGCCAGGCGGCCGAGCCGTACTACAAGCGCGGGATCGCCTACGCGGTGGCCAAGCTGTCGCTGCCCAACGCCTTCATCTACCTGGACGCCGCCCACGCCGGCTGGCTCGGATGGCCCAAGAACATCGTCAAGGCGGTTCACCTCTACAAGGACGTGCTGACCATGGCCGGCGGCCCGGATCGGATCCGCGGGTTCGCGACCGACGTGTCGAACTACAACCCGGCCAAGGACCCGACGGCGCCGCCGCGCGTGGCGGATTACCCGCCGAACGACGAGCTCGGCTACGTGGCCGACCTGGCCAAGCTGCTGCCGACGGTGGGGATCTCGGGCAAGGCGTTCGTCATCGACACCGGCCGCGACGGGCGGGCCAACATCAAGACCTCGGGCGCCAACTGGTGCAACATCAAGGGCGCCGGCCTGGGCGAACGCCCGCAGGCCTCGCCGTCGCCGAACGTCGACGCCTACCTGTGGATCAAGGTCCCCGGCGAGTCCGACGGCGTCGCCGACCCGAAGGCGCCCCGCTACGACGCGAACTGCTCCTCCGACGACGCGACGCCGGGCGCGCCCCAGGCCGGCGACATGTTCGAGTCGTACCTGATCGACCTGGCGAAGAACGCCGCGCCCCCGCTGTAAGGGCAGGGCCTGGGGATCGGAGCGGACCAGACCCCTCCCATCCCTCCCCGCTCCGCGGGGAGGGTAACGTTCTTCCCCTCCCCGCTTCGCGGGGAGGGCCCGGGAGGGGTCCGTTCTTCCCCTCCCCGCCTTCGCGGGGAGGGCCCGGGAGGGGTCCGTTCTTCGCCTCCCCGCGGAGCGGGGAGGGCCCGGGAGGGGTCCGGCCCGGTGCCCGACCGTGTGCTACAAAATAGGACCTTGCCGGAACGGAAATCGAGGCCCCTGCGCCGAGCGCGCTTCGTTTTGGTGCTCGTCCTGGGGCTGGCGGTTCAGGTTCCGCTGGTCGTGGGGCTCGGCCGGGCGATCGGGCTCTTCCTTCCGCCCTTGCTGATCGCGCTGGCCGTCACGGGCGGCTTCCTGGGGACGGTGTTCGGCAACCGGCGGAGCTTGGGGTCGCCTTCGTGGGGGCGGCTCTACCTGGTGTTGTGGCCGTTCTTCGTCTGGTGGACGCTGTCGCTGCTGTTCACGGTTCTGTCGCCGATCGGCTGGCTCTTCCACGAGCTGGCCCACCTGCCCGCGGAGACGGTCAGGGACGCGACGTTGGCGCTGGCGGGCCTGGGGACCCTGGCCGGCCTCAGTGGCCGGGCGCGCGTCAACCACCAGGAGATCGCGATCTCCGGGCTGCCGGCGGCGTTCGACGGCTATCGCATCGCGCAGATCTCGGACCTGCACTGCGGCCCCTTTGCCAGCGGCGCTCGCGTCGACCGCTGGGTCGCGAAGGTCAACGACCTGGGCGCGGATCTGGTCGCGGTGACCGGCGACCTGATCGCCAGCGGGCCGGCCTTCGTCCCCGTGGTGGCCGCCTCGCTGGGAAAGCTGCGCGGGCGAGACGGGGTCTACGCCTGCATGGGCAACCACGACTACTTCACCGACGGCGAGGAAATGATCCGCGCGCTCGAGCGGGCGGGGCTTCAGGTGCTCCGGAACCGGGGCGTCGAGATCCGCCGCGCCGAAGAGGCCATGTACGTCGCGGGCGTGGATGACACCTGGACCCACCGCAACGACGTGACCCGGGCGCTGGCAGAGCGGCCCCCCGGGACGCCGGCGGTGCTGCTGGCCCACGACCCAGCGCTGTTCCCCGAGGCCGCCGCCCACCGGGTCGACCTGACGCTGTCCGGGCACACGCACGGCGGTCAGATCGGCGTGCCGTTCATGACCAAGCGCTTCAACCTGGCGCGCCTCATGACCCCGTTCACGACCGGCCTCTACCGCGACGGCTCGTCGATCCTGTACGTCAACCGCGGGCTGGGCGCGACGGGCTTGCCGGTGCGGCTGGCCGTGCCGCCCGAGATCGCGGTCATCACGCTCCGCCGCGCCGAGGCCAGCGCCAGCCAGCCGGTGGCCGTCGGAGATTATCGACGCGCGACCGCCAGCCCCGCGTAGGCCTGCGCCACCGGCATCAGCTCGATCGCGTTGATATTGACGTGGGCGGGCAGGGTGGCGACCCAGTGCACCGCCTCGGCGACGTCCTCCGGGCGCAGCGGCTCGGTCCCCTCGTAGACCTTGGCCGCGCGCCCGTCGTCGCCGTGAAAGCGCACGTTCGAGAACTCGGTGCCGGCGGCCATCCCCGGGTCGATCACCGTGACCCGCACGGGCGTGCCCAGCAGGTCGGCGCGCAGGTTCAACGAGAACTGGTGCACGAACGCCTTGGTGGCGCCGTACACGTTCGATCCCATGTACGGCCAGCTGGCCGCGGTCGAGCCGATGTTGACGACGTGCCCGCGCCCGCGCGCCACCATCCCGGGCAGCACCGCGCGCGTCATGGTCATCAGCCCCTTCACGTTGGTGTCGACCATCTCTTGCCAGTCTTCCAGCCACGCCCGGTGCGCGGGCTCCAGTCCCCGGGCCAGCCCGGCGTTGTTGACCAGGAGATCGACCGCCTGCACCTGGGCGGGGAGCTCGGCCACCGCTCGCTGCACGGCGGCCGCGTCGCGGACGTCCAGCTCGATGGCGTGCGCCAGCGCGTCGCCCAGCTCGCCGCGCAGAGCGTCCAGCCGCTCGGCGCGACGGCCGGTGGCGATCAGGCGGTGCCCCTCGCGGGCGAAGCGGCGACAGATGGCGGCGCCGAACCCGGAGGTCGCGCCCGTGACGAAGGCAATCATGATGCGCGCAGCATAGCTCTTCAGGGCGAGTGACTGGCCAATGGCTTGGCGATCGCTTCCAGCGGCTTGCCCTCGGCGTCCACGCCAATCACGGCCTCGGTCACCCCGCCCACGATCATCGCCACGGCGCCCGCCAGGTAGCCGAGAAACAGCAGCTGGCGCGAGCCGGTCTCGACCAGGTGGGCGAAGAGGGCCGGCCCGGCCACCCCGCCCACCAAGGTGCCGCAGGTGTAGAAGATGGCGATCGCGAACGCCCGGATCTCCAGCGGGAAGATCTCGCTGACCGTCAGGTAGGCCGAGCTCGCGGCCGACGACGCCACGAAGAAGATCACGCTCCAGGCCAGGGCCTGCGTGAAGCTGGTGAGCAGGTCCTGCCGGAACAGCCAGGCCGTGATGGCCAGCAGCAAGCCCGACACGATGTAGGTCCCGGCGATCATGCGCCGGCGGCCCACGCTGTCGAACAGCCGCCCGATGAGCAACGGCCCCAGGAAATTTCCCAGCGACAAGGGGATCAGGTAGAGGCCCACGTGCTCGGCTCGCACGCCGTAGTAGCGCAGCAGCACCAGCCCATAGGTGAACATGACCGCGTTGTAGAAGAACGCCTGCGTGACCATCAGCGTGAAGCCGAGCAGCGAGCGCGACCGGTGTTCGTGGACCATGGCGTGCCAGATCTCGCGCCAGGGGACGTGTTTGCGGCAGCGGATGCGCAGCTTCTCGGCCGCGGGAGGCGGGGCAGGGTGGCGGTGCACCACCAGCATCTCGACGTCGGCGACGATCTTCTCCGCGTCCTGCGGGTCGCCGTGCACCATCAGCCAGCGCGGGCTCTCGGGGACGTGGCGGCGCAGGAACAGGATGACCGTGCCAATGACCGCCCCGATGCCGAACGACAACCGCCAGGCGTACCGCGCGGGGATCCAGCCGGTGGTCAGCAGCACCAGCGACCCGAGCGACCCCAGCGCCGCGCCGATCCAGAAGCTGGCGTTGATGGTCAGGTCGACCTGGCCACGCACCCGCCCCGGGATCAGCTCGTCGACCGCCGAGTTGATCGCCGTGTACTCGCCGCCGATCCCGGCGCCGGTCAGCGCCCGAAAGAGGCAAAACGAAGCGAGGTTCCAGGAAAAGGCGGTGGCCGCCGTGGCAGTCAGGTACAGCAGCAGCGTGATGCTGAACAGCTTCTTGCGCCCCAGGCGGTCGGTGGCGTAGCCGAACACCAGCGACCCCGCGACCGACCCGAGCAGGTAGATGCTGCCCGAGAGCCCGACCTGCGCCTCTGACATGCCCAGCGTGTCGGGACGTTGCAGCACGCCGGCCAGCGCGCCCGCCAGGTTGCTCTCGAGCCCGTCCAGGAGCCAGGTGATCCCCAGCGCCACCACCACCAGCGTGTGCCAGCCGCTCCAGGGGAGCCGGTCGAGGCGCGCGGGCACATCCGTCTCGATCCAGCCGCTTTCGACGTCGGACGCCACGGCGACCTGAGCCGACAAGCTAAGGTCGGGCCACGCCAGGACAACCCGCCCCGGCCTCGAGCGGTCGATCCGCCACGCATGGGCTGGAGACGATGGATGTTCGTGGTGCTGGCGTTCGGAGCGGGCGGCCTGGCGTGTGGCGGAAGCCCCGCCTGGACGATTCCGCAGAACCCCGGGTCAGCGTGCATGGATCCCTGCGCGACCATGACCTGTCCCGGCGGAACTCACTGCGCCTGGAATGGGCGCTGCCAGCCACGTTGCGACGTCGATGGGCCGCCCAACGGCTGGAAACCGTAGGCCCTCACCACAGCGAAGATGACGGGTCGAGCCGACGTGGTATCTGCGCCTCAGCGCGCCGAGGGGTAACCCCCGTTCACCAAGCGATCAAAACCACTGTGGCGAAGGACCAGGCCCTCACCACAGCGAAGATGACGGGTTGAGCCGACGTGGTATCTGCGCCTCTCCCCGCCTTCGCAGCGAAGGCGGGGAGAGGTGGCCAAGCCGTAGGCTTGGCCGGAGAGGGGCACGGCCGCGCGAAAACAGGCTTCAGCGCGCCGAGGGGTAACCCCCGTTCACCAGGCGATCAAAACCACTGTGGCGAAGCACTAGTTGGCCGTGAAGACCGGCTCGCCCAGCCGCTCGGCCAGCTGGCGCGGCGTCTCGCCGGCCTTGTTGGGGAGGTCGTCCCGGGCGCCCGCCTTCATCAGCAACCGGACCACGTCGTAGCGGCCGCGCGCCGAGAACACGGCGCGCGCGAGCGGCGTGTTCCCCTCATCGTCCTGCAGGTTCAGGTCGGCCCCGCGCCCGATCAGGACGGTCGCCGCCTCCGGCAGCACCTCTTCGGCGGCGAAGTGGAGCGCGGCGGCGCCCCGGTTGTCGCGCGCGTTGACGTCCGCCCCGGACTCGAGCAGCAGCCCCAGCAGCGCGACGCTGCCCCCCAGCACCGCCGAGAACAGCGGCGTGCGCTGGTCCTCGTCGCGGGCGTTGGGATCGGCGCCGCGCGCCAGCAGGGTGCGGACGCGAACCAGGTCGCACACGAAGGCCGCCTCGACCATCTGCTGGTCCAGGGCCCGACGCTCCTCGCTGCTGATCGGCATGGCGCCGGAGCTTAGGCGCTGCCCCGCACAGGCGCCAGCCGGCAGTGCCCTCACTACGGGAACAGCGACAGGCTGACCGCTTCGCCCATCGCCTTGTAGCCGGTGGGGCCGGGGTGCAGGCCGTCCGCCTGGCTCCACTTGGCGTCCGCCGGCATCATCGCCGGCTCGTTGTCGCCGGTCTTGCCATCGGTGATGGCCGCGTCGAAGTCGATGAAACCGTCGAAGTTGCCGGCGGTCTTGATCCAGGTGTTGGTCATCGAGCGGGTCGACTCGGCGGTCGACGAATAGTAGCCGCTCGCGCTGCCCCCGACGGCGCTGGAGAAGCTGGACGGGTAGCCGAACGGCGTGATGGTCCCGCCGTAGACCTTGATGCCTGCGGCGTGGCCCTGGCTGACCAGGTCCTTGTAGGCGGCCTCCAGCTGGGCGGGCATCGAGCCGCCATGGATGTCGTTCACCCCTTCGAGCACGATCGCGTACTTGACCCCGCTTTGCCCCAGCACGTCGTGCTTGAAACGCGCCTGGGCCGCCGTGCCGCTGGAGCCGATCAGGTTGGTGGCGCCAATCCCCACGTTCATGACCGACACGTTCTTGTTGCCCATCGACTGGAGGCGGCTGGCCAGGATGTCGGTCCAGCGATCGTTTCCATCGGTGTCGGTCCCGCGGCCGTCCGTGATCGAGTCGCCGATCGCCACCACCCCGTACGCCGAGGCGTCGGCCATGACGTCCACCGCCGAGATGAAGAACCAGAGGGCGGCCTTGCTGGCCGAGGTCATGTTGGCCGCGTTGACCGTGGTGCTGCTGCCCTGGAAGTACGAGTTGGTCCGCGAACCGGAGTGCTGGGTCAACGTGCTGGGGACCGTGCCCAGCGCGATCGTGATGGTCAGGTTGCCCAGCGGCGGGAGCTCGAAGTCGATCGGATCGGACCAGAGCTCGGCCTTGGCCGCGATCGTCGCGGTCTCCATGCCCGAGAACAGCAGGGCCTTGTCGGTCGTGGTGTCGATGTTGCTGTCGACCAGGGTCACGGCCATCTCCGGATCCGAAGTCCCCTGCTTGTTCATCGCGATGTGAGCCGACTTGATCATGAGAGAGCCGTTGCCGTCCAGATTCGAGATCTGGACGCGAATCTGGCTGCCGCCCAGGGACACGTGGGCGATCTGGCGGATGACGCTGTTCGACAGCGAGATCGGCGGCGCGTTGCTCGAATCGGCGTAGGGGGCGCCGGTCCAGGTTCCGACCCAGTGCTGCGTCCCGGAGCCGCCGGCGTTTCCGGAGCCGCCAGCGCCGCCCGTGGCCTTCGCGCCGCCCAGGCCGCCCGTCCCGCCCGTGGCGGTTCCGCCGGTGCCGGTCCCGCCCGTGGCGATCGCGCCGCCGGTGCCGGTGCTGCCGCCGGTGGCGCTGTTGCCGCCGGTCGCGCTGTTGCCACCGGTGGCGTTGCTCCCTCCGGTCGCGCTGCCCCCCGTGCCGCTCCCCCCGGTGCCGGTCGTTCCGCCGGTTCCAGATCCGGACCCGCCGCTGGAACAGCCCATCGCGAAAGCGACGGGGACGGCAAGAAGCAAAGCATATCGAATCGACATCGGGGGCCTCCTGGGCGGGAACGTTATCGGACGCCTGCCGCCCATTACCACCACCCAATTCCGGCGCTGTCCTCGCATTTGTTGCGGCGTTGACCCCCCGATGCGTGCCGCGCTACGCCCAGGTGGCGACGCCCTCGCTAGAACCAGTAGATGAAGCCCACCCGGCCTTGCGGGATCCAGTAGTTGGTCACGGGATGAAGCTTGCCCGGATTGGCCGTGTCGCAGTGGTCGATGGGCAAGCAGAGGTCGCCGCCGCCGAGCCCGGCGGTCAGGCCCGCGGCGGCGGCGACGGTGAAGCTCTCGCTCAGGTCGTACTCGGCGCCCAGGTCCAGGTTCAACCAGACCGGGTGACCTGTGGTGCGACGGGAATCGGTGGGGATCGCCACGGAGATCCCCGGTCCCGTGACGAACCGCCACGCACCGGACCCCGTCGCGAACTTCGGCATCGCCGACAGCTGCCAGCCCGTGTAGCCGTACCCGCCGCCCAGCTCCAGCCGCGCATGCTCGACGAACGCCTGCGTCAGCGTGACCCCGCCGTATCCCAGCGCGGACGCGATGCCCGCGCTGGCGCCGGCTCCGGTTCCATTCGCCGGCGCTGCGGCGGCGCGCGACAGAAACGCGACGCCCGCTGCCAGCGCCCATGTCCCCAGCCAGATCCGCCTCATGGGTAGACGCTAACGCAACCTCGAGCGCATTTGTGAATGGACAAGGTCGTGGCCGCGCCGTCACCATGCGGCATGACTGGCGGACTGCACGCCGCCGCGACCGAACGAAATCGCGGGCCGATCCTGGACGTGCTGCGCACCGTCCTGCCGGCCGCCGGCCTGGTCCTGGAGATCGCGAGCGGCACCGGCCAGCACGCCGCCTTCTTTGCCCCCGCGTTCCCGGGGCTTCGGTGGCAACCGTCCGAGACATCGGCGCGCATGCTCGAGAGCATCCGCGCCTGGAGCGCCGCCGCCGGCGCCGGCAACCTGCTGCCGCCGGTGTCGCTGGACGTCGAGAGCGAGCCCTGGCCGGTCGCGCAGGCCGACGCGATCGTCAACATCAACATGGTGCACATCGCCCCCTGGTCGGCCGCCGAGGCGCTGTTCCGGGGCGCCGCCCGCCGCCTGCCCGGGTCCGGCGTCCTGTTCCTCTACGGGCCGTTCAAGCGCGGCGGGCAGCACACCGCCGAGAGCAACCAGCGCTTCGACGAGCGGCTGCGCGGCGAGGATCCGCGCTGGGGCGTGCGCGACCTGGACGACATTCAAGCGCTCGCGTCGTCGGTCGGCTTCGGCGCGCCCGAGATCGTCCCCATGCCCGTGAACAACTTCTCGCTGGTGTTCCGGCGGAGCGGCTGACGGTCGATCGGACGCTGAATCAGCTCGCGAGCACGTCGCGGATCGACGGATCCTTTTCGAACTGGGCCTTCGAGTAAGGACAGGTGGCCGAGAGGCGCGTGCCGGTGGCGCGCGCCCAGGCCACCGTCGCATCTAGAAGACGGCGGGCGATGCCGCGTCCCTGGAGCTGCGGCGACACTTCGGTGTGGGTGATGTTGACGTGGCGGTCGTCGATCCGGTGGTAGATCTGCCGGGCCAGACGCTCGCCGTCCTTGTCGATGAAGAACGCGCCTCGTCCCTGATCCTCGGTCTGCTGGATCTCCAGGTCGTCGTTGGTCACGGCCGGAGCATGACACCAATCCGTGCAGGCGACCTGGGCGCCGTCGACGGGGCTCCCGCCGCGACGACCAAGCCAAAGACGAAGGTTGACCGCATGGATCCTCGATCCAGGCAATTGGGGTGCCACCCACGCAGGATCAGCCATCGACCTACAACACCTGGCGTTGGTTTCCGCCGATGGGCCGTCCGTGAACCAGTCAACCACCGATATCGAAACCGAAACCGAAATCGACCCCCGGCGTGAGGACCTGGCGCTGGCGCGAGAGCTGTGCGCGCTGGCCACCTGGTGTCACGCCCTCGGCGACACCGAGAAGCGCGACACCGCGATCACACTGGCCGCCGACGTGCTCGGCGACGACCCGGTCCTGGTCCTGGAAGGCGCGTTCCGTTAGGAGTGCGGCCGGACGGCGCGTGCAGCGGACTAACGAGATCGTCAATGGAAGCGCTTGCCCGGCCCGAGAAGAAGGTGGGGCGGATCGGAACGAAGTGAGGGCGCTGTCCGGCGAGACTTCACGCGCCCGCACGGCCCGGGCTTAGAATGGCCGGCCCATGGGTCGCTCTGCGCTGGTCGCGTTCATCACTTCGCTCATCACTTCCGTGGCCGCCTTCGCGGCCCTGACCGTCGCCGATCAGCGCGGCAGTCTGGACGGTCTGTTCGGCCGGCACAGCGCCGTGGAAGTGCCATCGATCAGCGGCATGTCCATCGAGCAGGCGCGTGACCTGCTGCGCTCGCGCGACCTGCTGCTCTCCCTGCAGGCCGAGCGCCCCGACCCCACGATCCAGGCCGGCCTGATCGCCGCCCAGATGCCCCTCCCCGGCTCGCGTACCCCCCAGGGAATCGCGATCCAGGCCTTTGTTTCCTCGGGCCCCACCGCCGTCGAGATCCCACCGCTGGCCGGCGCGCGCCCCGACGACGCCATCGATCAGCTCCGCAACCGCAAGCTGGCCACCGGCCACCGCCGCGAAGAGACCAGCGACACCATCGCCTCCGGCCTGGTCATCGCCACCGAGCCCCCCGCCGGCCGCTCGGTCGCCCCCAACACCGACGTCACGCTGGTCATCTCGACCGGCCGCGCACAAAAGCCGGTCCCCAAGGTCGTGGGACTGAGCCTCACCAAGGCCAAGAAGGTGCTGGAGGCAGCCGGCTTCAAGGTCGTCACGACCCGCGCCGGTTCATCCGACAACTACGACGACGGCCAGATCATCAAGCAAGAGCCCCTCGCCGACGCCCTGGCCCCCACGGACGGCCCGGTGAACCTGGTGGTCAACGAGTAGGGGGCGCAGGAGCCGAGCGCGCCACCCCGGCCGATGGCGCGCTCTGTGAGTCCGATCGGCCGATCAGCCGCCCGCTCCACCGTCTGTCGATGACCCGCCGGTGAAGAAGTAGTAGTCCCCGGAGTACGGAACGCGCGTGTCCATGCCGGAGGTGCTCGAATCGCAGCCGGAAGCTGGTGCGGCTCCGCCCGCGGTGTTCAGGCGCTGGACGTAGGTGATGTCCGTGAACACACCCGCGCCCGTGTTCGACGACGCCCCCAGGAGCAACCACGGGACGGCGCCGGTCACCGTCGAGTTCGCCGCCGCGATCTTGGTGCCATTCACCACGCTGCCGTCGGAGGACGTCCAGCTTGGCCCCAGCCCGTGCGTGCCGACCTGCGCGAAGCTGGAATCGTAGAGCACCGCGTCCGGCTGCTTGAGCACCCACGAATAGGTGGTCGCTCCGCCGCCTGCGCCCCCCGTGCCGCCAGCACCGCCCGCGCCCCCCGCCGCGCTCGCGGTGCAGGTGTAGACCTGCGCTCCGATCGCGTGGTCGTGGATTTCGAGGGTGGCGCCGGCCGGCACCGCGATGGCCGCCGGCAGGCTTCCCGGCGGAGTCATCCAGGCCGTCCCCGGCCCGCCACCGGCGTAGAAGTAATAGTCGGCCGTGTATCCAACCCGCGTGTCCGTCCCCGCGGTGGTCGAGTCGCAGCCTGTCGAGGGCGCCGCGCCCCCGGTCGTGTTGACACGCTGGACATAGGTGACGTCGCTGAAGATGCCTGTGCCGCTGCTGGACGTCGCGCGCAGGAGAAGCCACGGGACCGCGCCGGCGGCCGGTGAGCTCTCCTGGTAGACCTTCGCGCCGTTGACGACGCTGCCGTCGACCGTGGAGGTCCAGTTCGGCCCCAGACCGTGCGTTCCGACCTGCGTGTTGGTCGTGTCGTAAAGCTTGGCGTCCGGTTGCTTGAGCACGAACGAGTAGGTCGTGGCCCCGCTGCCGCCCGCGCCCCCGCCCCCGGCGCCGCCGTTGCCGCCCGCGGAGCTGGCCGTGCAGGTGTAGATCTGGTCACCGATCCCGTGCAGATGGAACTTCACCGTCGCGCCCGCCGGCACGTTCAGCGTCGGAGGCAACGACGCGGGGAGGCACGTGTTGCCGCAATCGGCGGAGCCACCGGAGCCGCCAGTGTCGGAGCCGCCCCCGCCGCCAGGGGCGGAGCCGCCGCTGCCGCCCGCGGCGGCACCACCGGCGCCACCGGCGCCGCCGGTCCCGGTGGGCGCGGCGCCCGCCGTGCCGCCCAATCCGCCGGTCCCGGTACCGCCCGTTCCGGGCGTCGGCGATCCACCGGAGGTGCCGCACCCCAGCGCTGCGCCCATCGCAGCGACCAGCGTCAGGCCGACCAATCTCCCGGCCGTCTTCATCGTCGTGGTGTCGTGTCGGTTCATTTGAAGGGCTCCTCCGCGCAGTGGCCAGTGGTGTGGCGTCGGAGCCGAGACCCCGCGCCTGGTTGCGCGTGGTCGTCAGCAACCGCCGTGCCGCCCGCGGAGAGCGTGGCTTTCGGGGACGACCGGCCGGCCAGGCGACCGACAAGTCGCCTGACCGCCAGTCAACCTGCTAGTCAACTTGTCGGTCTGCGGCTCGCCCGGCCGCGGGTCGCTCGCCTCAGTCGTGGGCCGACTTGCGGGGGCGGGGGACTCCGTACGATTCGAGGCGCGAGATCAGGGTGGCGCGCGCGATGCCGAGCGCCTTGGCGGCGCGGCTCTGGTTGCCGCCCACTTCGGCCATCACCCGCAAAATGCGGTCGCGCTCAGCCTCGCCCGAAGCCGGCGGCGCGGCCGTGGCGGAGGCCGGGGCCTCCGGTGGCGCGAGCGACGCGAAGCTGATCGAGTTGGCCGCCATCGTCTCCAGCGAGAGGTGCTCGATCAGGATCTCGGGGCCGTCGCACAGCAGCAGCGCCCGCTCCATCACGTTGCGCACCTCGCGAACGTTACCCGGCCACGGATAGGCCTCGAACAGACGTCTCACCTCCGCCGAGAGTTCCGGTGGCGTCCGGCTGTCGCGGCGGGCGAAGCCGGCCAGGAACATCCTGGCCAGGGTCAACACCTCGCCCCGGCGCTCGCGCAGCGGAGGGATCTGGATGGTGATCCCGTTCAGCCGGAAAAACAGGTCGCGGCGGAACCGGCCGGCCCCGATCTCGGCCTCGACATCCCGGTTCGTCGCGGCGATGAACCGCACGTCGATCGGCCGCGCCTTGAGACTTCCGACCCGATTGATGGTGCGCGTCTCCAGCACCCGCAGCAGGTGGACTTGCAGCGACATCGGGAGGTCGCCGATCTCGTCCAGGAAGACCGTCCCGCCGGGTGCCGTCTCGAGCAACCCGGGCTTGGTCTCGCTGGCCCCCGTGAACGCCCCCTTCTCGTGGCCAAACAGCTCGCTGGCCAGCAGGTTCTCGGCGAGCGCGCCGCAGTTGAGGGAGACGAACGGGGCCTTGGCGCGCGGGGAGGCGCGGTGGATCTCCTCGGCCATCTTGTCCTTACCTACCCCCGTCTCTCCCAGGATGAGCACGCTGATCGTGCCGCGGGCGGCGCTCTGCGCCAGCCCGTAGATCCGGCGCATGCGCGGATCCTCCAACACCAACCCGTCGCTGGTGATGGGGGCGGCCGGACGCAGCCGGTCGCTGGCAGCCGCCGCCAGCGCCTCTGGGAGCTGGCCGTCGCGCGGGTAGCAACCGAGGCCCGTCCGCGCGGAGATGCCGCGGTCACGCAGCCGCTGCACGAGATCCCGCCCCAGCGCCGCCCCCATCTCCGGCGACGTCGCCGGCAGCAGCAGCTCGTACTCGTCCGGGCCGTAGAGCGCCAGCATGTCGGTGGCCCGCAACGCGCCGGCGACCGCCTCGGTCACGACGGAGGCGGTCGGCTCTCCACTGACGCTGAGCCGCATGATCGCGAACGGCGCGCGCAGCTCTGCCGCCCGCGTGCACTCCTCCTCGAGGCGGGCTTCGAAGTAGGTGTGGGGCCAGACCCGGCGCGGTCGCGGCGCGGCGCGGGTCTCCTGGACCATCAGGATCGTCGAGCCGATGGTGACCGCTTCACCGGGCAGCACGGCCACCCGCTCGCCATGGGCCAGGCCGACATCGCGCACCTTGGTTCGGTTGATGCTGCCGATGTCCTCGATCTCGATGAGGCCCATCTCACCCAGGTGCAGCCGCGCGTGCAGCCGCGAGGCCAGCGGATCGGTGATCCGGATGTCGGCGTTGTCCGCTCGTCCGATCGTCAGGCTGCCGGCCTTGGGCAGCGCTTGGTTCACGAACAGGTCGGGTCCCATGATCAACAAGTGAAAGGCGGCCGGCGGGCCGTCGATTGGCTTGTCGAAGAGGGTGGTCAGCGATCGCACGATGTCGGGCACGCCCGCAAGGGACAGCCAGTATCGTGCCAGAAGCGGCCACCCCTGGAAACCGCAACCGGGCCGCTTTTGCCCCGGGCAACCTGATCCAACTCAGACACACTGGCCAGACGAACGCCGCGCCGCCTCCGCGTGGGCGCATTGTCAAGGATTGTGTACTTGACACTTTGCGGATGACGAAGTCACACTGCGCCCCTCGTATGGTCCGCAGCGGAACTCGTCGCCTGCTCGTGGCCGGCGTCGCGCTTCTGAGCGGTTGCGGCAACCTGGCTGACAACACGTTCTGCGACGGCGAAGGCTGCGCCTGGAGCGATCGTGACTGGGCTCTGGTGGCGTCGCTGGCCGGCCCCGGCCCGGCACCGTCCGATCCGTCCAACGCGCTCTGGAACGATCCGGACGCGGCTCGCCTGGGGCAGCAGTTCTTCTTCGATCCGGCGTTCTCTGGCAACGCCACGCAGATCGACGCCATCAAGCGCCCGTCGCCGCCGGCTCGCGCCCCCGAGGGGAGCCCCATCAACATCTCGTGCGCCACCTGCCACGATCCGGGACACGCCGGCGTCGACGTCACGTCGGTCCCCGGCAACGTCTCGGTCGGGGCCGGATGGACCGACGTCAACGCGCTGGCCGCGGTCAACGCCGCCTACCGCAACGTGCTGTTCTGGAACGGGCGCGCCGATTCTTTGTGGGCGCTCAACGTCATCGTCGCGGAGAGCGCGACCACGATGGGCGGCAATCGGCTGCGGACCGCCCACCAGATCGCCACCCGTTACGGCGCGCCGTTCTCGGCGCTGTTCGGATCGATCTCCCTCGACTCGATCGCCGCGATGCCGTCCGACGGTAAACCCGGCGACGCCGCTTATGACGCCCTGTCCGACGGTGACAAGCAGACCGTGAATCAGGTGATGGTCGGATGGGCGAAGGCCATCGCCGCCTACGAGCAGCAGCTGGTGAGCGGCCAATCCCCCTTCGATCAGTTCGTGGCCCAGGGGCCTTCCTCGAACGCCATCCCGGTCTCGGCCCAGCGGGGCGCGCAGCTGTTCGTGAGCAAGGGGGCCTGCATCGACTGTCACGCTGGCCCTCAGCTCACGGACGAGGACTTTCACGACATCGGCGTGCCCCAGTCGGGAATGACGGTCCCCACGCTCGAGGACTGTCCGGCCGGCAGCCCGTGCGACTGCACGACGGCTGCCAGCACCACTTGTGCCCCCTGGGGCGCCTACACCGGCCTGGCCCAGTACGCGCGCTCGCTGGCCGACCCGCTGCGGGGCGATCTGCTCCGGACGGGGCGGTGGAGCGACGACCCGAACGACCACTCGCGGGACTCCTACGTGCGTCGCGCGCTGACCTCCGACCTCCAGGGCGCCTGGCGAACCCCCAGCCTGCGCAATGTCGCGCTGACGGCACCGTACATGCATGACGGCGTGTTCGCGACCTTGGACGACGTGGTGTGGCACTACAACAGCGGCGGCATGAGCAGCGGGGGGGAGCGCGTCGGCACGCCCGCGGCGCAGATCAAGCCGATCATGCTGACCGACGCCGAGGTCGCGGACCTGGTGTCGTTCCTCGAATCTCTCACCGGCACGCCGCCCGCCGCGGGATTGACCGACGCGCCCACGCTGCCATGAGCCGCTTTCGTCTCCGCGTTGCCTGGCTTTCCGCCCTGCTGGGGCTGGCGCTCCCTGTCGTGGCGCGGGCCCAGGGCCCCGTGGAGCCTCTGCCGCCGGCCCCCGAACCCGCGGGGCCATCGAACCAGGCCGGTGAAGACCAGGCGGCGGGCGAGGGGACCGACGACCAGACGACACCAGCCGGCGAGCCCGTGTCCCCCGCCGCCGACGCGGATGAGCCGCCCCCCGTCGAAGACCGCCAGGAGGCGCTGGAAGAAGAGGTCAAGCAGCTGCGCGGCGTGGTGCAGGGGCGCGCCCCCGCCATCACGCTGTCCGCCTACGCCGACCTGGGCTTCTACGCCACCTCGGGCGACGGATCGGGCGTGATTCAAGACGTCGGCCTGCCGAGTGCGCGCTACTTCCCGCAGTACGCCAATCAATACGCCTGGGTCTTCCTGGGCGATCTGCTGGCCCCGGCCATCAACAGCCGCGGCGACGTCGCCGACCTCGGCAACCTTCCGGGGGTGACCCGGGAGGATCCCATCCACTCGAACGGCGCGCCGGGGTTCATCGTCAACGAGGTGAACCTGAAGCTGACCGGCGCGCTCGGCGACTCGGTGCTGGGCACCATCAGCGCCGACTTCCTGCCCCGTTCGGGCGTGGACTTCAGCCTGGGGGACTCGTTCGAGGTCGACCTCGCCATGCTCGAGTGGATGATCGGCCGCGAACGCCGCACCGAGATCGCTGTCGGGAAGTTCGACTCGGTGATCGGCATCGAGTACCCGGACCGCAAGGCCAACGTGCGCTACGGCATCACGCCGTCGCTGATCGCCCGCTACACCACCGGGACGCCCATCGGCCTGAAGGTGCGGACCAAGCTGGGGCCCGACGATCTGCTCATGTTCGCGGCGGCGCTCACCAACGGCTCGTCGGGGATCGAGTCGTTTCACTTCTACGACGAGACCGACAGCAACGCCGGCAAGACCGGGAGCGCGCGGCTGCAGCTCACCCTGCCGCTCCCCTTCTTCGTCGCCCTTGGCGCCTCGGGCGAGTACGGCGCGCAGGACCACGCGCTGGACAGCCTTCACCCGCTCTGGTTCGTCGGCGCCGACTTCCAGCTCGGCCTTCGCCGCCTGCTCATCAAGGCAGAGTGGCTGCGCGGCGGCTCTGCCGGCGAGGTCCCCGGGGTCGCCGTGGGGACCACTCCGGTGTACGGCCTGCGCCTGCACAACGGCGGCTACGTCCAGGCCATCGTGCTCATGACCCCGCGCTTCGGGGTGCTGGCGCGCGGAGACCTGCGTGACGCCCTGGTCTGGCTGGGCGACCCGAGCCAGTCGGGCGGGGCGGACCGCCTGTACGTCACCAAGGAGTGGCGCTTGACCGTGGGCGCGCACGCCACCCTCACAGAACGGATCGTCGCCAAGGTGGAGTACCTGCACAACGGCGAGTATGGCGGGCTGCCTCAGATCCGCGACGACGTCCTCACGAGCTCCGTGGTCTTTTCTTATTGATGAAAGGAGCAAGCGATGATCATGGCTGGTAAGCGAACGGTGGTGGCGGTCATCGCGGCGGCGGTGCTGTGGCTGGCGGGCGAGCCCGCCGGTCGCGCCGCGGGCAAGGCGTCGGGTCCAACGGCGGCGGAGTTCGCAGCCCTCAAGCAACAGGTCGAGCGCCAGCAGGAGCTGATCCTGCAGCTGACCCAGCTCGAGGGGGAGCACTACGAGTTTCTGCTGCGGCTGTTCCAGAGCGGCGGCCGCGCCTCACCAACCCCCTCGGCGGGAGCCGCACCGCTCCCTCGCGCCTCCGACGCCAAGGCGCCCGGCGCCACGTCCGCGTCCAGCCTCGGGGACGCGCCTCGTGGACGCTCCGCGCCAGCGGCGGTCCTGGGCGGCACCATCACGGGGCACGTCGACGTCGAAGGCAAGCCGACCGGACCCATCTACGTGTACGTCGACAACGTGAAGGCCCCGCTGGTGCGCAATCACGTGATCCAGATTGCCCAGAACAACAAGGCCTTCGTGCCGGCGACGGCGATCGTGCAGCGTGGCACGAAGGTGATGTTCCCGAACCTCGATCTGGTCCTGCACAACGTCTTCTCACCGTCGCCCACGCAGCCGTTCGATCTGGGCGCCTACCGGCAGGGGGACAAGCCGGGCAGCGTCACCATGACGAACCCGGGTGTGGTCGAGGTGTTCTGCAACATGCACTCGCAGATGCGGGCCAGCGTGCTGGTGGTGCCAAACGGATACTACGCCACCGTCGAAAAGGACGGCAGCTTCAAGCTGGAGAACGTCCCGACGGGGACACGCCGCCTGGTGGTCTGGACGCCCGACGCGCGCCCAGCCACCCAGACCGTGGAGGTGACGTCCGCCGGCGCATCGGTCAAGCTGGCGCTCAAGGTGGAACTGCCGCAGGCGCACAACCGCAAGGACAGGACCCCTTATCCGATCGGGTATCCCGGCGGGGCCAGCAACTGAAGATCCGAGGTTGGCGGGGGGCGCGGCGTTGAGCGGCACGGGGTCGAAGCGGTATGTCGGGATGGCGCTGGTCGGTCTCGGCGTCGTCGCGCTCGCCGGCGCGGGCGCCATCGCCCATCAGCGGGCCGCCGCCGCTCAGGCCACTGCGGCTCGAACCCGGGAGACGGCGGAGGGACTGGCGGCTGGGCTGGTTGGACTGAAACGGGAGCTTGGTCGTGAGCTGGATGACGCGGCCAGGATCCCCCAGCTGATCGCCGCTTTCGACAATCGCGCCGACGCCCTGACGTTCGCGGACCTCTTCGACAGCGAGGATTGGTGGCAACCCTACCGGCGCCGGGGCGTGGCCCTGGGCCGCGGCGCCGATCTGGTGGTCTCCCGGGGGATCGACGCGCAGGCGGCCCAGCGCCTGATCCGCCGGTCGGACGGGAAGGTCGCGAGCGTGATCGAGTCAGCGCCGGATCTGCAACTGATCGCGGTGGGATCCTACCGAGCGCAGCGCCGGGGCACGTTCACGCTGGTGCTGGGCCGCTTGCTCGATCCGGCGACGGTGAACGGGCTTCTGGGTCCCGCGGTGGGCGCGGTGGTGCTCTCAGACGGCCACCGGGCGCGCGTCTCGGCCGGCGATCCGGCGCTGGTCTCCGTCCCGGACGGCCTCATCGGGCGCGAGCGGGAATCGACCTTCGCGGCGCCGGCCGGCGAGTGGGTAGCCGCGTCGCTGCCGATGGCCGAGGACCTGTGGGTCATCGGGGTGGGGCGGGGAGCCGGCTCCGGTGTCCCCAGCGCCTGGCTGGGCGCCTGCGTGGCGAGCGGGTTGCTGCTGCTGCTTTCCGGCGTGGTTACCCTGGCTCGCCGCCAGGAAGGTCGAAAGGAAGGGGCGACGGCCGGCGCTACCCCGCCCCCTCCGCTGGAAGTGGCGCCGACGTTTCCGCGGATCGGAATCTCCAGCGGGATCGGCGTGGGCGGTCGTGGCTCGAGCCCGGGCGGATCCGTGACAGCGTCTCCGGTCTCGGGCCACACCCCGAGCCGCGGGCTGCAGACGGGCGGGTCCGCGATCAGGGAGATCTCGGCCGGGGCGGCCGCCACCGCGCTCGCGGCGCAAGGCTCCCAGCAGTTCGGTCGCTACCGGCTGCTCGAGCGGATCGGCGAAGGCGGGATGGCCGAGGTCTTCACCGCCGTTCTGACCGGCGCCGAGGGCTTCGAGCGGCTGGTCGTCATCAAGCGTCTCAAGCCGCACATGGCATTGAACCCCGACGCAGTGGCCCAGTTCATCGACGAGGCCAAGCTCGGTTCACGCCTGACGCACTCGAACATCGTGACCGTGCTCGACTTCGGGAAGGTGGGCGACGGCTACTTCCTCGCCGAGGAGCACGTCCTCGGCCGGACCCTGGCCCAGATCGCCGCCCGCCAGCGCGAGAAGTTCGGGACGCCGATTCCGCCGGCGCTCATCTACTACATCGCGCACGAGGTTCTCGCCGGCATGGCCTATGCCCACGAGCGCACCGACGACAACGGCCGGCCTCTGGAAATCGTTCACCGCGACATCTCGCCGACGAACATCATGGTCAGCACCGCGGGCGAAGTGAAGCTGCTCGACTTCGGGATCGTGAAGGCGGCCGAGCGCGTGTCGAAGACGCGCGAAGGGAACGTCAAGGGGAACGTCGGCTACATGGCGCCGGAGCAGGCGCGCGGGTTGGAGGCGACCCCCCGCTCGGACCTGTTCTCGCTGGGGCTGGTGATGTTCGATCTGCTCGCCGGAGAGCCGTTCTATCGCGGCGGTGGTTCGGGCGAGATTCTGTACCAGGCCGCCACCGGGCCGACGGTCGACCACCTCGGCCGCATCGGTGAGCTCCCCCCTCCGGCGCCGGAGCTCCTGCGTGGCGTCCTGGCGCTGGATCCGGTCGTCCGCCACCCCTCGGCGCGTGCCTTCGCCGAGGCCCTGGCGCCTGCGGTGGTTGTCGGCAAGGCCCAGCTCGCCGAGATGATGCGGGCGCTATTCCTCTGACTCGCGCGGGAAAGGCCGTTCCGGCCCGGAGCCCCGGAGCAACCGGGGAACGAAGCGGGAACCACTGCGGGGTTGGCGGGGGGCCGAACCCTGGAGCCGGCGCCCGGGATTGAACCGGGGACCTACGGTTTACGAAACCGTTGCTCTACCACTGAGCTACGCCGGCGTTTCACTAAGAGGCCCCGCTACTTACGTCACGCGACCCCGCCTCGTCAACTGCATCCGTGGTCACGCAATGGTCAGCGGGGCCCCGGTTGCCGTCCCGATGCG
The DNA here is from genome assembly GCA_035578045.1 of Polyangia bacterium. GTDB lineage: Bacteria > Myxococcota_A > Polyangia > Fen-1088 > Fen-1088 > JADGRB01. Next base: position 49,309 of record DATJWP010000016.1, on the reverse strand, counting down.
CGGCCATGTCTAGCACAGCTCCCCCCTCGCGGGACAGGTCGACCCCAAGCGCCGGCAGATCCTCCGGTCGGAGGTAGTTCGGTCGGAGGTGGGCGTACCGCTCGGTGGTGGTCACGCTGGCGTGGCCCAAGATGGCCTGCAGCTTCTCGATCGACCCGCCGCCCAGCACGAAGTGTGAGGCGTAGGTGTGCCGGGTGCAGCCGTACAGGGTGAGCGCCGGCGGCAACCGGCACTTCTCCAGGGCCGTCGCCAACGCGGTGTGGACCGTGTGGAGCTGGACGAACCGCGGCGGCGCCCCCTTCCGGCCGCCCCTGGTCGGCACCGCCGGCCGGAAGAGCTGCCCCTGGCTGCCGGTCGCCAGCCGCCATTCGGCCAGGATCTTGCCCAGCGCGTCGGCGATCGGCACGAACCGGGGCCGTCCGGATTTCGGAGGGCCGACCCGCCCGTATCGGACCTGGCGGCGGACGGTGATCCGGCGCGCGTCGAGGTCGACGTCGCCCCATTCCAGGGCGAGGACCTCGCCCGGCCGCAGGCCCGCCAGCGCGCCGACCGCGAAGATCGTCGCGTGCGGCTCGTCCAGCTTCCGGAACACGGCCGCGATGTCCTCGGCCCGTTCCAGGAACGGCGTGGTCCGCGGGTCGTGCGCGTTCTTGTACAGGCGGCGCGTCGAGCGCGGCACCGACCGCACCGGGTTGACCTTGGCGAAGCCGCGCTCGACCAGATCGGCGTAGAACGTCGACAGCAGGCGGACGCAGTGCCCGGCCGTTGTCGTGCTCAGGCCCGCGGCGATCTTCACCTCGACGAACCGGCGCACCTCCGCCGGCGTGACCTCGTCGGGCAGGACGTGCCCCAGGAAGGGCCCGAGGTGGACCTTCCAGCGGGAGGCATCGTCACGCCACGCGCGGTGCGTGCCCTCCCGCCGCGCGATGATGTCGATCCAGAGCTTCGAGAGGGGCGGGGATGGGGGCCGCTCCACCTCGAGCCCGGCGCGCCCGGCCGCCAGGTCGAGCAGGGCGACCGCCAGCGCGCGCTCGGCCGTCTTGCGCACCTCCGCGTCGCAGCCCGGGAACTTCCGGGTCCGCCGCCGGCCGTTCTGCCGCCAGCGGATCCAGGTGTTGCCACCCTGGATCCAGACCGAGCCCTGGCCGCTCCCCCGTTTTTTCTTACGCGGCATGTTCGCCTCCCGATCGCGAAGCCGGCTCCGTCGCCGCCTCGGTTGTCCCTTCCGTGTGACCGGCCAGCGGGATCACCTTGCCGCCGGGCCCGCCGTCCAGACCGAGGCCGGCGGTCAGGATGGGTGAGAACGGCCGCCGTTCCGCGTGCATGTAGTGGCGCAGGGTGATCGCCGGATTGGCGTGGCCCGCGTCATCGAGGCGCTGGGCACGCGCGCCAGGGCGCGAAGGTGCGCGACCTCGCGCGCGGTGAGCGCGCGGCCCCAGCCGAATGTCCTCACCTGAAGACCGTCCGCCTGGATGGCGGCGACGCAGGCGAAGTGGACGACGGCGACAGCCACCACCACCTCGCGGGAATCGACGGAGAGCGCCACGGTGGTGGTCTCCGGTTCGAGCGCGCCGCCGCACCGATCGCACGCTGGCGACTTCACGGCCGAGTACTCCGCGCGCGAGAGGCGCGCGGCCCGGCCACGCCCGGCAACGGCGCCGTCTTGTCGTCCGCCTGCTTCGCCTTCGTCGCCCGGTTCCGGCGCGGCAGCGGCGGAGCGATGCAGGCGCAGAACACCACCGACGTACGCCGAGCTCCCATCACGCCGCAGACTCCAACTCGAGAATCAGGCCGTCCCCGTGGCGCGCAAACGCGGCTTCTATCTCGGACCGACGGCCGGCGATGAACTTCGCGTGGATGGGGGCGACACTGACCACCACCCGACCGCCCGCGTCCCTGACCGACGCGCTGGACAGAGCCGCGCCCGCCATTCCAGAGAGGTCGCGCGCGGCGAGCTTACCGCGCGCTGAGCCGGCGGCAGCCGCTCGATCTCGTCCAGGTCCGCGCGGTCGCGCTCGGCGGCGGCCTTGGCATCCTCGTCGCGACGGCGGCGCGCCCCTTGTTTGGCTCGTTCAGCTGCGCGGCGCGCGCCGACCACTTGGAGCGCCTCAGGGAGGAACCTCTTGAGAGCCTGCCTCACGAGCCAGATCGGTTTCCATCCTTCCCGGCGCCAGAAGGTGTCCCCCGGGCCGTCGCCGTCTGCCTCGAAGTACCACGCGCACACCAAGGCCAGGGCCTCGGGATCGATGTCGGCCAAATCGGTCAGGGGCGCGAGAGCGTCCGGTTCCCAGATCGGATCGGCGCCGAATCGCTTGCGGAAGGCGTCGAGCACCACGACCCGCGGATCCGGCTTTTCTCCTGGCTGGGGAGGGAGGGAGGTTCCGTCTCCGCCCACCCCCATCGGTGCCCGTCGCCGTGTGTCGCCGTCTGTCGACGGTTCCTGTTGAGCCGATGCGTTCTTGTCCGCGGGGGCAGGGCGGGGATCTCCTTCCCTCCCTTCCCCTCTGATCTGATCCCCTCCCCTCCCTTACCGAGGTAAGGGTTACGATCGACCGAACCCATAGGGTTACCCTCAGGGTTCGCTTCCGTGGGGGTCGAATTCCCCTTTGGTGTTCCCGCCTTGGGGCGGTGTTTGCCAGCTCCGCCCTTGCGGCCGTGAGGGCCCTGTCCGCGCTTCTTTTCGAGCGCGGCGAGGCCCTTCGAATCGAAGCCTTCGAGCAACAGATCCGCACCCTCCCAGCGTGCGAGCTTGTGCGCGACGACAGCCTCGACGTCGGCGGACGACACCTGGCAGCAGATCATCCACCGGCGCTCATCCCATTCCCGGGCGCCCTCCAACGTGGACGATTCCACGCCGTCGCTGGTCGCGTAGGACTGCAGCCTGACCCACGCCCCCAACACCGCGTTGGGGACCTCGACGGCCAGCACGACAAGAAACGAGCGGTAGAGCGAGAAGTAGTTCAACGGTGCGTCTCCGCTGCGCCGGCAGGCGTGGCGATCTTCCTTCAGCCCATCCGCAGCGGTTCGGCGTACCTCGCCCAGATTTCGCGCTTCCCCCAATCGACCTTGATGAGCCCGACGGCCTCCAGCTCGGCGGCGGCGCGCTCGACCTCGGGGACCGACGAACCGAGGCCCTCAGCCAGCGCCGCGGGGCCGACGTACACGATCTTGTGCCTCTCGAAGCAGAGCAGCGGTCCGCAAGCGAGGTAGAACGCCAGGTCCATGGCCGCGGGCGACATCCCGACCAGCGCGTCGTTGATCGACTGGTGGACGTTCCGGTACGGCGCCAGCTCCGTCCTCTCGGCGGCCTTCATCGGTGCGCCTCCGCTGGCTCGGCTGGCCAGGGCGTACCGACGGTGTCCCCAGCGCGGGTCACAGCGCGCGATCGTCCGCGGCTACCGCTGCCTGGAGACGCCGTGCCGATCATCTCGACAGCGACAGATCGCACCTCACCGGCGGTGGCAGGCCGCGTGAGGCGCAGTCGCAGCGTCCGGCGGTAGCGCGGGCGCCCCTCGCGGTCTGTGAGTTGCTGGCCGTCGGCGCCGCCGAGCGGCGACCGCCCGATCTCGCGGGACTCGATCTCGCCAGTGGCGACCCGGCGGGTGACGGTGTCCACGCTGCAGCCGTTCAGCCTCGCCCATTCTGACGGCGAGACCCATCGCACGCCGGCTTCGTCGGCGCGGGCGAGCAGCTCTCCGACCTCGCGGCGGAGGGCGCGCACCTCCTCAAGCACGACCGGCACGAGCGACAGCGCGTCGTCGAGCCTCATCGACCGCTCCCGACCGCCAGCGCCGCAGGCTCCAGTTCGCCCCGCTCGCGCATCGCGGCCAGGCCGGTCTCGATCATAAGGCGCGACCCTCTCAAGAGGTTGGCACCGCTCGCGGCGCGGGTTACTAGCCCGTGCTCGACTCCGAGCTGGGCCCCGAGCTGGACGGCGGACCGGGTCCGTAGGAGGTCGCGCAGCGTTCCCTGATGCGCTTGGTCGAGCGGGTGTTTTGAGCTTCGCATTTGCTATGCTGTTGGTAGCCCATGCGTGCCCTTTCTCCTGCGATCATCCGCGGAACGCTCAAGGCGGCGGGGCTGGTTCGTTCCCCGGAGTGGTTTCGGCCTGAAGGGCCGCCTGATCCCGCGGATGTGCCTGCGTGGCTGGCGACTTACTTCGGCAGGGTCCGAGGCCCGGAACTGTTGCCCGGCCCTGTGTTTGTCGTTCGGGACGACCAGCGCATCGCTGTGGCTTGCTGGCGGCCCCGGTTAAAAGACCTGATCGGCTGGTGGCCGATTCCCACGCTACCGGAGGCGAAAGATCAGGGGGGACGAGCGCGCTTCGTGGAAGAAGTCATCCGGGTTTCCGGGGCACAAGGTCCGGACCAATCTCCTGGTCTTGCGCTAGACGTACCCGACAGCCAGGCGCGGCAAAATGACGAATGGCTCCCCATCGTCGAAGCGCTGTCGCTCGCCTGGAATCGGGCTCGAACCGCGTGCTCCGACAGAGATCGCCTCCACCTGCGGCAAGCACGCGAGCAAGAACTGCGTGCCGAAGCGCAGACCGTCTCATCGGATCGCAGAGCGCAGCTCCTGGCCAACGCCCGAAAGCAGAGGTACCGCGCGAAGAGCGGCGAAGGTGCAGACGAGCGTTCGACGCACGCCGAGGGGGTCTTCTTCCTGACGATGCTAGTCAGCGCGCCCGGGCTGCCGCCAATGGCGATCAGGCAGCTCGCCCGGTGGCTCGGTGTTCTGCGGCGGCCGCGCGCAGCGTGGAGCCCCAACGAGAACAGCAGGTTGCGTCTGCTGGTGAAGGGACGATTGGGGCCGCGCCGTCCGAAGCGGCCCGTGAGCATGATGGGGGAAGAAGCGTGAGCGACGAAGCCGACAACCTGGTCCTGCGACACTTGCGCGAGATGCGATCGGATATGACGAAGCGGTTTGACGAGGCGGACGTGCGCCTCGTGAAAATCGAGGGGCGCCTCTCCGATCTGACCGGCGTCATGCACGACACCCGGACCGACGTTCTCGGCCTTGCTGAGCGGCTGGAGCACATCGAGACGGGGCTGCGCGTCGCCGAGCGGTTGGCCGCCTTGGAAGCACAGACCGGCGAGATCGCCTCCCTCCGCCAACAGCTGGCCGAGCTCCAGCGTCGGGTCGGGTGACGTAGCGGTCTGCAGGCCAGGCAGGCCAGCGCGGCCCGTCGGAGACGGCGCGGCGGGCACACCGGCGCGTGGTCTACGCGGGCCCTACCGCCGGGGGACCAGCGGCCCGCAGAAACCCCCTCAGCAAAGCCCGTGGGGGTTTCCGAAGAACCCTCGTTCGGCGTCCTCAGCCGCCCAACGGCCTGCTGATCCCGATCGACCGGACCAGGTCCTGGGACCCGCGGGCCTCCCACTCGGCACGGCCGGCGGCATCGGCTTGGCGCCTCGCGTTGGCGACGACCGCCCTGGCGATCGCCGACGGCGTTCCCTGCGGCACGCTGTCGACCACGTAGAACCGGCGGCGCAGCTTCATGACCTCCGGGTGCATGCCGGCCTCGCCTGGGTACCGGGCGGCCACCACCACGTGTTTCAGGTCGGTGATCGTCGCGGTGTACACGTCGAGGCCGACCGGCAGCATGTACACGTCAAACGGGCGCTCGAGCTGTTGGTGCGGATTCGAAGGGTCGATCATCTCCAGTCCTCCTCTCGCGCCAGCTCGTGCTGGCGCGCGTATTCGGCTGCGGACGGCCAGCCCACGACGGCGGCCTTCAACCAGGTGCTGGTCGCCGAGCAAAAAGCGTCCAGCATCTGCTCGCGGGTCGCCCTGCTGGCGGCCGTCAAGCTGACGCCGATGTAGGCCTCCCCTGCGCGCTGCGCGGCTCGCAGCGCGTACTCAGCCTCGGGGCCGCGCTGGTCCAACGCATTGAGCGACACGCGCCTCCCGTGCTGGACCAGGACCCAGTTCTGAGCCTCCGTCCAGACGCGGTCGACTTGGCCTCTGGCCGTGATGCGCAGATCCCGCGCGTCACGCAGTTCCTGGCGCTGCTTTTCCATGAACGCGAGCGTCCCGGGCGCGGGCGGGGTGCTCGAGATCGAGGTCAGGTGGAGGGGCACCTGCGGCGCCCGCTGGAGCTGCCGGCGTTGCTCCGCGCGGGCGGCGCGCATCTCGTCCAGCGATTTCGGCCCGCGTTGGTGTCGCCGCGTGTCGCCGGCGATCACCGCGTCATTTTGAACGGAATGCGTCGGTCCGTCGGCGCCGGGGGGCGCGCGCGGTAGTCCCGCTCGCGCGCTCGGGCGCCGGTCAGGTCGTCCAGGTCCGGCTCGCCCGCCACCGGGACCAGGCCCATTTTCTCGGCGAGCTGGATGCTCGCGGCCGCCTCCTCAGCGCCGTTCAGCGATCGAGGTCGCCGAGGGGAAATCCTGTCATCAGCCATGTGTCCTCCTTCGAGCGATCGTCGGCCGACGCGATGGTGATCCGCAAGAGGGTCGACGCCAGCGCGCCAGTGTACACGTCGCGCCTGCGCCCGACGCTGCGCGCTGGCCTCGGAGGCCAGGTGGCCACCACCGCGTCGACCACGTCCGACGCCAACCCTATGGGTAGCCCCTATGGGTTCCACCCGGGCGACGTCAGCTCTCGGGATCGGTCTCGTCGGGGGCCGGCGGTGGCGGTGGCGGCCGCCACTCGGTGCCAGTAACCCACCATTTTGGTGGCGGACCCAGCATGGTCACGCCCGGCGGGAACATGCCGTGCTCGCGGACGTACGCGAGCTCGTCGTCGGTCGGCTCCCGGCCGCCCAACGGCGCCTCGTCTTCGGTCGCCGAGCCGAAGGTCTCGGCCGCCGCCATGGCCGCCCGGAGCGCCTCTGTCAGCAATCGGCCGCGCCGCACGTCGATCGACCCGTTTGCGATGCCGTGAGCCACCCTGATCAGCGCGGACGCGACGGCCGCCCTGTTCTTGATCTCGCCGAGCTCGAACGCAGAGGACGCCGGCAGTGTCGCCGCCACCGAGGCCTCCGCCCGCCGGTTCGCTGCGCCACCCCTGGCTCGGGCCCGACTACGCTCAGCGCGCGTCGAGGGCGAGTGGATGAAGCACCATCCCCCGCCGTCCTTCAACGGCGCCATCTTGCACCGTCCTGTCGGGGTCACCGCTCGGCACCGCACGAGATCGAGAGATTACATCCATTACTCCAACGAGGGGGGAGGAGGCCTCGAAGGGACGACGAGGGCCGGTGTTTCGCCCTTTCAGGACGTCGGGCTCCCAGCAGCCACTCGCCACAGCCGGACCCGTTCTGCGCGGATGGCCGACTTGATGGCCGCGCGAACGGCGAGGTACAGGCGTCCGGCCGCCCGCTTCGCCTCGTCGATGTTCAGCTCCCGATCGGGCCCCTCTGCCTCGTCGATGGTTGGCTCCCGATTCAGCCACCTGAACGTCGTCCCGTCGAATCCTCCCACCTGCAGGCCGCCGGGCCGGACCTCGCGGTGTCGTCCACGCCCGCGCGCGTAGTCGTCGATGTGCTCGCCGACGTTCCGCATGACGGTCAGGTCGGGCAGGTCCTCGTCGAACGCTTTGATCGCTCCGTCGATCGCAGCCCTCGTCTCCTCGAGCCCGTGTAAACCGAGCTGGGCGGCGCGGCGCAGGCGGCGCAGGGCGACGATCAGGAATTGCAGATCGGCCCACCAGCGCAGGACGAACACCTCGTCTTCGGGTTCGTGCCCACGAACGCGCCGGACCTGAAGGTCGACCGTGAACATCGCCTCGTTCGCCAGGCTGAGCGCGCGGTCGCTCACCGCGGCGTCCGGCCGGTCGTCCGGGGGAAGCTGGTCATCCGGGGGAAGGCTCGGATCGTCGTCCATCGCCGTCGCAACCTGTCCGCGCCGACGTTCGGGGCCATCGCGTCCCCGAGAGCGTCCGCCGGGTTCGGCCCGCCGTCAAAAATCGTGCGCGGCGAACGGAGCGCGGCCGTGGCTGCGCGTTCGCGCTCCGGCCGGCCCCGCGGCCCTGACATGCGCTCGAACGAGCCGCCAGCGCGAAGCCAGAGCGTCGGGCGTGGTTGAGCGGTTCGGTGGCCGTCGTCGGCCGGGCGCGCTGGACGACGGGGTGCCGGTTTTCGCGTGCCGCAAGCGGACGGGATAGAGTCGCCTTCGCCTGGGGGGAGAAAGGTCGGCAGCGCATGGCGAAGTTCACGATCCGCGTCGAGCTTCACGGGGTCGAGCACGACAGCAGGCCGTACCGCCAGTTTCACGATCGGATGGCGGCGGAGTTGGGGTGGTCCCGGACGATCAGGGGTGGGACCGAACTGCTACCTCCCGCCGAGTACCAGGGTGACATTGAGCTGCCAGCTGACACCGCTGCGGACGCGGTGGAGAAGCTCGCGAGAGAGGTGCCGGGCGTGCAGGACGTGACGGTGCTGGTCACGAGAGCGGAGGACGCGCGACACGTCGAGTACCGCGGCAGATTCGACAAGGCGCCGCCCGTCTTCCACTCGCGCGGTTCGGGCTCGCCGGGGCGGGCCGCCTGCGGCGCGTCTGTGCGCCCTGACCAAATTCGGCCGGCCCGGCTGGAAGCCGAGGACGAGGTGCGGCGCCTCAAGAACGGCGCCCGGCTCTGCACTCTCTGCTTCAAGGAAGCGCAGGGGACGTAGGCGGCGGGGAGGAGCGCAGCGGCGCCCGGTCAGGCCATCGACCGAGCGCCGCGAGCCGTGGTCACGCCGTGGTCAGCGGGACCAGATTCAGGCGGCTTCGGGTTGCCGCAACGAAATGCGCCGAACGTTCGCAACCACCTGTTTCGCCCGTGGTTTGCGGCAATTCTTGCCGCTCATTGCCGCGCGGCCCGGCCGAGTTACGAAACCGTTACTCTACCGCTGAGCTACGCTGGCGAAGCGCGCGAGGGTCTTACGCCATCGGTGGGGTGGTCGTCAACGGGGACGGGTCACATCAGGACGAAGCAGGCGCCCGCGAAGCAGCAGCGGACGTCGCTGTCGACGTGAGGGTCGCAGGGGGAGCCGTCGGGGGTGGCGTAGTCGCCGGCGTCGTAGCTGGGCGGAGGGCCGCCGTCGACTGGCTGGCCTGCGGCGCCGGCCGCGCCCTGACCGCGGCCGCCGCCTCCAAAGACGCCGCCGCCGCCGAAGCGTCCGGCGGTCGCGCCGCTGTAGCCGTCGGTCTCGCCGCCAGTCCCGCCGGTCGCTCCGCCGGAGCCGCTCGTGAGCTGACCGCCGGTCCCCTTGGAGCCTGGTGTTCCGCCGCCCGGTTCGCCTGCTCCACCTGTGCCGCTCGTCCCGCCGAGCTGCTCGGACGAGCACGCCAGCAGCCCTGCCAGGGCGGCCAGCAGCACGGCGCGCGTCATCGAATGAGTTTACGACACTGGGGCGGTGACGATCCCGATGATGCGGCCAGGTTTGTAGATGAACTTTTTGACGCTGCGCCCCTCCAGGTGCTTGGCGACGTTGGGGATGGCCAGCGACGCGGTGCGGGCGGCGTCCTCGCTGGCGTCGCGGGCGAGCTGCACTTCGCCGCGCAGCTTGCCGTCGACCTGCACGCCGACGGTGACGGTCTCGTCGATGGTCAGGGCGTCGTCGTACTGGGGCCACGCGGCCTGCAGCAGGAAGCCGGTTCCGCCCAGGCGCTCCCAGGCTTCGTCGCCCAGGTGCGGGGCGAAGGGGCCGACCAGCTTCACCAGCGTGACCAGGTCCTCGTGCGTCGCGCCGCCGCTGACCAGCGCGTTCAGGTACTCCATCAACCCGGCGATCGCGGTGTTGAACTGCATCCGCTCCAGGTCGGCGGTGACGCGCTTGATGGTCTTGTGGCGCAGGCGCTGGTGGGGGTCGTCGGCCGGCGCGCGGGCGACGTCCCAGTCCTCGCACAGGCGCCAGGTGCGCTTCAGGAAGCGGTTCACGCCCTCGATGCCGCGCGGGTCCCAGGGCTTGGGCAGCTCGAACTCGCCCATGAACATCTCGTACAGGCGCATCACGTCGGCGCCGTAGTCGCGGACGACGTCGTCGGGGTTCACGCCGTTCAGCTTGGTCTTGGCCATCTTCTCGACGGACATCTTCAGCAGCTCGCCGGTCGCCTTCAGCACGGCCTTGTCGCCCTGCATCTCGACCTCGCTGGGCTCGTGGTACCGGCCCAGGCTGTCCTCGTAGGCGAACGCCAGCACGGTCCCCTGGTGGCGCAGCTTCTGGAACGGCTCCGGCGTGTGCACCAGACCCAGGTCGAACAGGAACTTGTGCCAGAAGCGCGCGTACAGCAGGTGCAGCACGGCGTGCTCGCCACCGCCCACGTACAGATCGACGGACATCCACTCCTTTTCCGCGCCAGGCTCCCAGGCACGCGCGTCGTCCCTGGGCGACAGGTAGCGCAGGTAGTACCAGCACGAGCCGGCCCACTGCGGCATGGTGTTGGTCTCGCGCTTGGCCGGGCCGCCGCACCTGGGGCAGGTGGTCTTCACCCAGCTCTCGATGCCCGCCAGCGGCGACTCGCCGGTGCCGGTGGGCGCGTAGCTCTCGACGTCGGGCAGGCGCACGGGCAGGTCCGCTTCGGGGACCGCCACCACGCCGTCCTTGGGGCAATGCACCAGCGGGATCGGCTCGCCCCAGTAGCGCTGCCGCGAGAACACCCAGTCGCGCAGGCGGTAGCTGATGGCGCCCTTGCCGGCGCCCTTGGCCTCCAGGTCGCGGATCACGGCGCGCTTTGCCTCGGGCGTCGGCAGCCCGTCGATCGGCCCGGAGTTCACGGCGACGCCGTCGCCGCTGAACGCTTCGCCGGCGTCGACCGCGCCACCAGCCGCCGGCGCCACCACTTGCACAATTGGCAGGTCGAACTTCTTGGCGAACGCGAAGTCGCGCTCGTCGTGCGCCGGCACCGCCATGATCGCGCCGGTGCCGTAGCTGGCCAGCACGTAGTCGGCGATCCAGATGGGGACGGTCTTGCCGTTGACCGGGTTGACCGCCGTCGCGCCCGTGAACACGCCGGTCTTGTCCTTGGCCAGGTCGGTCCGCTCCAGGTCGCTCTTGCGGCGCGCCTCTTCCTGATAGGCGCGCACGGGGGCGCGCTGCGCGTCGGTGGTCAGCTCGTCGACCAGCGCGTGCTCGGGCGACAGCACCATGTACGTCGCGCCGTACAGCGTGTCGGGCCGCGTGGTGAACACGCGGATCTCGCGCCCGGCCACCGGCGCCGCGCTCTTGAAGACGACCTCGGCCCCCTCGCTGCGGCCGATCCAGTTGCGCTGCATCGCCACGGTCGACGCCGGCCAGTCGACGGTGTCCAGGTCGGCCGCCAGGCGGTCGGCGTAGCGGGTGATGCGCAGCAGCCACTGCCGCAGATCCTTGCGCACGACCTGCGCGCCGCAGCGCTCGCAGCGCCCCTGGCTGACCTCTTCGTTCGCCAGGCCGGTCTTGTCGACCGGGCACCAGTTGATCGGCACGACCCCCTCGTAGGCCAGGCCGTGCTCGTACAGCTTCAGGAAGATCCACTGCGTCCACTTCACGTAGGCCGGATCGGTGGTGTCGATCTCGCGTTCCCAGTCGTAGGCGAACCCGACCGAGTCGATCTGCCGCTTGAAGTTGGCGATCGCCTGCGTGGTGGTGATGCGCGGGTGCACGCCGTGCTTGATGGCGTAGTTCTCGGCCGGCAGGCCGAAGGCGTCCCACCCCATCGGGTGCAGCACGCGAAACCCCTGCATCCGTTTCCAGCGCGTGATCACGTCGGTGGCCGTGTACCCCTCGCAGTGTCCAACGTGTAGTCCGGCGCCTGACGGGTAGGGGAACATGTCCAGCGCATAGAACTTGGGCTTGGCCGGATCGGTCGGGGTCTTGTGCAGCCCGGCCTCGCGCCAGCGCGCTTGCCACTTGGGCTCCACGGTCGTGTGGTCGTAAGGCATGAACGCCGAATATATACTGCGCGCCATGAAGATCCTGTTCATCGGCGGCACCGGCAACATCAGCTCGACGCTCAGCCGGTTGATCGTCGAGAAGGGTCACGAGCTGCACCTGGTCAACCGCGGCCGGACCAGCAAGCACCCGCTGCCGAACGGGGTCAAAGTCATCGCCCACGACGTCCACAGCGGCAAGCCGCCGGCCGAGCTGCGCGGCGCGCGCTACGACGTGGTGGTCGACTGGATCGCGTTCACGACCGCCGACATCGAGCGCGACATCGCCTGGTTCTCGGGCGGGGACGGCGTCGGCCAGGGGGCGACCACCGGCCAGTTCATCTTCATCAGCTCGGCCTCCGCCTATCAGAAGCCGCCGTCGCACCCGGTCATCACGGAGTCGACGCCGCTGGCCAACCCGTACTGGGAGTACTCGCGCAACAAGATCGCCTGCGAAGAGACGCTGATGCGCGCCTACCGGACGACCGGCTTCCCGATGACCATCGTCCGGCCGTCGCACACCTACGACACCATCGTGCCGGTGGCGGTCAGCAAGTCGGACTACACCATCATCGATCGCATCCGCCGCGGGCTGCCGGTGATCATCCACGGCGAGGGGACGTCGCTCTGGACGCTGACCCACGCCGACGACTTCGCGCGCGCGTTCCTGGGTCTGTGCGGCAACCCGCGCACCATCGGGCACGCGTTCCACATCACCTCGGACGAGTGGCTGACCTGGGACCAGATCCTGAAGCTGGTGGGCCGCGCCGCCGGCGCCCAGCCGAACCTGGTGCACGTCCCCAGCGCCTTCATCGCCAAGCTGGATCCCGACACGGGCGCCGGGCTGCTGGGCGACAAGAGCTGGAACGCTCTGTTCGACAACGGCAAGGTGAAGTCGTTCGTCCCCGGCTGGGCGGCGGAGATCCCGTTCGCCGAGGGGATTCGCCGCACGGTGGCCTGGTTCGACGCCGACCCGGCGCGCCAGGCGGTCGACGAGCGGGCCAACGCGCGCGTCGACGAGATCCTGCGCGCCTGGAAGCGAGAGTAGCCGTGCTCGCGACCATCGCGCTGCTGGCCGTTCTCACGCCGGGCAATCCCGAGACGGTGGCGCTGCCCGAAGGGACGCAGGGGATCGGCTTCGACGATCTGCAGTTCGCCCCCGCGCTGAACCGGGTGCTGGTGCCGGCCGGACGGACCGGGCGCCTGTTCCTGATCGATCCGCTGAACCACGTCCCGTCGTCGATCGCGGGGATCAGCAGCGCGCGCGAGGCGTTTCACGGCGGGCACGGCGAGGGGACGACCTCGGCCGCCGAGATCCCGACGCGCCCCATCCGGATCGCCGCCACCGATCGCGACTCGGGATCGCTGCGGATCGCCGACCCGACGTCTCAGAAGGTGGTGTCTTCGGTGAAGCTGGCCGCCGGCCCCGAGTACGTGCGCGCGGTCACGTCGAATGGCGAGCTGTGGGTCACGGAGCCGCACGCCAACCAGATCGAGGTGCTGCGCATCGACGACGCGGCCGAGGGCAAGCTGTCATCTGAGCTCACCATCCCGGTTCCCGGCGGGCCCGAATCCCTGGTGATCGACGTCGCGCGCAAACGCGCTTACACGCACACGTTCGCCGACCAGAGCCACGCGATCGACCTGCGCACGCACCGGGTGGTCGGCACCTGGAAGAACGGCTGCCAGAAGTCGCGCGGCATCGCGCTGGATTCGCCTCGCCGGCTGCTGTTCACCGGGTGCGGCGAGGGCAAGGTCACGGTGGTCGACCTGGCCGGCAGCAATCGGGTCGTGGCCAGCGCGCCGGTCGGGGCGGGCGTCGACAGCATCGCGTATGACCCGTCGCTGCACCACCTCTACGTCCCGTCCGGCGAGAAGGCCGAACTGGCGATCTTCGATGTGGGACCGGGTGGGGCGCTGTCGCTGGCCGGCACGCTGCCGACCGCCGCGGACGCGCACACGGTGGCGTTCGCCCCGGCCACCCACACGATCTACGTCGGCTCCCCCGAGAAGGGGGCGGTCCTGGTCTTCCGCGATCCCGCCGCTCCCGGACCCTCGGCGACCCCTTAGCCCAGTGCCCGCAAGCACAGCTCGATCGCGTACTGGCAGCTCAGAAGTGCTAGCCCGGCGCAGAGCCCGATCCCCACCATCTTCGCCGCGAAACCCACGCTGCCACCGCCCATGTCGACTCCCACGTGTCCTTTCTTGCTACTGCGCCGGGCCTCCCCGACCTCCGCCTTGCCTCCCACGAGCAAGGTATCCGAACGCGCGTCAAGATGCCGTTTCGGCGCGGTGCAATGTGTGTAAAAAGCGCGCGTCGATGCTAGCGTTCATCCCGAAGGGATTGGCCTGACACTCCGGACCGAGCTCTCGCTGGTGCTCTCGTCGCTGCTGGTCGTGTCGATCGGTCTGGCCGGCGGGACGCCCATCTACCAGTCGGCGCGCACCATGCGCCGCGAGCTGACCACCGAGTACCAGCTGTTCGCCGAGAATCGCGCGTTCGCGCTGCGCGACAACTTCGAGATCCTCGAGGACGAGTTGAAGCGCCTGGCGCTGCTGCCCGAGATGAACCCGACCGATCCGGATCTGCTGCAAGAGCAGCAGATCCTGGCCGGCGCGCACGCCCACTCGGTTCTGTACAACACCGCGGTGCTGCTGCTCGATCGCGACGGGCGTTGCGTCCGGTCGGTGCCGGACCGGTCGGCCTACCGCGGCCAGGCCTTCGGCGATCGCGGCTGGTTCCAGGCGGTGCACGCGGGCACGGCCGGGCCGCTGTTTCGCATGACCGACGAGCCGGGGCTGGGGCAGACGCTGAAGATCGTGCAGCCCATCGTCCGCAACGGCGCCTTCGCGGGCGCGCTGGTCGGCGTGATCGCGCTGGCCGAGAACAACCTGGTCTCGCCGACCTTCCACGAGAACCTGCCGCCGCACACCGACGCGGTGCTGATCGACATGGACGACGGCGCGGTGATCTACCCGCCGGGGCGGCCGGCTCCTCGACCGGGATCGGGGTGGGCCGACGGGATCGCGGCGGCGCGCTCGGCGCAGAGCGGCACGTTGATCGGCGAGGTGGGCGGCCAGAAGACGCTGCTCGCCTACTCGCCCGTGGGGGCGGCGACCCGCTACGCGGTCGTGTTCGCCTGGCCCTGGCGCGTGCTGACCGCCAACATCGAGCAGCAGGGGGCGGCGCTGGCCGGCATCCTGGTGTTCGGCATCGTCGTCGCGCTGTTCGCCGGCTTGGCGCTGTCGGCCTACCTGGCTCGCCCGCTGCAGGCGCTGGCCGACGGCGCGGGGCGCATCGCGCGCGGCGAGCGCATGTCGGCCGGCTCGGCGCCGCCGCCGGCCGGCACCGAGGAGATCTCGACCTTGCTGGGGGCGTTCCAGCAGATGGAGCAGTCGATCCAGAAGCGCGACCAGGAGCTGCGCGACGCGGCGGGCCTGCTGGAACAGCGGGTGCAGGATCGGACGCAGGAGCTGGTCGCCATCCAGGCGGCCCTGGTCGACGCCGAGCGCTTCGCGGCCATGGGCAAGACCTCGGCGGCCATCGCGCACGAGCTGAAGAACGCGCTCAACGGCCTGGGGATGGCGGTCGAGCTGATCGCGCAGGACCCCCAGAACACCGCGCGCGTGGCGCGGCTGCGCCCGCAGGTGCTGGGCGAGATCGCGCGCCTGCGCGACGTGGTCGATTCGCTGCTGTCGTTCTCGCGCTCGCCGCGCATCGCGCGGGGACCGGCGGATCTGTCGGCGGTCGCGGCGCGGGCCGCCGAGGCGGTGGCCGACCTGGTGGCCGACCGCGGCGTGGCGCTGAAGGTCGACGCGCCGCCAGAGCTGCCAGTCTGGGTGGATGCGCATAAGATTCAGGGCGTGCTGGTCAACCTGATCAAGAACGCGGTCGAGGCCGCTCACGCGGTGACGGTCACCGTCGCTGCCCGCGAGGGCGAGGCGGTGGTCGAGGTGGCCGACGACGGCCCGGGGCTGTCGCCCGAGGCCCGCCAGCACCTGTTCGAGCCGTTCTTCACCACCAAGCCCAACGGGACCGGCCTGGGGCTGCCGACCTCGCGGCGCTTCGTCGAGGCGCACGGCGGGACCATCGAAGTCGAGCGCGCGGCGCTGGGCGGGGCGCTGTTCCGGGTGCGGTTGGCCTCATGAAACCATCCGTCCTGGTGATCGACGACGAGAAGACCTTCCGGATCGTCGCCGAGGAGGCGCTGGCGGCCGAAGGGTTCGCGGTGACCACCGCCTCGAACGGGCAGGCCGGGCTGACCGCCTGGCAGCGCGAGCCCGCCGACCTGGTGATCCTGGATCGCCACCTGCCCGACACCGACGGGATCGCCGTGCTCGAGACGCTGGTCCGCGAGTCGCGCGAGCGGGACGTCGACACGCTGGTGGTGATGGCCACCGCCTACGCCGACGTGGCGGGCGCCGTGCAGGCATTGAAGCTGGGGGCGTTCGACTACCTGTCGAAGCCGCTGCAGCTCCCCGACTTCGTCGTCACCGTCCGCAAGGCGATCGAGGCGCAGCGGCTGCGCGCCCAGGTGCGGCAGCTGGCCGACCGCGCCCACGCGGCGATGGGCGACTTCGTGGTCGGCGCTTCGGCCGCCATGCAGAAGGTGATCGACATGGTCGACAAGGTCGCCGAGGCGCCCGACACGACCGTGCTGATCCAGGGCGAGTCCGGCACCGGCAAGGAGCTGATCGCCGACCTCATCGCCCGCCGGACGGGCGCCCGCACGGACGGACCGTTCGTCGAGATCAACTGCGCGTCGGTCCCGGAGAGCCTGCTCGAGAGCGAGCTGTTCGGGCACGAGCGCGGCGCCTTCACCGACGCCAAGGCGCAGAAGCGCGGGCTGTTCGAGGAGGCGGACGGCGGGACGCTGCTGCTGGACGAGGTCGGCGAGATGCCGATGGCCACTCAGGCCAAGCTGCTGAAGGTGTTGGAAGAGATGACGTTCCGGCGTCTGGGCGGCACGCGCGACCTGTCGATCAACGTGCGGGTCGTCGCCGCGACGAACAAAGAGCTGGCCGACGAGGTCGAGCGCGGCGCCTTCCGGCTGGACCTGTACCACCGGCTTGACGTGTTCCACATCCGCGTTCCGCCGCTGCGCGAACGGCGCGAGGACATCATGCCGCTGGCGACCCACTTCCTGTCGCGGTTCGCCACGCGCATGCGCAAGCCGGCGGCGGCCTTCTCGCCCGAGACCGAGCGGCTGCTGCTGGGCTACGACTACCCCGGCAACGTGCGCGAGCTGCGCAACATCGTCGAGCGCGCCGTGATCCTGTCGACCCGCGACGCCATCGAGCCGGACTGCATCGTCATCTCGGGACCGACCCGCACGGGCGCGGCCGCCACCTCGGCGTTCTTCTCTCTCGAACTGGACAGCGCCGGCAAGCCGCCCGACCTCGAGGGGCTCGAGAAGGCCTACATCGCGCGCCTGCTGGCCTTCGCCAACGGCAACCGCGCGGCGGTCGCCCGCCTGCTGGGCGTCTCCTACCCGACCATCGCCAAGAAGATCGCCGACTACGGCCTGGCCTGAGCCCCCGCCGGAAGAGATCCGGACCCCTCCCCCTCGGCGGCCCGCTTCCCGGGAGAGGCATCAGATCAGATCCCCACCTCCCCGCCGAGCGGGGAGGCCGGCACCGAAGGTGGCGGGAGAGGTCCGGCTCCCCCTCGCGAGGCTACATGCAGGTGCCGTTGGTGCAGGTGCCAAGGCCGCCGTACAGGCAGTTCCGATTGAACGGCTCGGACGCCTGACCCACGCAGGTGAGGGTATCCGACTCGAAGGAGCCCCCGCTGGCGTACTGGATTGTCTTCGAGACCTCCGTGGCCAGCAGGTGGCCGGCGGAGTCCTCGATGACCAGCGTGTCGGTGTCGATGGTGTCGCCCGTATCGTCGGTGCTGGTGACCGAGGTCTCGACGAAGAGCCCGCAGAGGGCTCCGTTCCTCAGGATCTGAGTCGTCCTGGTCACGGTCGTCGGGGTGCCGGGTGGATAGGTGTCGACCTCGAGGCTCTTGGTCCCATCCGAGAAGCAGGCGTTCTGATTGATGGTGGAGGTGCCATCCGCCGCCTTGGTCGTCGACTTTTGCTCGATGCAGGTGGCGCCGTCGGGGGGGAGACACTCGGCTTGCCGAACGGCCAGGTGGCAGGGCGAGCAGCCGGCGAGGGCTCCTCCTGCTCCGCCGGGACCGCCACCGGGACCGCCGCCCGCGCCGGCCTGCGCCCCCGCGTGTCCGCCCGCGCCGCCTGGCGCTCCGGCGCCGCCGCCTGACGCTCCGGCGCCGCCGCCTGGCGCTCCGGCGCCGCCGCCGGAACCGCCCGCGCCTCCAGCTTGTCCACTCGCGCCGCCGGGCGCGCCCGCGTTCCCGCCGGCACTGCCCGCCGGACCCGCCTCACCGCCAGCGCCGCCAGGCGCGCTCGCCTGTCCGGCGGCGCCACCGGTTCCGCCGGCATTCGAGCCCCCACCGCAAGCCCCCGCCAGCCAAGCCGCCATCGATAGAACAACCATCCCCGTCCGCGTCCCTCGGATCATCGGACGCGACGGTAGGCGGCCAGCGACGGTCCGCCTAGTGTCAGTTTTGGCTGGGCACCTGGTAGCTGGTCAGCACCTCGAGGTGCCCGGTGTTGTTCTGCTCGCGGATCTTTCCCACGCCGGGGACGAACCACTGTGTCTTGGCCGAGCCACCCGGGGCCGTGTCGGTCCGGGTGATGCGGAGGGCGCTGAACGTCCCGGCCGGCACGGTCACTGTCTCCATGGCGGCGTCGACCGACCAGTTCTCGGTCGTGGTCGTCGTCTTGGGGGGCTTCTTCGCGCTGGTGTGCTGGTCCATGTAGCTGAGCTGCCACGTGGCGCCGTCCATCAGGTGGTCGGGCGTCTCGTCGACGCGCAGGTTGTAGGGCACGTACCAGTCGTCGCTGGACACCGCGCCAGACGAGTCGAGCTGCTCATCGTGCAGACGGCGCACGTCGGTGTCGGTCATTTGGTACCAGGTGTTCTGGGTGCTGTTCTTGACGTTCTCGCTGACCTTGTAGGCCATCGTCCCCGCGAACGAGCCCCCGGCGTCCTCGAGCGATTCGACGCTGCTGTTCTTGGTGTAGGCGACGTTGTTGGTGTCGGTCACCTGGTAGACCCAGGTCGCCCCGACGGCCAGCGGCTGATAGCGCCCGCTGGTCATCATCGGCACCGCGCCGTCCGCCGCCAGTTGCCCCGATATCCCGGCGCCGCTGGTCTGGCTTCCGTTGGCGCCGCACCCGGCCGCCCCCAACGCCGCAAAGCCAGTCACTCCCACCACCACCATCACCCTACCGATCAAGCTCATGGCTCACTCCTCTGATGTCAGGCTGCCTGCCCGTTTTTTCCTTCGTCGATCGCCACCATTTTCACGCCCGCCACCTGCGCCTCCTCGAGCCGCCGCATGATCTCGGTCGCGTCGGTCGTCTCGGTGAGCACGGTCTCGATCAGCAGGCGGCCGGCCTCGTTCTCGGGGCCGGGCAGCTCCAGCAGGCGGGCGCCCGGGAAGCTGGTGCGGACGCGCGTCCAGGCGTCGCGCGGCGACGTCACCAGGATCGAGACGCGCATCAGGCGCTGTCGCGCGCGGCGCCCGGCGTCGAACAGAGCCAGCACCACCGCCGCGAACAGCGTGGCCACCACCGCCATCGGCACCGCCCCCAGCCCGCAGGCCATGCCGATGCCGATCATCACGAACATCACCGCGGCGTCGCGCGTGTCCTTGATGCCCGAGCGGAATCGGATGAACCCGCCCAGGCCCACCAGCCCGAACGCGCGCGCCGTGCTGTGGCCGATGACCACCACCATCAGCGCGCCGGCGACGGCGATCAGCGTCTGCGCCTGCGCCACCTCGCGCGCGGGCGGCAGGGCGGTGGGCATCAGCCGTCGCCACAGCCGAAAGCCCAGGAAGCCGCCCAGCAGCGCCGCGATGACCAACCGGATGAACACCACCTCGAAGCGCGCCAGCCCCATGCTGTCCAGGCCGAGCGTGTCGTTCAGGTCGAACCCGGGAGGCATGGTCAGGCGGCCATGACCGACGGGGTGAGGTGGGCGCCGGTGGCGATCCCAGCCGCCTGCTTCAGCAGCGAGATCTGATCGGGGTGACCGGCCAGCGCCCGCAGCAACATCTCATGGCCGCGCTGGCCGCTGACCAGCACGCCCAGGCTCTTGATCGTGTTGGCCGGCCAGATGTCGATGCAGGTCTCGCGCAGGTCCCAGCCGATCGGGTGATCGATCCCGGCCATCGAGTCGAGCGCCTCGCGGCAGCGCCGGGCGTTGGACACCCGCAGCGCCCAGGCGCGCGTGTCGTCCATGCCGGCGATGGTCGACAGCACCGCCTTTGGCGCGCGCCCGATCGCCTTGGCGCGCCACGCCCAGGCGCGGTCGCTGGTCACGCCCCTCAACGACGTCACGGCGCCGACCGGCGCCATGTCGCGCGTCGCCTTGCGCATCTCCCAGGCCTGCGCGCCGTCCAGCCCGGTCACCGACTTGGCCAGCGCCTTGGCCCGCTCGTAGCTGTCGCAGGCGCGGTCCAGGCCGCCGCGCTCCGAGATCCAGCGGGTGCGCAGCTCCCAGGCGCGCGGCGAGTCGAGCAGGGCCAGCGACGCGAGCACCGCCTCGGGGGCGCGGTCATAGAGCTCGGCCCGCAGCGCCCAGGCCGTCGCGTCGTCCAGCCCCTCCAGGCTGGAGGCGACGGCGGCCGGGACCGTGTCGGCCAGCAGCTCGCGCAGCGCCCATGCGTCGCTGGCCTCGGCGGCCAGGTCCTCGAGCGACAGGGCCACCTCGGCCGGGGCCGCGTCCAGCAGCAGCCGCCGCAGGCGCCACGAGACGGCGTCGGACAGCCCGCGCAGCCCGCGCGCGATCACCCTGGGCGCGGCGCCGGCCAGCGCCAGCCGGCGGGTGTCGATCTCGGTCCCGGACATCCCGGCCAGCACATACGCCGCCAGCATCGGCTCGTGGAAGGCACGCCGGTCGACCCAGGCCAGGAAGGCCTGGCAGGCCGCCGCCACGCTGTCGATGGGCGCCGGGGCCGGAGCGGCGGCCGGCGCGTTCTCCAGGTGCAGCGGGCCGCCGGCCACCGGTTCCCCCTGGTGGGCGCGGGCGATGAGGTCGGTGAGCGCCGCGACCACCTGATCGAGGTCGGCGTCGCTGTTCTCGACGATCACCCAGCGCTTCGGGTCGCTCTCGGCCAGCGTCCGGTATCCGGCGCGGATGCGCACCTGCAGGCCGCTTCCGGTCAGCCCCTTGCGCGAGACCGGCCGGCGGTCGGTCGGGTTCATCATCTTGGCCACCTTGCGGCGCCCGCGCGCCACCGAGGGGTCGACGTCGATCAGGAAGGCCAGCTCGGGCCAGAGGCCGCCCGCGGCGGTGTCGACGATCGGGCGGATCTCGGACTGCGGGAGGTCGCGCCCCGCGGCGGCCAGCACCTCCGCCGTGTAGAAGTAGCGATCGGCGATGATGACGTCGGCGCGCTCCATCGCCGGCCGCAGGACCTCCTCGGCCAGCTGCGCTTCCCGGGCGGCGTACAGCATCAGCTCGGCGCGCGGCGTGAGCGCCATGTTGCGCGCGTCGCGACAGAAGTCGCGAATCCCCTGCGTCACGCGCGACGCGAAGGCGCCGCCCTCACGCAGGTGCTCGACGTTCAGGCCGCGGGCTCGCAGAGCCTTGGCGACCCGGTTCGAGATCGTGGTCTTCCCGCTTCCGTCGATTCCTTCGAAGACGACGAACATGTCCTCTCCTGGGGTGCCTTTCAGGCAGCAACGATGGTTGGCAACATCAGCAGACCCGGACCAACCGGATCGGCCTGGGCGGGGCGCGCCAGGGTCTGGTTCTCGACCGCCAGCGCCTCCATCCCGATGCGGAACTTGGAGAAGTGAGCCGGCACCGGCCGCGAGCCGGCCAGCAGCGCGTCGAGCCAGGCGGGCAGGGCGCCGCAGTGCTTGACCTCGAGGATGCGCGCCGGGAACGCGGCAACGACCTCGCGCGCGTGGGGGGTGGCCAGGCGACCCGCGCGGCCGATCGGCTGCGGCAGGCAGAACTGCAGCCCCTCATCCAGCGTGATCCGCAGCGGCTGCCCCGCCACCGTCAGGCAGGTGCGGCGGTACCAGGTCGACAGGCGCGGCCCCATCGTGTCGATGGCCAGCTCCTGGGCGAGGGTCTGGAGCGGCGAGGGGCTGCGTCCGGACGTCACGGGCGCGCCGACCGCGGCCAGCGGATCGCGGAGCAGGGCGGCGATCTCGCCGGCCGTCGCGGCCATACGCACCTTGCTGCGCGCGGTGCCCAGGTGCTGCTTGAGCTCGATGTACCCCACCCCGGAAAACACGGGGGCCTCGCCGGGCGCACGGGCGCTGGCGTACTGGCGGACGCGCAGCCGCCGAGCCGGCTCTCCCGCCGGGGAGCTCAGATAGGCGGCGTCCGCGGTGTCGAAGTAGGTCGTTCGCGTATAGGAGATCGGCCGATCGGGATCATACGTTGTCTTCGAGGCCCGGCCGGCCGCCCCTTCCAGGAAACGCGCCGCCTCGCCGCGCGTGAGCAGAAACCGCAGCTCGTGTGTGAACGGATCGTTGCCTGACGGTTGTTGCTGCACCGCTGTCGCGGTGTCATCCCCCGCGCCACCCATATAGCCGCCTCCCTTGGTGTTGCCGACTGTTCCCGTAGCCCAACAACGCACGCCGCTTGGATTTGCAAGGGGAATGCCGGGGGCCTCGGGCCGCGGAAAGGGCCGAATGACAACCTCGCGGGGCCGACCCGTTACCGCACCGTAATCTGCTCAGCCTATCCTGGTTACCGGCGCCGGGGCGCGGGGGCCGAAGGCTCATCCGGAAGCGCCCCGCGTGCGGCCAGGCGATCGGCCAGCCCCGAGCTCCGGCCCAGCGGCCGGGCGACGGCCTCCGCCAGCAACGCCGGGCGGCCGACCACCACCATCGCGGCGCGGGCGCGCGTGGCCGCCGTGTAGATCAGCTCGCGCGACAGCAGCGGCATGTCGGCGTCCGGCAACAGCAGCGCGGCGTGGTCGGCCTCGCTCCCCTGCGCCTTGTGAACCGTGATTGCGTAAGCCGGCCGCACGAAGCCGCGCAACGTCGCCAGCGGAAACAGCGCGAAGCCCGCGCCGGCGGCGAACACGGCCACCGGCGCGACGCGGCCGGTGGCGTACTGGACCGGCAGCACCGCGCCCTGGTCACCGTTCATCAGCCCGCGGTCATAGTCGTTCTCGATCACCATGATGGGCGCGCCGGGCGGCAGCGCCTCGGGCGCGGGCGGGACGCCCAAATCCAGCGCAGCCCGACGCGCGAGCTCCTCGTTCACGCGCTCGGCCCCGGCGCGGCCCACGCGAGTGACCGTCAGCAGGCGGGCGCGCCGGTGGTGGTCCAGCACCGCGGCCGCCCGCGCGGCGGAGGCGTCGTCCAGCCGCCCATCGGCGGCGACCTCCAGGGGCCGGCCCGGATCCAGCTCGGGCGGCAACCGGACCTGCTCGTCGTACCAGCGGTCCAGGAACGCGGCCAGCCTGCGGCGGGCGGCGCTCCCTTCGCCGGGGTCGATCAGCTCGAACCCGGCGAACCGCAGCGCGCCGACTTCGGGGACCGGCGTGGCGGCAGGCGCCTCGCCGGTCGCGATCGCGCGCGCCACGGCCAGGATCTCCGCGCCCGCGGTGCTGGCCGGGCTCATCCGGTGGCTGTCGGTCAGGCGGATCGCGAGCGGGGCCAGATCGCGGAACACGCTGCCGGCCGCGATGGCCGGCAGCTGGCCCGCGTCGCCCACCAGGACCAGACGCGCCTCTGCCCGCAGGGCCCGCAGCAGCTGGTCGAGCAGCGCCAGATCCACCATCGAGGCTTCGTCCACCACGACCGCGGCGTGCGGCAGCGGGTTGTTGGGGTGATGGCGCAGCTCGCCGCCGCCAATACCCCGGCGCGGCGCGTACCCGAGCAGGCGGTGGAGCGTCGAGGGCAGCGGCATGTCGCCACCGTCCGCGGCCAGCGCCTCGGCGGCGCGGTTCGCCGCCTTGCCGGTGGGCGCCGCGACGGCGATGGCGCCGGCGGCCAGCCCCTGGGCCCGCCAGGCGCGGACGATGCCGCCGATGACCGCCGTCTTGCCACTCCCGGGGCCGCCGGTGATGACCGCCAGGCGAAGCCCCAGCGCCGCCCGGATGGCCGCCGCCTGGCTGGGTGTCCAGCTCCGGCCGGCGCCGGCGGCCGGCAGAGGGAGCGCGGAGGGCGAGTCACCTCCGGCGCGCACCCGGGCGGCGAGCGCGTCGGCCACGCGCTCTTCCAGCAACAGGTCGCGCTGGTGGTACAGGTGGCCTCCATCGATCAGGAAGGGGCGCAGGTCGCCCAGGCGCCCCACCAGCGGGGCGAGCGCCGGGTGCTCCAGACCGCGGGCCGCCAGCTCGAGGGCTGCCGCGCGATCGCCGGGGGGGGCGCCCAGCCGGAGCAGCCGCGCCTCCAGCTCCGCGCCCAGCGAAAGCCGGGTGCTGCCGTCCTGCCGCGCCTCGCACGACGCCAGGACCAGCAGCGCGAAGCCGCGCCGGGCAGCGACCGGCAGCTCGCCGGGCCAACCGCCCGCCTCCAGCGCCAGGTAGAGCGCGGTCTCGTCGACCTCGGCCTGCACCAGGCCGTCCGCCCAGGCCGGCGGCCAGCGGCGATCCGGGGCGGCCGTCATGACGCGGCCTCCGGCGGCGCGAGGTCGTCGGTCAGCTGTTGCTCCCACGAGGACAGCTCCACCAAGCTGGGCCGCCGCGAGCGAACCGCGCCGGGCAGGCCGCGCAGGAACACGTAGAGCGTCCCGCCGAAGCGCCGTTCGTGGTCCGCCGCGTTCCGGATCCCCAGCGCGCGCGTCAGGGCCAGCGCGTACAGGCGCTCCTGCAGCGCGTAGTTGGCGGCCACGTGCGCCTCCACGGTTGCCGCATCCCAGGCCGGCAGGCGGTCGGTCTTCCAATCGATCAGGTAGGCGCGCCCCTCGTGCTCGAACACGGCGTCGACGTAGCCCTTCACGAAGCCGCGCCGCGCGCCGCCCGCCGCGTCCGGGAACGGGAACAGGAACTCCATCTCGCGCACCACACGCTCGGCCCGGCACAGGCCGGGGAGGGGCGCGCCGCTGACCACCGGCAAGGGCGTCGTGAGCGCCGCGTGTGCCAGCCGGGCAGCCGGGGCCAGCTGGCGGGCGTCGCGGCCGTGGCGCCGCAACGTCGCCTCGAGCAACGCGCGGACGTCCCCGCGTGCTGTCCAGCTCTCCAGGTCGGGCGTCTCGCGCAGCGTCTCGAGCGGGATCCGCTCGAGCAGATCGTGAACGAAGATCCCGGCGCCCGCGCCGCCGGGCAGGTCGTCGTCGGGCACCGGGGCTGGCGCCACCTCGTCGTGGATCTCGGTGGGCGGGCGGTAGCCGCCGTCGGCGTGCTTGATCCGGCTGTAGGAGGTGTACGTGGGGCCCAGCCGCTCGCGCGCCAGCCGCGCCAGCTCCGCGGCCGGCGGCGGCTCGACGCGGGGAACCTCACCCGGGCTCCAGGTGAGCACGCCCAGGCCCCGCAGGCGCGGGCGAAACGCGTCGCCGGGCGCGCGCGGATCGACCGGCACCTCGCGCACGGCGAAGTGCTCGCGCGCGTTGCCGGCGGCCAGCGCGGTCAGCCGCCGGTGAACGTGCGCGTAGCCGCCGTTGAGCTTCCAGAGCTCCTCCTTGTATTCGTCGACGCCGATCTCCCCCTCGAAGGCGCCGTCGAACGGCAGGTAGAGACGCTTCCGCGCGCGCGTGAGCGCGACGTAGAACAGCCGCTGATCCTCGGACTCGGCGTCGCGCTTGATCGCGTCGGTGATCGCCTGACGCCGGGCGCGCCCGAGCACCGCCGCGCGCTGGCCGTCCTGCGTGAACACGCGCAGCCCGCCGCCGCGGAACGGGCTGAAGCCGCCGTAGACGAACACGTAGTCCGCCTCCAGCCCCTTGGACTTGTGCATCGTCATGATCTGGACGGCGTCCCGATCGCTCTCGATGCGCTCGACGTCGCCCTCGTCGGGTGACGGCGCGGTCAGCCCTGCGCACAGCGCGGCCAGCCGCCGCGCCACGTCGCCGATCGGCCGGGCGGCGCGGGCGTCCTGGGCCGCCAGGCTCTCGAAGACGTGGCGGTAGTTGACCAGGCGGCGCGCGCTCTCGCCCAGGAACAGCTCGCGCTCGATGACACCGCTCTCGTTCAGGATGCGCGCGTAGAGGCGGCCCAGCGGTTGCCGGGCGGCCGCCGCGTGCCAGGCGTAGAGGCGCGCGTGCAGCGGGTGATCCGCGCCGGCCGCCGCGGCCGCCGGCAGATCGCCGAGCGACAGGCCGAAGAACGGCGTCAGCCAGGCGCGCAGCCGCTTGGCCGGATCGCGCGGGTCGGCGATGGCGCGCAGCAGGTCGCGCACGTGCGCCGCCTCGGGGCGGTCGTGCAGGTTCTCCTGGTTGTGAATGACGGCCGGCAGGCCGCGCGCGATCAGCGCCGCCTCGATCGTGCGGGCCTCGTTCCAGGTGCGCGTCAGCACGAAGATCTCGCGCGCGGGAGGCGCCGGCGGCCCGGCCAGCAGGGCCTGAATCTCGTCGGCGGCCGCGCGCGCCAGCGCCTCGCGCACCGCCCGCATCGGCAGTTTGGTGATCTCCTGGTCGGCGCTGACACGCAGGAGCGTGACGGCCGGTGACCGTCCCGAGGCTTCGACCGGGCCCTCGACCCCGCCGCAGGTCACCGGCCGGTACGCGGGGCCATGGCTGAAGAACGGCGGCTCCGCGGCCGGATCCAGGATCGCGTTGTAGGCGTCGATCACCGCCGGCGTCGAACGGAAGTTGCGCGAGAGCTGGTGGCGATCGTCCGGGGCGGCGATGGTGTCGCAGGCCGTCGCGTACGTGGCGACGTCCGCCCCGCGGAACCCGTAGATCGCCTGCTTGGGATCGCCCACCAGGTAGATGGGGTGGGCCGGGCTGTCGGCGAACACCGTCCGGAAGATCTCCCACTGGGTCGGATCGGTGTCCTGGAACTCGTCGACGATCGCCAGCTTGAAGCGCGCGCGCAGCGTGGCGATCAGCTCGCTCCCGCGCCGCCCGCGCAGGGTGTCGCGCACCAGCGCGAGCATGTCGTCGAAGTCATACAGTCCCGCGCTGCGCTTGCGCGCCTCCAGGCGGCCCGCGACCGGGGGCAGGAACAGCTGGGCGATCGCCGCCTCCAGCGACACGTTGCAGGCGGCCAGCGCCTCGACGGTCGGCCGCACGCGCGCGTTCGGCGCCAGGTTGTCGGTGATGTAGTCGAAGCCGTCCTTGCGGGTGGCGCCCATCGCCAGGACGGCGTCGACCCGCGCAAGGAAGCGCGGCAGGTGCCCGTCGTCGACCAGCTCGCTGGCCGACCGGTGCAGCGGCTTCAGGCGGTTGCGCACGGCGGTCACCGTGCTCCCCGAGCGGCTCTGGACCGCGGAGAGCAGCTCGCCCAGATCCACGGCGGCCAGCGCCCGTGCGGCCGCCGCGATCGCGGCCTCGTCGAACGCGGGGCGGAGCGGCACACCCAGCTGGTGCGCCCGGTAGAGCAGCCGCCCGAGCATCTCCGTCGACGGCCGCAGGCCCAGGTAGGTCTCCAGGTACGGCGCCAGCCGGGCGTCGACCGAGAGCTCTTGCCGGATCGCCTCGGCGAAGGCGGCCGAGAAGGCCGCGCGGCTCTCGACCTGTTCCTGCACCAGCAGGCGCCCGCCCGTGAAGGCCTGCTCGGTCAGCACGCGCTGGCAGAACGCGTGGATGGTTGAGATGGGCGCGGCGTCGATCTGGCGCGCCGCCGCCGTCAAGCGCGCGCGCGCCTCGTCGTCGACGGTCCAGCCCGGACCGTCGGCCGGCCCCGCGGACGCGGAAGCAACCTTGCGGATGAGCGCGTGCACGCGGCGCTTCAGCTCCGCGGCCGCGCGCTCGGTGAACGTCACGACCAGGATCTCGTCCAGGCGGGCGTCGCCGCGCAGCAGGCGGTCGACCACCAGGTGCTCGATCAGGAACGTCTTGCCGGTGCCGGCCGAGGCCTCGATCACCGCCGCGCGATCGCGCGGGATGCGCGCCAGCTCGTCGGGAAACGGGTGAAAGCCGGCCGCGCTCATTTTCCGATGGCCCTGAAGTAAGGGTCGAACCGGCGCGCCGCCATGGCCTCGGCTTGCAGCGCGTCCGGGACCGGGTACTCGCGGACGTTGGGCACCGGACCCCAGTCCGAGGCGAACCTGGTCCAGTTGTCCTCGCGCAGGATCAGGACGGAGGCGCGGACGCCGATCTCCTCGCCCTTCTCGCGGTGGCGCTTGCAGTAGAAGACGCCTTCGCAGGGCAGGAAGTAGGCGTGCACGCTCCCCACCAGCTCGGTGGCCAGCGAGGTCAGGTAGGCGCGGGCGTCCGCGGGCGCGATCGCCTCGAACCGGCGCTGGTCGACCCGCGGCGAGCCGTCGTCCCTGGGGCGGATGGTCAGCGCGCGGGTGACGCGCGGCTGGTCGTCCAGCACGGTCAGCGCCAGGTGCGTGAGGAACGCGCCCAGGTAGTCGCGCTCGGGGCAGTCGGCCTTGGGGTTGGTCGAGCCGATGAGCGAGACGGTCAGGCGCGTGCCGTCGGCGGCCGTCGCGGTCAGCTCGGTCCGCCCGCCCAGGCGCAGGTCGCCCAGCGCCAGCGCCGGCCGGATCACCGGATCGCGGAGCTGCTCGGGCGCGGCGCCCAGGAAGATCGCGCGGGTGCGCTCGGCCAGCGCGCCCGCCGACTCGCGCAGCCCGGCCCGCCAGCAGCGCAGCAAGCTCACGTGGCGCTCGCGCGCGGCGCGCCCGAACAGGCCGTCGGCCAGCGTGCCGTCCATCCGCTTCATCTCGGCCGCCCGGTCGTAGGCCTCGTCGACGTTGGGCTCGTCGTCGCCGTCCAGCAGATCCGAGGCCAGCTCGCGCAGGAAGGGGATGGTCTCGATGCGGGACTCGTCCAGCGACTCGCGCTCGCGCAGCGCCGCCTCGGCCTCCAGCGCCGCCTCCCCCTCGTCGCGCATCGGCAGCAGCACCCGCGCGGACGCCTGCAGCGGGCACTCGAGGAAGCGCCGCAGGTCGGTCAGGGTCAGCGGGCGCCGGAGGCGCGACGCGGGCGCGCCGTCGGGCGCGCCCACCCAGCCCAGGTCGGGGGCGATCGCGGCCCAGGTGCTGGTGGCCAGCGACGCGCGCAGCTCGGCCAGCGGGGGGAGCTGCGGCGCGCCACCCGACGCCCGCCGCAGCGAGCGACCGAGCGCGGCCGCCCGTCGCTCCCGGGCGGCCGCCGGGATGACGGCGACCGCCTGGGCGTCCGCGTGGCGGGCCGCCGGCGCCACGACCTGGTCGTCGGCCGGCCGCCCCAGCGTCTCGCGCACCTCGTCGAGGACCGGCGACGGCGCCTGCGGATCGCCTGTCACCGGGTCGCGCGCGACGTACGACAGCACCACCCGCTGTCGCGCGGCCAGCAGCGTCTCCAGGAAGATGTGCTGGTCCTGCTCGCGCGGGGTGACATCGCCGGCGCGGCGCGCGCCCGCCCGCAGGTCCAGCGGCGACCACCCGGCCGGGGCCGGGAAGACCTTCTCGTCCAGGCCGACCACGAAGATCGTGTGGAACGGCAGCGCGCGCATCGGGACGAACGACGCGACGGTCACGCCCTCGGGCGGGCGCCCGACGCGCGGCCCGTCGGCCAGCCGCTTCTTGATCAGCTCGGCGGCCACGCGGAACCGGATGGGCCGCGCGCCGGGGGCGGCGGCCTGGGCCCGCTCGATCGCCGAGAACAGGTCGCCCAGCGCCGCTTCCTCTTCGGGTGTCTCGGGAAGGATGGTCGACGTGAGCACCCGGCGCAGCAGCGCAGCGTGCTCCTCGAACGGCGCGGGGGCGCGCTGGGCTGCGTCCGCGTAGGCGATCAGCTCGCGGGCGAGGATCCCCAGCGCGCGGGCGGCCGGCTCCCCGGCGGGCGCGACCGGCGCGGGCAGCAGCGGCTCGCCGTTCAGCGCCAGCGCGTCGTCGGCGCTGGACAGGAAGGCGCCCAGCGCCAGCCGCTTCAGCCCCTGGTCCCAGCTGATGCGATCGCGCTCCAGGTAGCTGGCGGGCAGGGCCGCGCGGTCCGCGCCGCGCACGATCTCCAGGTCCTCGCACAGGGCCAGCCAGTCCTCGGGATCGACGTCGGGGAACCGGCGGGCCACGGCGGGGTGCATGGCCGCGCGCAGCAGCTCGGGACGGGACAGCGACCCCAGCGGCAACTCGAGCAGCGCCAGCGCGGCGTCCTGGATCCGCCGCTCCCCGGCGCGCGGCAGATCCAGCACCGTGCAGGGGAGGCTCGACGCCGCTTCGAACACCTCGGCCGCCAGCGGCAGGTAGCCGGCCGCCGCAGCCGCTGGAACTGCCACCGCGAAATCGGAGAAGGCCAATGTCTCATCAGCGCGCACGGCGGCCCAGATGGCGGCGGCCACCGTCTCCAGCTCGCGCCGCGGATCGAGGGCGGGCCAGATGGCCACGCTCTGGTCGTCCGGCGCGCCCGCCGTGTCGGCCGTCTGTCGCTCCAGGATCCGCCGCTGCAGCGTCGCCAGGGCGGACGCGCCGGGTGGATCGACGAAGCGCGCGTCCGCGTCTCCCGCGGCCAGCTCGAGCAGCATCGTCGCGTTCTCGCGCCCGGGGCGGGCCCAGGCGTCCAGGGCGCCGCCCTCCTGCTCGTCCAGCCGATCGAGGTGGCACGGGCTCAGGCTGTAGACGCCCAGGTCCGCCACCGCGCCCAGCTTGGCGAAGATCGATCCGTAGAGACGCGCGACGTACGAGATGCCGAACAGGTGCGCGGGCGACACGCGCAGGTCGCGCTCGGGCGTGCGGGCGAACAGCTCGGGCAGGGTCAGCGCGCCGCGCGCGGTGAAGACACCGCCGGGGCCGTGAAGGGCACGCCAGAGCGCGCGTTGCCAGCTCTGCAGCGACGGATCCAGCTCGGCGGACGATCCGCCTTGCCGCCAGTCGGCCAGCATCTCGGGCCGGGTGAAGGTGTACTCGTCGAACAGCGCCGCCACGCTGGTCGCCAGCTGCACCCGCTTGCGGTCCAGCCCGTCGCCGTCCCCCTCCAGGTAGTCGCGGACGGCAGCCAGCGGCGCGCTGGCGAGCGATCCAGGATCGTGGAACAGGCCCAGCAGCTCGCCCTCGATGCGATCGCGGTCGACGAGCTCGACGTCCGGCCGGCTGGCGCGCGCGACGTCATACAGGAAGGCCCTGAGGAAGCGGGACTTCACGTTCACGGCGATGCCCAGCCGTCGCGCCAACCCCTGCTTCACGAACGACTCGATGAGCGGATTCGGCACGATGACCGTGACCGGATCGAACAAGCTGGTGCGCGCGCCACCGACGGTGTCGGCCAGCGCATCGAGCAGCGCTTCGAGACGATTTGTACAGCAAAACCGGATCACGCCGTGGCCGTTCTAGTACAATTCTCTACGTGGCCCCGTTCACCATCTTACTCGTCGAAGACGATTTCGATGTGCGGGAAGCGCTGGTCGAGACATTGCGCGATCGCGGCTACGAGGTCCAGGCCGCCGGCGATGGGGAGCAGGCGCTGAAGGTGCTGCGTGGTGGCCTGCGACCGGGGCTCATCCTGCTGGACCTGATGATGCCACGAATGAGCGGCTCCGAATTTCGAATGATCCAGCGGACCGATCCCGACCTGTCTTCCTATCCGGTCGTTCTGCTCAGCGCGGACGGGCGCATGGAAGAGAAGGCGCAGACGCTGAAGGTCGACGGCGCGATTCGCAAGCCCATCGATCTGGATGAGCTCTTCGCCGTCATCGAACGTATTCGGGTCAATAAAGCAGCTTCATGAAGCGCCTCAGCAGGCGCAGAGTTCGCGAGCGGTACGGAAATGAGAGCTGGCGCGCCAGGAAGGGCGACAGCCAGCCGAGCAGCGGGTGGTCCTCGATGATGGTCTCCGTCCAGCAGAACTGGCGGATGGCTTCGGGACCGTGGCGGAAGCCCAGGCCGCTGGCCTTCACCCCACCCAGGGGCGCCTCGACGCAGAAGTAGTTGAAGAGCGCGTCGTTCACGCAGAGGCTCCCGGTCTGGACGCGGCGGGCGAGGGCCCGCGCCTTGCCGACGTCGCGCGACCAGACGCTGCCGGACAGGCCGAACGGCGAGTCGTTGGCGATGCGCAGCGCCTCTTCGGCGCTCGCCACCTGCATCACGGGCAGCACCGGGCCGAAGGTCTCCTCGCGCATGACCGCCATGTCGGCCGTGACGTCGGCCAGCAGGGTGGGCGCGAAAAATTGTCCGCCCAGGTCGCTGCGGCGGGCGCCGCCGGCCACCACGCGGGCGCCGCGCTGCACGGCGTCCGCGATCTGGCGCTCGGCGCGCTCGATCTGCGGCGGGAAAGTGACAGCACCGATGTCGACCGTCACGTCGTCGCCGCGGTCGCGCCCCGGAGGCCCCTGGCGCAGCGCCGCCATCTGCTCGGCGCACAGCCGCACGAACTCGCCGGCGGCCGGCGCCTCGACCAGCACGCGCTCGGTGCGGATGCAGACCTGGCCGCTGCCGGCGAATGCGCTCCAGACCGCGGCGCGCGCCGCGCGCGGCAGGTCGGCGTCGGCCAGGACGATCATCGCCGACTTGCCGCCCAGCTCCAGAACGGAGGGAACCATCCGCGCCGCGGCCGCCTGGGCCACCTGCCGGCCGACGCCCGGGCTGCCCGTGAAGAACAGCATGTCGGCCGCGCCGGCCAGCGCCGCGCCCGCGTCGCCGCGCCCCGGGACCACCTGGAACACGTCCGCGGGCAGCCCAGCCTTCGCCCACAGCGCCGCCACCCGCAGCGACGTCAGCGGCGTCCGCTCGGAGGGCTTCAGGATGACGGCGTTGCCGGCGAACAGCGGCGCCACGCAGTCGGCGTAGTTGTTGAGCAGCGGGAAGTTCCAGGGGCCGATCACCCCGACCACCCCGCGCGGGTGGTGGACCACGCGCGCCCGCTTGTTCGAGAAGATCAGCGGGTGCGCCAGCTGGTCGGCGAGCGCCCGCCGGCCGACCCGTCCCGTGAAGTAGCGGGTCAGCTCCAGCGTGTAGAAGATCTCGATGAGCTCGGCTTCGTAGCGGGGCTTGCCGCTCTCGGCGACGAGCGTGTCCAGCAGCTCGCCGTCGTCGCGCAGGGCCCGCGCCAGGCGGCGCAGGGCGGCGGCCCGATCGCGCACCGGCAGGGCCGCCCAGGCCGGTTGCGCGGCCCGGGCGCGCGCCACCGCCTCTGCGATGGCGCCGGCGTCGCCGGCCGGCACCTCGCGCAGCAGCTCGCCCGTGGCGGGGTTCTCGACGCTGATCGATGCGGGCGGGCTGGCGGTCACAGAAGCTCCCGGGAGATTCTGATAGAATTTTCGGGGTGGAACGCCCCCCGCGCAAGTTGCGAATCCTGATCGCCAAGGTCGGGCTGGACGGCCACGACCGCGGCGCCAAGGTCGTGGCGCGCGGCCTGGCCGACGCCGGTTACGAGGTCATCTACAGCGGGCTGCACCAGACGCCCGAGATGGTGGCGGCGGCGGCCGCCCAGGAGTCGGTCGACGCGGTCGGCCTGTCCATCATGTCAGGAGCCCACATGACCCACTTTCCGGCGGTGAGAGCGGCGCTGGACGCGCGCGGCGCCCAGGACGTCGTGCTGTTCGGCGGCGGCATCGTCCCCGACGAGGACGCCGCGACGCTGAAGGCGGGCGGCGTCGCCGCGATCTTCACGCCCGGCACGTCGACCCAGGCGATCGTCGACTGGATCGAGCGCGACCTGCGGCCGCGCGTGGAAGGGAAGGCCGCCTGATGCGAAGGCTTGCGACCTTGATCGCCGCCGGGGCGTTGCTCGGCGCGCCGGCCGCCGGCGCCAACGCCGGCATCGACCAGAGCGAGGAGGCGCGCGTCGCGGACGTCCTGCAGTCGGCGCTGGTCGCTCACGGGGCCGAGGTCAATCGCTGCTTCGAGCGGGCGCTGGCCGACACGCTGGACGTGTCGGGCAAGATCGACCTGTCGGTCGACGTCGGGCCGGGCGGGCGAGTCACCCACGCAGAGCCGGCGCGCGACGAGGTGAAGTCACCGGTGCTGCTGACCTGCCTGGAGGCCTCGGCGCTGACCTGGACGCTGGCCGGGATCGATCCGGGCAGCACCGTCGTGGTGCCGCTGGCCTTCGAGGGGCAGGCGGCGCAGTTCTCGATCAAGGTCGCCGACGCGCCCGACCGGGGGCCGCCCGCGCCGGGCCGCAAGCACCGTGGGGGATCGCCGCCGCCGGCGCCGCCGTTCTCGGTGAAGCTGCTGGTCGACGAGGCGACGATGCACGCGCAGAAGGCGGCGCTGACCCAGCTGACGGTCGCGCCGGCCAACCGGATCGCGCTGCACCGCCACCCGGGCGCCGAGGTCCTGTACGTGCTGCGCGGGCACGCGCGCGTGCTGGGCGCGGGTGGCGTGGCGGCCGAGAAGCTGGACGAGGGGATGGCCATCTACATCCCGGCGCGCATGCCGCACGCCATCGAGAACATGGGGCGCCAGTCGGCGGCCGTGCTGCTGGACCTGTTCGTCCCGCCGGGGCCAGAGCGGGTCTGGCGCGATCCAAAGGACCCGGCCGGGCGTGAGGCCTTCGAGGTGCTCCACGGAGCCGCGCCGAACCCGCCCGGCGCCAAGTTCGTGGTGACCAGCCCCGGCACCCCGCTGTCGTTCCTGGGCGGCAAGGCCAAGGCGACCCCGGTGCTCGGGCCGGCGGACTCCGGCGATGGCAGATTTTACCTGGGCCGGCTGGAGGCCGCGCCGGGCGCGGTGGTGCCGCGGCATGCGCACGCCGGCAGCGAAGAGATCATCTTCGTCCTGTCGGGCGGGGGCGAGCTGATCGTGGGCAGCGAGAAGATCCCGTTCTCGGCCGAGGAGGCGCTGTTCCTGCCCGTCGGACAACCGCACGCGGTCAAGTTCACGGGCGACGACAAGACCGAGATGGTGCAGATTTACGCGCCGGCCGGACCCGAAGACCGTTACAAGGACGCGAGCAAGAACAGACCATGATCGATTTCGAGCTGAGCGACGAGCAGCGCGTGCTGCAAAAGTCCGTGCGCGAGCTGTGCGAGCGGATCGTGATCCCGAACGCGCGGAGCTGGGACGAGGAAGAGCGCTTCCCGTCGGAGGTGATTCCGCACCTGGGCGAGATGGGCCTGTTCGGGATGCAGGTGCCCGAGGCCTATGGCGGCGCCGGCATGAAGTGCGTCGACTTCGTGGTCGCCCTGGAGGAGGTGGCGCGCGCCGACGCGTCGGTGGGGCTGACCGTGGCGTCCCACAACTCGCTGTGCACCGGGCACATCCTGCTGGCGGGGAACGAGGCGCAGAAGCAGAAGTACCTGCCGGGCCTGGCCAGCGGCAAGGTGCTGGGCGGCTGGGGCCTGACCGAGCCGGGGTCGGGCTCGGACGCCGGCGCGGCCCGCACGCGGGCCGTGCGCCAGGGCGACAAGTGGGTCATCAACGGCTCGAAGACCTTCATCACGCAGGGGTCGGTGGGGGGCGTGTTCGTCGTGATGGCCTCGACCTCGCCCGAGAAGAAGGCCAAGGGGCTGACCGCGTTCGTCATCGAGCGCGGCATGGACGGATTTCGCACCGGCAAGAAGATCCACAAGATGGGGCTGCGCGCCTCGGACACGACCGAGCTGATCTTCGAGGACGTCACGGTCGGCGATGAGCAGCGGCTGGGCGAGATCGACAACGGCTTCTTCGACACGTTGAAGGTGCTGGACAAGGGGCGCATCGGCATCGGCGCCTGGTCCGTGGGGATCGGCCGCGCCGCGTTCGAGGCCGGCCGCCGATACGCCAAGGAGCGCATCCAGTTCGGCAAGCCGCTGGCCGAGTTCCAGGCCATCCAGCACATGCTGGCCGACATGGCGACCGAGCTGGACGCCGCGCGCCTGCTGGTCTGGCGGGCAGCCTGGATGCAGGACCAGGGAAAGCGGACGACCGCCGAGTCGTCGGTGGCCAAGTACTTCGCGGCCAAGGCCACGGTGCGGGCCTGCAACGCGGCCGTGCAGATACACGGCGGCTATGGCTACACGCGCGAGTTCGACGTCGAGCGCTACCTGCGCGACGCCAAGCTGGCCGAGATCGGCGAGGGGACCAACGAGGTGCAGAAGATGGTCATCGCCCGCGAGCTGCTGCGCTCGACCGCCGAGATGGGCTGACCCCGAAGTGGCCGCGGCGACATTCGACGTCGAGCGGCTGTGCGCGGGGGACCTGCGGGTCGCCGCCGCGCTGATGCGGGCGCTGGACGACGAGCTCCCCGGCGCGCGCGAGGCGCTGGCCGCCATCTACCCGCGCGGCGGGCGCGCTTTCGTCGCCGGCGTCACGGGCAGCCCGGGCGTCGGCAAGTCGACGCTGGTCTCGGCGCTGGTGACGGTGGTCCGCGCCCGCGGCGAGCGGGCGGCGGTGGTCGCCGTCGATCCGTCGAGCCCGTTCTCGGGCGGCGCGCTGCTGGGTGACCGGGTCCGCATGCAGCGGCACGTGCTGGACGAGGGGGTGTTCATCCGATCGCTGGCGACCCGCGGCCAGCAAGGGGGCCTCTCGCGATCGACCGCCGCGACGGTGGCGGTGCTGGACGCGGCCGGCTTCCCGGTGATCTTCGTCGAGACGGTCGGGGCGGGGCAGGCCGAGCTGGACGTGGCCGACGCGACCGACGCGGTCGTCGTCGTGACCGCGCCCGGGCTGGGGGACGACGTCCAGGCGCTGAAGGTCGGCTTGCTGGAGATCGCCGACCTGCTGGTGGTGAACAAGGGCGATCGCGACGGCGCCGATCGGGCGGTGGCGGATCTGACGGCGATGCTGGCGCTGGGAGCCCGACCGGTCCCCCCGATCTTCAAGACCACGGCGACGGCGGTCGCGGGCGCCGGCATCGAGGAAGTGATCGACGGGCTGGAGGCCTTGCGGCGTGCGCCGCTGGCCGACCGCGCGGCGCGGCGGCGGCGCCAGGCCGCGCGTCAGATCGCCGCCATCGCCGCCGAGCAACTGCGGGGCCGGGCCCACGCGGCGCTGGCGGCGGCGGCGTCCGGCGATCCCCTCGGGCGCGTCATCAATTCAGTGGCGGAGCGCACACTCGATCCCTGGTCAGCCGCCGAGTCGTTGATAGCGGTGTTAGAGTGAACTGCATGCAGACTCGCTCGCTGCCCCTGCATGGATTGCTCGCGGTGCTTTTGTGCGGCTGCGGGCTCATCAGCTCGGACCTCACCAAGCTGACGTTCGATCTGCCGAACCAGACCTACAGCTTCGACACCGCGAAGTGGGGCAACTTGCCGCCCCCCGCGGTCGGCGCCACGTTCCCCAGCATTTCCTGTACGTCGGACGCGCAGTGCTGCAACGACGGCTCCCTGGTTGGCGTGAGCTGTTCCATGACCCCGCTGACCTGTCCGGCGTCGACTTGCGAGGCGCAGATCCCGGAATCGACTTACTCGCCCGTCAATCTGGCGATGCAGGTCGGCGCGCTGGCCACGTTCCCGGGGCACAGCCTGGTCGACGTCACGATCGAGAGCATCACGTACACGGTCAGCGACAACACGCTGAACGTCGATCTGCCGCCCATCTCGATCTACCTGGCGCCCGACGGCGTCACCGACCCGACCGATCCCAGCGCGACGCTGTTCGGGACCGTGCCCTCCATCCAGGCCGGCACCAACCCGACCGGCTCGGTGACCAAGACCGCCAACGCCGACGCGGCCTTCGAGATGTACACCAAGAACGTCTCGACGACGTTCAACATCATCGCGGGCGCGACGGTGGTGATTGACGCCGGCACGCCCGTGCCGAACGGTCACATCACCGTGACGGTCGGCGGCACCGTGGCCGCGCAGCTTTGAGCAAGGTCGATCGCGACGTCGTCGTCGCCGGCGCGGGACCCGCAGGCGTCGCCGCCGCCGTGGCGCTGGCCGCGCGCATCGGCGCCGAACGGATCCTCTGCCTGGACAAGGCCCGCTTCCCGCGCGACAAGCCGTGCGGCGGCGGCCTGACCGGTCACGCCCACGCGGCGATGGCGGCGCTGGGCCTGCGCGTGCGCGTCCCGCGCGTCCCGTGCGTCCAGGGGCGCATCGTCTACGGCTCGAGCCGCCACGACGTCGCGCTCGAGCGGCCGGTGGACATCGTGCGCCGCCGCGAGTTCGACGCGGACCTGGTCGAGCAGGCGCGCGAGCGCGGCATCGAGATCGTGACGGGCGAGGGGATGGCCGACTTCACGGTCGACGGCGCCGCCGGGCAGGT
Organism: Polyangia bacterium; assembly: GCA_035578045.1. Lineage (GTDB taxonomy): Bacteria > Myxococcota_A > Polyangia > Fen-1088 > Fen-1088 > JADGRB01. The sequence continues at coordinate 11,276 of DATJWP010000016.1, read as the reverse complement.
CGCGATCCGGACGACGCGCGGCCGCCACCTGATCGCGCGCGCGCTCGTCGGGGCGGACGGCGCCGGCAGTCGCGTGCGCCGCGCGGTCTCGGCCGACGATCGTCCACCGCTGCGCCTGTTCCAGGCCGAGGTCGACACGCCCCCGGAGCTGGCCGAACAGGTCGCGGGGCGAATGATTTACGACTTCTCATTGATGGCGCGTGGGTTGCGCGGGTACCTGTGGTTGTTTCCCGCACCCGACGGGCGGCTGAACGTCGGCGCCATGCACACGACCTCCATAAAAAAGTCGGGCGCCGAGATCGAGGCGCTGCTGCGGGACGGTCTGGCCCCGTACGGGATCGTGCTGCGCGACGAGGCGCGAGGCTGGCCGGCCTGGCGGTTCCGCTCGCGCGCCCGTCTGGGGGCGCCGCACCTGATCTGCGTCGGCGACGCGGCCGGCATCGACGCGCTCACCGGCGAGGGGATCGCGGTCGGTCTGGAACACGGGCCGATCGCCGCCGATGCCGTCGAGCGAGCCCTGGCGACCGGCGACTTCCGCTTCGTGGACTATGGGCGGGCCGTTCGCCGCGCCGTGGTCGGCCGCGAGCTGGCGCTGGACGCGCGGCTGGCGGCGATGCTGTACGCGCCCCGGACAGCCAACCTGTGGCTGTCGCTGATCCTGTTCGATCGCCGCGTGCAGCAGCTCTATGCCGCGCGCGTCTCCGGCTCTGAAGTGCTGGCCGATCGCGGGGGCGCGCTGCTGGCCGCGCTCGCTCGGCACGCCGTGACGGCGCCGGGCCGGCTGGCCCGCCTGCGCGCAGCGGCCTGAAACGCGGTTACTACGCGCTGGCGCGGGTGGCGGTGCCGTTGGGCGCCGATTCCGCGGCGGCCGGCGCCTCTGGGCTGCCAACCTTGGTCAGTCGGCCGTTCCCCTGCCAGCCCACATTTTCCACGCTGCCCGCGACCGCCGGGGTGCCGCCGCTGCGGCCGGCATTCACGCGCTCTTTCAGCTCCTTGCCCACCTTGAAGAAGGGGAGTCGCTTGGGCTGCACGTTCACCCGCACGCCGGTGCGGGGATTTCGCCCTTCGTAGGGCTTGTAGCTGCGGAGCTCGAAGCTGCCGAAGCCGCGGATCTCGATCCGCTCGCCCCGCTTCAGAGCCTCCTCCATCGACTCGAAGATCACCTGCACCAGGAGCTCGGCCCGCCCCTTCGGGATCTTCTGCGTCTCACACAAAACGTCGATGAGATCCGACTTCGTCATCGTCCCGTCATCCCCCCGTTGCCCTGCGCCCCGGCCGCGCGGAGGTCGCAACAAAACGTGAGCAACACTTGACGGTACCTCCGATCGCGGCCGACGCGCAATCCTAAAACTTCTATCTTTCAAAACCGCTACGGCCTCCGATATTCCCCGAAAACTTCTCGAAACACGTCCGCAATCTCGCCCAGGGTGGCACGCAACTTGACTGCGTCGAGGATGAAGGGAAGCAAGTTGTCGGTCCCGCGCGCGGCATTCCCCAGGCGGGCCAGCGCCTGGTGCGTCGCGGCGCCTTCGCGTGCGGCCCGCAGGTTGCTCAGCGCCCGCCGCTGCCCCGCCTCGATCGCGGGATCGATCTTCTGAAGGGAGGGCGGCGGCTCCTCGACCCCCTCCGCGAAGCGGTTCACGCCGACGATGATTCGCTGGCCGCTCTCCACGCCGCGCTGGTGCTCCAGCGCCCGCCGTTCGATCTCCCGCTGCGGGAATCCAGCCTCGATCGCGGCGACCATCCCGCCCATGCCGTCGATCTGCGCGATCGTCGATTCGGCTCGCGTCGCAATTTGCGACGTGAGCGCCTCGATCGCGTAGGCGCCGCCCAGCGGATCGACCACGTCCGCGACGCCGCTCTCGTGCGCCAGGATCTGCTGCGTCCTCAGCGCGATTCGCGCCGACGTCTCCGTCGGCAGCGCCAGCGCTTCGTCGTAACCGTTGGTGTGGATCGACTGCGCGCCGCCCAGCACGGCGGCCATCGCCTCGACGGTCGTCCGCGCGATGTTGTTCAAAGGGTCGGCCGCGACCAGCGTCGACCCGGCGGTCTGCGCGTGAAAACGCAGCGTCTGCGAGCGCGGATCGCGTGCGCCGAAACGGTCGCGCATGATCTGGGCCCACAGCCGGCGAGCCGCCCGGAACTTGGCGATCTCTTCCAGCAGGTTCGCGTGCGCGTTGAAGAAGAACGACAGGCGCGGCGCGAACGCGTCGACCGGCAGCCCGGCGGCCAGCGCCGCCTGGACGTAGGCGATGCCGTCGGCCAGGGTGAACGCGACCTCTTGCACGGCGTCGCTGCCCGCCTCGCGAATGTGGTAGCCGCTGATGCTGACGGTGTTCCAGCGCGGCAGCTCGCGGGCGCAGAAGGCGAACAGATCGGCGCAGAGGCGCATGGACGGCCCCGGTGGGTAGATGTAAGTGCCGCGCGCGATGTACTCCTTCAGGATGTCGTTCTGCACCGTCCCCGACAGGCTGGCCCGCGGGATGCCGCGCTGGTCGGCGACGGCGATGTACAGGCAGAGCAGGGTGGCCGCCGTCGCGTTGATGGTCATCGAGGTCGAGACCGTGTCCAGCGGCAGCCCCTCCAGCAGCACGTGCATGTCGTCGAGCGACCCGATCGACACGCCGGCGCGCCCCACCTCGCCCCGCGCCAGCGGGTGGTCGGCGTCGCGCCCCATCTGCGTCGGCAGATCGAACGCCACCGACAGCCCCGTCTGCCCCGACGCCAGCAGGTACTTGTAGCGCCGGTTCGATTCGGCGGCGGTGCCGAAGCCGGCGTACTGGCGCATCGTCCAGAGCCGCCCCCGGTACATGGTGGGGTGGATGCCGCGCGTGAACGGGAACTGTCCTGGCTCACCCAGGTCGCGCGCCGGATCGAAGGGCGGCTGCTGCGCCGCCAGGCTGTCGCCGTCGTAGACCGTGTCCAGCGGGATGCCCGCCGCGGTCTCGACCTTGTCGCGCGACATTCGTTTCAGGTTACATCGATCTCGGGGACGTCGCCCTCCACGATCAACGTTGGTTCGGTCCGGGCCTGGATGTCGGCGACGCTGACGCCCGGCGCCCGTTCGCGCAGCGCCAGCCCCGCCGGCGTGACGTCCAGGACCGCCAGGTCGGTGATGATCCGGTGCACCGCGTGAACGGCGGTGAGCGGCAGCGTGCAGCGCTTCAAGATCTTCTTCTCCTCGACCGGCGGCGGACCGCCGGGCACCGCCTTGCCGCGCGCCACGTGCTCCATCATGACGATCACGCGCTTGGCGGCGGCCACCAGGTCCATCGCGCCGCCCATCCCCTTGATCATCTTGCCGGGGATCATCCAGTTGGCCAGGTCGCCGGTCTCCGCCACCTGCATCGCCCCCAGGATGGCGCAGTCGATGTGCCCGCCGCGGATCATCGCGAACGACTCGGCCGACGAGAAGAAGGCCGCGCCGGCCACGGAGGTCACCGTCTGTTTGCCGGCGTTGATGAGGTCGGGGTCCTCGTCGCCCTCGTACGGAAACGGCCCGATGCCCAGCAGGCCGTTCTCCGACTGCAGCACGACGTTGGTGCCGGCGGGGATGAAGTTCGCCACCAGCGTCGGCATGCCGATGCCGAGATTGACGTACATGCCGTCGCGCAGCTCGCGCGCGGCGCGCCGGGCCACCTGATCCCGCGTCAGCGCCGGCATCAGGCGACCCTCTTGCGAACGGTGCGCTGCTCGATGGCCTTCTCGTAGCGTCCGCCGGCCAGCACGCGCGCCACGTAGATGCCGGGCGTGTGGACCTGATCGGGCTCGAGCTGCCCCGGCTCGACCAGCTCCTCGACCTCGGCGACGGTGATCTTGGCGGCCGACGCCATCATCGGGTTGAAGTTGCGCGCCGTCTTCCGGTAGACCAGGTTGCCCAGCCGGTCGCCGCGCCAGGCCTTGACCAGCGCGAAGTCGGCGGTGAGCGCGCGCTCGAGCACGTACATGCGCCCGTCGATCTCGCGCGTCTCCTTCCCCTCGGCGACGACGGTGCCGTAGCCCGTGGCCGTGTAAAAGGCCGGGATGCCGGCCCCGCCCGCGCGGATGCGCTCGGCCAGGGTCCCCTGGGGGGTCAGCTCGACGTCGAGCTTCTTCTCCATGAACAGCCGCTCGAACGTCTTGTTCTCGCCGACGTAGCTGGAGACCATCTTCTTCACCTGGCCGTTGGCCAGCAGGATGCCCAGCCCCTTGTCGTCGATGCCGCAGTTGTTGGAGATGATCGTCAGGTCGCGCGTCCCCTTGCGGCGCACGGCGGCGATCAGGTGTTCCGGGATACCGCACAGGCCGAACCCACCGGCCATGAGCGTGGCGCCGTCGAAGAGATCGGCGACCGCCTCGTCTGCACTGGCGACGGTCTTATCCATCGTGACCAACATCATAACTCGCTTGAATCGCGCCGGTTAGGGGGCGGAGCGCGAAGGTCCGTGCGATAATTCCTGAGTTCGAGAAATGCCCATCGTAACTTTGACGACCGACTTCGGCGACCGCGACGGCTACGTGGGCGCCATGAAGGGTGTCATTCTTTCCATCGCGCCCGAGGCGACGGTGGTCGACGTCGCGCACGGCATCCCGCCGCAAGACGTGACGGCGGGGGCAGTCGCCCTGGCGCAGGCCGCGCCGTTCTACCCGCCCGGCACCATCCACGTGGCGGTGATCGACCCGGGCGTCGGCGGCCAGCGCAACGACATCCTGGTCGAGGCGGGCGGCTTCTTCTTCATCGGTCCCGACAACGGCGTGCTGTCGCTGGTTGCGCGAGGGCCGCGGCAGATCTTCCGCATCGACGCGCCGGCCTTCCGGCGAGAGCCGGTGAGCCCGACGTTTCACGGCCGCGACGTCTTCGCGCCGACGGCGGCCCGCCTGGCCACGGGCGCGCGCCCCGCCGACGTGGGACCGATCCTGGACACGATGGTCGAGATCAGCCGGGCCCCGGTGTACCGCGGCGCCGGCATCATCGAGGGCGAGGTCATTCACGTCGACGGCTTCGGCAACCTGATCACGTCGCTGCCGGCCGAGGTCCTGGCCGGCGCTCCGGACGCCGACATCGCCGTCGAGGTCGACGGCGGCGAGGGGCTGTTCTCGCCGCTGGTGGGCCGGACGTTCTCGGACGTGGAGCCGGGCGCGCTGGTCGCGTACGTGGGGAGCGGCGGGCAGGTCGAGATCGCGCGGCGGGACGGCTCGGCGGCGCGGCGAATCGACGCCGCGCGCGGCACCGTGGTGCGGGTCCGGAGCCCCGCGCCGTGAAGGCCGGCGTCGAGCTGGCGGCCGGGCTGGTGCTGGCCGCCGCGGTGGCGTCGGCCGGGTGCGCCGTCGGCAGCGGCGCGGGCGTCGCCGAGGGGGAGCTGTTCGAGCTCGGCTGCGGGAAGCTCACCGGCCCCGGCGGCCAGGGCACGCCGGTGCCCTACAGCTTGAAACCGGTGTTCTTCGCGGGCGAGCCGATCGAGGCGCCAACCATGACCAACCCGTACCCGATGAACCAGCTCCGCATCCGGATGCAGGACAACGGGCTGGCCGTCCAGTACGCCGACGTCCTGACCTTCGAGGTCGAAAATTCGTACGAGGTCGGGCGCTGCCTGCGCGGGCGGACCGTGAACGGTCAGCCCGACTGGAACGTGAACGAGACCCTCCCGGACGGGACGCCGACCTGGTGGTGCGACTGGAGCGCCACCGGCTTCAGTGACGGCGGCGCGCTGGATGCGGGCACCGTGATGCCCGGCGGCCCCGACGCGGCGATCTCGCTGGATGGCGGCGTGTCGATGATGGCCACCGTCCCGCGCATTCACCTGACCCCGTACACCGACCTGCGCGCGTCGCTGGCGACCCTGTCGACCTGCGGAATCACGAACGTCGTCGGCCTGGCCAACGACGGGTGGATCCAGTTCGAGTATTTCGGCGGCGCCGAGGAGCCGAACACGCCGCCCGACCAGCGTTCTGCCGTGCCGGGCAACTTCGTGATCCAGTATGGCGACCGGATGCGCGCCAACTTCCTGCTGACGCTGACCGATCAGGCGATCATCGCGGCCATGGAACAGAACCAGCCGCCGCCCCAGATGGCGCAGATCGGGGGCTGGTTGCAGGGCTACTTCGATTTCAACCTCGAGCGGGGCCGCAGCGCGCAGCCGTTCCCCTGAGCCGGCGCGCATGACCGTCGAGGTCGAGGTCGAGGTGGAGATCGATGCGCTGGCCCCCGGCGGCGACGCCGTGGGCCGCCAGCGCGACCCCGCGGGGCACGAGACCCCCAGCAACGGCCGGGCGACCTTCGTCCCGCTGGCCGCGCCAGGCGAGCGCGCGCGCGTGCGGATCGAGCGCGAGAAGGGGCGCGTCGCCTGGGGCGAGCTGGTCGAGATCCAGCGCCCGGGTCCCGCGCGGGTGCAGCCGGCGTGCCCGCTGTTCGGGACCTGCGGCGGCTGCCAGTGGCAGCACGTGTCGCTGGAGGCGCAGCGCGCCGCCAAGCAGGCCATCGTCGCTCGAGCGCTGGCGATGGAGGTGCCCGCCGTGCGGCCGGCCGGGCCGGAGCACGGCTACCGCGACCGCGCCAAGTGGGCGGTGGGGCAGGGCGGGGCGCTCGGGTTCAGGGCGCGGCGCTCGCGCGACGTCGTGGACCACGTGGTGGACGGGCGATACGCGTGTCTATTGCCGGCGCCGGAGCTGGCGCGCACGTTCCCCGCGCTGCGCGCGATGGCCCGCGGCCTGGCCCCCGAGATTGAAGTGGAGGCTCAGGCCGGCGCCGAGGGCGTGCACGTGAACCTGGTGCGCGCAGACCCGACCAGCGCCGGCCACGCGCGGTGGGAGATCGATCGGTTGCAGGCCGCCGGCGTCGTGGGCCTGTCCGTGGCCGGCAAGAACCTGTGGGGTCGCGAAGACGTCGACGTCGCCGAGCCCGAAAGCCGGCCGTTGCGGGTCCCCGCCGGCGGCTTCGCCCAGGTCGGCCGCCCCGCGAACACCGCCCTGGTCGCCGAGGTCATGAGCGCCCTGGGCGACGAGCCGGGCGTCGTGGTGGAGCTGTACGCCGGCAGCGGCAACTTCACCCGCCATCTGGCCGCGCGCTGGCCCGGCCGCGTCCACGCCAACGACGGCGACCCCGCTGCGATCGCCCGTGGCCGCGCCAACGTCCCGTCCGCCACCTGGTCTCCCCGCCCACCCACCGTCGAGGCCGACACCGTCCTGCTGGATCCCCCCCGCGAAGGCGCCGACCGCGCCCACCTCGAGGTAGCAGCCCGCGCCCGCCGCCGGATCGTCTACGTCTCGTGCGATCCCCAGACCCTGGCCCGCGACACCCGTCTCCTGGCGGAAGCCGGCTTCCACCCCGTCGCCGCCGTCGCCCTGGACCTGATGCCCCAGACCTTCCACGTCGAGGTCGTGACCGTCTTCGCCCGCCTCAGAACACCTTGACCGAAGCCGGCTTTTGCCCTAAAAGACTGCCCACTTCGCGGGAGTAACTCAGTGGTAGAGTGCCACCTTGCCAAGGTGGACGTCGAGGGTTCGAACCCCTTCTCCCGCTCAAGGATTTCAAGGGGTTATGGGCGGTTTGCGGCGCTGAATGAGGGAGTCGGCGCGCATGAGGGAGTAATGAGGGAATCGGACCGGAGTGCAACCCAGTTTGGGGTGGCAGTCGCTCCTGGCGAGGACGAGGAAACGCCGGCCGTCGATGTGAGTCTGATCGACGAGATGCTCCGCCTGACGCCCGCGGAGCGGCTGCAACAGAACGACCGGGTGGCATCGCTGGCGGCCCGGCTCCGTCAGGCGTTCGTGGTCAGGGACGCGGCATGTCCGAACCGCGAGACCTGACATCGATCTTGGACGTCTTGCTCTCCGAGCAGGTGAGCTTTGTCCTGGTGGGGGCGCTGGCTGCAGTGGCACAGGGCGCACCACTGATGACGCAGGACGTGGACATCGTCCACGCGAGGACGCCAGACAACCTCGATAGATTGATGACCGGCCTCGCGAAGCTGAACGCGCGGTACCGAGGCCGGCCGCCCGAGCAGCCACTCCTGCCTGACCGTCGGGCGCTCGCGACGACCGGCCATTCGCTCCTCATGACCGATCTCGGGCCGCTCGATTGTCTCGGTGCGATCGAGGGAGCACGGGACTACGACCTGTTGGTGCCTCTGTCGGTCGAAGTCGATCTCGACGGGCGCGTGATGCGGGTACTCGGCCTGGAGACGATCGTCGCGATTAAGCGAGCATCCCAACACCAGAAGGACCGCCTCGCGCTGCCTGTACTCGAGGCGACATTGCGCCGGATTTCAGAGTGTGACCATTGAAGCTCCCGGCGCACACTCTGCTGTGCCCCCGATGACCTGACCCCCAAAAACTGGACCGTTTGACGGTTGCGGGATTCGCTTCGCTGGGAGCCCTGGAAAGGGAGCGAAGCGATGAGGAAGTCGAGATTCGACGCCAGAGCAATCGCTGGAGCTCGTCGAGCATCGGAGGTACGAGAGCGGGCTCCTGCGGCTTTGCTACCGCAGCCTCACGCTATGAGGGAGGTTGTCGGCCCTCGGGTCACGTCGACATTGCGCGTCCGACCTGACGAGCGACTCCGACGGGCTGGCGCGCTGCGCCCCGCCGGGGCCCGCCCTGGGAGTCGCTCCTGTCATCGCGGCCGCCGCCGTTGTTGTTGTGCCTGCCCCTGCCGCTTGCGCGAAGGCCCCGATCTCTGAAGCTGTCTGCGCACCTCACCAACGATGTCGATCAATGGTCGCAGCAGAGGAGACCGCAGCCCGCCATCCCGCAGCTCCAGAAGGACTTGCCCGTCCGCCTTGGGCGCCTCCGCGGCGAGCTGTACCAGATCGGCTCGCACCTCCGACAGGCCGACGCTCTCGCCCAGCTCCGGAACGCCTTCGACCTGTTCCTCGAGTTCGCCGAGCACGTCGGCGCCGTGGACGCCGCCCGGTCGACCGAGCTGCGGACCGCCGCCCGGCAGGCGCTGCGCCGGATCAGTGAGGCACAGAGTACTGTCCTTCGGGACCTGGAACCGGCCGAACGATTCATGAGCGTTCTCGGCACCTTGCTCGAGCAGCGCCGCGTTCGACTGGTAGAGAAGGGCACTTCACCGCGCTCCGACGAGGTCGAGGCGGTCGGCTGGTTCGACGAGAACTACGCCTTCCTGCTGCCCGAAGCCGCCCGCCGCCGTGTCGCCACCTTCCTTCGCGAGTCCGGCGAAGCCTGGGGCCACAGCGCCCACGCCCTCCGCAAGGCCCTCGTCCGAAAGGGCTTCGTCCTCCCCGGTCCCGACAACCGCCCCGAGATGCAGGTCCGAGTCGGCGACGGCAAGCGCCGCGTCCTCCGCGTCCGCCTCACCGCCCTCCGCGGCGTCCAAGTCCCCGACCCCGTCCCGCGCTGGTCCCCGACTTCCGCCAAAACCGGAGACGCCCCGGATCCCCCTGAAGCCATGGAAGATCAGGCAGATACAGAAGTCATGTCTCCGTCGTCCCCGATGTCCCCGCGTTCGGAGGGAAGGTACCCCTGGGACGAGAACTGAGTCCGGTTCTGGATCCTTGGCGGAACATTTTGGACGGACAGAACGCGTATGCTAGCCACTCAAGGTGAAACGCATCTCGCGTATCCGGTTTGAGGCGTTCGTCGCATATACCCGACACCCTGTCTCCGTCGAATTTGGGGAAGAGGTGGCATGGTATTCGGACGATCAGGAGCGCTTCCTCGGGGTCATAGTCCGAGACCTAACTGACGATGACTTCGGCCCCATCGTCTTGGCGCGCGATGTCGACGGCCGATTCCGCGGCGTTGACCTCGAAAGCTCGTTCGCCACACAGGCCGCGGCGAAGCGCCGCTTGTCCGAGTTACTCCGCGCCCGCGAGGAGTCTGGCAAGTCCGTCATCCCGCAGGAAAACGGGAAACCGCGCCGGATTGACCTCTTCGCGCCGATGGCGCCCCTTGAAGAACTGAATCCCAGGTTCGTCTCGGTGCTTCGAGAGCCTGGTTACTCGCCGGCGCTCGGTATCATGCGCGAGATGGCCTTTCATTTTCGAGATCCCGACGGGAACTTCGTCCAGCAGTTCCAAACGGACGGATTCGATGCACGACTGTGGGAGCTGTATCTGTTCGGATTTCTCACAGAGTCCGGTTTTCTCCTGGATCGGTCGCACAACTCTCCAGATTTCGTAGCCGTAAAATGGGACGAGACGGTCTGCATCGAGGCTGTAACGGTAAACCCCACGACAAAGTCCGTCATCAGTCCGCCGCAGGACGCGGCCTCGTTCATGAACGACTACATGCCCATGAAATTCGGAAGCCCTCTGAGTTCGAAGCTCAAGAAGGAATACTGGAAGCTGCCTCACGTCCAAGGGCATCCCTTCGTCCTCGCCATTGAGGACTTCCATCAGGAGGGGTCGATGACTTGGACCTCGACCGCTCTGACCACTTATCTTTACGGTTATCGACACACCTGGAAGCGTGCAGACGATGGTTCTCTCATCGTCATCCCCCAGCAGGTGCGAGTCCACAAAGTGGGTGACAAGGAGGTCCCTTCGGGGTTCTTTTTCCAGGCGGGCACGGAGCACGTCAGTGCTGTGATGTTCAGCAACAGCGCAACCCATCGCCAAATTCAACAGGATGGGGTTCTTGGCTGGCTTTGGTTCGCGCATCCTGCGAATCACCCGATTCGGCACCTGCATTGACCACGATCCGAATGCAGTCGAGCCACACCAATTTAAGATGATCGTCACCGCGCCCGACTATCGGGAAACCTGGCGGGAAGGCATTTCGATTTTCCACAATCCGCGCGCCGTGATTGCTCTGAACCCTGATCTTTTTCCAGACGTCACGCATCACTTCTTCGATGAAGGCTTGATCAGAAGCCTCCATCCGGAGTTTCACCCTCTGAGCTCGTGGACGCTCGTGCAGGTCCCCGATTGGGCCAGGGCCCCACATGAAGGGAATGCCGCTGGACCCGGCTAGACCGTTCGCGCCGACCGTCGGCTAACGTTCGGCCGGATCCGGAGACGGCGGGATGGCGCTCGCCGGTGTTGCTACCGCACTCCTCTCGGTGGAAGGGACGACCGAGAGCGACTCGGCCAGAACCGTTCCTGAAGTCTGCGCGCGCGATTCCGTCGCGGTCGTGCTCAGAATGTCTGCGCCGATGACCTCTGCGTCAGCAATCTCGTGCTCAAGTTCGAGCATGTGTTGGCGCTCACCGCGATCCGCGTGAATCTGGACTTGCCGGCGTCATGATCCGCCGGGCTTGCGGCGGGCCTTGACGTCGGCCTCGGCGTCGCGCTTGCGAAAGCTGTCGCCGGCGATGGCGATGACGTCGGCGTGGT
>DATJWP010000015.1:0-59356 GCA_035578045.1 Polyangia bacterium | reverse complement strand
ACCGAACGACGCGGGGAACGAAACTTTCAGGCGGTCTCACCCTCCTTGCGAAGCACCAGCGCCCGGGGTAGCAGCGGCACGAACGCGAGCACCGCCGCGGTGGTGGCGGCGTTGATGAGCACCAGGGTCGCGAAGCTCAGGTGGGCCTGGTCCATCAACTTGGAGCCGGTCACGTCGCTCAGCGCGATCCCGAAGTTGCGGACGCTCAGCATCAGCGAGAAGCCGAGCGCCTCGCACCCGACGGGCGTCGCCCGCACCGCCAGGTCCATCAGCGCCAGCTCGGACAGCACGCCGACGGCGCCGGTGATGGCGTGGATCGGGTAGGCGGTGGCGGCGTTGTACACCAGGAAGAGCAGCGTGCCGCCCGCGTTGGTCACGATCGCCAGGATGATCAACCGGTGCAGCGTGAGCCGCCGGCAGATCACCGCATAGACCAGGGCGAACAGGACGCCCGTGGCCCCCTCGACGCTTGCCAGCCGGCCGATGAGCTCCTTCGAGAAGTGCAGGTCGTCGCTCTGCCGGTAGGTGAGCGCCGTGTTGAGACCGGGGACGACGTACACCAGGAACAGCATCACCACGGCCAGCCAGAGCGCGCGGGACACCAGGATCTGCGCGAGCTGCCGCTGCGCTTGCTTCAGCACCGCGTTGCTGACGCGTGCGGTGGCCAGGGCCAGGACCAGCAGGAACACGCCAAGCAGGGCGAACAGCGAGATCCCCACGTTCAACATGCCCCGCACCAGCACGCTGGCGGTGCCCGCCGCCGCCAGGACGGCGATTCCGGTCCAGACCGCGGGCGTCGGCCGGTAGCGGGGCGCGGTGTCGCCGTCGGAGGCGCCGGCGAACCGCGTGATGGAGGTCTCCCGGAACGGCCTCAGCGCCAGCGCCGCCAACCCGAACATCACCGCGGCGCCGATCCCCGCCGTCAGACCAAAGGCCCGCTCGGCCAGCACGCCGCCCAGCAGGGGGGTAACGATCTGCGCGATCGACATGACGACTTGCCGCAACGACGTGACCCGCCCCGACATGCCAAACAGCTGCCCGGCTTCGACCTGCAGCCCTCCCATGGCGGTGCTGGCGAACACCAGGCCGACGTTGAGGGCGATTGAAGCTGCGAGGAAGGCGCCGTAGGTCCCGCGCGCGAGGTCCAGCGCGACCCAAGAAAGCCCGGCCACCAGCCCACCCAGCAGCATGTAGATGCGACGGCGCGACCCACGAATGGGGAAGGCATCGGTCACCACGCCCGCGAGCGGCTTCAGGTTCCAGGCGAACGTCGCCCACATGAAGAACTCGCTCACCTGCTCCTTGCCGAAGTGCAGGTGCTCCTTCAAGTGGAACAGGATCGGGTAGTTCCCCAGCGCCCGCTGCTGGCCGAACGTGGTCGCGAAGGACCCCGCCGCGACCATCAGCAAGTAGGCGCGCCGCGAGGCAGTGCGGACCCCGCCTGCGGGTTGCGCGTCCGGGGCTGGGTCGGGTGCCGTCATCGGGCCGCCAGCCTACCCCGGCCAGGAGTGTCCTTGGAGCCCCTCTGACGACTCCTCACATCTTCGGGGATCCCTTGGGGCCCGCAGCTCAGGCCCCCGGGCCCGCGGCCGGCTGCGCGACATCTGCGAATTCAAGTTGGGCGCGGTCACGGGGAAGTAGCCGGCTGTTCTTCGACCCGCGACGGCCCGCCGGCGCGCCGCCAGCCGGACGGGCGTGAAAGCGATCGCCGACGACCTTTCCCTTGCGGCCGAGCACCCGATTCACTGCCATCCCCAATCGGATCGCGAGCCCGTGCACGCCGCCGCGGGCCCGGCGCGGCTCGCTGCCGAGACCCGTCCCGGTGAGCGAAGCGAACCATGCCCGACGACTGCCGCCCGGTAGGCGTCCTTGACGCCGGGCGCCGCGCCCGTCAACCTGGACAGGTGGGCAAGCGCCGGAACCGCTGGCTGAGCGCGCTGCTTTTGGTGCCGCTGCTCGCGCTCGCGGTGTCTGCGTCCAGCTTCTCGGGCCTGCGGTGCACGATGTCGGGGCTGTTCGTCCTCGACACCTGCTGCCCGACCCTGAGCGACCAGTCACAGACCGCGCCGGCCGAGCCCCAGGCAAAGCTCGACGAGCCGGCCTGCTGCGAGCGGGTGGTCGTTTCCAACGACAAAGCCCCGGCCGCGTCGTCGGCGCGCCCCGAGATTGCGCCACCGTGCGTACACCTGCTGAGCGCCGCCATCCTGGAGCGGCGCCCCGTTTCAATCCCGGGCGCCGTACGCCCCGAGCTGCCCAGCACCGCACGCGGCCACGCATCCCCCGTCTTCCTGCTCACGCAGTCGTTCCTGATCTGATCGCGCGCTGAACGTCGTCGTTTCCGCCGTTCACTCTCGCGATCAGAGGTCCAGGAATGTTCGTGCTCTACGTCTGTCTGGCCATCAGTCCGTCCACATCCAGCCCACCCGTCGCGCCGATCGTCCATCTCGCCGAGCTGCTCGACGAAACACGCCGCAAGAACCCGCAGGTGCACGCGGCGCAGGCCCGCGCGCGGGCCGACGCGGCGGCCGTGGATCCGGCGGGGGCGTTCGAGGACCCGATGGTGATGCTCCAGCTCTGGAACATGCCGGTCGACCTGTCGAACGTGCCGCTCATGCTGAACGTCACCCAGTGGATCCCGCTGGGCGGCAAGCGCGGTGCGCGCGCCGACGAGGCCCGCGCCATGGCGGCTGGGTCGCGGGCCGAGGTGTCGACCCGGGCGCGCGACGTCGAGTCCGAGGTGGCCCGCGCCTACTTCGACCTGTTCCTGGCCGATCGAACCATCGAGGTCGACGACGAGATCGCGGCCACGCTGCGCTCGCTGGTCGCGGCGGCCTCGGCGCGCGTCTCGGCCGGACGGGGCGAGCAGGCCGAGGTGCTGCGGGCGCAGAGCGAGGAGCTGAGGGTCGAATCCGACCGCGAGGCGGCTCGCGCGCGTCGGGCCGCGGCGGTGGCCAAGCTGGTGGCGCTGCTGGATCGCGCGCCCGGCAGCGACATCGGGCGCACCTCGGAACCCGGCCTGCTGAGCGACCTGCCGGCCTTCGAGACGCTGCGCGCCCGGGCGCTGCGCGAGCGCCCCGAGCTGGCCGTCGCGCAGGCGGCCTCCGGCGCCGCCGAAGCACGGGTGCGGCTGGCCCACGCCGCCTCGATCCCCGATCTGGGGCTGTCGGCCGGCGAGATGCACGTCTTCGGCGGCTCCACTTCGCCGTCGGACTTCCTGTTCCTGGGCGTGCAGGTGAACCTGCCGGTTTTCCCCGGGAAGAACCGCGCCCGCATCGACGGCGCGCAGGCGGGGGTCGAGGCAGCCCGCGCGGACGCGGAGGCGTTGCAGGCGCGCGTGTCGGCCGAGATCCAGGACGCGCTGGCCGAGGTGACCGCCGAGACGCGGCAGGCCGAGCTGCACCACCACCTGATCCCGCTGTCACGGCAGGCGCTCGACAGCGCGCTGGCGTCGTACGCGGCCGGGCGCGGCAGCTTCGCGATGGTGCTGGACGCGCAGCGCGACCTGCAGATGCACGAGCTGGACCTGGCCATGCACCTGGCGTCGTACGCCCAGCACCTGGCCGACCTGCAGCGCGCCGTGGGCGGCGACGTCGGCCTGGTACGCGCCGCCGAATCGGGATCGCGCATCTCGCACCAGGAGCAGGCGCCATGAAGCGGGCCGTTGCCGTTCTGTTCGCGCTGACGATCACCCGGGCGCTCGCAGCCGGCGACGCCAAGACCGTGCGAGCCGGCGACTTGACGCTGACGCTGGCGATCGCGCCCAGCCCGCCGCGCACCGGCGAGAACCGGCTGGACGTCGCGGTGGCCGATGCCGCCGGCAAGCCGGTCGAATCGGCCGCGCTCGCCTTCGTCTGGAACATGCCCGCCATGGGCGCGATGCCCGAGATGAAGGGGAACGGCGCGGTACGCGCGCGCGACAAAGGCCGCTGGGAGATCTCGTACCCGCTGTCGATGGCGGGCGACTGGTTCCTCACGCTGTCCGTCGACGTTCCGGGGCACGCCCACCAGGAGGTGAAGTTGAAGGTCGCCACCACCCGTCCCGGCCTCACGGTCGAAGACGCGGGGGCGGCCGGCAACGCGATCGTCGTTTCCCCGGCGCGGCAGCAGCTGATCGGAGTCACCTTCGGCACCGTGGCGCCGCGCCCGCTGGCGATCACGCTGCGGGCCGCGGGCCGGGTCGAGGTGGACGAGCGGAACCTGGGCGACGTGACGCTGAAGTACGAGGCCTACGTGCAGAAGCTGCTGGTCGCCGAGACCGGGAAGGCCGTCCGCCGCGGCCAGCCGCTGGCGGTCGTCTACAGCCCTGACCTGCTGGCCGCCGAGGAGGAGCTGCTGGCGGCCCGGCGCTCGGGCGCGGGCCCGCAGCTGACCGGCGGCCTGGAGAGGCGCTTGGCCTACTGGGACCTCTCCCCGGCTCAGCTGGCCGAGATCGAGCGGGCGGGCAAGCCCGACGGGCGCGTCACCATCTCGTCGCCGGTCGCCGGCGTGGTCATCGACAAGAACGTCGTCGAGGGGGCGCGGCTCGAGGCGGGCACGTCGCTGTTCCGGATCGGCAACCTGGGGCGCGTCTGGGTGCAGTCCGCCGTCGCCGAGCGCGACGCCGCCTTCCTATCGGTGGGCCAGCCGGCGCGGGTGCGCGTTCCGGCGCTGCCCGAGCCGCTGGAGGCGCGCGTCACCTTCGTCGCGCCGGTCGTCGACGACAAGACCCGCACGCTGGGGGCCCGCCTGGAGCTGAAGAACCCGCGACTGGCGCTGAAGCCGGGCATGTTCACGGACGTCGCGATCGACGCGCCGCTGGGGACGCGCCTGTCGGTTCCCGATTCGGCGCTGCTCATGTCGGGCGAGCACCGCTACGCCTTCCTCGACCGCGGCGGCGGGCGCCTGGAGCCGGTCGAGGTCGAGATCGGCGCGCAGGCCGGCGAGTACGACGAGGTCCGCTCCGGCTTGAGCGCCGGCGACCGCGTCGCGACCGGCGCGACGTTCCTGCTGTCGAGCGAGGCCAAGCTGCGCGACGCCCTCCCCCGCTGGAGAGCGCCGTCGAGATGATCGCCCGACTGATTGCCTGGTCGGCGCGGCACCGGTTCGTCGTGATCCTGCTGGTCGCCATGGCGACCGTGGCGGGCGTCTGGTCGCTGCGCCGGACGCCGCTGGACGCGATCCCCGACCTGTCCGACGTGCAGGTGACCATCTACACCGAGTGGATGGGCCGCGCGCCCGACCTGATCGAGGACCAGATCACCTACCCGATCGTGACGGCGCTGGTCGGCGCGCCTCACGTCAGCGCGGTGCGCGGCCAGTCGATGTTCGGGATGTCGTTCGTCAACGTCATCTTCCAGGATGGGACCGACGTCTACTGGGCGCGCAGCCGGGTGCTCGAATATCTGTCGAGCCTGGCGCCCAAGCTGCCCGAGCGCGTGACCCCTGCCCTGGGGCCGGACGCGACGGGCGTGGGCTGGGTCTTCGAGTACGCGCTGGTGGACGAGACCGGCGGGCAGAGCCTGGAGCAGCTGCAGTCGCTGCAAGACTGGACGCTGCGCTACGCGCTGCAGAGCGTCCCGGGCGTCGCCGAGGTGGCCAGCGTGGGTGGCTTCGCCCGCGAGTACCAGGTCGACCTGGACCCCCGCCGCATGCAGAGCCTGCGCGTGACGCTGATGCAGGTGACCGACGCCGTCCGCCGGTCCAACGGCGACGTCGGCGCGCGCGTGCTGGAGGTGTCGGGCACGGAGCATTTCATCCGCGGCCGCGGCTACGTGAAGAGCACCGCCGACCTGGAGAAGGTGGTCCTGGCGACGGAGAACGGCACTCCCATCACCTTGCGTGACGTCGGGCGGGTGCGCATCGGGCCGGGGCAACGGCGCGGTCTGGCCGAGCTCGACGGCAAGGGCGAGGCCGTGGGCGCGGTCGTCGTCATGCGCACCGGTGAGAACGCGCTGGACGTCATCGACGCCGTCAAGGTTCGGCTGGCCGAGCTGGAGCCGACGCTGCCACCCGGGGTCCGCGTCGTGCCGACCTACGACCGCTCGACGCTGATCCGCGCCAGCATCCAGACGCTGCGGCACACGCTGCTCGAAGAGATGGCGGTGGTGGCGCTGGTCATCCTGCTTTTTCTCCTCCACCTGCGCTCCACGCTGGTTCCCGTGCTGATGCTGCCCATCGCCGTGCTGCTGGCCTTCGTGCCGATGGCGGCGTTGCGTTTGGGCGCGAACATCATGAGCCTGGGCGGCATCGCCATCGGCGCGATGGTCGACGCAGCCATCATCGTCGTCGAGAACGTCCACAAGCGGCTGGAAGACTGGGAGGCGGCGGGACAGGCGGAGCCCCGCGCGGAGGTGGTGACGCGCGCGTTGATGGAGGTGGGGCGGCCGATCTTCTTCTCGCTGCTGGTCATCACGGTCGCGTTCCTGCCGGTGTTCACGCTGGAAGGAACCGAAGGGCGGCTGTTCCGGCCGCTCGCCTTCACCAAGACGCTGTCGATGGCCTGGGCCGCGCTGCTGTCGGTGACGCTGGTGCCGGCCGTCGCCGCCATGTTCATCCGCGGGCGCATCCGCCGCGAAGAGGAGAACCCGATTGCGCGCGCGCTCGTGCGCGTCTACGGGCCGGCCTGCCGGTTCGCCCTGCGCTTCCGCTGGTCCGTCATCCTGGCGGCGGCCCTGCTGGTGGCCGCGACGATCCCGCTGGCGCGCCGGCTGGGGAGCGAGTTCATGCCGCCCCTCGACGAGGGGACGCTGCTGTACATGCCCACCGCCGTGCCGGGGATGAGCGACGCCAGCGCCAGCGACGTCATCCGCCGCATGGACGCCGCGCTGAAGTCCTTTCCGGAGATCGAACGGGTGTTCGGCAAGGCGGGACGCTTCTCGACGCCGACCGATCCGGCGCCGCTGGAGATGTTCGAGACCATCGTGCAGCTGCGGCCGCAATCGACCTGGCCGCCAGGCGAAACCTGGGAGGCGCTGGTCGCGAAGCTGGACGCGGCGATGCAGTTCACCGGCATGCCCAACGTCTGGTGGATGCCGATCCAGACGCGCACCGAGATGCTGGCCACCGGCGTGCGCAGCCCGCTGGGGATCCAGGTGCTGGGTCCCGACCTCCACGGCATCGATCAGGTCTCGCGCCGGATCGAGGCGGCGCTGCGCGACGTGCCGGGGACGCGCGGCGCGTTCGCCGAGCGGATCGGCGGCGGGCACTACCTGGACTTCGACATCGATCGCGACGCCGCGGCCCGCTACGGCCTGAACGTCGAGGACGTCGAGGACGCCATCGAGACCGCCATCGGCGGCAAGACGGTGACCACCACCGTCGAAGGCCGCGAGCGCTACCCGGTGACGGTCCGCTACGCGCGCGACTTCCGCACGACCACCGCCGACCTCGAGCACGTGCTGGTGGCGACCGCGGCCGGCGCGCAGATCCCGCTGGGACAGGTGGCGCACCTGGTGTCGCGCGACGGGCCGGCCATGCTGCGCGACGAGGGGGGCCGCCTTTACGCCTACGTCTTCGCCGACACGGACCGCCCCATCGCCGACTATGTCGCCGACGCGCGCCGCGCGGTGGCCGCCCACGTCAAGCTGCCGCCAGGCTACCGGCTGGAATGGGCCGGCCAGTTCCGCTACCTCGAGCGGGCCAAGGCGCGCCTGGCGGTGGTCATCCCGGCCACGCTGGCGATCATCTTCCTGCTGCTGCTGGCCAACGGCGGCAGCGCGATCGAGGCGCTGATCGTCATGCTGGCGGTGCCGTTCTCGCTGGTCGGGGCGTTCTGGCTGCTGGGCGCGCTCGGCTACAACCTGTCGGTCGCCACCTGGGTCGGGATCATCGCGCTGGCCGGCCTGGACGCCGAGACCGGCATCGTCATGCTGCTGTACCTGGACCTGGCCTGGAAGGACCACGCGCCACGCACGCGCGCCGCCGCCCGCCACGCCATCTACCAGGGCGCCGTGAAGCGGATCCGGCCCAAGATGATGACAGTGACCACCATCCTGGCCGGCCTGGTGCCCGTCCTCGTGTCACACGGGACGGGCGCCGACGTGATGAAGCGGATCGCCGCGCCGATGGTGGGCGGCGTCGTGACCTCCGCCCTGCTCGAGCTGCTGGTTTACCCGGCGATTTACATGCTCTGGAAGGGGCGACGCCTGCCGGAAACGGAGGTTGCGGTCAAAAATACGAACTCGTCCGGGGATTCGCTTCGATGAGACAATAGCTCCATGCGCGGGGCGCTGCGGCATAGGCTTGTTCTGGGCATTGCGCTGGGAGTCCTGGGCTGCGGCCCCAACTCGCCGACGGGCACCGGCACCGGCGGCAGCGGAGCCACGGGGGGGCAGATCGGCACGGGCGGCAGCAACACCGGCGGCAGCAACACCGGCGGCAGCGGCACCGGCGGCAGCCACACGGGTGGATCGACCGGCGGCAACAGCGCGACCGGCGGCGGCAGCGGCGGAGCCGGCGGCGCGAAGGCCATGGGCGGCAGCGGCGGCGGGGGCAGCCCGGGGACGGGCGGCACGCCGACGGGCGGGGTCAAGGGGACGGGCGGCGCGGCGGGCGGGGCCGGCCACGGCGCGACGGGCGGCGGCAGCGGCGGCTCGACGAGCAACATGGACGCTTCGGTCGACGGGGCCGACATGCCCTGCCCGACCGTCCCTCCCCGGACCGGCGGCATGCAGATCTGCAACGCGCCGACCGCGGGCGAGAGCGGCAACATCGGGAGCACCGGCTACTCGTACAATTTCTGGTCCGACGGCAAGGGCTCGGGCTGCATGACCGTCTACGGCACCGACGCCGCGTTCAAGGCGAACTGGATGAACGTCAGCGACTGGATCGCCCGCGTCGGCCTGGCGTTCGACAAGAGCAAGACCTACACCCAGATCGGGACGTTCTCGTCGGACTTCGCCTACACGATGACGGGAATCACCACCGGCGGGTTCGGAAACATCGGGATCTACGGCTGGTCGGTGAGCCCGCTGCACGAGTACTACATCGCGGAGAACTGGCTGGGGAAGAAGCCCAACTTCACCAAGGTCGGCACCTTCACCATCGATGGTGAAGGCACGTACGACGTCATGACGAACCAGCAGAAGAACGCCGCCAACATCACCGGCACCAACCAGGACTTCGTGCAGTTCTGGAGCGTCCGGACGTCGCCGCGCCAGTGCGGGCACATCTCGATCTCCAAGCACTTCGACGAGTGGGCGAGCCTGGGCCTGACGCTCGGCAACCTGGAAGAGACCCGCATCCTGGTCGAGGGGCAGAACAACAGCGGAACCATCGACTTCACGACGGCGACCGTCGTGGTCACGAAGTAGCGCTCAGTCGCGCAGCGGCGCGAGCGGCTGGCTGCGGCTCCAGCTCCAGAGGCGCCCGGTCGCCAGATCCACGTTCTCGGGCTGGAGGTTCCAGCGGAACGTCTCGGCGGAGATGGCCCCGGCGGCGTTGATCAGCACGCTGAGCGCCGCCAGCCCGATGAGAAGGCCCGTTAGAGCCCGGGAGATCGGCCGGGCAGCGACCAGCCCCAGGACGCCGAGCAGCGCCAGCCAGGGGACCAGGCCGGTGAACAGCCGGGCGCCGAAGCAATGGCCGCCCCACCACTTGTCGAAGCCGGCCACCACCAGCCACTGGGCGACGCAGATCCCGATGGCCAGGCGGACCAGCGGACGGAAAGGCAGCCGCGACCAGGTGCGAACCAGCAGCAGCGCGACGGCCAGCGTCGCCGGAACGCAAACGAAGAGGCCGCGGCTCGGGCTCAGCAACGTCCCGACCAGCGACTCCCCGGTGGCGCCGCCCAGGCGATTGCGGAAATACGAGGGCAGCACCTCCCCGGTCTGGGCCAGCGACCACCCGACGAAGGCGGCCACCCAGAGCCCGGCCGTGACGAAGAACTTCCAGCTGGCGCGCCGCTCGACGAGGAGCAGGAGGATCGCGGTCCCCGCCAGCACGATCCCGTTGGTCGGCCGCACGAAATAGGCCCACGACTCCAGCGTTGCCAGCCAGACCAGAGGGCGGCCGGCATCGCGCGCGGCCGCGCGCAGCAGCAGGTAGACAGACAGGCCCACCAGCACCAGCGCCCAGTCGTCGGACCAGAGCGTTCGCGAGGCGGTGCTGTAGACCTGTGTGCCGAACGCAACCACCAGCGCCACGGCGGCGCTGGCGCCATTGGGCAGCATCAGCCGCGCGGTGAAGAACACGATCGCGGTGAACGCCGCCATCAGCAGCGCGGCCAGCCGCGCCTGGACTGCCCGCTCGACCCGGCTGTCGTAATGGTCACCGTCGGCGATCGCCCTGCCGATCAGCCGATCGACGGCCACATAGGGAACCGAGAGGATCGAGCCGGCGACCGGGAAGTAGTAATGGACGTGATCGCCCGCGTGCTCGAGGCGGTAGTTCGAACCCGGGCCGCTATCCAGCCGGTAGCGCGCGAGATCGAGGTCGCCGTGACGAATCAGGTTCTCGCTGACGAGCAGCGCGTACCCCGAGTCGGTCAGCTGGTGGTTGGGCGACCAGAGGAACGTGGCGAACGACAGCGCGCACAGCGCCGCCGCCGTACAAATCGCGACTCGCGACTGAAGAATCCAAGGCCGAAGGCCCATGTTGATCGGGGGGAAAGCTGATAGGGACAGTCTGCTGGGAGCGTAACCCATGCGAATGAATCGAAGAATTTTCCTCCGGGGCCTGGGCGGGGCGGCGGTCGCGGCGCCGTTCTTGAGCTCGATCTGGGAACGCAAGCCCCGGAGCCAGACCATCGCCGCGCCACGGCAACTGATCATGATGTTCACGCACTACGGCTGCGTCACGACCAGGTTCTTCCCCGTGAAGTCGCACGGCGCGCTCACGGCCAGCGATCTGGCGCCCACCAGCCTGGCCGCGCTCACGCCGGTGCTGGGCAAGCTCCTCATCCCGCGCGGCATCCGCGCGATGAACGAGTGGACCCAGAACAACGACGGCGTGCACGGCCTGGGGCAGGGAAACGACCGGCATTTGAATGTGGTCGGGTCGTACTTCACGTTGCAACCGGTCACGCCCAACACCAACGACCCCTTCAGCTTCGGCCAGGAGACGAAGCTCAACGCCATGCCGGTCGGGAGCTCGCTGGATCACGTCATGGCTCAGCAGCTCAGCTCGTCCGGGACGCCGCTTCACATGCGGGTCGGGAACTCGGGCGGGACCATGGGCGAGTCGCCCCAGTCGGCCATCTCGTACCTGAAGACCAGCAGCGCGCCGGCCACGGCCGCCGCCGTTTACCCCGGCCTCGGCAACCCGGTGAGCATCTTCAACACACTCACGGGCCTTTTCGCTCCGGGGTCGGCCAACCCGGACAGCTATGCCGCGGCGCGCGGCAAGCTGGTGACCGACCTGGTCAAGGCCGACCTGGAGTCGCTGGAGCGGTTCGACATGTCCGCCGAGGACAAGAACAAGCTCGAAGCCTGGAAGGCGCTGATCAACGACACCGGCCGCACGATGACGTCCAGCCAGTGCTCGCAAGATCTGGCCACCCAGCTGGAAGCGACCTCGGACAATGCCGCCGCCGTGAACAACGTCCCGTCGGACGGCGACATCCTGACCCACATGGTGACGGCCGATCTCGACGGCGCGGACATGTATTCGGTGATGGCGGTGCTGGCGACCGCCTGCAACTTCAACCCCGTGATCGTGCTGAAATACCCGCCGAACTACTACTTCAGAGGCCTGGGCTTCACCGACGAATCGGAGAATCTGTCGGTGCGCAGCAACAACGCGAACCTGACGGGGACCTGTGTCGCGAACGCCCTGGACAAGCTCCAGATCATCGACAAGTACTACGCGTCCAAGTTCGCCAAGCTGGCCACCATGCTGGACGGCATCCAGAACGGCGACGGCTCCACGCTGCTCGACAGCACCGCGGCGGTCTGGTTCAACGAGTTCTCGGACGGCCTCGCGGGGAACACCAACAACCTGCCGATCATCCAGGCGGGAAGTTGCGGAGGCGTCTTCAAGACCGGCTGGACGGTGAACGTCGAGGACGGTTCGCCCACGTTGACCCAGGGGAACAGCGAGGCGCAGTGCGGGGCCGGCAGCGACGGAATGACCAACGGCCTCACCGGGCAGACCGGCACCGACCCCAGCCTCGCCAACGCGCCCATCAACAAGTACTACTACAACCTGATGAACGCTCTGGGCGTGAAGGGCGACGCGCAGGGATTCCCGGCCAAGGGCGGCACCGCCGAGGTCAGCTCCTTCGGCTACTCCGACCTGACCACCGACTTTTGCGGCGGCCTGGGCGCCGTCGCTGGGGCCCGCATCCACGACCCGGGCGAGTTCACCGCCCTCAAGTCCACCTGACGAACCGAAGACGGGTCCTGAGGGGCCTGGGCGGCCAAGGGCGGCACGGCCGAGGTCAGCTCCTCAAGGCCAACAGCCGACTGACCGAGGCCCGGCAGTTGTCGTAGTCTCTGCCTCCTGCCGTGTCCAACCCGATCGAGACCGCCGACCCCCTCATCCCCCTGCGCGACCGGATCCTGGCCGCCACGCGCGCCGCCCTGGGCGACGCGGCGGCCGGCGTCGATCCGGCGCTGCACCGGTCACAGCACGCCGACTATCAGGCCGACCTGGCCCTGGCCGTCGGGCGCAAGCTGGGCAAGCCGCCGCGCGAGATCGCGGCGGCGATCGCCGACAAGCTCCCCGCGGATGACGTGATCGCGCGCGTCGAGGTCTCGGGGCCCGGGTTCCTGAACCTCACGTTGCGCGCGACCTACCTGGTCGCGCTGGTCGAGCGCATGCGCGACGACGCCCAGGGGCGCCTGGCGATTCCAAGGGCGCAGCGGCCCGAGCGGGTGGTGATCGACTACTCCGGCCCCAACGTCGCCAAGGAGATGCACGTCGGCCACCTGCGCAGCACCATCATCGGCGATTCGATCGCCCGGCTGCTCGCCTGGCAGGGGCACACGGTGATCCGCCGCAACCACGTCGGGGACTGGGGGACGCCCTTCGGGATGCTCATCGAGCACCTGGTCGACGAGGGCAGCGCCGGCGGCGAAACGGGCGTCCGCGAGCTGGGCGCGTTCTACCGGGCGGCCCGGGCCAAGTTCGACGGCGACGCGGCGTTCGCCGACCGGGCCCGCCGTCGCGTGGTGCTGCTGCAGTCGGGCGACGGGGAGACGCTGGCGCTCTGGCGGCGGCTGGTCGACATCTCGGTCCAGCACTTCACCGGCCTGTACCAGACCCTGGGCGTGACGCTGTCGCCCGACGACGTCGCGGGAGAGAGCACCTACAACGCGCTGCTGGCGGGCGTGGTCGACGAGCTGGTCGAGAAAGGGATCGCCCGTGAAAGCCAGGGGGCCATGTGCGTCTTCCCGCCCGGGTTCACCGGGCGGGACAACGAGCCGGTGCCGCTCATCATCCGCAAGCAAGAGGGAGGCTACGGCTACGCGGCGACCGACCTGGCCGCCCTGCGCCAGCGCGTGCGCGAGCTGCACGCCACGCGGCTCATCTACGTCGTGGGCGCGCCCCAGGCGCAGCACCTGGCCATGGTGTTCGCGACGGCGCGAATGGCCGGCTGGGTGGACGAGGGGACGCGCCTCGAGCACGTGGCCTTTGGATCGGTGCTGGGCCCGGACAAGAAGATGCTGAAGACCCGCGCCGGGGACTCGGTCGCGCTGGCCGATCTGCTGAGCGAGGCCATCGCCCGGGCCACCGAGGCCGTCGCCCAGAAGTCCCCGGAGCTGGCCGCCGACGAACAGGCGCGGATCGCGCGCGCGGTCGGCATCGGCGCCGTGAAGTACGCCGACCTGTCGAGCGACCGGATCAAGGACTACGTCTTCGACTGGAAGCGGATGCTGGCCTTCGACGGCAACACCGCCCCCTACCTGATGTACGCGCACGCGCGCATCCGGTCGATCCTGCGCAAGGCGGCGGAGGCCGGCGCGGCGGCCGGCCCCATCACGCTGGAGGCCCCCGAAGAGCGCGCGCTGGCTTTGGCCCTGGTGCAGCTGGCCGGCACGCTCGATCGAACCGCCGACTCCCTGCACCCGCACCGCATCTGCGCCTTTCTCTACGACCTGGCCACCGCCTTCACCGCGTTCTACGAGAGCTGCCCCGTGCTGAAAGCCGAGGGACCGACGCGCGCCTCGCGCCTGGCGCTGGCCGACGCGACCGCCCGCACGCTGGCCCTGGGCCTCGACCTGCTGGGCATCACCGCGCCCGAGCAGATGTGAAGGTCAGTCCGCGCTGGCCAGCACCTGGTGCACGAAGGCGATGGCCATGCTCCCCTCGCCGACGGCGGAGGCCACGCGCTTGACGGGGCTGGCCCGCACGTCGCCGCAGGCGAACATGCCGGGGACGCTGGTCTCGAGCAGGTGCGGGTCGCGGGCCAGGGTCCAGCGCCCCGACTTGGAGGCGTCGGCGCCGGTGAGCAGGTAGCCGCGCGCGTCGCGGGCGATCTCGGGCGGGAGCCAGTCGGTCTCGGCGTCGGCGCCGATGAACACGAACAGCCCGCCGCAGTCGCGCCGCACCACATCGTCGCCGCGCGTCCGGATGTCGATGGCGGTGAGGTGGCTGTCGCCGTGCACGGCCCTCACCTCGGACTCGAGCTGCACCGCGATGTTGGCCTTGGCCCGCACCTGCTCGACGAGGTAATGGGACATGCTCTTCTCGAGTGACGTGCCGCGCACGATCAGCGTGACGGTGCGCGCGTGGTTGGCGAAATAGAGCGCCGCCTGGCCGGCGGAGTTGCCGGCCCCGATCAGGTACACGTCCTGGTTCTGCATGTTGCTGGCCTCGCTGCGCGCGGCGCCGTACCAGACGCCGCGCCCGATGAAGCGGTCGAAGCCCTCGATGCCCAGCCGCCGCCAGGTCACGCCGGTGGCGATGATGATGGTGCGCGCCCGGACGACGTCGCCGCCGTCCAGGTGGACGGCGCGGGTGGCGGGATCGAGGCGCACGATGTTGCGGGTCACCAGGATCTCCGCGCCCAGGCGGCGCGCCTGCTGCAGGGCACGGCTGGCCAGCTCGTCGCCCGACACGCCGTTGGGAAACCCCAGGTAGTTCTCGATGCGCGACGAGGTGCCGGCCTGGCCGCCGGGCGCCTCGCGCTCGACGACCAGCGTGGCCAGCCCCTCGGAGGCGCCGTAGACGGCGGTCGCCAGACCGGCCGGGCCGCCGCCGATGATCACGGTGTCGTAGTCGGTGGCGCGCGCGGCGGTCGGCAGGCCCAGGCACTCGGCCAGGCGACGCGGCTCCGGCCTGAGCAGCGTCAGGCCACCCTCCGTCAGGCGCAGCGCCGGACAGGCGTCGGCGCCGGGCGCGCCGGGCCAGCGCGCCGCCAGGTCCGGGGCGTCGGGCGTCAGCCACTCGAAGCTGACCTGGTTGCGCGCCAGGAAGCGGCGCAGCTCGTAACAGGCGGTGTCCCAGCGGTGGCCCAGAACCAGCGCGCGCGCTTTGGGCGCCTCCGCGGCCAGCCCCTGCAGGCCGCCGATGCGCTCGCGCGCGAGCTCGCCCACCCGGCGCGCCACCTCCGGCGCGGCGGCGGCGACCGCGTAATACTGCTGCGCGGTCAGGCGCATGACGCGCGACGGCTGGGCGGCGCGGTAGTTGCCCAGGAATGGCCCGCCCAGGGCCAGCGGGACCTCGCCGAAGATCTGCCCGGGCGCGCGCCACCCGATGGTCTTCTCGACGCCGTCGAACTTCTTGGTGACCTCGATCTTGCCGGCGATCACGGCGAACAGCACCCGCTCCTCGCCCTCGTGGACCGCGTACTCGCCGGCGGCCAGGTGAATGTCCGCCGCCAGCTTGGCGAGCTGCTCCAGCTCGGCGGGGGACAGGCTCGAAAAGATCGCGACGTTCGACAGCTCCTCGATGGTCAGCACGCGGCGGCCGAGAATAGTGGCAACGCCCGCGCAAGCAAAGGCCGGAGTCGTGCGACAATAGGCGCGTGCGATTCGGTGCCGTCGCATGCTTGCTCGTGCTGGAGCTGGGGCAACCTCTTCGGCCAGCCAACGCGGCTGATCGCGGGCCGGACATCGCGATCGACGATGAGTTTTTTCGCGGTGAGCAGGCCTGGAAGGCCTCGTGCCCCAAGCCGACCGAGGACGGCGGTTGCGACCAGCTGCGGGAGCCCGCCCTGGTTGCCGAGGCGCGACGACGCTTCTTGACGGTGCAGCAGCTCTGGCGTCGCCTGGGCAGAGGTGTGCACCAGCCGCGCACGCCTCCCGTTCGTCACAGGGTCGCCGAGCTCTTCGAGACCGATCCCGGAATGGATCCAAAGGCGTCGATCGGTCCCGCCGAGCCTGGTGCCGCGCACGCGGCCGCCGGCGCCGCCTTCTACCTGGCGGAAGCCGAATGGGAGGCGTTCGCGCGCATGAAGCCTCCACCCGACCTGAACCTGCCGCGGTACTTTCCCGCGGCGGACCTGGTCGAGCAACCGAGGCCTGGCTGGAGTCCGCAATTTCGGCGGCGTCTCGAGACGTTTGTCACCCGAAAGCTCGATCAGCTGGCGCGAGCGCGGCGGCTGTACTTGGCCGCGTTCGCGTTCAGGGCCCCCCCCTTCGACGTCGCCGCCGCCGCCCGCATCGGGCAGCTGTACCAGGTGTTCGATCAGGACGTCCCAGGAGACCTGCTCGATGGCAAGGCGGCCACGGCGTTCGAGAGATGCTTCGACATGTCGGCGAAGAGAGCGCGCTACGACGAGTGGTTCCGCCTCTGCGATCGTGAGTTGACGGTCCTGAGGCCGGTCGAGTTTCCCAAGACAAACGAGGTCGTGCCCGAGGAGAGCGCCGACGCCGTCGGGATCACGGCGATCCCCGTCATCAGGCGGCTCGAGTAATCCAGCTCGGCCGGCGCGTGAAACCAGACAGCCGCTCGCCCATGAACGTCTGCCCTCTGGTCAGGGCGGTCGCGAGCAGAACGAGGTACAGCGGATCGACCTCGAAGCGGTAGCGGCTGAAATCCCCGTACGAGATCAGCATCGTGGAGACGCCGGCGTAGAGGATGGTCGCCAGCATGTACGCGAACCCGGCCGCGCTGCGACGCTCGGAGACCACGTCGATCCGCGCACGCGAAACTCCGGCTGCGCCGAAGAGCAGCAGCAGCGGAATCCCGGCGGCCAGCATCACCGAATACCTGCCGTCCCGCGCGCCTCCCAGCTCGTCGAGCGCCTCGCGCCATCTCGTCAGACGTCGATAGTTGGGTGAGCCGGGCAGGTTGGCGTCGTTGGTGGCGGGCGACAGATACCACGACAGCGCGTGACCGACGCCCCGCGCATACGCCCCGGGATAGTGGCGGAGCAGATACAGCGCGTCGACCTTGTAGAGCTCTCGCGCGATCGGGAGGTACTCGAACGCGTGGGCATTCCAGCGGCCGTTCGGGGCGCGCTCCATGTCCATCAACGGCACGCCCAGTGGTTCGTGGGGAATGCGGAACGGTTCGAATTCCCGCAGGTCGGCCAGGCAAAACCGTTCGGCCGCGGGAGAAACCAGGCCGTTGGTCAGAAGGCGGGTGCGCTCTGTCTCGGGGACCTCGTTCCAGATCTTCTTGGACAGGTTCCCCCACAGCAGCGCCTCGCCGTAGCCATAGCCGAGCAGCAGCGACGGCTTCGCGGCGACGAGCGCCACGACCAGGAGCGGGCCCGCCGCCGCGCGCAGGATCGACTTGCGCGCCGCGATGCGCCCCGACGGGTGAAACGGCGTCCAGAGCAACGCCAGCGCGGCCATCGCGGCGACGTACATGAAGTTGATGGTCGAGCGAAGCAGGGCCGCCGCCGTGAGCGCAAGGAAGAACGCCGAGGCCGACCAGAACGAGGGCTGCCGCTGAAAGCGCAGCAGGGCCACCAGCGCCCAGAGCAGGGCGCACGCCACGGGAACGTGATACAGGAGCCAGTTTTCGTACGTGACCGTCGTCGGCGAGACCGTGTACAGGCAGCTCACCAGCGCCGCCCACAGCGGCCTCGCCCCCATGCCCAGCATCGCCTCGACCAGGCCGAGCGCTGTCGCCAGCCCGATCGCCACGTAGATGAAATCGACGACCACGTACGCCGCATCGTCGCGAAGAAAGTGAACCGGGATCCCGACCAGAAGGTTCTCCAGCGGCGCCTGGTGGTGCAGGTAAAAGATGCTGCGAAGAAAGTCGTGCCGCAGGAACCAGGGGTCGACGAACTGGATGAAATACGTGATCGGCGACCAATCGAAGCGAACGCCCAGGACCACGCGATACAGCACCCGCGACACCAGGAACACCAGCGCGACCGTGACATGACACCAGCGCCGCGACTTCACGGCAGCTCGATGAAGCAAGCCAAATGCCACGCTGGCCGCCACGAATCGCCGGGACTTTCGAAGGTGCCCCCCGCGACCCGCACCGTCGAGAACGACAAACATGTCGTGGTCCCCTCGGGTGCCCCCGAGCCAGAGTTTCCAGTCAGGTTGCTGGTTGGCGTAAAATGGCGCTGGGAGGGCGGACTCGATGACCTCACGCCTGCTGCTGCTCGGCGCGACGATCCCACTCTGGTCGGCGGCCTGCTCGTCGGGGCCGGCGAAGGGGAGCTCCTCCAGCCAATCGGTGCTGGAGCGGAACAAGAATCCGTCGAGGGACGGGCACTTCCTGCAGCCGACCCTGACCCAGACCGCGGCGGCGACCATGACCACCACGCCCGGATTCACCGCCGACTTCACGGGCACGATGTTCGCGTCGCCCCTGTACATGGAGAACGGCCCCGGCGGCAAGGGCGCCTTCTTCGTTGTCACCACCGGCAACGACGTTTACGCGCTGGACGAGACGACCGGCGCGGTCGTCTGGACGCACAACGTCGGCAGCTCGCCGCAGCAGAGCGGCGCCGGCTGCGGCAACATCCACCCGATCGGCATCGAGAGCACGCCGGTGATCGATGCCGCCTCCCGCACGATCTACCTGGCCGCCGCGATCGGGACCGACTCGATCTCACGCCACGAGGTGCACGCCCTGTCGGTCGACGACGGCAGCGAAAAGAGCGGCTGGCCGGTGGACGCGTCGACGGTGCCGGCCTCGGGCGGAACGTCCTTCATGCCGCAGCCGGAGAACCAGCGAAGCGCGCTGTCGCTGGTGGGCGGCACGCTCTTTGTCGCCTACGGGGGCCACGTCGGCGACTGCGGCCCCTACCACGGCTGGGTCCTGGGCATCGACACCGCGAACCCCACGAAGATGGGTGGCTGGGCGACCGGTGGGCAAGGCGAAGGGATCTGGGCCGCCGGTGGGATGGCGTCCGACGGCAACGGCGTGTTTGCCGCGACGGGGAACCGGACGGGCGGCGGCTCGTCCACCCACCAGGACAGCGAGGAGCTGGTTCGCGTGACCGGCCTCGGCTCGCGCGCCGACGCCTACTACCCCTCGCGCTGGTCCTCGATGGACGGAAGCGACGCCGACCTGGCGTCGGTCAATCCCGTCTACGTCGAGCTGGCCGGCTCGACCCCGTCCAAGATGGTGCTCCAGCTCTCGAAGGACGGACACCTGTACATCCTCGACGCCACGGCGCTGGGCGGCGTCGACGGTCACAAGGTCGACTTCACCGTGGCCGCCAGCGGCATGTCGATCCACACCGCGCCCGCCGCCTATCGGACGGCGCAGGGGCTCCACTTCGTCTTCTCCACCACGGGCGGCGCCAACATGTGCCCAGGCGGAATCAGCGGGCGCGCCGTGGTGTCGCTGCGCATCGCGCCCGGCAATCCACCGGTGCCGTCGATCGTCTGGTGCGCGGCCATGGACAGCACCACCACCGGCCCGATCGCCACCACCACCGACGGAACCTCGAACGCCATCGTCTGGTTCACCAGCGGCGGCGTGCTCCAGGGGGTGGACGGCGACACGGGCACCGCGATCGTCAGCAACGGCAACTGCTCGAACGTCGAGCGCTGGACGTCGCCCATCGCGGTGAAGGGCCGGATCGTGGTGGGCGGCGACGGCCACCTCTGCTCCTGGTCACTGCAGCAACGGGATGGATCGGCCTTGTAGAAGGCCGATCGGACGGGATAGACCTCGGTCGTGAGCACCCGCGCGTTCGAATACCAGGACATGTTGCCGGTCACCGGCGACACCACCACGTACCGGTTGCTCTCACGCGACCACGTCTCGACGTTCGATGCGGCAGGGCACAGCTTCCTGCGCGTCGAGCCCGAGGCGCTGACGCTGCTGACCCGGCAGGCGATGAACGACATCGCGCACCTGTTGCGGCCCGGGCACCTGCAGCAGCTGCGCAACATCCTGGACGACCCGGAGGCGTCGGCGAACGATCGCTTCGTCGCGCTCGAGCTCTTGAAGAACGCCAACATCGCGGCGGCAGGCGTGCTGCCCGGGTGCCAGGACACCGGCACCGCCATCATCATGGGGAAGAAGGGGCAGCTGGTGTTCACGGGCGGCGGCGACGAAGCCGCCATCGCCCGCGGCGTGTACCAGCAGTACACCGGCGACAACCTGCGCTACTCGCAGCTGGCGCCGCTGGATCTGTACCGCGAGGCGAACACCGGCACCAACCTGCCGGCCCAGATCGAGCTCTTCGCGACCGACGGCGACGCGTACAAGTTCCTGTTCATGGCCAAGGGCGGGGGCTCGGCCAACAAGAGCCTGCTGTTTCAGGAGACCAAGGCGCTGCTCAATCCCGACAGCTTGATGAAGTTCATCGACGCCAAGCTGCGCTCGCTGGGCACCGCGGCCTGCCCGCCCTACCACCTGGCCATCGTGATCGGGGGGACCTCGGCCGAATACACGCTGAAGGTGGCCAAGCTGGCGTCGGCCCGCTACCTGGACACGTTGCCCGCCGAGGGGAACGCGCTGGGCCGCGGGTTCCGCGATCGAGAGCTCGAGGCCAAGGTGCTGGCGCTGGCGCAACAGACCGGCATCGGCGCGCAGTTCGGCGGCAAGTACTTCTGCCACGACGTGCGGGTGGTGCGGCTGCCGCGGCACGGCGCCTCGTGTCCCGTGGCCATCGCGGTCTCGTGCTCGGCCGACCGGCAGGCGCTGGGGAAGATCACGCGCGAGGGGATCTTCCTGGAGCAGCTGGAGACCGATCCGGCCAGGTATCTCCCCGAGATCACCGGCGCGGAGCTGCCCGGCGAAGTGGTCCCCATCGACCTTTCACGCCCGATGAGCGAGATCCGCGCGACGCTGTCGCGCTACCCGATCAAGACGCGACTCGCGCTCACCGGCCCGATGGTGGTCGCCCGCGACATCGCCCACGCCAAGATCAAAGAGAACCTGGATCGCGGCGAAGGCATGCCGGCGTTTCTGAAGGACTTCATGGTCTATTACGCAGGGCCGGCCAAGACGCCCGCCGGCTACGCCTCGGGATCCTTCGGGCCGACCACGGCGGGACGGATGGACTCGTACGTCGACCAGTTCCAGGCGGCGGGCGGCAGCATGGTGATGCTCGCCAAGGGGAACCGGTCGGCGGCCGTCACCGAGGCCTGCAAGAAGCACGGTGGGTTCTACCTGGGCTCGATCGGCGGCCCGGCCGCCCGCCTGGCCAAGGACTGCATCACGAAGGTCGAGGTGCTCGAGTACCCCGAGCTGGGGATGGAGGCCGTCTGGAAGATCGAGGTGGTCGACTTCCCCGCTTTCATCGTGGTCGACGACAAGGGCAACGACTTCTTCGCCGGCATCAGCGGCGGCGGCGACGGCAAGCTGAAGCTCGCGCGCTGAGCGCCAACACCTCCGGCCACACGCACAGCTCGAGGGTGACGCTGCCCGAGATCACGACCACGCAGTCGACGGAGTCGGTCGTGTGCATGCCGGGCGCGTCGGGCTCGAGGACCTGGACGAAGCCGATCGTGACGAAGGCGAAGCGGTCCCCCGCCGACGGCGGCGGGCACCTACACCTTCGGCTACATGAGCTTGCGCGAGACCCTTTACGGCCCGCCCCTGCGCTGATGGCGTCGGCTCCCGGCAGTCCTCGCACAGTCCGACGCGAACCCTGACGGAGCGGCAGGCCCCCGCGCAGCGTCCACTTGGGTTCGACGGAGTCGCGACAAGATTGTCCTGTCTCGGGGTCGGGCGCGCCCCTATTCCAGCGGAATCACGGCCTGGCATGATTCATGCCTATTTTGGAGCCGATGGAATTGACGATCACGTTCACACTGCTCGTCGCGCTAACCCTCTCCCCGGGGACCGTGCGCGCCGATGCGGCGCCCGGATTCCAAGTTTCCGCGCAACCAGCGCCAGCCGGCGCCTCGCCTGCGCCTCGCCCGCGTCGAATCGGTTTCATCGTGGGCGGGCTGGTGACCTTCGCCGTCCCGTACACGCTGGGCGTATTGGCCGCCTTCGCCTCGCCGGCGCGACCAACGAGATGTGCCCGTGTCCCACCAAGCACAACCCCTGGGCGGGTGACCTCCTGATCCCCGTCGCCGGCCCGTGGATGGCCATCGGCGCCTCGCCCAACGAAGCGGCGCTGTTCTCGCTCTTGGGAATCGTCCAGGCAACCGGCGTGTCCCTCACGGTCGGCGGCATCGTGCGCTACGCCGACGACGGCGGGCCCGCGGAGGGCTCGGGCGATGGGCCCGGAGCGCACCAAGCGTGGTCGCGGCCGAGTGTGTTCATGAGCTTCGGCGTGCTTCCGACGCGCGACGGCGCGTTCGGATTCTTTTCCGGACGAATGTGACGGAGCAAGCTGGCCATCCAAGCCTGATCGACGTCGGATTCGGAGTAAGGTCGCTCGAATGGCTTTGTCGGCGACCGTGTATCACTTGCAAATCGAGCTCTCGGACGTCGACCGCGGCGTCTACGAGTCGCTCGATCTCCGTGTAGCCCGCCACCCTTCCGAGTCGATGTCCTACCTGCTGACGCGCGTGGTCGCCTATGCGCTCCTGTTCGAGGAGGGGATTGCGTTCTCGAAGGGGCTCTCCGCGACAGACGAGCCGCCGCTTTGGGTGAAGGATCTGCAGGGCAACCTGCGGGTCTGGGTCGAGCTCGGGACGCCCTCCGCCGAGCGGCTGCACAAGGTCAGCAAGGCGTCCCCGCGGGTGGTGGTCTTCACCCAGCACGATCCGCGGCTCCTGATCCGCGAGGCGCAGAGCCGGACCATTCACAAGCTGGAGCAGATCGAGGTCTACGCGCTCGAACCCGCGTTTCTGGACCGATTGGGGGCGCTCACGGAGCGCAACGCGCGCTGGACCTTGCTGCGAAACGACGGCGTCCTGTACGTCACCGTCGGCGCCGAGACCGTCTCGGGCGCCGTCACGCGCCACTCGCTGGTCGGCGATGAGCCATGAGCGCCGAGCTGGATGCGACATCACCGTCGGCGAGTTGGCGGCCGCGTGGATGCCGACAACGCCCGAGATTGACGTGAAGCGCGCGCTGGCGCGACAGGCCGGAGACGAGGCCGGACACTGTCATTCGGCGTAGCGCCGTTCCTGTCGTCGATCATCGTCCGGACGATTCCTTGATGGCAGCATTCGCTGCTTCGAGGGCAGCCGGGACGGAGATCGGCATCTTCCCCGGTCGCAAGACCCTTGGTGGGCCCGCCGATCCACCGCCGGTTCACGCGCCAACGACCGTGCAGTTGCCGAGAACGGCCGGCCCCCAATCCGAGTCTGGCTCTTCGACGTGTGCGCCGACGAGAAGCTCACCACCGCGCTGCTCGACCGCCTCGCCGAACGCGCCACCGTGATCACCACCAAGGGCAAGAGCTACAGGATGCGGAGGCGCGGCGCCAGCGATGGCCCCGCGGCCGCCTCCGAGCCCGAGCCCACCACCTCGAAGACCAAGGAGGCCAAGAGCCGGTGCAAGAACAAATGTGCAGCGCCAGAACCCGTGCGCCACTCCTGAAAGTCACCTCATGATCTCGCAGTGCCGGGAGTGGGGCTCGAACCCACAAGACGCTTTCGCGTCAGCGGATTTTAAGTCCGCCGCGTTTACCGTTTCGCCATCCCGGCTTTCGAATGAAATTCGGCTGATAGTAGCGCCGTCAGAACCACTTTTTGCGCCCGGCGCTGCCACGACGCTGCCAGATGCACCTGATCGGCACAGCATTCTTCTAAAGATCGGCGCACAAGCACGTGCGTTTGTAAGGCGTTTCTACCGGACGTTCGGCAGCATCGCCTGCGCTGTCAGGAAGTCTTCTGGCTTGGCGACAACCAGACCTACCTTCACAGCTAGACCGGTGTGATCGCCGTCGAGTGAGATCACGTGAGTCGCGCGATGACGGGCCGCACACGAGACAATGAGTGCGTCGTACTTGATGTAGTCTTTCGGCAGTCCAGTTCCCTTGGTCGTCGCCTGCAAAATGGTGTTCGGCAGAGCACGACCGAGAAGCTCCGCCGCGAGATCGTCGAACGCGACCACTTCCACACCTTTTCACCTTGGAACGTTGCGCTTGGCGCCTTCCTTCCGAGCCATTTCGGCGATGGTCGGGGCCGCGATCAGTACCTGACGCCCATTCTGAAGCATAGCTTCCCAGAACGCTTCGCAAGCAGGTGACCGGAGATCCTCCGGACGGTCGCCCAACGCCCGGATCACGATACCGGTATCGAGAAGTGCCCGCTGCGGGAGCTTGGCTATATCAATGTCCGTGACGCCCAAGCTCGGCCTCGATGTCCTTCACTTGGTCCCACTCGCGTGAGTAGTCGCGGTACCAGTCCTTCCAGCCCGCCGTCGCGTCATCGTCGGCGATCGGAATGAACTCCAGAAGCTCCCCGTACTCGATTAGGCGCTCCGTATCACGATGCACCTTCGCTACGATGTCCATCTCGCGATACAGGAATTGGCCGATCTTCCTGGCGAGATCGATGCTGAGCGAGAGCGTGAACGGACGCTCCTCAGAGGCCGACTCGAAGCGAGCGGCCGGCTTGGTCCCGCCGGCTCGAATCAGCCTCGCACGAACCGACAGAGACGACTCCGCGGGCAAGTCCGACGTCACGGTCCCGATGGCAAGCTCGCGCGCCCAAGGACCAAGAATGACCCGTGCCGACTGCTGCCTAGGTAGGTGTCTCAAGGCATCCTTCACGCTCTTCGTCGCCGACGCCGCCCCTCGCGGAGGCTGGTCCTCGCCAGATACGTAACGGGCCGCTCGGGTAGCAGCTTCGCGGGCAACATCCGGCGCACTCGCGTGGAAGGCAAAGCCGACCGACTCGTTCAGGAGCTGGATCCCAGTGAACTGGAGGGACGCTCCCTCCTCGTCCGCTACCGATCGAACCAGGTCGAGATAGGCCGCGGCCAACCGCAATGCCGCCTGGGCGTCCACCGTAGATGGGCTCGTTCCCTCAATTTTCACGACCAGTCGGTCGTCCGTCTTTGAATCCTGTGAGGGCATCCCGAATACGCTCCGCTACCTTGCAAGTATACGCGATTTTTTACATATACTGAATATGTGTTCAGCCTTCGATGAAGGAGGCTGACGCCAGCGTCGACCTGGCGCTTCCAGTTGCTCTGCTTGGCCCGTCCAGCTGTCGTGGGGTGACTATTCGCCCGCCGTCTTGGATGCGCTCACGACGACCCCGTAACCGATCCAAGCGCCGTCAGAGCTGGCGAAAACGTTCACTCCGCCCTTGCCGGTGGGCCTCAGGTAGCCCCACCAAGCGTTGTTGTTCCGAAAGAGGTTGTAGCCGTCATGTCCATCGGACACCGCGGTCCCTTTCCAGTCACCATCGGTGTCCATGAAGAGCATGCATTCGTCCGAACCGAAAGTGAGAAGACCACACCATGCGTGGTCGCCGAGCGCTGGAGAGCGTCGCGCAGGTCGCGTTCGATGTCCGGCGTTCGGCAATGGCACCCGGCGGCGTCCCCGTCGACGCCGGCCTGGATGATCGCCAGGACGTCGGCCGGCCAGCTGCCGGGGACCTCCCAGTCCTCGAGCAAGGCCCGGAGCAGATCCACGATTCGATCATCCGATGCGCGATCTCGGCCCGAAACGACGATCCACTGGGCGGCCATCGACCAATCGTGCGCACCGGACTCGAAGGCGCCGCGCACATCGACGGCGCGCTCGGCGCGAAAAACAAACGCCCTTCGCCGAGAGAAGGCGCGAGCCAAGCTCACCGTTGCGACCGGCGTTCCGCTCCCTTCGTCGCCCGGGAACCAGCAAGGTCCCAGAGCACACAGCGCTTCGGCCAAGACGGCCTGGATGGCGGGCGGAATCCCCCCATCCACTGGATCGGGATCGACCGTCCAGGTCAGCAGCAGCATGACGCCAGAGTGCGCGGCGGGCGCGGCCACCTGCCACGCTCGCGAGGGCGCCGCCCCAACGGGATCGCGACCCTCGCTCACGAAAACCGGTGCCGTCAAGGTAGGATGCTCGCCGGATCGAGATCGAGGATTTCCGCCTCATGCGCCTTTCGCCCGTCCTCGCGTTCGCCGCTTGCCTGATGGCGCTGCCCGCGCTGGCCCGATATCCGGGCCACCCCGCGACCACGCCCGAAATCACCGCCGCCGACATCTCCGCCCGCGACAGGGCAATCTCGGACGATGCGTTCGAGGGGCGCGGCCCGGGCACCAGAAAGGGAGAAGCGGCGGCGCAATGGATCGCGGACGAGCTGAAGCGCATCGGCATCAGGCCCGGCAATCATGGCAGCTATTTCCAGGCAGTCCCGTCGGTGACGATCAAGCTGGACGGTCCGGCCTCACACTTCACCTTCAAGACGCGGCAAGGCGCGATGAACCCGAAGTTCCCGGACGAGGTGACCTATTGGACGCCGCAATTCGCCGGCGCCGACGCGAAGGTCGACGATGCGCCGCTGGTGTTCGTCGGCTATGGCGTGGTTGCGCCGGAATATGGCTGGAACGACTACGCCGGCGTGGACGTCAAGGGGAAGACCGTCGTCATTCTGATCAACGATCCCGGCAACGAGGCCAATGCCGATCCGAAGTTCTTCGGGGGCAAGGCGATGACCTATTACGGCCGCTGGACCTATAAATTCGAGGAGGCCGCGCGCCAGGGCGCCGCCGCCGCCATCATCGTCCACGAAACCATTCCGGCGGCGTACGGCTATCAGGTCGTGCGGAATTCCAACTCCGGGAACAAATCCTGGCTGGACGCGAAGGACAAGAACAGGAGCATGCTGCGGATCCAGGGCTGGATCACGCTCGACACGGCGCTCGAGCTCTTCAGGCGCGCCGGCCTCGACTATGCGCAGGAAAAGGCCGCCGCCAACAAGCCCGGCTTTGCCGCCATCCCGATGACGGGCGAGACGCTCTCCGTCGACGCCCATTCGGCGGTGACGCATCAGAGGTCGCGCAACGTCGTCGGCGTCATTCCGGGCTACGAGCATCCGAGCGACGTCGTGCTGTTCTCGGCGCACTGGGATCATCTGGGCATCAAGCCGGACGTCGCCGGACCGGACAAGATCTACAACGGCGCCGTCGACAACGGCATGGGCGTTTCGATGGTCCTCGAGCTCGCCGAAGCCTTCGATCATGCCAAGCCTCCCCGGCGCACGCTCGGGTTTGCGTTCTGGACGATGGAGGAGCAGGGCCTCTTGGGCTCCCAGTATTTCGCGGAGCATCCGCTTTGGCCGCGCGATCACATCGTCGGCGTGCTGAACATGGACGCGGACGGACCGAAGGGCGCGGCGCGCGACATGGATCTGTCCGGCAACGGCCAGTCGGAGCTCGAAGCCTTTCTCGCCGATGCGCTGAAGACGCAGAATCGGATCGTCTCGCCGGATCCAGAGCCGGAGAAGGGCCGCTTCTTCCGCTCCGATCATTTCAGTCTCGCGAAGCTCGGCATTCCCGCGATCAGCCCGGGCGGCGGCACCGATCTTCTGGTCGGCGGCAAGGATGCGGGCAAGGCGCTGCGCGACGACTACACCGCGAATCGTTATCACCAGCCGTCCGACGAGTGGAGCGCCAGCTGGGATCTCACCGGACCGGTGGAAGATGACCAGGCGCTCTACATCGTCGGTGACACGCTCGCCAACGACGACGCCTGGCCGGGCTGGTACGACGGCAGCGAGTTCAAGGCGCTCCGCGACAAGACGATGGCCGCAAGAGGCCGGAAGAAACCAACGGGATCAGCCGCGGGCTCGCCGTAGCTCAGTCCTTCTTCAGCTTGAACTCGGCGTGGCCGCCGGTGGCGTCCAGACGGGGCGTCACCAGGAAGAGGCGGCTGGCGGCTCCGGGCACGGTCTTGGACAGCGCCGACTGCACGGCGGTTGCTCGGCGCAGGGCCAGGGCCTTCAGGTCTTCGTCGCCGACGTGCGTGTTGGCGAGCATGAGGTTCTCCATCTCGCCGGGGGCGACCGACTTCTCCAGGCCCAGCGCGTTCTTCGGTTTGGGGAACTTCTCGGCGGCGTAGGCGGCCTGCAGCAGCGACGCGCGCTCTCCCGGATCGATCCGCAGATCGTCGACGGAGGCGACCGCGGTGCCCGCCTGGACCAGCGCCTCCATCTTCCTGGCCTTCAGCTTCCGCTCGTACAGGAAGCGGCGCAGGCCGTCGCGGTCCTGTCTGGGATCGGCGGCCCCCTCGATCTCGAACGAGATCCCCGGGCGCTCGCGCAGGGCCTTGCCCAGCGTGGTCAGGCGTTTCTGGGCGGTGGCGTCCAGCGCGTCGCTGCCGGCGCCGAAGTCGACGTGCGACAGCTCGTCGCCGCCGCCGAACGCAGACGCGAGCAGCGAGAAGGGCGCGGTGACCGCCTTGACCACCAGATTGCCCAGCACCTTGACGACCGCCCCCCAGACCTTGAACTCCGGATCATCCAGCGAACCGGCGATCGGCAGGTCGATGTCGATCACACCGTGTCGATCCCTGAGCAGCGCCACGGCCAGCCGCACCGGCAGCTTCGCGGCGTCGGGGCTGTCGACCTTGTCGCCGAAGGTGAACTGGTCCAGCACCAGCCGGTTGTTTGCCGCCAGCTTGCGATCGGCGACCTTGTAGGCCAGCGCGAGATCGAGCTTTCCCTTCCCGATCAGGTAGCCGGCGTACTTGGCCGTGTAGGGGCTGGCGGGCGGCAGCTCGATGTCCTTGAGCCCGACCTGCACGTCCAGCGCGATCTCCTTGGCCAGCGGGTTCACCTTGCCGGCGACGGTCAGCGCGCCCGACGGGTTGATGACGCCGTGCAGATCGACGTCGGCGGTGGTGCCGGCCACCGACGACAGACCGGCCACGCGCCCGCCGAGATCGCTGATCTCGGCCTGATAGCTGGGGTGGACGGTTTGATCGGTGAACGAGATCTCGCCGCCCTGCAGGACGACCTGCCCGATGGTGATCGGCGTCGGCGCCTCGGCGGGCGCGGCGACGGCGGCGGTCTTTGCCGCGGCCGGCGCGGTCTTCGGGCGCGCGGGCGCCTGCGCGGCCCCGGGCTGGGCGAAGGCCGCCGCCAGGTTCAGGCCGCCGCCGTCGAGCATGACCACCCGTGAACGCAGATCGGTCAGGAACACCTCGCCGATCGCGACGGCCATCGGCGGGTTCGAGATGTGCAGCCCGCCGACGTGGAACGCGCGCCAACCGACCAGCGGATCGTTGCCGCCCCGATCGGCAGTGGCCAGATCGTTCACGTCCAGATCGGTGGTCAGGTCGATCTGCGGCAGCGGCGTCGCCCCCATCTTCACCGCGGCCTGCCCCTTGAGGCCGATGGTCCCGCCGGTGACGGTCAGGTTGACCCGATCGCCGAAGTAGGGCTGAAACGGCAGGATCTCGAGGCCGCGCAGATCGAAGCGCAGGCTGGCCGCCACCGGCGGCAGCGTCGAGGTGCCGCTCACCTGGACGCGGCCGGTCTTGTTGACGCCCAGGCGCAGATCCAGGCCCAGCTTGGCGCCCGGCGCGGTCGACAGGTTGGTGACGTGCAGCGCGATCGGGTCGACGGTCAGCGTGGCGGCCGGCGAGACCGCCCGGTCGTCGAAGCGCGCTCCCCACCTGTCCAGATCGAACCGCGCGACCGTGACAGTCCAGTCCGACTTCGCGGCGTGCGCGAGCGGCGCCGCGGCCGGGTTGGGCGCCGCGGCGGCGGCGGCCGCAGCCGCTGGCTCCGTCACCACCAGCGTCGAGAGATCGACCGTGCCGCGCGCGTCGCGCGCCGCGCGCAGGCGGGCGTCGTGCGTCACGATCTCCGCCACGGTCATGGTGCGCGCCCCCAGGTCGACCGCCGCGCCGTGGACCTCCAGGGCCGCCAGCCGAAAGAAGCCGTCGCGCGCCCCGCGGCGCCGCAGCTCGAGGTCGGCCAGGTCGAAGTGCCCGTCGCTGATCCGCAGGCTGGGACCGGACTTCTCCTCTTCGAAGCGGTAGGCGGCGCCAACCCCCAGCCGGCCCGACGGGATGTCGAAGGCAATCCGGTGCTGATAATAAGGCGCCAGCGGACCCAGCTCGATCCCCTCGAGGCTGACCTGGCCCTGGGCCGCCAGGGGTGTGAGCCGCAAGGTCCCATGCTGCTTCAAAGCTCCACCGGGGACCGCGTGCAGGCTCGCCTCCAGGCTGGCCGTCACGCCCGGCGCGTTCGACAGACCGCGCACCGCCACCCGGATGTCCCGGACGTCGGTCGAGAACGGCGGGTCGACGGAGTCGTCACGGAAGTGGACCGCCGCCTTGTCGAGCGTGATGCGATCGACGGCGAAGCGCGGCCCGTCGCCCCCGGCCCCCGGCTTGGGCCGCTTCGCGCCCTTTTCGACCTGCCGAGGCGGCTCGTCACCCCGGGGCGCCAGGTGCTCGAGGTTCAGCGAGCCGTCGCGTTCCTTGCGCACGTGCAGGTCCAGCCCCGTGATCGAGACCGGCCCGATCTTGAACCGCTGCCCCGTCAGATCGCCGTCATCGATGGAGACGGACAGCTGTTCCAGCGCCACCAGCGGGCGCTTCCCGCCCTTGCGCTTCTCCTCGACCGCCAGCTCGTCGAGCCCGAAGGTCCCCTTCACCGTCAGCTTGGGATCTCCCTCGCGCGACCTCCGGAAGCCGACGTCCAGCGCCAGTGAAAGCCGGCCGGACTCGACCGCGAACGGCAGGCGCACCGGCACGAACGGCAGATAGCGGGTCAGGTCCAGCGCCTGCAACCGCAGCTCCAGCACCGTCTCCAATGAATCCTGGAACGGCTTGGTGCGCCCGCCGATCGCGAACGGCGTCCCGTCGATGGCCACCCGCAGCCCCGGCTGGACGAACGAGTCCAGATAGACCGGAAGCGTCGACACGAAGGGCACGCCGGCGGTCAGGCCGGTCACCTCGTGGTGATCGCCGGTCGGCCGGTCGTCGAGCGTGAGCGCCGCATCGTCGATGTGGATGTTGTTCAGCGAGAAGCGCGGCGGGTCCGGGCTGGGTGGTTCGGCCGGCTCCGGGGACTTCGGCGGCGCTTGCAGCCGCGCGACGATGTCCGAGAAGTTGTAGGCGTGCTCGATGTCCGCCCAGGCGTCCGCCGTGGCACGGGCTCGAACGACGTGCAGGCGCAGCGACTCGAGCGCAATCTCCTGGATCACCGGGGCCCGGCGCCAGACGGACGAGATCTGCGCGTTGACGTAGAGCCGCGAGAAACCAAAGAATGGCGTGACCCCGTCGGCCTCGAAGATCCGGAGGTCCTCGACGGTCAGCGACAGCGCGAACGGGTTCAGCCGGATCCGCCCGATGGCCACCTTTCGCCCCAGCTGCTGGCCGAGCTGCTTCTCCGCGACGTGGCGCGCGATCGGTGGGATCACCAGGAAGCCGCACAGCGCGAACAGGGCCGTGGCGATCGCTCCGGTCGCCAGCAGCCGGCGCAACCAGCGCCGCTTGAATAGACTCCGGAGGATCGTCACTCAGGTGCTGCGGGTGAAGACCTGGCGCTGGGTCGCCTGGAAGGCGTTGCTGCGAATCAGCTCGCGCACGTCGCGCGGGTTCTCGACCGCGAGCAGCCGGAAGCGGGCCATCCCCTTGTCGGCGGCGACGATGGCGATGTCGCCGATGCCCAGCATGCGCTCGAGGAAGCGCTGGCGGAACTCGATGTCCTCGATGGTCCGCATGTCG
Source organism: Polyangia bacterium (assembly GCA_035578045.1). Classification (GTDB taxonomy): domain Bacteria; phylum Myxococcota_A; class Polyangia; order Fen-1088; family Fen-1088; genus JADGRB01. The sequence continues at coordinate 27,537 of DATJWP010000015.1, read as the reverse complement.
ACCTCGTCGATCCGCTTCGACAGCACGCCGGTCTCCAGCAGGATGCGCTGGTTCGACACCTTGTAGCGGTGGCTGCGCAGGACGGCGGCGTGCCAGGCCAGCTTGGCCAGGCGGGCCACCACCAGCAGGGTCACGGCGACGGTCAGCACCAGGCGGATGGTGGGCCGGTTGGTGTCGACGGCGTCGGCCACGGGTCGGCCGAGCTGGGCCAGCAGTGACAGCAGGGGATCGAACCCCAGCCCGACGACCAGCGGCAGGCCGATGGCGAACACCCCGGTCATCACCGCCTCGGACGCCATGGCCTTCAGCGACGGCACACCTTCCCAGACCACCTCCTCGTTCAGGGCCGTGGCGGCCGCGGGAGCGGCCACCTGGGCGGCGATCGGCCGGTTGCACTGCGGGCAGGCCACCGCGGCGGTGGAGACCTGATGACCGCAGTCCGGGCAGGTGACGAGTGCCATCCCCCCAGCGTACACCGGCGACCCAGGTGGTGCTGTAGGCGGTTGTCGGGCCGCCGACGGGGACCCCTCCGAATTCCGGCGGGCGATCGTGGCTTCCCGGCGCAAAGAGATCGGGTAACCTCCCGGCCATGATCCTCCGCAAGCAACGTGCGGCCGTGCGCAACGCGACCCGCGCGATCCGCGATCTGGTCGTGAGGCCGGGGCGTGAGCTCGCCGCCGGAGGACTGAGCGGGGCGCTGGGGGGCGGGTTCGGGGCGCTGTCGCTGCTGGCGTCCGGGCCGCTGCGGCAGGTCCCGGAGATGGCGGCCCGGCTGCCGGGCGCGATCCGCGACCTGGGCGAACGGGTCACCGCGATCCCCGGGGCGCGCCGCCGCGCGCCGGCCCTGGCGTTCGCCGCCCAGGCGCTGGCCGGGAGCGTGCGCCACGGGGTCACGCTGCGCGAGCGCTACTTGAACCTGCTGGCCGCCGCCATGGACGACGAGGCGTCGGCCCGGGTGCACCCGGCGTTCCTGACCGTGCTGCGCCAGCTGACCGCGGACGAGGTCCGCCTCATCAGCCTGTTCCAGCACGACGGCCCCTACCCGCTGGTGACGGTCGTGGCCCGCTACCGGTTCGGCGGGGCGATCACCACCGAGCTGCGCAACTTCAGCCTGCTGGGGCGCGAGGCCGGCTGCGAGCAGCCCGACCGGGTGCCGCTGTACATCGACAACCTCTGCCGGCTGGGGCTGACCGAGATCCGGCCGGTGCGGGTCTCCGACGACACGCGCGGCTTCAAGGCGGTCGAGCAGAGCCCGGAGGTCAAGGCCGCCATCGCCCGCATCGAGGCCAATCCCCCGGCTCCGCTCAAGGAAGCCGCCAAAGACGACGACGACCGGGTGGTCCCCGACGTCCAGCGTAAAGCGCTCTACGTCACCGACTTTGGCCGTCGTTTCTACGAAGCTTGCGAATACCGTCCCGAATCCGTCGCGCGCTGACGCGCATCGCACCCCCGCCATCATGGACGCACCGCCGCCCACCCCGCCCCCCGTCGTCGCGACACCCGATCGCGAGCCGTTGTCTTTGGGGGAGCTGCGCGACGTCTGGGCGCTGCTGGCCCAGGAGGACCGCATCCAGGGCTTCCTCATGCTGCCCCGCGACGAGGCGGAGGAGTTCTTCTTCTCGCTGTCGGCGCGCGACCAGGCCCAGCTGATCACGTCGCTCCCCGGCCGCGAACAGCGCTCGTGGGTCCGCCTTCTGCCTCCGGATGACGCCGCCGACCTGATCCAGGCCGCCGAGACCGAGAAGCGCGACACACTGCTGGGCCTGCTGGACGACCCGACCCGCCGCGAGGTGACCGCGCTGCTGGCCTATTCAGAGGACAACGCCGGCGGCCTGATGAACCCGCGCTACATCCGCCTGCGACCCGAGATGACGGTCGACGAGGCGATCAGCTACCTGCGCAAGCAGATGCGGGAGCAGCCGCGCACCAGCTACTACGGGTACGTGCTGGACGCCGAGCAGCACCTGCTGGGCGTCGTCTCGTTCCGCGAGCTGTTCACCGCCTCGGTCCGCACGCGGGTGGCCGAGATCATGAAGCGGCAGGTCTCGACCATCCCCGAGCAGATGGACCAGGAGTCGGTCAGCCGGCTGTTCAGTCAGAGCCGCCTGGTGGCGCTGCCGGTCGTCGACGCCGAGAACCGCATGAAGGGTATCGTCACCGTGGACGACGTCGTCGACGTCGTTCGCGAGGAGGCGACCGAGGACATCCAGAAGCTCGGCGGCGTCGAGGCCCTGGACGCGCCCTACCTGCAGATCGAGATGCGCCGGATGATCCGCAAGCGGGTCGGCTGGCTGAGCGTCCTGTTCCTGGGCGAGATGCTGACCGCCAGCGCCATGGGGTTCTTCGAGAAGGAGATCGCCAAGGCGGTGGTCCTGGCGCTGTTCATCCCGCTCATCATCTCGAGCGGCGGCAACTCCGGCTCGCAGGCCACCACGCTGGTCATCCGGGCCATGGCGCTGGGCGAGGTCCGGCTGCGTGACTGGTTCCGGGTCGTTCGGCGCGAGTTCATCGCCGGGCTCGGCCTGGGGTGCGTGCTGGCGGTCATCGGCTTCACGCGCATCGTCACCTGGGAGGTCCTCTTCCATACCTACGGGCCGCAGTACCTGAGCGTGGCGGCCACGGTGGCCTGCAGCCTGGTCGGCATCGTGCTCTGGGGGACGATCGCCGGGTCGATGCTGCCGTTCATCCTGCGAAGGCTCGGGTTCGACCCGGCCAGCGCGTCGGCGCCGTTCGTGGCCACCCTGGTCGACGTCAGCGGCCTGGTGATTTACTTCACCGTCGCTGCGGTGATTCTGCGGGGGAAGTTGCTCTGAGGCTCCCCGGAGGACGCCCTCCGGTCTACGCGATCGCCCTGGCGACGCTTTCAGCGTGCGGGAGCAACGCCCCACCCCCGTCCGAGCCGGCCTCGCTGGGGGCGCGGGCCGAGGAGCTGCTGGCGACCGGCTGCCCGCCCCTGCCGCCCATCTCCGGGTTCGTGGGGCGCAAGGACGCACAGCTTCTGCTGGACGGCATCACCCCGTTCCGGGCGACCGGAACCAACCTCTACTACCTGCAGCAGCTCCTGTCCTACGCCCAGCAAGAGGCGGACCCCGCGGCGCTGGACGACGTGCACGAGGTGCTGGACGACCTGGTCTGCCTGTCCCTGCCGGTGGCCCGCATCTGGGGGTTCAACGACTCGAAGGACAGGACGTCGATCCGGCGCAGCCCGGCCGAGGGGTTTCGCGAGGAGGGGCTGCGCGGGCTGGATCAGGCCGTCTGGGAGGCCAAGCGGCGCGGCATCCGGCTGATCGTCCCGCTGGTGAACAACTGGGCCGAATACGGCGGGCTGCCCGCCTACGCCGCCTGGGCCTCGGAGCTCTACAGCAGCCCGGTCAGCCGCGACGACTTCTACCGGGACCAGCAGATGAAGCAGTGGTGGCGCGACTACGCCTACATGCTGATGAACCGGGTCAACACCTTCACCGGCGTCCGCTACCGGGACGAGCCGGCCATTCTCGCCTGGGAGATCGGCAACGAGCTTCGCTGCACCAGCTGCGCGGGAACCACCGCCCTGCCCGACACGGTGGCCGAGCTGGCCACCTTCCTGAAGCAGATCGCGCCCAACCAGCTGGTCGCCGACGGCGGCGACGGCTTCGACGACAACCCCGACCCCTACGTCGGGCTCACGAATTACTACGCGGTCCGGGGGGACGACGGGTGCAGCTTCACCCGGCTGTCGCGGGTCGAGGCCCTCGACATGCTCTCGTACCACTTCTACCCGCGCAGCTACGGGTTCTCGGCGCCGCGCGACGCCGAGATCTGGATCGAGCGCCACACCAGCCTGGCCATGGTGACCGGCAAGGTCGCCTACCTGGGCGAGTGCGGCTACGTGGCCCCCGACGTGGAGCGGGCCCAGAGCTATGACGGGTGGTTGCGCCGCCTGTTCGCGCTGTCGGGCGGGCAGCTGGGGCTGTTCTGGCAGCTCTCGCCAGCCGGCCGTGTCAACAACGACGGGTTCGCGGTCTACTCACGCCGTGACAACGCCACGGCCTGGATCCTGGCCCGCTGGGGCAAGGCCATACATTGACACGTTCGATACCTAGCCCAGCCCCGCGGACCGCTCTGCGTCAGACGACGCTGCGCCGGCGTATGGCCAGGCGGTAGATGCCCAGCAGGATCAGGGCGCCGACGACGGACATCACGACGCCCGGACCGCTGCCTGCCGACCGGTACCAGCCGAACGCGTGGCCTATGAAGCTCGCGACCAGCGAACCGGCTACGCCCAGCAGCATGGTGACGATGATGCCGCCCGGATCCTTGCCCGGCATGATGAGCTTGGCCAGGGCTCCGACGACCAACCCGATGATCAAGGTCCAGATGATCGACATGACCTTCCCTCCCTCTCTAGTCTCAAGCTGAGGCCGGCACCGATCGAGGGAAGAGGGTTGAAAATGACAGTTTCTTGGATCACCCGGGCGATTACCCGCTAAGGTTAGGTACCTTGCCAGCCAAGCCAAACCGGGACGTCGAGCGGCTCACCCGCGAGAACGCCAGCCTGAGGCGGGAGATCGCCCGGCTCGAGGTGTACCGGGCGATGGCTTATCGCGACCCGCTGACCGGCCTGTGGAACCGGCGCTACTTCGAGGACCGGCTGCAGGAAGAGCTGAGCCGCTCGCGGCGGGCCGGACCCCAGCGGCGGTTTTCGCTGATGGCGATCGACCTGGACGACTTCAAGCGCGTCAACGACGTGCACGGCCACGCGGCCGGCGACCTGGTGCTGAAAGAGGTGGGCGAGTTCCTGATCGCCCACCTGCGCAACCACGACATCGCTTGCCGGACGGGCGGCGACGAGTTCAGCGTGATCCTCCCGGACCTGTCGGCGGCGGATTGTGGCAGCCTGGTCGAGCGGCTCCGGGGCGCCCGCACGTCCGCCAACCTGAACCAGACCATTCCGGTGTTGCTCAGCTTCGGCACCGCCAGCTGGCCGGAGACGGGCGATGCCATGGACGAGCTGCGCGCGCGCGCCGACGAGGCGATGTACGCCGACAAGCGGCTGCACAAGGATCGGCCGGCGGGTGCGCCGGCGCGATCGAGGACCCGCCGCGTGACCGCGCGGGTCCGGACCACCTTGGCCTGACCAGGAGAAGCCCCATCTTTGGGGCATGAGACGGTTTTCGGTCCTGTGCCTGATGGCGCTGGCGCTGAGCCTGACTATCGGAGCGCGCGCAGGCGCCCAGGCGCAGCGAACAGATCGGCCAGATGCGGGGCCTCCGCTCCTGGATCCGAACCTCGCGCTCCCGACGGCCGGGACGGAGCCGCCGCCGCCCCCGGGAACGCCGCCGCCGCGCGCGCTCGACTCGAAGCGGACGCCGATGCCCGATCGGCTGGCGCTGCCCGACGACATGCAGAACATCCCGCTGGCGCCGCCGACACCGCCCATCCCGCCGCTGCCGCCGAACGGCGGCAAGCAGGCCCAGACGGGCGGCGGTCCCAAGCGGGTGAACCAGATCTTCAAGACCCCGCCCGCGGACCAGGGCCCCGGCCGGGACATCCCGCGCGACAGCGTGACGCGAACGCCGGAGGATCAGGTGCCCCCGACGGGCTCGCCGCCCTGAGGCTCTACACCTCCAGCAGCAGGCGCTCGGGATCCTCGACGCACTCCTTCACGCGGACCAGGAACTGGACCGCCTCGCGACCATCCACCAGGCGGTGGTCGTACGAGAGGGCGACGTACATCATCGGGCGCACCACGATGGCGTCGTTCACGACCACCGGACGCTTCTGGATGGCGTGCAGGCCCAGGATGCCGCTCTGGGGCGGGTTCAGGATGGGGGTCGAGAGCAGCGACCCATAGATGCCGCCGTTCGAGATGGTGAACGTCCCTCCCTCCAGCTCTTTCAGGCCCAGCTTGTTCTCGCGGGCGCGGACCGCCATCTCGGCGATGGTCTTCTCGACCGCCGCGAACGACAGGCGGTCGGCGTCGCGCAGGACCGGCACCACCAGCCCCTTGCCGCCGCCCACGGCCACGCCGATGTCGTAGTGGTCCTTGTAGACCACGTCGGCGCCGCGGATCTCGGCGTTGACGCCCGGGTAGGCCCGCAGCGCCTCGATCGACGCCTTCACGAAGAACGACATGAAGCCCAGCTTGATGCCGTGCTGCTTCTGGAAGCGCTCCTGATGGCGCTCGCGCAGCGCCATCACGTTGGACATGTCGACCTCGTTGAACGTGGTCAGGATCGCGGCCGTGTGCTGCGCCTCGACCAGCCGGCGCGCCACCGTCTTGCGCAGCGGCGACATCGGCACCACCCGCTCGCGCATCTCGGTCATGTCCAGGTCGTCGTGCCCGCGCAGCGGCGGCGGCGCCGGCAGCAGCGGCGCCGGCAGCGGCGCCGGCCGGGCCTCGCGGGTCTTCTCCTCGACGGCGCGGTCGATGTCCTGCTTGGAGATGCGCCCGCCCCGTCCGGTTCCCTGGACGTCGTCGGCGCTGAGGCCGCTCTCGGCCAGCGCGCGTCGCGCCGACGGCCCGGCACGCAGGGGCGTCTCCGCGGTCGGTTTGTCGGCCGACTTCCCTCCCGCCTCGCCGTTGCGCGCGGGGCGTCCGTTGCCCGACTTTGCGGCGCCGGCGGCGGCCGGAGCCGGCGCCGCAGCCTGGGCGCCCGCCTGATCGATCTCGGCGATGACCTCGCCGACCGCCACGGTGTCGCCGGCCTGGCGCAGGATCTTCTTCAGCACGCCGTTCCCGGGCGAGGGCAGCTCCACGGTTGCCTTCTCGCTCTCGACCTCGACCAGCGGCTCGTCGGCCGCCACGGTGTCCCCCTCGGCGTGCTTCCAGGTCCCCAGCGTCGCTTCGCGCACCGATTCGCCCAGCGCCGGGATCCGCAGCTCGATCGACATCTCAGCTCGCTCCTTTTCCGAATGCCTCCGCCACCAGGCGGGTCTGCTCGCGCGTGTGCCGCTTGGCCGACCCGGTGGCCGGGCTGGCCGACAGCGGCCGCGTCACGCCCGACCAGGGGTGCGACCCCGCCAGCAGCGGCGGCAGCTCGCGGTTCACGTAGGCCCAGGCGCCCATGTTCTTGGGCTCTTCCTGGACCCAGACCACCGGCGTCCCCTTGGGGTAGCGGGCCAGGATCTCGGTCAGGTCGTGGCGGCGGAGCGGAAACAGCTGCTCCAGGCGGATGATGGCCACGTCGTCGTAGCTGCGCGCCTCGCGCGCGGCGACCAGGTCGTAATAGATCTTGCCCGTGCACAGCAGGATGCGCTTCACCTTGGCCGGGTTGGTCACCACCGGGTCGGGGATGATGTGCTGGAACTTGCCCTCGACGAACGCCGACAGCGGCGAGGTGGCGGCCGGGTGCCGCAGCAAGCTCTTGGGCGACATGATGATGAGCGGCTTGCGGTAGGGGCGCAGCACCTGCCGGCGGAGCGCGTGGAAGTAGTTCGCCGGCGTGGTCAGGTTGCAGACCTGCATGTTGTCGTTCACGCCCAGGTTCAGGAACCGGTCGAGCCGCGCGTTCGAGTGCTCGGGCCCCTGCCCCTCCATCCCGTGCGGCAGCAACATCACCAGGCCGCTCACCCGGTGCCACTTGGCCTCGGACGAGACGATGAACTGGTCGATGATCACCTGGGCGGCGTTCACGAAGTCGCCGAACTGCGCCTCCCAGATGGTCAGCCCCTCGGGCATGTCCAGGCTGTAGCCGTACTCGAAGCCCAGCACGCCGCCCTCGGTGAGCGGGCTGTCCCGCACCTCGAACACACCCTGCTTGGCCGCGATGTGCGACAGCGGCGTGTACTCGTGGCCGTCCTGGTAGTCGCACAGCACGGCGTGACGGTGGCTGAAGGTGCCGCGGCGCGAGTCCTGCCCCGACACGCGCACGCGCGTCCCGCCCAGCAGCAGCGTCCCGAAGGCCAGCGCCTCGCCCATCCCCCAGTCCAGCGGTTTTTCACCCGCCCCCATCGAGGCGCGCGCCTCGACGATCAGCTTCTGCAGCTTGGGATGGACGTGGAAGTCGGCCGGCGTCTTGACCAGCGCGCGCACCACCTCTTGGATCTGCGCCGCCGGGGCGAACGTCGGCACGTCGGGCGCCTCGGCGTCGGAGCCGCCGCGCAGCCGCGACCAGGCGCCCGCGAACTGGCTGGGCCGGGCCGGCGCCTCCAGGCGCGTCGCGATCTCCAGCTCGGCCTCCAGCACCTTGCGGCGGCTGGCCGCGATCGCGTCGGCCTCCTCGACAGTGATGGGCGCCCCGCCGTCGGGGGCGGGGTTGGCGGCGTCGTAGGCCAGGTAGGCGGCCCGGATCGACGGCTTGTTGGCGATCACCCGGTACATGACCGGCTGCGTGTACGACGGCTCGTCGCCTTCGTTGTGCCCCAGCTTGCGGTAGCACCAGAGCTCGATGATCGCGTCGCGGTGGAACCGCTGCCGGAAGTCGACCGCCAGATCGATCACCTGGGCGACCGCCTCGGGATCCTCGCCGTTCACGTGGAAGATCGGGATCTGCAGCATCTTCGCCACGTCGGTCGCGTAGGTCGTCGACTTGGCGGAGTGCGGGGAGGTGGTGAACCCGACCTGGTTGTTGACGACGATGTGGACGGTGCCGCCCACCCGGTAGCCGTCCAGCTCGGACATGTTGAACGACTCGGCGATGATCCCCTGCCCGGCGAAGGCGGCGTCGCCGTGGATCAGGATCGGCAAGGCGCGGGTGCGGGCCGTGTCGGCCAGCCGGTCCTGCTTGGCGCGCACGCGCCCCTGCACCACCGTGTTCACCCACTCGAGGTGGCTGGGGTTGAAGGTCAGCGACAGGTGGACCTTGTGCTCGTCGTTCCCCTGGCCGAAGGTCCGATCGATCGAGAAGCCCAGGTGGTACTTCACGTCGCCGCCGCCGCTGGTGTCACCCGGATCGACGTTGTCCAGCTTGTCCTGGAACTCGGTGAAGATCTGCGACGCCGGCTTCTTCAACACGTTGGCCAGCACGTTCAGGCGCCCGCGGTGCGCCATGCCGATCACGATCTCGGAGACGTTCGAGCGCGCGGCGCGCTCGACCAGCCGCTCGAGCATCGGGATCAGGCTCTCGGCCCCCTCCAGCGAGAAGCGCTTGGACCCCAGGAACTTGTTCTGCAGGAACTGCTCGAAGACCTCGGCAGCGATCACCTGCTCGAAGACCCGCATGCGTTCGGCGCGGGTCATCGGCAGGCGGTTGCGGGTGGCCTCCATCCGCTGCAGCAGCCAGGTGCGCAGCTCGATGTCGTGCAGGTGGGCCAGCTCGACCCCGATCCTGCGGCAGTAGGTCTCGCGCAGCAGCTCGACCAGGTCGCGCAGCGTCTTGCGGTCGGGGCCGGCCACGTTCTCGCTGCTGAACACCAGATCCAGGTCCTCGTCGGCCAGGCCGTAGTCCGAGAGCGCGATCTGGGGCGCGCCCCGCTTCATCAGGCCCAGCGGATCCAGGTCGGCGGACAGGTGCCCGAACTCGCGATATGCCTCGACCAGGCGCTGGACGCGCTCGGAGAGCAGGCGGACCGAGATGCGGCTCTGGATGGCGCCCGGCGGCGAGGGGGGCGGACCGTCGAACACGCTGCGCGCGAACGAGGTCGGCGGCTCTACGTCGGGCGCCCCGTTGGTCGGCGCGCTGCGCTCGAGCTGCTCGAAGTAGCGGCGCCATTCGGGCGAGACGCTGCCCGGGTCGCGCGCGTACTGGTAGTAGAGATCCTCCGCGAAGGCCAGGTTGGCCGGCGAGACGTGCTCCTCGCCGCCCGCCTCTTCCTGGGCTCCCGGGGTCACCAATTTGACGGGCGCGGGTTTCGCGCCAGAACCGTTCAGCTTCGCTTCCAACATATTCGCCATCGCCCTCTGCTGGTCCAAAGAAGGCGCCTAAGTGTACGTTATTGCTGGGCAGCAGGGAGTGTGAAAAAGAACGCGGTTCCGCCCCCCGTCGAGGCCGCCGGGCTCTCGACCCAGATGCGCCCGCCGTGCGCCTCCACGATGCCGCGAGCGATGGACAGGCCGATCCCGATCCCGTCCCGGTTGCGCCGCTTGGCCTGGTAGTACCGATCGAACACGTGGGGCAGCTCCTCGGATGAGATGCCCGGCCCCTGGTCCGTGACCGAAAACCGGACCATGTCGCCGTCGGGCTCGGCCCGGACGGTCACGCTCCCCCCGTCGTTGGAGAACTTCACGCCGTTCCCCACGACGTTGTCGAAGAGCTGAATGACCCGGGCGTGGTCGCATGAGACCCGCAGCGTGCTTTCGGGGTTTCCGTCGATGAGCTTGAGGGTTTTCGCCTCCGCCTGGGGCGCCAGCGCGTCAAAGACCTCGCGCACGATCTCGCCCACCGCCCGCGGCTGCGAGCTGATCTCCAGGCGGCCCGCCTGAATCGCCGCAAAATCCAGCAGATCGCGGATCAGCCGGTTCATCCGGTTGCCGGCCCGCTGGATCGCCTCGACCTGCCGCTTGGACCGCCCCTCCTTGCCGGGCGGGTCGGTGAGCGGCCCCTTCAACAAGAGGGCGCTGGAGGCCAGCACCACGCCCAGCGGGTTCCGCAGGTCGTGCGAGACGATGGCCAGCAGGTCCTCGCGCGCGCGCGCGGCCTCTTGCCCCTGGCTGCGCAGCCGCAGGTTCTCGACGGCCAGGGCGGCGCGACGGCCCAGCTCCTCGGCCCGCGGCAGGTCCGCCGGACCGTAACGAAGACCCTCCTCGGGCCAGAAGACCACCGCGCCTGCCGGCTGTCCGCCGACCAGCAGCGGGGTCGCGAGCAGCGTGCCCACCAGCACGGCCCGACCCGCGTCCAGGGCGTTGGCCGCCGCGCGGATCTGGGCGCTGCGCCCCGGGTCTTCCACCACCGAGCCGGCGGAGGCGGCCAGGCGCAGGTCCCCCGTCGGAGAGCGAAGCACCACCGCGCAGGCCCCCGCCACCGTCCGGCAGGCGAGCGAGCTGAGGGCCGCCAGCGCGGGAGCCAGATCGACCGGAGAGGCCAGCGCGGTGCCGGCCTCGGTCAGCAGACGGTCCCAGGCCCGGTCGCGCCGCTCGCCGGTCACGTCCCGCAGCAGCGTGACCACGCGCGGGCCGCCCCCGGCGACCACCGCGACCGGCGTCGCCCGGATCGCGATCCAGTGGTCGTCCCGGCCGCCGGCCCGCCGCACCCGCAGCGTGCGGTCCTCGCTGTCACCGCGGGCGGCGCGCGCCCCCGGGACGTCGTCCCCGCCAACGGGGCGGCCGCTCTCGTCCCAGAACTGAAAGCTGGCGGCCATCTCCTGGACGGAGGCGCGCTGCAGCTCGGACGCGAGCGCCCCCTCCCCGTCCAGCCTCGCCGGATCGTTGGCGTAGACGACCCGGCCCGCCGCGTCCCGCACCGACACGCTGTCGGGCAGCGCCTGCAGCACCGTGGCCAGCTCGTCCCGCGTGCGCTCCAGCGCCTCCAGCGCGTCGGTCTGGGCCGCGACCCGGCGCCGCACCTGCCCGACCTGGTGACCGATCGAGGTCATGAGGTGCAGCGTGCCGTCATCGGAGGCCCGGGCCGCGCGCGCGTAGAGCTCGACGACGGCCGGGACCGATTCGCGCTCGCGCAGCGGAAACGCGGCGACCGCCTGCAGCCCGGCATCCAGCGCCAGGCGGGCCCGGGCGCTCTCCGGCGTCAGCTGGTCGATCCAGACCGGCTCGCGCGAGGCCAGAGCCCGGCCGGCGGCGTCCTCACCGGGACGCACCGCTGCCATCCGCGTCGCCTCGACGATCGGGGCGCGCAACACGCCCTCGTCCGCCCAGATGGCGCGGCAATGGAGCACCGGCGGCGCCCCGATGGTCTGTTCGGCGACCCAGTAGACGGCGAGCGACCACCCGAGCTGCGTCGCGACCAGGCGCAACACCTCGGACATCGCCTCGTCCAGCGAGCCGCTCTCCAAGAGGACGCGCGAGACGGCTTGCTGGACAGCCAGCCGCTGCGCGGTACGAGCTTCGTCCCCCCGGCTCATTGGGACCTTATATAAGTCCGGCCGCCGGGTGGTGCGACATGCCCCCACCCGGTTTTTTACATACCGGACCTACCTGAAGAACGAGCGACGGACGTTTTACTTCAGGCGACCGCGTCCTTGGCGGCCTTCACCGGGCGGGCGCGCACGATCTTGCGGGCGGGGCGCGCCTTGAAGACCGTCGGCTCCTTGGTGAAGGGGTTGATTCCCTTGCGCTCCTTGGTGGCCGGCTTCTTGATGACCACGAACTTCGCGAATCCCGGAACCAGGAAGGTACCGGTCTTCTTCATCTCCTTGTAGCCGATCGTCGCGAGCGACTCGAGGACGCTCTTCACCTCTTTGCGCGACAGCTTCCCGTTCTCCTCGGCCAGCTTGGAAATAAGATCCGACTTCGACAGCGGCTTGCCCATTCGTTCGATCTCCTCTTGGTCGTTTTACCGGCGTGGCCGGTGAAAAGTCCCGGCATTTTGGGTGAATCCCGACGAAGTTGGAAGCGAAAAGCTGCGGGTAAACCCCAACAACCCGTGGGCTCCATCTTCGTCGTACAGCCGCAGGCCGAGTGTTTCGTCCCGGTCGGTGAACACCCGGGTGTGCAGCGGCAGCGTCCCGGGAGCCGTCACAATCAGGTCCATCGGGCCCGATCCCCGCGGCCGGCGGATCTCCAGCGGCAGCTGCCCGAAGTCCTTGCGGCCCCACAAAACGTGGGCCTTCCGGTTCGCGTCGCCGACCAGCTTGATGGTCACCTCGCCGCGCGCCGGATCGGGGGTCAGCGGCTCCGGCGCCTCGTCGGGCAGGGGCGGCTCCGGCGCCGCCGCGACCGGCGCCGGCTCGGGGGGCGGCGGTGCGGGCGCTGGCGGCGGCTGGCGGGACCGACAAGCCACCAGACCCGCGGCGAAGAGGACCACCGCCGGAGTCCGCTTCATGGCTCGTCTCCGCCGGCGGCACGGCTGTCGGGCGACGTCGAGGCCGCAGGCGGCCGCGACGAGGCGTACTTCACGCCGGGCTTCGGCACGTAGCCGGCGATCGGCTTCTGCAGGTTCCCCTTGATGGTGCCTTCCAGGACCTCGACCGGCAGCGGCGGGTCCAGCTCGTAATAGAAGCCGCGGTTCGGCAGGCGCATCTCGAACACCTCGCCCTGCGAGAAGAACGTTCGGCGGAACCCCAGCGGGATCGTCCCGACCACGCGCATCTTCCGGTGCCCCAGCACGAAGCTGAAGAGGCGCATCGCCAGCTGGTTGTCCAGCCGGTGGCAGCCGTGCGAGAAGCGGCCGCGCAGCGACATGTAATCGAAGGAGCCGTGCGTGCGGATGCCGTTGTCGAAGAACGTCGGCCCGTCGGGCCCGCGCCGCATCTCCTCGTGGATGGCCGCCGCCAGGCCGTAGGCCGACAGGTAGCCGGGGCCGGTCTCGTCGTAGTTCGTCACCTTGACGAACATGCCGTTCACCCGCTTCTCCTTGACCATCGACGACAGCGGCGAGCTGGTGGGCGGGATCCAGACCGGCGCCGCCACGATATGGTGCCAAACGCGCGGGCCGACGTCCGAGCCCTTGTAGCGGTAGTACTCCTGCCCGTCGGAGGCCAGCTCCAGCCGCCAGCCGCCGACGGTGGTCCGCCAGCGCACCAGCGGGACGCGCTCGCCGCGCCACTTCACGTAGAGGGTGAACGTGGGGAAGCGGGTGCGCGGCTGCGGCAGGCGCACGCCGGCGCTGTTGAACGGGAAGTCGTACCAGACGTCGCCCCGATCGATCTCCGCCGACAGGTCCATCTGCGGGCCGTAGTACTCGGGCGGGGTCGGAAGGCGCACCGCGACCTTCAGCCAGGCAAAGTCGGCGCGCGCGTGCCGCCGGAAGAAGGCCACGGCGTCGGCGGGCGTCGCGATCCCCAGCCGCGCCAGCACCGCCTCGCGCGAGGCGGTCGCCAGATCGGGCACGGGGTGGCGCGTCCCGTCGGCGCCCAGGTAGGTGGCGCCGACGACCGACTTGGACGAGCCCCCGCTCTCGTCATTCACGGAGCCGTCCTCGATGAAGCCGGCGGCGTGCATGGCGCGCTCGGTGAGCACGCGGCCCAGCGCGCGCATGTCGTTGTCCAGCGGCGGGCGGGCCAGCGCCTCCAGCGTGGTCCGCTTGATGTCGGCCTGATCCATGACCGCGTGCTTCTGCTGGAAAGCCAGCATCGCGGTCCGCATGGCGGTGTCGTACGAGCCGGCCTTGTGCTTGGCGGGGTCCATCAGCCCCTCGCAGGCCAGCCGCTTCTCGGCCTCGGCAAAGGCGGCGCGCTCGGCCACGAAGGCCAGCTGCTCTTTCACGTCGCGCGCGGTGCGCGGATCCTTCTCGGCCAGGTCGTCCAGCGTCTTGACCCCGGCCGCGACGCGCGCCGCCTCCAGCCGGGCCCCGCGGGCGCGCCGCCTGGCCAGCTCTTTCTGTTCGCTGGTCGCGCCCCAGGTCGGAACCTCGTCGACCGCCAGCAGCGTGTCCGCGTCGATCGACGCGGCGCAGGTCCGGCGCGAGTCCTCGAGGAACCGGCGCCGCAGCACGGACAGCGTCGGCGGCACACCGTACATCTCCAGATAGTTCCGTTCGCCGGTGGCCAGCGGCTGGCCGTCGCCGTCGCCGCGATCCGAGGCGAGCCCGCTGTAGATCGATCGGTACGGGTTCTCGAGCGTGTTCCCCTTCGGGCCCGTCTGGTCGCCCAGCACGCGCGGGGTCCACCCGTCGGAGAGATCGACGATCGTCAGACCGCCGGCGCGCGCCGCCGCGGCGTCGACGATCGTTTCCACACCGCCAACAACCTGAATCGCGCGCTGCTCCGGAGGAACCTCGTTCGCTCTGGCGCGCCCGCCCGTCGAGAGCACCAGGAGCAACGTGAGCCAGCGCGTTGAACGAACTGTCGAACGGCGGCGTTCGTGCGTACTATACCGGCCATGAAAAAGACACTTCTCGCCACGCTGGCGGCCGCGATCCTGCTGGCCGTCGCCGGACAGTCGGCCCGCGCGACCGAGGTGGGCTACTCGCGGAAGTTCGGGCTGGGGGTCGTCGTGGGCGACCCGACCGGCCTGTCGGCGAAGCTGTGGGTCGGGCCGACCAACGCGCTCGACTTCGGTCTGGGGCTCTGGAGCGGCGTGAACGGCGACTGCTACACCGACAACGCGGGCAACCGGATCTGCGGGAACTTCGGGGATCACAACGGGACCTTCAACATCGACTACCTGTGGCAGTCGAACATCATCCGCGGAAGCGCCCAGCTGGACTGGCACGTGGGCGCCGGCGGCCGGATGGTCTGGTGGAGCGGTTGCCAGACCGACTGCATCGCCGTGTCGGCGCGCGCGCCCATCGGCCTGGACCTGATGTTCACCAACCCGGCCTTCCTCGAGATCTTCTTCGAGCTGGCGCCCTCGTTCTGGCTGGTCCCCGACATCAACTTCGGGATCGAGGGCGGCCTGGGCATCCGCTTCTACTTCTGAACGTCTTCGTAGCTCTCGATCTCGGCGAGGTCGATCTCGCCCGTGCGCGGCGCCCCGTTGGGGACGGCGGGTAGGCTGCCCAGGTCGACCGGCGGCAGCGGCGTCTCATCGCCGATTACCTCCAGGGGCGCCGAGGACGAAGCCTCTACCTCGGCCACCGCCTCGACGGCGGCGCCCCCCAGCGACCGGGCCTTCCAGCGCGCCAGCGCACGATCCAGCTCTTCGTACGAGATCATGCCGGCAGTATAACGAAGTTGCGCCACGACGGCGCAGAGGCTCAGTGGACGAGCTTCTTGTATTTGATTCGGTGGGGCTGGTCGGCGGCCGCGCCCAGGCGCCGCCGGCGGTCGGCCTCGTAGTCCTGATAGTTGCCCTCGAACCAGACCACCTGGCTGTCCCCCTCGAAGGCCAGCATGTGGGTGGCGACCCGGTCCAGGAACCAGCGATCGTGGCTGATGACCACCACGCATCCCGCGAAGGCCAGCACCGCCTCCTCGAGGGCCCGGAGCGTGTCGACGTCCAGGTCGTTGGTTGGCTCGTCCAGCAAGAGGACGTTGCCCCCCGACCGCAGCACCTTGGCCAGGTGGACGCGGTTCCGCTCGCCGCCCGACAGGTCCTTGACCCGCTTCTGCTGGTCGGTCCCCTTGAAGTTGAACCCGGCGACATAGGCGCGGGCCGGGATCTTGCGCTTGCCGACCTCCAGCTGCTCGGCCCCCTGGGCGATCTCGTCGAACACCGTCTTGGCGCCGTCCAGCGTGTCGCGGCTCTGGTCGACGTAGGCCAGCTTGACCGTGTCGCCGATGCGCAGCGTCCCCCCGTCGGGCCTCTCCTGGCCGGTGATCATGCGGAAGAGCGTGGTCTTGCCGGCGCCGTTGGCGCCGATGATCCCCACGATCCCGCCGCGCGGCAGGTTGAACGTCAGGTCGTCGATCAGCACGCGGTCGCCGTAGGCCTTCTTGAGGTGCTCGGCCTTGACCACCACGTCGCCCAGGCGGGGCCCGGGCGGGATGCTGATCTCCACCACGTCGTCGCGCTTCTGCTGCTCCTCGGCCAGGAGCTGGTCGTAGGCGGCCAGACGGGCCTTGCTCTTGGCCTGCCGGGCGCGCGGCGAGGCGCGCACCCACTCCAGCTCGCGGGCCAGCGTGCGCTGGCGCGCCGACTCGGCCTTCTCCTCGGCCTCGAGCCGCTTGCGCTTCTGCTCGAGCCAGGACGAATAGTTCCCCTCCCAGGGGATGCCGGCGCCGCGATCCAGCTCGAGGATCCAGCCGGCGACGTTGTCCAGGAAGTAACGGTCGTGGGTGACTGCCACGATGGTCCCCGGGAACTCGTGCAGGTGGTGCTCCAGCCAGGCCACGCTCTCGGCGT
This sequence comes from Polyangia bacterium, assembly GCA_035578045.1. Lineage (GTDB taxonomy): Bacteria > Myxococcota_A > Polyangia > Fen-1088 > Fen-1088 > JADGRB01. Next base: position 10,781 of record DATJWP010000015.1, on the reverse strand, counting down.
CCAGGTGGTTGGTCGGCTCGTCCAGCAGCAGCAGGTCGGGGCGCTCGAGCAGCACGCGGCAGAGCGCCACGCGGCGCCGCTCGCCGCCCGAAAGCTTCGTCACGTCGGCGTCGGGCGGCGGCAGCCGGAGCGCGTCCATCGCGATCTCCAGCGTCCGATCCAGGTCCCAGCCGTTGGCCGCCTCGATGGCGTCCTGCAGCTTCCCCTGCTCCTCCAGCAGCTTCTCCATCGCCTCGGGCGACATGTCCTCGCCCAGCTTGGCGTTCACCTCGTCGAAGCGCGTGAGCAGCTTCTTGACGGGGGCCACCGCCACCTCGACGTTCTCCAGGACGTTCTTGGTCGGGTCCAGCTGCGGCTCCTGCGACAGGAAGCCGATGCGCGTCCCGTCGGCCGCCTTGGCCTCGCCGAAGAAGTCCTTGTCGACCCCGGCCATGATCCGCAGCAGCGTCGACTTGCCGGCGCCGTTGCCCCCCAGCACGCCGATCTTCGCCCCCGGATAGAACGACAGGTAGATCCCCTTCAGGACCTCCTTGTTCGGGGGGTGAACCCGACGAAGGTTCTGCATCGTGTAGATGTACTGGTGGGCCATGGCGCGGGGGAGTGTAGCAGCCCCGGGGGACGTGCGGCTCACCGACGCGTGACCATCACGTCGGCCAGGTAGCGGGCCTCCGCCGCGCGCGCCCGCGCCTCCGCCCGGTGAAGGGGCGACGTCTCCGGCCTGTCGCCGGTCTGCTCCCAGAGCTCCGCCCGCCGGGCGCACTCCGCGACGCTCGCGCGGCGCTCGCCGCGAACGGCGGTCAGCAGCGCCAGCTCGATGATGCTGGCCAGGTCGGCGGCCATCCCCGGCGTGATCGCCCCGCCGCCCGCCTTCTTGAAGTCCTGCACCGCGACCTTCGCCACGTCCGACAACGACACCGGAGTCTCCGACATGCGGCGAAGGATATGCGACGTCAGAGCGCCAGGACGACGACGCCGGTGGAGACCAGGGCGGCGCCGACGAGCACGCCGCGCGGCGGGCGTTCGTGAAGCACGGCCCAGGCGAAGGCGACGGTGATCGCGGAGGCCAGGCTGGCCAGGGGCGAGACGATGGCCAGCGGGGCGCGGCGCGAACCGATCGTGATGCAGACCGAGCCGAGCGTCTCGAGTAGCCCGGACAGCAGAATCCAGCTCCAGGCGCGGCGCGGCGGCAGGGGCAGCCGGATGCGAAGCGCCAGAATCAGGGGGATCGCCAGGATCAGCGCCGCGGCATAGACCGCGCCGATGGTGCCCACCGACCCGAAGACCGGCGCCAGGCGGCGCATCGCCGGCACCACCACCCCGAAGCCGACGGCGGTCCCGACCGAGGCGGGCAGCCAGCCACGACGTCCGGCCTGGGCGTTCGCCTGCGGCCGTTGCGCCTGCTGGGCGACGATCACCGCGCCGGCGATCACCGCGGCTGCGCCGCCCAGCTGTGCCGACGTCAGCCGCTCGTGGAACAGCACGATCGAGAGGCCCGCCGAGAGCACGGCCCAGGACGACATGATCGGAACCGCCAGCGTCAGGCGGCCATGCTCGAAGGCATAGAACAGGCAGGCGTAGGCCATCAGGCCGGCGACGCCGGCCACCGCCAGCCAACCCGCGGCCGCCGGCGAGAACGACGCTCCGTGCGGATCGAGGGCGGCAGAGCCGGTGCCACTGATCGCCACCCCCGCCAGCAGCGCCCAGAACAGCGCCGGGACGGCGCCGATCGAGCGCCCAGCGCGCTGCACCACGACGTTGGCCAGCGCCCACGACGCGCTGGCTGAGAGTCCGAGAAGCATCCCGGCGAGGGTTGGCGACATCTGGGGGGCGCAAGGATAGCCGGACGCCGCGGTCATGTTAAAAGTCGAGGCCTTGGATCTCGACCGCCCTCTGGTGATCATCAACCCGCGTTCGGGCCGCGGGCTGACCGAGGCGCGCTGGGCCCGGCTGCGGCCCGAGCTGACCGACGGCCTGGGCGAGCTGGACAGCGCGTTCACCACGGGCCCGCGCGACGCGGCCGCCATAGCCCGCCGCGAGGCGGAGGCGGGCCGCCGCCTGATCATCGCCATGGGCGGCGACGGCACCGTCTCGGAGGTGGCCGACGGCATCCTGTCCGCCGGCGCCGGCGCTCGCACGGAGCTGGGCATGATCCCGCGCGGGACCGGCGGCGACTTCCGGCGCACCCTGGAGCTGCCGCACGACATCGCCGAGGCCGGCCGGCGCATCCGCGCCGGGACGGCGCGCGCGATCGACGCCGGGCGGGTCACCTACCGGGGCCACGACGGCCAGACCGAGACGCGCCACTTCGTCAACGTCGCGTCTTTCGGCTTCTCGAGCGCGGTGGCTCGCCGCGCGAACTCGTCGAGCAAGCGCCTGGGCGGGCGAATCGCCTTTCTGACCGCCACGGTGGGGACGCTGTTCTCCTACGACAACACCGACGTCTGGATCTCCGTCGACGGCGGCGCGCCCGAGCGGCGGCGGGTGCTGCTGGCGGCGCTGGGGAACGGGCGTTTCTTCGGCGGCGGCATGAAGATCTGCCCGGAGGCGGCGCTGGACGACGGGGTGTTCGACCTGATCACCGTCGGCGATTTCTCGCGCACGGAGGTGCTGACCAACGTCGGGCGCCTGTTTAGCGGAACGCACCTGGAGCTGGAAGAAGTCCAGAGCACGCGTGTCCGGCGCCTTCAGGCCGAACCGGTCGAGCCCGACGCCCAGATTCCGGTGGAGCTGGACGGCGAGACCCCCGGCCACCTGCCGGCGACCTTCGAGATCCTGCCGCAGGCGTTGCGCGTACGATTGTGAGCATGATGAGCCGCCGTCTGGGGATCGCGGGCTTGCTGGTGGCGGCGGTCGGGTGTGGCGGGGGCGGCGGCGCATCCCAGAGCGGCGGGACCAGCGGGGGCGCAGGGACGAAGGGGACGGGTGGGATCTTTGGCTTCGGGGGAACGCCGGGCCTTGGTGGGGCCACGCCGACCGGGGGCGCGCCGGGAAGCGACGCCGGAACGGCGGCGGTCCCCCCGACCTGCGGCAACCAGGTGGTCGAGGGGACCGAGCTGTGCGATGGGGCGCGGGGCTGCCCCGGCGGGCAGGTTTGCTCCGACGGCTGCGACGCCTGCCTGCCCGGCCCCGCGCGGCCGCCGCAGACGCTGGGCCTGATCGGCGCGGCGCTGGCGGCCGGGAAGATCGACTACCCGACGTCGCTGCTCCTGCGCGGGGAGGCGCTGGTCGGCGACGAGCGGCTGCCGCCCGAGTACGACGGCGACTTCACGCTGGCCGAGGACACGGCGCTCTTCGTCGAGCTGAACAGCGTCTGGAACAGCCTGACGCTGGCGCAGCAGCAGATGCTGCTCCCGTATTACGTGCGGCCCAACGATCCGCAGAGCGTCTGGTCGCAGCCGCAGCTCTTCGCCGACGGCCCCGCCGACCTTCCGCCCCCCATCGAATGCCCGCAGAACCCGGACACCGGGACCGCGGACTGGCGCTACACAGCGTCGCCGGCGGGGCACTTCGTCGTCTGGTCCTGCGGCAGTGGCGATTCGTCAGTGGATCCGTACGCCGCCCAACGCGCGGTCGCGGCCGGCGTGGCGGACAGTCTCTGGGACCTGGAGACGCCGGGGCTGGGCGTTCCTCTGGCCGACGCCAACTCGGACGGCCCGGCGCCCACCACGCTGACCGACATCTACCTGCTGCGCACCAACCAGTGCCGCTATCGCAACGGGCAGTGCAACGACATCTCGGGGCCTGCGCTGGCCGCCGCGTCGCCGGCCCTGCCTTGCGGCGGCTCGCCGGCCACCTCCAGCGGTTTCCTGATGCTCCGGCTCGAGCGGGTGCCGGCCAGCGCCTCGGGCGACCTGGGCGAGCTGACGTCCGACCTGGCGCACGAGCTGTTCCACGTCATCTCGTATGGCCGCAACCTGCAGGGGCAGGGCGGCCTGTGCGGCGGTGGCGTGGCCCAGCCCGCGTCCGGGAGCTGGCTGACCGAGGCCTCGGGCGTCTGGGCCGAGTGGGCCTACGTCCCCGCCGACAATCCGGCGTACCGGACCGACGAGTTCGCGGCCTTCCAGACGCGATACCCCTTCCGCGATTCGCTGCTCGACGCGAACGCCACCGGGGTCACCAGCTCCGGCGAACAGGTGCAGTACAGCCCGGCCTACGAGGCCTTCGGCTATCCGGTGTCGTTCTCGGCGGACACGTCGGGCAAGCCCGACGGCTTCGCGGCCTTCTGGCGGTCGGGGACCGCCGGGGCCACGAATCCGCGGGCTCTCGACGACGCGCTGGATGCGAGCTTCGACTACGCCAACCACTTCCGCGACTTCGCGGTGCGCGCCGTGAACGTCATGCTGCCCGGCGATCCCATCTCGCCGATGTTCAATTCGCTGGACGACGCCATCAAGACCGGCGTCAAGCCGCACTTTCTGCCCACCGCCGCCCTGCCCTGGACCAACGGCGAGGATTGGCCCCTGGGCGTGGTGCTGAAGCCGCTGGCGTTCCAGGTGCAGACCTGGACGGTGCCCGACGAGATCCGCTGGGTGCAGATCGACGCCAGCGGGGTCAGCGGCTCGGCCCACCTGGCGCTGGACGCGCTGGCCCATGACAAGGCGGCGGACACCTGGACGCGGCGCCGTCCGGACGCGCCGGTCTGGACCTTCTGCCGCGACGACATGGGGGACGACATCGACACGTTCGACCTGGTGGTCAGCAACTTCGGCCACCACCAGGAGGACAAGATCGACGACAGCCAGGCCGTGGTGCGGACCGCCGCGGTCTGCCCGGCGTACCTGACAGGGTTCATCCACTCGGTGCGCACGGTGACCCAGCACGACGAGGTGACCGGCGAGACCGTCGACCACAACGAACGTCAGATCGACAACTGGACGTTCAGCGCCCCGACCGGCGGCACCACCCCGCAGACGCTGATGTTCAACGCCGGGTGGAACGGCACGTACGAGCGCCACGACTCCACGCTCACGCCGCTGACCGGCCCCTGCCAGGCGGGGGTGGCGATCGAGCAGACGCTGGACGCGTCGGGCGGCGGCGCCGGGACGACACCGCTCGTCTTCGTCTCGCTGGGGCCGATGGGCTACGCGCTGGACCTGGCCGGCGTCCCCACGGGCAGCTACCAGGCCCAGGAGGTCAACGCCTACGACACCTGCGACGGCCAGCACGGCTCGACGGACAGCATGGTGGAGGAGCAGGACCCCTACGGCACGGTCGCCGGGTACGTGACGCTGACGCCGAGCATGGACGACCCGGACCACTTCGTGGGCCAGTCCACCGTGCTTCACAGCGTCCAGCCCGACACGGGCGGCATGGAGACCATCGACTGGGTCGTGAACTGGGACGTGACGCTGGGCCGCCACAACTGACATTGCCCGCCGCGTCCGCCCCCGTGCTATCGAGAGCGCAGGATGGCCAGAGTGCGATGGGCGATGTGGCGCGCCGGCGGTGCCGCGGTCCTGACGGCGTGGCTCGGTTCGTGCCAGGGGCACGGAACCGGGGGCGTGGATTCCGCGGGAGACTCGGGCGGCGGCGTTTCGTCGCCTGCGACCGGGGGCGCGCGGGGTGGCACCGGCGTGCCGGGCGGCGGCGCCGGACAGGGCGGCGGCGCCGGACGCGGCACGCTCCCGCCCGCGCAAGGCCGTGACGCCGGGACGACGGACGCCGGGCCGGCTCAGCACGAACCGCGCGATGCCGCGGCGGACTCGCATCCCGCCGTGGCGCCGGACAGCTCCGATTTCACGACGTATCTCGCCAACCCCGCGCACACGGGCTTCGTCGACGACGACACGCTGGTTCCGCCTCTGCGCCGCCTCTGGACGGCGTCGCTGGACGCGTCTCCGGCCGCCTACCCGCTGGTGGTGGGCGACCTGGTCTACACGACGACCGCCGGGACCGACACGACGCCGCCGCGGGTCTTCGCCCTCGATCGCCTCACCGGCGCCCGCGTCTGGAGCGCCTCCCTGGGGACGTCCGCCACGACGGGTCTGGCCTACGACAACGGCCGTGTCTTCGCGGTCGACGCCGGCGGGTTGGTCGACAACGGGACGGTGACCGCCCCGCCCGTCCTTCGAGCGTTCGACGCCGCCACCGGCGCGCTCGATTGGCAGTTCCAGGGCAGCGCCGATCAGCCATTCCACCCCGGACCGCCGATCGCCTTGAACGGAACGCTCTACACGACTGCCGTCGCGCCCGCCGGGACGGCGACCCTGTTCGCCTACGATGAAGCCAGCGCGCAGGTGCAGTGGACGGGAGCCTTCAGCAACGGCGCCTTCGCGGTCTCGGCCGACGGAGCCTTCGCCTTCGACGGCTGCGGCAACTCGACCGCCCTGAGCCTGGACGGCGCCACCAAGTGGCGGCCCACCACGGACGGCGGCCCCTGCTATCCGCCCGGCACGTCCGTCGTCGCCGACCACACCCTGTACCAGACCACCGGCCGCGTGCCGAATGCGCGCGTCGACACGCGGACGGGCGCCAATCTGGGGACGTTCGCCGGCGATGGGTACACGCCCGCCTTTGGTCACGGGCTGGAGGTCGACGTCGTGGGGAACACCCTGCAGGCGATCTCGACGGCCACCGGAGCCCCAGCCTGGACGTTCACGCCCGAGGGGACGCTGGCGACGTCGGCGCTCATCGCCGGCGGCACGGTGTTGGCCGCCTCGCAGATCGGAACGCTGTACGCGATCGACGCGGCGACCGGCAAGGTCGCCTGGTCCGAGAACGTGGGCACCGGGTTCTCGCTGGGTTTCACGATGGCGGCGGCGCGCGGCGTGCTGGTGGTGCCGGTCGGCAACGACCTGGTGGCTTACGGTCCGGCCGGCCCGGGGTTCGACGCCGGCGTCCACGACGACGGCGGTCAGCCGAGCTGTCCGTGGACCCTGGTGCACGACTCACCCGCCCCGGGGGTGCCAGGTCTGCAGGGAGTCGCGATCGCGGACTTCAACAAGGACGGCAAGCGCGACTTGGCCCTGGCGTCCCGGGACCCCGTCGGTGGCGGTGGGGTGACCGTGTTCCTCGGCGCGGGCGACGGGACCTTTCGGGGGTTGATCGAGCTGTCGTCGTTCGGCGAGGGGACGACCTCGCTGGCCGCCGCGGACCTGGATGGAGACGGCGTGCCCGACATCGTCTCGGCCAGCGTCACCGACGCGGAAGACGGAAACCCCAACCTGAAGGTCTCGCTGAGCAAGGGCGACGGGACGTTGAAGCTGCCCACGAACTACTCGATCGCCATGGAGCCGAGTGGGATGGTGCTGGCCGACCTGGACGGGAGCGGACGGCCGGACCTGGTGCTGGCCGATGCGGCCGACGGCTTCCGCGTGCTGCTGAATCAGGGCAAGGGGACGTTCGGTAACCCGGTCGCCTATGCCAGCGGCCAGGGTGCGCTTTCGATCGCCCTGGCCGACATGAACGGCGACGGCAAACCGGACGTCGTGCTCGGGGTGAACGACCCGCAGAACACCATTCAGGTCTTCCCCGGCAAAGGGAACGGGACCTTCGGCGCGCCCCTGACCACCGCGGTCGATGGCTGGCCCACGGCGCTGGCCGTGGGCGACGTGAACGGAGATGGGAAGCTGGACGTCGTGCTGCCGATGGGCGACGTGGAGATCCTCATCGGGAAAGGCGACGGAACCTTCGCCCCCGCCACGACGATGCCCGCCGGGGGAAGCGCGTCAGGCGTCGCCCTGGGCGACCTGGATCTGGATGGCCACGCCGACATGGTGGTGACCGAACAGACCCTGACCAGCTCGGACAGCGTGAGGATCTACTTCGGAAACGGCGACGGCACGTTCCAGGGGACCGACACGTTCGCCACCGGCAGTTTCCCCGCCAGGCCGGTGATCACCGACCTCGACGGCGACGGCCGGCCTGACATCGTCACCTGCGACAGCGGCTCGACCACATTGCTGCTGGGCGCTTGCGGCACCCATCCCTGAGGCTCAGGGGGTGCCACCCGGCCAGCCCGTGGCGGTGTAGCTGGTGTTCACCGTCATGGCGTAGACGTTCTCGATCTTGCCGCTGATGGTGCGGAAGTAGTGCACGTCCAGCAGGCCCGAGCTGCCTCCGAAGATCGAAACGCCGGCCGCGACTCCCTCCTGCTCGTCCGCCCAGTAGCGACGATCCGAAATGGTCACGCCGGATGGGATGCCCGTCGTGCACGGGACGGGCGACCCCTTGCCACCTTCCACCCGCGTGCAGTCCGACGCGAACGGTGGCATGGGGGTGGTGTTGTCCAGGAAGTAGTCCCAGTAGAGCTTGGGCATCGTGATCAAGACGTCGCGCGGCGTCTGCTGGTTCGCCGGCAGGATGTCCCACGTCTTCGACTTGGTGTTGAGGTACCCCTGCGCGTCGAAGTTCCAGTCGCCCGGGCGGGTGATGATCGCCTCGGACTCGGTGATCTTGCCGCCATCCAGCTTCAGACGCTGGGTGAAGACGATGTTCGTACCGCTCTCGGGCAGGACCACCTGCGTCACCGTCATGCACTGGACGGTGTCCAGGAGATCGCGTTGCAACGAGACCGCGCCTGCCGTCTTCCAGAGGCCGTCCCCGATGTTCACGTCCTTGGTGTTCTCGGTGTAGCGCACGCTGTCGGCCAGCGGCGCCATCGTCGGATCGTGCGCGACCAGGGCGGCCAGGTAGGCGTTCACGGCCGCCTGCAGATCCGCCCGCGTGCAGTCGCCGCCGGCGGCCCCCGCGCTCCCGCCTCCGCCGGGTGCGCCACCGCCACTTCCACCACCCGAGCCGACGGCCGGGCCACCCGCCGCACCGGCCTGGCCGCCCCCCACCCCGCCGGTCGCGATCGAGCCGCCCGTGCCGCCGGTGCTGGTCACGCCGCCCGTGGCGGTCGCTCCACCCGTGGCGGTCACGCCGCCCGTGGCGGGCGCCCCACCCGTCGCGCGGGTCCCTCCACTTCCGACGGTCCCTCCGGTTCCCGGTGAACCGCCGCCTCCGTTGCTAGAACAGGACGCCGCGACCACTGCGAGAGAGACGAACACGAGCCGACTGCGCATGACTGCCTCCAGACAGACGTCCATCATATAAGACGCGCATCCGCTGACAACGCCGGCCGGACGTCAGGCCAAAAGTGCCAACTGAGGGGACGTGTCCGGTCGAAGGCTCACGACGGGCCCTTCGCGCGGCCGATGGCGGTCGCGCCGGGCACCTCCACCAACCGCCCGCTCTCGACCTGATAGATGTAGCCGTGGATCGGGATGTCGCGCGGGACCAGCGGGTGGCTGCGAATGCGTTCGACGTCGGTCGCGACGCTCTGAGCCTGGTCGCGAATGGTCAACCAGTCGATGTAGTCGCCCTGGCGAGAGCCGGGGCCCTTGCCGACGTCGCTCCAGCCCTGGCCGTCGTGGCGGGCGGTCTCGAGGCTGGCAGCCAGGAGGTCGCGGATGACCTGGTCGGTGAACAGCTCCATCCCGCAGTTCGAGTGGTGGACGACGAACCACTCGCGCGTGCCGAGCAGCTTGTACGAGATGACCAGCGATCGGATCGCGTCGTCGCTGGCGCGTCCGCCGGCGTTTCTGATGACGTGCGCGTCACCTTCACGCAGGCCGGCGAGCTTGGCCGGGTCGATGCGCGCGTCCATGCAAGTCAGAATCGCGAACCGCCTGGCCGGCGGCAGCGCGAGCTTCCCCCGCTCGCCGAAGTCGGCGGCGTACGCGGCGTTGGCTTCCAGCACCTCTTCGAGAATTCGGCTCATGCTGTCCTCCTCCCGACAAATGACATGACACTCATGTCTCTTAAAATAGACAATTGTCTTCTGAGTAGCAACCGGCGAGACCCGTCGCACCTGACCCCTCCCTGCCCTCCCCGCGGAGCGGGGAGGGACTGACCTCTCCCTGCCCTCCCCGCGAGCGGGGAGGGTTCTGACCTCTCCCTGCCCTCCCTGCGAGCGGGGAGGGACTGACCCCTCCCTGCGAGCGGGGAGGGTTGGGTGGGGTCTGCTGGCAGGCTCAGGCGACCGCGGGTTCTTTCGAGAAGGCGCTGTTGCCCAGCAGGTGCTGGCGGACGTAGGTGACGGTGTCGAACAGGGTGTCGGCGGGGTCGCGGGGTGAGAAGCCCAGCTCGCGGGCGGCCTTGCCGGCGTCGAAGTACCAGAAGTACTGGGCCATGTCGACGCTGGTCGGCTCGACGGCGACCTTGCGGCCCAGGCTCTTCCACAGCGCCGCCTGCGCGCGCGCGCCCCAGGTCGGCATCTCGCCGCTGATCTTCAGCTTGGGGCCCGGCACCTTGGTCAGGCGTTCGAGCCGGCCGAACAGATCGCGGAAGCTCCAGTTCACCGCGCCGACCAGATAGCGCTCGCCGGCTGTGCCGCGGGCCATCGCGACCGGCAGCAGGGCCGCCACGTCGCGCGCGTCGACCAGATTCACGCCGCCGGCCGGCATCAGCATGATGTCGCGGGCCAGGAACTGGACCACGAAGCGCGTCGAGCTGAGACGATCGTCGCCGGGGCCCATGAGCAGGCTCGGGTTCACCGTCACCAGCTCCACCTTGTCGCGGCAGGCGCGGCGCCCGGCCTCTTCCTGGTAGTGCTTGCTGGCGTAGTACGGCCAGCGCGTGATGAGGTCGATGGGGGTGGGCGACCCCTCGTCGGCGACGTCGTCCTCGCGCCGGGAGACGGCGATCGTCCCGCTGGTCGACGCCATCACGATGCGGCGCACGCCGGCCTTCACCGCGGCGTCGCACACCAGGCGCGTGCCGTCGACGTGCACGCTGTACATCCGGTGCGCGTCGCTGGCCAGGTGCGAGACGAAACCGGCCAGGTGATAGATCTCGGA
>DATJWP010000014.1:0-2621 GCA_035578045.1 Polyangia bacterium | reverse complement strand
AGCGGCGCGGCCAGGTTCTCGACGACGACCTCGCGGAAGCCGGCCTGTTCGAAGGCGCCCTGCAAGACCCCCGTCGCGCCCAGGCTGAAGGGACCCGGTTGTCCCGGCAGCGGCGGCGGCAGGTTGGCGCGCCGCCGGATGATCGACACGGGCGTCGAGAAGAAGGCGTTCTTGTCGGGCGTCGCGTACACGATCGCCGCCACGCGCCCCCCGGGGACCAGCACCCGCCGCATCTCGCGCAGCGCGCGCTGCTGATCGGGGAAATAGATCAGCCCGACCCGCGAGACCACGGCGTCGAACGAGGCGTCCGGCAGATCCAGGTTCTCGCCGTCCATGGCCTGCACGGCGACGTTGGTGAACCCGCCGGCGCGCGCGTCCGCGGCGGCGAAGTCCAGCAGGTGCGGCGCGATGTCCGTCGCCAGGACCGAGCCCCCGGGCCCCAGCCGCCGGGCGATGGCCAGCGTCTGCTCGCCCGCGCCGGCCGCCACGTCCAGGACCCGCTGCCCGGGGCCCACCCGGGCCAGGTCCAGCAGGCGCTCGGTGGCCGGACCCAGCCAGGCGTTCAGCGTCGGGCCGTAGCGGTGCCAGGCGTCGGCTGCCGCCTGCCACTGCGCGCGCGTCGTCTCCTTGTACTTCACCGGATCGAAAGTCGTCTGGGTCATGGCCGCTCCTCCTGCCGACGACACTAGTACTGGAGGCCCGAAGTTCGATCCGGGTTTCAGGGAATAGACCGAAGGCGAGATCGATCGATAGGGTGTGCCGCGCGGTCCGTGCCCTCGTCCTCTCCGTGTCCAGCGTGACCTGCTCCGCGAGCTGAAGGAGCTCGTGTGGCGTGGTCGCGACATTCATCTGATCGTTCAGCGTGCCCGGATCGTGCTGTACGCGCATGAAGGGCGAGGGACCGAGGAGATCGGACGAGCGGTCGGATGGACGGACCGGGCGGTGCGGAAGTGGAAAGCCCGATTCGAGGACAATCCGTCGCTGGAGACGCTGAAAGACGCCGCCCGAAGCGGGCGGCCGTCGACGGTGCCGTTGGCGATTCGCTGTCAGTTGGTGCGGTTGGCTTGCGAACGGCCGAATCACGAGATCATGCGATTCAGGGACGTGTGGACGTACGCCTCGCTGGCGGACGTCTTGGCGGCCAAGACCGGGTACCGGCTCAGCACCAGTGAGATCGGCCGGATCCTGCGCTTCAAGGAGATCCGCCCACACCACATTGCCCAATGGCTGCACAGCGAAGATCCGGACTTCCTGCCCAAGGCAGAGGTCGTCTGCGACCTGTATCTCAATCCCCCCAAGGGCGCGGTCGTCGTGTGTGTCGACGAGAAGCCGATGCAGGCCCTGGAACGGCGGCACCCCACACATGTATCCCGTGACGACGGCACCGTTCGCTACGAGTACGAGTACAAGCGGCACGGCACCCAGGTGCTGCTGGCGGCCTTCGACATCGCGACCGGCAAGGTCCTGGGACACGTGCTGCCGCGGCGGACGGCCCCCGCATTGGTCGACTTCATGGAGGCCCTCGCGCGCAAATATCCCACGCAGCAGGTTCACGTGGTCTGGGACAACCTCAACGTCCACTACGACGGCAAGGACGATCGCTGGCAGCGCTTCAACGCTCGCCACGGCGGGCGCTTCCGCTTCGTCTATACGCCGAAGCACGCATCGTGGATGAACCAGGTCGAGATCTGGTTCTCGATCCTGCACCGGCGAATCCTTCGCTACGGCGACTTCGGATCGACGGAGCACCAGAAAAACGAGGTCGAGGGCTTCGTCCAGCACTGGAACAGAGCCGAGGCCCATCCCTTTCGCTGGACCTGGCGGACGGACCACGTCAAGAATCGGCGGCAAGCCGCATCCGCGGCGCCCACCGATGCCCAAGCAGCAAGCTGAGGACTCTCACGCCAAAGCCGTAGAGCGCCTGCTTCACGCCCGCGACTTCAGCCACCTCCGCGCGCGGAAATATGGCGCCACGGTCATCGTCGAATCGGGGCCCCAGGCTGACCCGTACAAGCACCTGCGCCTCACTCGCGACGGTGTCCACGTCTGGTTCCTACACATCGCCGATCATCGCGGGCGCTGGGAGCCAACCCCCTTCCGGGGCTCCCTCGACGAGCTCGTCACCCTCGTCGTCGACACCTTACCCTGGACCCTCCAAGACGTTCACGGTTTCCCGGAACGGACTTCGGATCGCAAGCACTAGTAGAAGCTGACGCTGCTGATCGCGAGGCTCCCGCTGCAGGGCGCGGGGGAGCTCGGCTGCTCGTACAGCGCCCAGCGAACGCCCGTCAACTTCTTCGAGTCCACCGGGCCGGCCGAGGAGCCGGGGAAGTCGGGGACCCTGTTGAAGCTCACGGTCGTGACGCCGGAGGCCGCCACCAACACGAACTCCGGCAGATAGCAGGAGGATTGGGAGCACAGCCCCTGCTGGGGATCGTCAGCGGAGGGATCGACCTCGGCGTAGTCGAAGCCGAACCGCACCTGGCATCCGCCGGGATCTCCGCCGAGCGTGAACTCGGCGCCGGAGTAGGCAGATGCGTCCACGCACGCCGGGCCCCAGAACGACAGGCCGACGCCGGTCCAAGGAGAAAGGTCGTCGGTGGTCGGGGTGCCTAGGCTGC
>DATJWP010000013.1:0-53717 GCA_035578045.1 Polyangia bacterium | reverse complement strand
ACGTCGAGGCCCGCGATCTCCACCTCGGCCGACACCCGGTTCGAGCCCAGGAGCTTGCCGATGACCGCGAAGCAGACGCCGCCGACAGCCACGTTCCAGCCGATGCCGACCACCACCTCGATCATCTGGGCGACGAGTTGCTTGGAGTCACCGTAGAACAGCCCGGTCACGCCGCGGCCGGCGACGCCCAGGTAGTCGGTGGCGCCCACGCCGTTCCACCCCTGGCCGTAGCTACCGTCCGAGAACAGGCCGACGGCGATGAGCCCCCAGGCGCCGTTCACGCCGTGGACGCTGATGGCGCCGACCGGGTCGTCGATCTTCACCTTGTCGAAGAAGAAGACGCTCACAACGACCAGCACGCCAGCCACGGCACCGATGATGAAAGCGCTGACTGGAGAAACGAACGCGCAGGGCGAGGTGATGGCCACCAGACCGGCCAGCATGCTGTTGCACATCATGCTCGGGTCGGGCTTGCCATAGCGCATCCACATGTAGAGGACGCCCGAGAGCGTCGCCGACATGCCGGCGATCATGGTGTTGGCCGCCACGATGCCGATGCGTCCGTCGCCGCCGGCCAGCGAGCTGCCGGCGTTGAAGCCGAACCAGCCGAAGGCCAGGATGAAGGTGCCCACCTGCACCATCGGGATGTCGTGCGGCAGGATCGGGTTGACCTTGCCATCCGCGCCGTACTTGCCGATGCGCGGCCCGATGAGGAGCGCGGTGATGAACGCGAGTGCGCCACCTTGCAAGTGCACGACGCCGGAGCCGGCGTAGTCGACCGCGCCGTGGCCCAAGCCGGCCCGGTAGCCGAGCTGCGCCAGCCAGCCGCCGCCCCAGACCCAGCAGCCGAACACCGGGTAGATGAACGCCCCGACGATGATGCTGAAGATGAAGAAGCTCTTGAAGCTCCACCGCTCGGCGCAGGCGCCGGTGACGATGGTGGCGGTGGTGTCCATGAAGACCATCATGAAGAGGAACAGCACGATGGCGGCCCCGTCATAGCCGTTGCCCGAGAGGAAGAACCCGGTCGTCCCCAGCAGGCCCCAGCCGTGGTCGCCGTTGATCGCCGACCCGACGGCCAGCATCGAGTGCAGCGTCGGGGTACCGCCCAGCGACGCCGGCCCGCCGATCGCGGTGCCGTTGAGGCCGCCGCACATGAAGGCAAAGCCACACACGAAGAAGCCGAACATCCCCAGCCCGTAGACCAGGAAGTTCATCGACATCGTGTGCGCAGCGTTCTTCGCCCGGATGAGACCCGTCTCGACCAGCGCGAACCCCGCCTGCATGAACATGACCAGGAAGCCGGCGATCAGCGTCCAGACGAAGTTCACCGAGAACAGCGCGTGCGAGGCCGACTGCGCGGCAGCGTCGACGGCGATCGCCAGATCCTTCGTCGTCGCCTTGGCCGGGTCTGGCTTGGTGTAGCCCGGCACGGAGTAGGCGGTCGGCGTGGTCTGGAAAGCGCCGGTCTTGTCGGGCACCGGGTCGTCGGCGAATGCCCGCGACGCGGGCAGCCCGACCAGCGCCACCAGCAAGGCCAGTGCGGCGAGCCAGCGTCGTTTTCGGTGAATGTGGTCAATCCTGGTCATGTGTTTTTGTCCTCTCTGTTCTTCGGTTTTCCGAAACGCGAAATCACCACCGAGGCGCCATCTTCCGGCGCAACCGTTGCCCCCAGGCGGCCCCCACCAGCGCCCCGGCCTGCATCATCAGAAAGAACACGAGGGTGACGAACCCCATGCGATGCAGCCCGATGTAGATCCCGATCGTCGCGATGGCGATGGCGGCCTGAACGGACCTGAACGTCTTCTTGTAGTGCTCCCACATGGCGGGCACGTATGAGCAAGGGCGATGCCGACATACACGGCAGCGAACCTTGCATTTGTCCTTTCAGGCGTTTGCGCGATCCGGATCGATCGCGTTCATCACGCGGATTGGCGCCGGAAATATTCTCGAAACCTGCCGGTCACGCTGCGGAATCAACCGGTTTCCGGCGTCGGGCAAATCGCGAACGGAAATTCGCGAGATGCCCAGGTCGCCCCCAAGTCAGGGGCGCTTCTGGCGCCGGTAGACGGTCGAAGGATCCACGCCCAGGATCTCGGCGGCCTTCAGCTTGTTGCCGCCGACCGACTTGAGGACGGCGGCGATGTACCGGTCCTCGAGATCGTGCAGGCTCATCGGGTTCTGCAGCAGCCGCGGAATCGGATCGGAGGTCCATGCGGGCCCGAGCGCGCGCTGGACGTCTTCGAGGCGCGCGAACGACTGCGACGCCGTGACGACCAGCCGCTCGACCAGGTTCTCGAGCTGGCGCACGTTGCCCGGCCAGTCGCAGGCGGCCAGGAACTCGAGCGCGTCGGGCTCGAAGCCCGCCAGCATCGAACGCGAGGATTTCTCCAGGCTCTGCCGCAGGAAATGGTCGACCAGCTGCGGGATGTCCTCCGACCGCTCGCGCAACGGTGGGACGCGAACGCGCAGGACGTCCAGCCGGAAGAAGAGGTCCTCTCGGAACAGCCCCTGCTCGACCAGCACCGACAGATCCTTGTGGGTGGCGGCGATGCATCGAACGTCGACGGTGCGGGTCGCCTCGGAACCGACCGGGCGCACCTCGCCCGACTGCAGGACGCGCAGCAACTTTCCCTGCAAGGTCAGCGGCAGGTCCCCGATCTCGTCCAGGAAGATGGTTCCCTCCTGGGCCTCGACGAACAGGCCGCGGCGGCTGGTCGAGGCCCCGGTGAATGCCCCGCGGGCGTGGCCGAAGAGCTCACTCTCCAGCAGGTGCTCGGGCAAGGCGGCGCAGTTCACCGCGACGAACGAGTGATCGGCGCGCGGGCCGCTGGTGTGGATGGCCAGCGCCACCAGCTCCTTGCCGGTGCCGGTCTCGCCCGAGATCAGGACGGACGACGCGGCGTCCGCCACCTGCCCGATGAGGGCGCGGAGCTGCCGCATCGCCAGGCTGTTCCCCAGCAGCTTGCGGGCCGACAGGCTGCTGCGCAACGTCCGGCGCAGCAGCGCGTTCTCACGCGAGAGTGCCCGCTCGCGGCAGGCCCGCTCTGCCACGGTCCGCAACGTCTCCAGCGCGAACGGCTTGGTGACGTAGTGGTAGGCGCCGCGGCGCATGGCCTCGACCGCGGTCTCGACGGCGCCGAACGCCGTCATGATGATCACCGGGGTCGTGGGATCGGCCTGCTTGATCCCGGCCAGCACCTCCATTCCGTCGCTCCCCTTCATGCGCAGGTCGGCGATCACCAGATCGGTGGGATCGGCGGCGAACCGGGCCAGGGCGGTCGCCCCGTCGTTTGCCGTCCTGGTCTCGAAGCCGGCCGAGGCCAGGTCGGAGGCGATGGTCTGCGCCATCTCGGGGACATCGTCGACGATCAACGCGGTGAACTTGGCCATGATCCCCTCACTTCTCGGTGGTCGGGCTGGCGGGCCAGACGACGGTGATCGTCGTCCCCTCGCCGACCTTGCTGCGAACGTCGATCTGCCCCGCGTGGTTCCGCACGATCCCGGCGCTGATCGCCAGCCCCAGCCCGGTCCCCTCGCCGCGGGGCTTGGTCGTGAAGAAGGGCTCGAAGATGGTGTCCAGGTGTTCCGGCGCGATACCGGTTCCCCCGTCGGTCACCTCGATGCGCACCATGTCGCCAGGCGCGCGCCGCGCCGCCAGGATCACTCGATTGTTCGGCGCCGAGGCGTCGCAGGCGTTGAGCAGCAGGTTCACGAGCACCTGCTGGAGTTGATCGGGATCGGCGGTGAGCATCGGAAGGTCATCACTGAGCGACAGAACCAGTTGCAAATGCCGTGCCTCCAGCTTGAACTGGAGCAGCTCCTGTGTCCGCTCGACCACGTCCGCCAGCGAGATCGAGCGCTTGTCCAGCGGCGACCGGCGCGAGAAATCCAGCAGCTGGCGGACGGTCGCCGAGATGTTGTCCACCATCTTGATGACCACGCGCAGATCCTCGCCGCCGGCGACCCCGGCCGGGGCCCGCAGCACCTGTTCGGCCCGCCCCCGGACCACGCCCAGCGGCGTCCCGATCTCGTGCGCGATCTCGGTGGCCATGACGCCGACCGTGATCAGCCGGTCGGCCCGCACCAGCTCGTTCTCGAGCTCGTGCGAACGCGCCAGGGTCTTGGCGTAGCGGAGCTGGCTGGCCAGGTCGACGGCGCGTCGTTGTTGCCGGTACAGGATCAGGCCCACCACCGCGACGATCAGCGCTGCGGAGACCGCCGCCGCCACGATCCGCTCGATGCCGGCACGGGCGCGGTCGAGGCTGGGCTGGGTGGAGGTGATCCAGGTGACGCGCCAGTTGCCAGTGGGGCGCACGACATCCTCGGACAGCCGCAGCGCCGGCGCCCGGAACAGACCCAGTCGGGCCGCCTCCGCGGCGTCGACGTGGTTCGCCCGGCCGCTCGCGCCCGAGATCGCCCCGCCCGCCCCGTCGGCCAGAGCGCACCCCGCCGGCGTTTCGCACCCCGACCAGACCACCCCCGACGGGTCCGTCACGACGAGTCGTCCGTCGCGCAGCTGTGGCCAGGCCACTGTCCGCAGAAGCAGGGCGGCATCGCTGGCCAGCACGATCGCGCCCCCGCCGTGCACCGGCGTGGCGTGCAGCAGGAACGACCGCCGGCCGATCCGCACCGACCGGCCCAGTCGCTCGACGCCGGCCACCGCCGCCTCGGCGCCCAGACGGCGAACCGGCGGCATCAACACGGTGGCGGTGTCGGGCGCCTCGGTCGGATCGATCGCCTGCACCTCGACCTGTCCCTGCCCGTCGACCAGCGCGATCAAGCGGTAGTGAACGACCACCACCGCCAGCGCGTGAAACGCGCTCTCCCAGACGCGACGCTCCGTGACGGTGTCGGGGGCCATGTCGCGCCGCGACCGCTCGACCAGATCGGCCAGCATGCGCACGTCTTGATGCAGCGAGTCGAGGTGGGACAGCGCCTCGGCCGAGGCCCGCACCTGGCGCTGGGCCTCGGCCTGGAACTCGGTCAGCAGGCGGTCCTGCTCGACCGCGGCGGACGACATCGCGATCCCGACGATCGCCGCCAGCCCGACCAGGCCGAAAATGATGCCCGCCGACGTCTGCAACCGCCCCATCCTACACGGCGGCTGCACGCCAGGCTGGACGTCAGCCAAATCGTCGTGGAAAGTCGGGGGGATGAGCACCAGCGGGTACCGCAGCCGAACCTCGACCCAGGGGCGAAACATGGCGGGGGCGCGCGCGTTGTGGCGCGCGACCGGCATGACCGACGCCGACTTCGAGAAGCCGATCGTCGCCATCGCCAACAGCTTCACCCAGTTCGTCCCGGGTCACGTCCACCTGCACGACGTCGGCCAGCGGGTGAAGAAGGTGGTCGACGCGGCCGGAGGCTGGGGCGTCGAGTTCGACACCATCGCCATCGACGACGGCATCGCGATGGGCCACGGCGGGATGCTCTACTCGCTGCCCAGCCGCGACCTCATCGCCGACAGCGTCGAGTACATGGTGAACGCGCACTGCGCGGACGCGCTGGTCTGCATCTCGAACTGCGACAAGATCACCCCCGGCATGCTGATGGCGGCCATGCGCCTCAACATCCCGACCATCTTCGTGTCGGGCGGACCGATGGAGGCCGGCAAGCTCACCGGCACGCACGATCGCGACGGCAAGCCCCTGGTTCGTAAATTGGATTTGATCGATCCGATGATCGCGTCCAGCGACGCCAAGGTCAGCGACGATGAGCTGGCGCGCATGGAACGGTCGGCCTGTCCGACCTGCGGCTCCTGCTCGGGCATGTTCACGGCGAACAGCATGAACTGCTTGAACGAGGCGCTGGGGCTGGCGCTGCCGGGCAACGGCACGCTGCTGGCGACCCACGCGCGGCGCTGGGAGCTGTTCCAGGCCGCCGGACGCCGCATCGTCGAGCTGGCCAAGCGCCGCTACCTGCAAGGTGACGAGACGGTCCTGCCCCGCAGCGTCGCGACCTTCGAGGCGTTCGAGAACGCGATGGCGCTGGACATCGCCATGGGCGGCTCGACCAACACCGTGCTCCACATCCTGGCCATCGCGCACGAGGCCGGCGTGAAGTTCACGATGGCGGACATCGACCGGCTGTCGCGCCGGGTGCCGAACATCTGCAAGGTGGCGCCGTCGTCGCACTATCACGTCGAGGACGTGCACCGGGCGGGCGGCATCTTCACCATCCTGGGCGAGCTGGAGCGGGCCGGCCTGATCCACCGCGACGTGCGGACGGTCCACGCGCCGACGCTGGGCGCCGCCATCCAGGCAGAGGACATCCGGCGCCCGGCGGCGACGGCCGAGGCGCGGCAGCGGGCGCTGGCTGCCCCGGGCGGCGTCCCCACCCAGGTCGCCTTCTCGCAGGACAAGTACTTCGCCGAGCCGGACAGCGACGCGGCGCGCGGATGCATCCGCGACGCCGCGCACGCCTACAGCAAGGACGGCGGCCTGGCGGTGCTCTACGGCAACATCGCCGAGGACGGCTGCATCGTGAAGACGGCCGGCGTCGACGAGTCGATCTGGACCTTCGAGGGCCCGGCCCGCGTCTTCCACTCGCAGGAGGCCGCCTGCGACGCCATCAACGCCGACCGCGTCCGGGCCGGCGACGTCGTCGTCATCTCGTACGAGGGGCCGAAGGGTGGTCCCGGCATGCAAGAGATGCTGTACCCGACGTCGTTCCTCAAGGGCAAGGGCCTGGGCAAGAGCTGCGCGCTCATCACCGACGGGCGGTTCAGCGGCGGGACCTCCGGCCTCAGCATCGGTCACGTCTCGCCCGAGGCCGGCGAAGGGGGCGCGATCGGCCTCGTCGAGGAGGGCGACCGGATCCGGATCGACATCCCCAACCGGCGCATCGACCTGCTGGTCGACGCGGCGGCCCTGGCCCGGCGGCGCGCCGCCATGGAGGCGCGCGGCAAGGACGCCTGGCGCCCCAACCGCGACCGCCAGGTCTCGCAGGCGCTGGGCGCCTACGCCCTGATGACCACCAGCGCCGCCCGCGGCGCCGTCCGCGACATCTCGCAGCTCCGCGACTCACAGAGATAGAACGCGTCGGATTTTGTCCGGTGCTCGACCCTCTGTGAATCCCACGAGTGCCTCACCACAGAGAAGATATCCGCGAGAGACAACCGGCTTCAGCCGCCGCCGGGTAACCACCGTTCACCAATCGGCCAGGTTGTCGTTTCGCACCTTCAGCGCGATCGGCGATGGCCTTTGTCGCGGCGCTGGCCTCGCGGCAGTCCAGGGTGGCGATGACCTCACCCTTCTTGACGATCGCGCCGGGCCGGACCAGCACCGTGTCGACGTACGCCGACACGAGCTGCGGTCCGACGCTGGCCTGCACCCAGGGCTGCAGGGTCCCGACGTACGTCCGGGTCGGCCGGTAGGTGGTCGCCTCGGCGCGCACGACCGTCACCGGCTTGGGTCCTGGCGAAAGCGCGACCTTGTCCGTCCGGGCGTCGGCGCGCAGATCATCTAGCCGCCGATGAGCAGGATCAGCAGAACCCCGGCGCCGATCCCCAGCGGCAGCTTGGATCGGCGGCTGGGCTCGGCGCCCGTCATCGCGCCGGGGGCAGCCCGAGCTGCGCGGCCATAGGCTGCTGTGTCGCCGCCGCCTCAGGGCCAGCCCCGGTTTCGGCCGCACGAGCCGCGAGGGTGGGAACCGACAGCATCAGGATGGTCAGGAGAGCTGGCCTCGGACGAGTCGGCATCTCCGCCCGCTCTAAGCAACGCGCGTGCCCAAGGGGACCGTGTCGTTGGGACCCTGCTCCTGAACCCTTCCTGGGTTACTTCGAAGCGGCGGGCGCCGCGGTGGCGGGCGGCAGGCGAGCCGGCTTCCCGAACTGCTCGTCGAGGGCCAGGTTCACGGCGAGCACGTTGACGCGCGGTTCGCCGAAGATGCCCAGGTCCCGCCCCTGCACCCGGTCTTCGATGACGGCGCGGATACGCTCGGGCGCAATCTGGCGCGCGTGCGCGATCCGGGGCACCTGCCAGTAGGCAGCCTCGGGCGAAAGCTCGGGGTCCAGGCCGCTGGCGGACGTGGTGACCAGGTCGCCCGGAATCGGCATCGGCGCGTCGGGGTTCTCCTTGCGGAGGCGATCGATGTCGCCGGCCACGCGGTCACGCAACTTCTTCGACGTCGGGCCCAGGTTCGATCCACCCGACGCCGTGGCGTCGTAGCCGTTTCCCGCCGCGGACGGACGCCCCTGCAGGTAGCCTGGATTGGCGAACGCCTGGCCGATCAGGGCCGACCCGACGACCGCTCCCTTTTCGTCCTTGATCATGCTCCCGTTGGCCTGATGGCTGAAGAGAGCCTGGGCGACGCCGGTCATGAACAGCGGGTAGATGAGCCCGGTCAGGACCAGCGTGACCGCGGTAGCGCGCAGAGCGACGACGATTTCTTTTCGCATGGCGTTCTCCAACTCCTCAGACGATGTGCAGGGCTTCCAGAGCCAGATCGACGATCTTGATGCCCACGAAGGGGGCGATGATCCCGCCGACGCCGTAGATGAGCAGCGATCGGCGCAGAATCGAGGCCGCTCCGATCGGGCGGTACTTCACCCCGCGGAGCGCCAGCGGGATCAACAGCACGATGATGATCGCGTTGAAGATGACCGCCGACAGGATGGCGCTGAACGGCGAGGCCAGGTGCATGATGTTCAGCGGCGCGATCTCCGGGAAGACGCCCATGAACATGGCCGGCAGGATCGCGAAGTACTTGGCCACGTCGTTGGCGATCGAGAACGTGGTCAGCGTCCCGCGCGTCATCAGGAGCTGCTTGCCGACCTCGACCACCTCCAGCAGCTTGGTGGGGTTCGAGTCGAGGTCGACCATGTTGCCGGCCTCCTTCGCCGCCTGCGTGCCGGTGTTCATGGCCACGCCGACGTCGGCCTGGGCCAGCGCCGGCGCGTCGTTGGTGCCGTCGCCGGTCATCGCCACCAGCTTCCCCTTGGCCTGCTCGTCCTTGATGAGACGCATCTTGGTCTCGGGCGTCGCCTCGGCCAGGAAGTCGTCGACGCCGGCCTCCTTGGCGATGGCGGCGGCCGTGCGTGGGTTGTCGCCGGTGATCATGACCGTGCGGATCCCCATGGCGCGGAAGCGCGCGAAGCGCTCGGCGATGCCGGCCTTCACGATGTCCTTCAGGTGGATGATCCCCAGGACGCGCGCGCCGTCGGAGACGGCCAGCGGCGTGCCGCCCGAGTCGCCGATCCGGTTCGAGATCTCGCGCAGCTCGGCGGGGACGCGCCCGCCCTGCTGCTCCACGTAGGCCGCCACCGCGTCGACCGCACCCTTGCGAATCGAGCGGCCGGACATGTCGACGCCGCTCATGCGGGTCTGGGCGGTGAACGGCACGAAGGTCCCGCCCTTGGCTTCGGCCGCAGGCTGGTTCAGCTTCTCGGTGACGAAGGTGACGATCGACCGCCCCTCGGGCGTCTCGTCGGCCAGGCTGGCCAGCTGCGCCGCGGCCGCCAGGTCCTCCATGCGGACCCCGGCCAGCGGGAGCAACTCGTTGGCCATGCGGTTGCCGTGCGTGATGGTGCCGGTCTTGTCGAGCAGCAGCGTATCGACGTCGCCCGAGGCCTCGACGGCACGACCGCTCATCGCGATGACGTTCTTCTGCAGCAGCCGATCCATCCCGGCGATCCCGATGGCGGACAGCAGACCGCCGATGGTGGTCGGGATCAGGCAGACCAGCAGCGCGACGATGGCCGTGGCCGACAGCGCGATGCTCGAGTACTTGGCCAGCGGCACCAGCGTGACGCAGGCGAACAGGAACACCAGCGTCAAGCCGACCAGCAGGATGTGCAGCGCGATCTCGTTGGGCGTCTTCTGCCGGGCGGCCCCCTCGACCAGCGCGATCATGCGATCCAGGAACGACTCGCCCGGGTCGGTGGCGATGCGCACGACGATCCGGTCGGACAGGACCTTGGTCCCGCCGGTGACCGCCGACCTGTCGCCGCCGCTCTCCCGGATGACGGGCGCGGACTCGCCGGTGATGGCCGACTCGTCGACCGAGGCGATCCCCTCGATGATCTCGCCGTCGCCCGGGATCAACTGACCGACCTCGACGACCACCAGATCGCCCTTGCGCAGCGATGACGACGGGACCTGGGATTCCTTCCCGTCGACCAGCTTGCGGGCCATCGTCTCCTTGCGCATCTTGCGGAGCGTGTCGGCCTGGGCCTTGCCGCGCCCCTCGGCCACCGCCTCGGCGAAGTTCGCGAAGATCACGGTGAACCAGAGCCAGAGCGTGACCAGCGCCGTGAACCAGAGCGGCGCGCTGGCGCTGGCCCGGTGGATCAGGTCGCGCGCCAGCACCATCGTGGTCAAGATGCTGCCGATCTCGACCACGAACATGACCGGGTTCTTGGCCACCTGCCGCGGGGACAGCTTGCGGAACGAATCGACGATCGCGCGGCGGACGATGCTGCGATCGAACAGCGACAGCGATTGTGCCTTGGGACGGAACATGACTAGTAGACCTTTCCTTGCAGCGCGGCGAAATGCTCGATGATGTTGCCCAGCGACAGCGCCGGGAAGAACGTCAGCGCCCCGACGATGACCACGACCGACACCAGCAGCATCGCGAACGTCGACCCGTTGGTCGGGAACGTCCCCAGGCTGGGGGGCACGACCTTCTTGCCCACCATCGACCCGGCGATGGCCATGGCGGGAATGATCATCAGGAACCGGCCCGCCAGCATGTCGATCCCCAGCGAGACGTTGTACCAGGGCGTGTTGGCGTTCAGGCCCGCGTACGCGGAGCCGTTGTTGCCGGCGCCGCTCGTGTAGGCGTACAGGATCTCCATCAGCCCGTGCGGCCCCGAGTTGTTCAGAGACGATTGCCCGTAGGGCATGACCGCGCTCCAGGCCGTGAAGCCCAGAACGATCAGCGGGAAGATGAGCACGTACAGCATCGCGAGCTTCATCTCTCGCCCCTCGATCTTCTTGCCCAGGTACTCGGGCGTGCGTCCCACCATCAGGCCGGCGATGAAGACGGTCATCACGACGTAGACCAGCATCCCGTACAGGCCGGCGCCGGTCCCGCCGAACACCACCTCGCCCAGCTGGATGTTGGCGAGCGGGACCAGACCGCCCAGCGGCGTGAAGCTGTCGTGCATCGCGTTCACCGCGCCGCACGACGCATCGGTCGTCACCGTGGCGTACAGGGCCGAAGCCGAGACACCGAACCGCGCCTCCTTCCCCTCCATGTTCCCCAGCGGTTGGCTGATGGGCAGGCCGGCCAGCGCCGGGTTGGGCTGCGCCTCGAAGTGATAGCAGGCGACCACGCCGGCGAAGAACAGGATCGACATCGCGCCCCACACCGCCCAGCCGTGGCGCTGATCGCGCGCCATCCGCCCGTAGGTGTAGGTCAGGCCCGACGGGATCGCGAAGATCATGAACAGCGAAAGGAAGTTCGAGAACGGCGTCGGGTTCTCGAACGGGTGCGCGGCGTTGGCGTTGAAGAAGCCGCCGCCGTTGGTGCCGAGCTGCTTGATCGCCTCCTGCGAGGCGACCGGGCCGAGCGCGATCGTCTGCTTGACGCCGTCGATCGTGGTCACGTCGGCGTAGGGCGAGAAGTTCTGGATCACCCCCTGCCACACCAGGACGACGGCGAAGAGGATGCTGAGCGGCAGGAACACATAGAGAATTCCGCGGATCAGATCGACGTAGAAGTTACCCAGCGTCTTCGGACCGCTCAGCCCGGGCCGGCGCGTGAACCCGCGCCCCAGCGCCAGCGCGACGCAGATGCCCGCCGCGGCCGACGTGAAGTTGTGCCACGCCAGACCGGCCATCTGGGTCAGGTAGCTCATGGTCGACTCGCCCGAGTACCCCTGCCAGTTGGTGTTGGTCGAGAAGCTGGTCGCCGTGTTGAACGCGGACGTCGGTTCGACCCCCCCGAAGTGCTGGGGGTTCAGCGGCAGGTGTTGCTGCACGCGCTGAATCACGTAGGTGACCAGGACGCCGGCCACGCTGAAGACCAGCAGCGCCAGCGCGTATTGCCACCAGGTCTGCTCGTGCGCGGGATCGACGCCGGACATCCGGTACATCCAGCGCTCGAAGCGGCCGAGCACGCGCGGGAAGGGCGCGCGCCCCTCCTCGAACACCCGGTGCATGTAGACGCCGAGTGGCTTGGTCACCGCGATGATGGCGGCGAAGAAGACCAGAATCTGAACCCATCCGATGGCGGTCATGGTGAATTCCTCAGAACCTTTCCGGACGCAGAAGCGCGTAGACGAGGTAGCCGGTCAGCAAAACAGACAGCAGTGCGCCAATTCCGTAGTCGAGGCTCATTGGGATCTCCTAGAGGCGGTCCAGCGAGCGGGTGTAGAGCCAGCTCACCGCGAAGAAGCCGACAGTGACGAGAACCAGAACGATGTCCTTCATGGCGACACCCCAATAGGCAACTGGCGTGCCACCCGGAAGCGGCGCGCGTGTGGGCTCTGCGGCTGCCGCAATCCCGCATATTGCAGGGACGGGATGGGCGGCGGATTGCAAGATTGTCCCTCGTCGGCAGAACTGGCGCAGCGCGGCCTCGAGAAACGCATGAATTGCGCGGCCATGGCGCGAGCGGTCCGGCTCTTCCGTCCGGCACGTTGCTTGCTCATACTTTTCTGGCTACCTCCGTGCCCGACGACACGTCCCCATCCGGCGCTGCTACCACGCGGACCCGCGCCGACGACTTCTTAGAGCTGGTCGAGCGCGGCAAGCGCGGCCGGCTAAAGCTGTACATCGGGTTTGCGGCGGGGGTCGGGAAGACCTACCGCATGCTCGAAGAGGCCCACGCCTTACGCCGCCGCGGGGTCGACATCGTGGTCGGGCTGGTCGAGACGCACGGTCGCGCCGAGACGGCGGCGCTGCTGGAGGGGCTGGAGGTCGTTCCTCGCCGCCAGATCGAGTACCGCGGCGTGATCGTCGAGGAGATGAGCCTCAACAACATCCTGAAGCGCAAGCCGGCGGTCGTGATCGTCGACGAGATCGCGCACACCAACGTCCCCGGCAGCCACAACCGCAAGCGCTACCAGGACGTGCTGGAGCTGCTCGACGCGGGCATCAACGTGATCGGGGCCTTCAACGTTCAGCACCTCGAGAGCCTCAAGGACATCGTCGAGCGGGTCACCGCCGTCGCCATCCGCGAGACGGTGCCGGACAGCTTCCTCAAACAAGCCGACCAGGTGGTCAACCTGGATCTGTCGGTCGAGGATCTGCAAGAGCGCCTGCGCGCGGGCAAGATCTACGGCGCCGACAAGGTCGGCTGGGCGCTGGAGCACTTCTTCAAGGACGCCAACCTCGGCCACCTGCGCGAGCTGGCGCTGCGCGAGGTCGCGGAGAGCGTCGAGCGCTCCAGCGCGCGGCGCCCGCCCGCCGGCAGCGCCGCCGGCGGGCCAGAGCACGTCGGCCACAGCTCGCGGGTCATGGTGGGCCTGTCGTCGGCCTCGCCGCGCGGCGCGACGCTGGTCCGCAAGGGCTCGCGCCTGGCGGGCCGTCTCAGCACCGACTGGTTCGTGGTCTTCGTCGAGACGCCGCAGGAGGCGCCGGACCGCATCGACGCCGAGGCCCAGCGCCACCTGATGGCCAACACCGATCTGGCCCGCGAGCTGGGGGCCGAGGTGGTCCGCCTGCGCGCGCGTGGCCCGGCCGACGCGGTCGTCCACGCCATGCTGGAGTTCGCGCGGTCGCACGGGGTCGGGCACATCGTGGTCGGGCGCTCGCACCAGCCGGGCTGGCGCCAGCTCTTCCGGCCGGCGATTCCGGTTCGGCTGGTCCAGGAGGCGAACGGCCTGGACGTGCACGTGGTGTCGACCGAGGAAGAGACCGGCGGATGAGCCTGCGCGCCAAGCTGATTCTCGCGCAATCGCCGCTGGCGCTGGCGCTCTTGCTGCTGGGCGTGGTCTCCGGCTCGGTGACGCGTCGCCTGGGCGCCCAGGCGCGGCTGATCCTGGCCGACAACTATCGCAGCGTGCTGGCGGCCGAGCGCATGAAGGGCTCGCTGGACCGCCTGAACGGCGACGCGCTGGTGCTCCTGGCCGGCCACCCGGAGGGGGTGGCCGGGGACCTCACCGCCAACCGCGGGACCTTCGAGCGCGAGCTGGTCGCGCAGGAGGGAAACATCACCGAGCCGGGCGAAGGGGACGCCACCCGGGCGCTGCGCAAAGGGTGGGTCGAGTACCAGGCCTCGCTGGACCAGTACCTGGGCGCGTCGGACCGGGACACGCGCGATCGGATCTACTTCTCTCAGCTCCAGCCCAGGTTTCGACGGGCCGACCAGCTGGCGGACGAGATCCTGGGCATCAATCAGGACGCGATGGTGCACAAGGTCGACCGCGCCGACCGCCGGGCCGAACAGTTCGAGCGCCTGGTGATCCTGGCGATCGTGCTGGCGCTGGGGATCGGGGTGGTCTCGTCGACCTGGTTGACCACCCGCACCACGCGCCCCCTGGGCGTCGTGGCCGCCGCGGTCCGTCGGTTCGGCGAGAACGACTTCAAAGCCCGCGCGCAGGTGCGGGGCAAGGACGAGATCGCGTCGGTGGCCACCGAGTTCAACAGGATGGCCGACCGTCTGGAGCGCTACCGCCAGAGCTCGCTGGGCGAGCTGCTGCAGGCCGAGCAGGCGGCCCAGTCGGCGATCGACAGCCTGCCCGATCCGATCCTGCTGATGAACGCCGAGGGTGGCCTTCACGGCGCGAACACCGCCGCCGGCCGGGTCCTGGGGATCGATCCCGATCTGGAGGGGAGCGAGGTCTACGCCCGCGCCGATCCCGGGGTCCGGGCGGTCGTCGAGAAGCTGCGGGCGCACGTCCTGGGCGGCAAGGGCAACTACGTCCCCAAGGGCTTCGAGGAAGCGCTCCGCGTCGCGAATACCCCGGAGGGGGAGAAGATCATGCTGCCGCGCGCGACGCCCATCTACGGAGAAGGCGGAAACGTCTCGGGCGCCACCATCGTCCTGCAGGACGCGACCCGCCTGTTCCGCTTCGACGAGCTGAAGAACAACCTGGTCGCCACCGTCGCGCACGAGCTGCGGACGCCGCTGACGTCGCTCCGCATGGCGCTGCACCTCTGTACGGAGGGGGTGGTCGGGTCGCTCACCGCCAAGCAGGCCGACCTGATGTTCGCGGCGCGGGATGATTGCGAGCGCTTGCAGGTGATCGTCGACGAGCTGCTGAACCTGTCGCGCATCGAATCCGGCCAGATCGAGCTCCGGCGCCGGCGGGCCAGCCCCGAGTCGCTGGTGGCTCCCGCCGTGGACGTCCACAAGGGCGGCGCCGAGCAAGCCGGCGTGACGATCGCCGCCGAGGTCCCGCCCGGGCTGCCCGACGTCTTCGTCGATCCCGACCGGCTGCAGCTGGTCTTCACCAACATGCTCAACAACGCCGTCCGCTTCGCGCCGCGCGACAGCCAGATCACCGTGCGCGCGCGGGTCACCCGCTCGTCGGAGGTTCAGAACCACAAGCTGTCGGAACCCGACGAGGTGCGGTTCGAGGTCGTCGATCAAGGTCCCGGGATCCCCAAGGAGCATCAGGTGGGGCTGTTCGAGAAGTTCTTCCGGGTCCCCGGAAGCCCGATGGGCGGCGGCTCCGGGCTGGGCCTGTTCATCGCCAAGGGGCTGGTCCAGGCGCACGGGGGACGCATCGGCGTCGACAGCCAGCCCGGTCGCGGCGCTACCTTCTGGTTCACGGTTCCGGTCGCGCCCGCGGTCGAGAGAGGGTGATCATGTCTCGCGTCGTTCGGTCCTTGCTGCTTCTGGGTCTGGTGGTCGGCTGCCGCGGGCGGGCGGACCCGGCGTTCGTGCAGCTCGCCGAGGCGCGCCGCCTGGTCGCCGAGATGCGGGTCGGCTTCGCCAAGACCTCCGATGCCTCCGACCGCGCCGTCTTGGCGGACACCGACGCCGAGTCCGAGAAGTTCGCGCGCGAAGCCGAGCTGTCGGCCGACGGCGTCCAGGCCGGCGGCATGAAGCTGGCCGGGCGACTGGCGGACCTGGGCAATCACGACGACGCCGCGCTGCTGTCGTCGTTCCAGGAGCGGTTCGCCCGCTACCGCGCCCTCGACCGCCAGATCCTGGCGCTGGCCGTCGAAAACACCAACCTGAAGGCCCAGGGCCTTTCGTTCGGGCCGGTCCGCCGGGCCGCCGACGACCTGTGCGCGGCGCTGGACGCGGTCGTGGCGGCGGCGCCGCCCGCGGATCGCTGCCGCAAGGGCGAGCTGGCCTCGCGCGCCAAGCTGGCGATCCGCGAGATCCAGATCCTGCAGGCGCCGCACATCGCCGAGTCGCGGAACGCGGAGATGGATCGCCTCGAGAAGGAGATGGCCGCCCGCCAGAACAGCGCGCGGACCGCGCTCGGCTCGCTGGCCGCCGGGGCCCGGGCGGCCGCCCGCGCTCCCCTGGACCGCGCCAAGGCGGCCCTCGACGAGTTCGACCGCGCCTCCCGCGAGCTGGTCGCGCTGTCGCGCACCAACAGCAACGTCCGCTCGCTGGACCTGGTGCTACGCCAGAAGCCCGCGCTGACCACCGCCTGCGACGAGAGCCTGGCCTCGCTCGAGGCGGCGCTGGGCAAGGAGGGGTTCAGCGGGACCCGCTGAGCCAGACCAGCCGAGCACGTTCTCCGGCTTCGGATCACGGTGCACGACCCGGTGGGCGTGCAGGCACACCAGCGC
The DNA here is from genome assembly GCA_035578045.1 of Polyangia bacterium. GTDB lineage: Bacteria > Myxococcota_A > Polyangia > Fen-1088 > Fen-1088 > JADGRB01. The sequence continues at coordinate 37,071 of DATJWP010000013.1, read as the reverse complement.
CTCGGCGAGCCGCCGGGCCACGCGCATCTCACGCCGGTCGATGCCAGGCCTCAGGGCCGGTGGCTGAAGTGACGCCAGAGGGCCAGGAAGATCCCGACCTGGGCCGCGACCGGCACCACGGCGACCAGGAAGATGTGCCGGCAGATCCGGCGGATCCGCCGGGCCCGCGTCACGGGCTGCAGGCGATCGGCCAGGCCCGATACGACGACCCGTTCCGGGTGCTCCAGGTCCCGGCGCATGTCCCCGGCGCTGCCATATCGCTCGGATGCGTCTCGCCGGAGCGCGCGCAAAGCAATCTCCTCGGCTTGCCGCGAGACGCGCGGGTCGATGGACCGCGGCGCCGGCGGATCCCCCAGGATCCGCGCGCTGGCGACGACGAAGGGATCGTCGCCGGGGAACGGCGGGCGGCCGGTGAGGAGCTCGTACAGGATCGCGCCCAGCGCGTACACGTCGGCGCTCTTGCGGCCACGACGGCGCCGGATCTGCTCGGGGGCGACGTAGTCCGACGAGCCGATGGCCGGCGGCGGCCCCGAGAGCGAGAAGCGGGACGTGCGCGCATCGTGCGCCAGGCCCAGGTCGATGACCCTGATCGTCCCGTCGTCGGACAACATGACGTTGCCGGGCTTGATGTCGTAATGGACGAAGCCACGGTCGTGGATGTGCTCGACCGCCTCGCACAGCCGGCGCGCGATGTCGATCGCGCGGCTCTCCGGCGGCGCGCCGTGCGCGCGAAGGTGCTCGTACAGGGTGACGCCCGCGACGTACTCGGTCACCACGTAGGATCGGCGCGCGGTCGTGGGCGCCAGGAACCTCAGGATCGCCGGGTGGTCGAGCGCCCGACCGATCTCTTCCTCGCGCTGGAAGATCGACCAGGCCCCCACCCCGCTGGAGAAGATCGGCAGCGGGATCTTGACCGCCACCAGACGGTTGCCGTCGGCCAGATCCTCCGCGCGATAGACAGTGGACATCCCCCCTCGCCCGATCTGGTCGAGCAAGCGGAAACGCTGGTCGAGCACCCGGTCGCCTGGCACCCGCCGGCGGGCTTGCATCGTCGATGCCGGCCATTTCCCCCGGTCTGGCCGCGCGAACCGGGTCGTCGGGTTGCGGTTTGCAGGATCCGGCGCGGACCGGCCCCGCGCTTTTCAACGCCCAGCGCGCCAATTATCTGGCGGACCCTCCATTTTTCAGCGGCCGAGTCGATGTGCTGGAGTGAGACCGTGATCACCTCGATCTTTCTACGATTGATGGCGCTGGCCGCGGTCGGGTACGCGCGCCGCTACGCCCACGTCCGCGCGGCCATCCGTCGCTGAACCGCCCCCCCCGTCCGATTTCGTGATCGAACCCCGGGGGGCGGTGCATGAAGGGCATGCGCCGGCCATCCCCTGGACCATTCCCCAGCCTCGCCCTGGGCCTGGCCCTCTCGGTGGTCTCGTGCGGCGGCACTGGCCAGGGCGGGAGCGGCGGCGCGCCCGCCACCGGCGGCAGCGCCGGCAGCCCAGGATCGGGGGGCACGGCGCCGGTGGGCGGCGCGACGGGCGGCGGCGGCTCGGCCGGCAAGGCAGGGGCCGCGGGTCAGGCAGGAACCGGCGGACGCACGGGAACGGGAGGCTCCGCGGGCAAGGGCGGCGGCACCGGCGCCGGCGGCTCCGCGGGCGCGGGCGGACGCGGCGGATCGGGCGGCTCTGCCGGCATGAAGGGGTCGGGCGGCGCGGCGGGCAGCGGCAGCAGCGGCTCCGCCGGGAAAGGGGCGACCGGAGGATCGAGCGGCGCGACCGGCACCGGCGGCGGCGCGTCCGCCGGCGCTTGCGGCGCGGGCGACACGAACCTGCCGGCCGAACCGAAGTTGCCCACCTCGGTCTGCGCGACGCTCTCGGCCACCCAGAATGTCGCGACCGACGCCGTCCCGGACGAATCGACGCCGGACACGCCGGCCATCCAGTCGGCGCTGACCGCCTGCTCCAGTGGCAGCGCGGTCAAGCTGGTCGCCAGCGGCTCGAACAACGCCTTCCTGACCGGACCGATCAAGGTGCCGTCGGGGGTCACGCTCTGGGTCGACGCCGGCGTCACGCTGTACGGCACACGCGATCCGAACGTCTACGGCTCGGCCTCGTCGCTGATCGCGGTCACCGGGTCGGGCTCGGGGATCGTCGGCGACGGCGTCATCGACGGCCAGGGGGGCGAGCCCCAAATCGGGGGCACGCAATCCTGGTGGGACCTGAACGCCGGCAGCAGCGGGAACAGCCCGGCGCTGATCCAGGTCAGCGGCGCCACCAACTTCACCCTCTACCGCATCACGCTCCACAACTCGCCCAAGTTCCACGTCAAGCTGTCGGCCGCCGGGTTCGTCGTCTGGGGCGTCACCATCAAGACGCCGTCCAAGGCGACCAACAGCGCCGGCACGGCGCTCAGCTACAGCAATGCGCACAACACCGACGGCATCGACCCCGGCGAGTCGGCCAGCGACGGCACCATCGCCTGCAGCTTCATCAGCGACGGCGACGACCACATCGCCATCAAGGGGTCCAGCTCGACCGGCGTGACGAACCTGACCATCGCGCACAACCACTTCGAGGCCGGGCACGGGATGTCGATCGGCAGCGAGTTCACCGGCGGCGTCTCGGGCATCAAGGTCTACGACCTGTCGATCGATCAGACGGACAGCGGGACCAGCGGCGGCAGCTCGAACGGCATCCGGATCAAGTCGGACTCGAGCCGGGGCGGCCTGGTGAACGACGTGACCTACAGCGACGTCTGCATGAAGGGGGTCTACAACCCGATCTTGCTGACGCCGTTCTACTCGTCGAACACCGGCAGCGACATCCCGCAGTACACGAACATCAAGTTCCAGAACGTCCACGTGGTCAGCGGCGGCTCGAACAGCCCCCACATCACGCTGGATGGATACGACGACTCGCACCTCAACAGCGTCACGCTGGACAACGTCATCGTGGACGGCGTCTCGTCGTCGAACGTGCACGCCCAGTACACGGACGTCACGATGGGCCCCGGCGACGTCAGCTTCACCCCGTCCGGAACCAGCGTGACCGTGACGAACAACGTCGTCTCCGGCTCTTCGACGCCGAACCCATGTACGAACAAGTGGGTCACCTTCTGAAGCGCACCCACCTCTGGACCTGAAGCGCAAAAAAAAATGACGGGAAGGTGAAGAAAAATCCGGGCTGAGGGCACTTAGTAAGAGAGACGCCCCTCTCGCACCCGAGCCCGCCCTCGATGACCCTTTCGGAAGGACAGACCGCCGATCTCGCGACCGCGGACCACGTGTCCTCGTCCGCGGAGCCGGTCTTCTCGGACCTGATCGACCGCTGGCTGCGGGAGGGCGACCGCCTGCACCAATCCGCCGGCGCCCCGGCGTCGGGTCTCCCCGGTGACAGCCCCACCCAGGTCCCGGACCTGCAAGAGACCTGGAAGACCCGAGCTCGCGAGCTGGTCGGCGCGGCGCTCGGGCGGCATCGCCTGGAGGTGCTGGTGGGGATCGGGCTGGTTCCGCTGGCGCTGTTTCTGATGATCGCCGGTCACACCGCGCCCCCGGCCGCGCCGGCACCTGCCGTAGCGGCGCGCACCGCCCCGCCGCGACCGCCCGCCGTCCTGTCCGAGCCGCCGATGACCGTGCTGGCGGAGCGTCCGACGGCGCCGGCCCCGGCGGTGCTCCCTCCCGCGCGGACGAACCTTCAGCCGAAGCACGTGGCGACGGCGAAGCGCGCTCCAGCTCGGCCGCACCCGGCGGTGGCGCGCGCGTCGCGCCCGGCGGCCCCGTCGCCGAGCCCCGCGATGAAGCCCCCGCTGCCACCTCGGCCGATGATCGCCGTCGTTCCGAACATCCAGCCGCCCGCCCGGCCAGCCCCCAAGGTCGTCGCCAAGGCCGCGTTCGCCGTGGATCCCCGGATCGCGCCGAACCTGAAGCTGGGCGGCACCCGCCGCCCCTGATCAGGCCTGCCGGTCAGCCGCGGACCGCAGCCCGCGCAGCGTGAATCCGCCCCGCACGATCACGACCGCGCCCGCCACCGTGACGGGAATGACCTGGACCAGGTGGTAGAGGATCGCGAACGAGACGGCCGAGCTCTTGGGCAAGCCCCCGAGCACCAGCACCACCGAGAGGCCGGCCTCGAACGCCCCCGCGCTGGCGGGCATCGAGGGGACCGCGATCGCCAGGTTCAGAGCCATCAGCCCGACCAAGGCCAGCGGAAAACCGATCGACAACCCGGCGGCCCGCGCGGCCACCACGATCATCGTGGCCTCGATCGACCACTCGACCAGCGACACCGCCACCAGCAGGCCCGCCCGATCGGCGCGCCGCAGGGGCGGGAACCCCGTCCGCCAGACCGCGCGCAGCCAGGCGAATCTGCCGGCCGCGGCCGCCGGCGCGGCCCGCCCCGCTCCCCCGCGCGCCAGCAACACCAGCAGCAGCGTCCCCCCGACCAGCGCGATCGGCGCCGCCACGACCGCCCAGCGCTGCCCGTGGGTCCAGGGCGCCGCCAGGCTGGCCAGCGCGCCCAGCGTGACGAGATCGAGCAGCGCCTCGAACAGCGTGATCACCGCGGCCGCCGCCTTGTCGACCCGCGCGTGGTGCTCGAGCATCCAGAGCCGGGCGACGTCGCCGCCGCGGAACGGCGCCAGGTTGTTGAGGGCCGACACCGTCAGCTTGGTCAGGTAGCTGGTGCGGAAGGCGATCTGATCGTCCAGCAGCATCCGCAGGCGCCAGGCCCGGGCGGCGATCTTCATCGCGTTCAACGCCACCACGATGCCCACCAGCGGCAGGCGGGTCCGCGCCAGGATGCGCCCCACCTGGGTCCAGTCGACGCCGCGGGCCAGGAAGACGCCGGCCACGCCGACGACCGCGACCCGGACGACCAGCCGCAACAGCGCCCGCCAGCGGTCGACGGACGGCTGCGTCATCGCCGCTATACTACAGGCCGACGGATGGTGTAGTACCAGGGCGCGTGCGACCAGATGACACGCGCCTCGTGCTCCTGGCCGGGAGCGTCCTGTTCGCGCTGTTTGCCTGGCCGCTGCTGCTGGTGGCGGTGCCGCCGCTGCAGGATCTGCCGAATCACCTGGCGACGGCGCACATCATCGCGCACCCCGAGCTGTACCCCGAGTACACGTTCAACGGCCTCTTCAAGTCCAACGCGCTCTTGACCCTCTGGTTGTGGGCGTTCGGTGCCCACGGGCTGTTCGGGGCCGCGCGCGCCTTCGTGGCGATCGTGCTGGCCGCGAACGCGTTCGCGCTGCCGCTGTTCGTGCTCCACTTCGCCGGGCGGCGCCACCTGTGGGTCGCGCTGCTCTTCCTCTGGCCGCTCGTCCACAGCTTCGCGGTGTCGATGGGCTTCCTGAACTTCGCGTTCGCCTTCGCCGGATCGCTGGGGCTCCTGGTCGTCCTGGATCGGCAGCGGGTCACTCCTTCGGTGCGGGGGGCGCTGGGCGTGGCGGCCCTGGCGGGGCTGGTCTGGTACGCGCACCCGTTCCCGCTGGCCGTCGTCGGGGTGCTGGTGGCCGCCCACGCCCTCCGCCAGCCGACCTGGCGCCAGCGCATCCAGGCCGGCGTCACGCTGCTGCTGCCGCTGGTTCCGGCCGGCCTCCTCGCGCTGGCCGCGGCGCAGCACCACCTGATCAAGGCCCAGCACTCCTCGGCGGCGCCCGCGAACTACCTCTATCTCAGCCCCTCGATGAACCTGCGCCACCTCTGGATGGATGCGTCGGGGGCGCTGACGCACTGGGGGAGCATGACGGCGGTCCCGGCGATCCTGCTGCCGGTGCTGGCCTGGCCGCGCCGGAGGGTGGAGCGCCCGTTTCTCTCGGGGGTGGCCATCGTGGGGCTGCTGATCGCCTACGCCGCGTTGCCCCAGATGCTGAGCAACTGGTACTACCTCAACTGCCGGCTGGTCCCGTTCCTCTGGGCGGCGCTGGCGCTGCGACTCCCCGAGACGCTCCCCCGGCCGGCGACGGCGCTGCTGGTCGCCTGCGCGCTGTCGTTCTCGGCGGTGCAGGGCGTCGACTACCTGCGGCTCGACCGGGATCGGGCCGAGCTCACGGCGGGCATCCCGGCCGTCCCCCAGCACGCCCGGTTGATGCCGCTGCTGTTCAAGCACAGCAAGACCAGCGACTACATCGCCAGCCTGACCCACGCCTGGGCGTATTACACCGTGGCCAAGGACACATCGGCGCCGCTGGTGTTCGGGGTGGAGCGCTCTTACCCCATCACCTACCGCGACTTCCCGCCGCGCGAGCTGATCCCGCCGGCCCTGGACATGTTCGCCGAGCGAAACGCCACCCCCGCCCCGATTTGCCAGAAGCTGGGCCTGGCGGACGGCGATCCGGCCTGCGCGATCGCCTGGCGCGAGATCTGGCGCGGCTTCTGGCGACAGGCCGAGCCGCGATTCGACCACCTCCTGATCTGGGCCATGCCGGCCGAGGCTCGAGCGCTGCTTCCCCCCAGCTACCGAAGGGTCCTGATGCTCGGCCAGCTGGAGATTTACGGGAAAGACGAAGCGTCCACCCGACCACCGCCTTGAGGTATTGTGCCGGGCCATGCAGCTGGCCGAACTGACCGACGCGGAAGTCGCGGAAGCCCGCGACGCGCGGCGAGATCGGCGGGCGTTCGCGGTCGCCCAGAAGCTGTCCAACATCGGCGACGCGCGGCTGACCTGGATCGTCGGCGCGTCGCTGTTCGTGCTCTACGGGTGGCCCCTGGCCGTCTACGGTCTGCCGCCGTTTCAGGACCTCCCCAACCACATCGCGACCGCGCACATCGCGGCGCACCCCGGGCTGTATCCCGAGTACATCTTCAACGGCTTCCTCAAGTCCAACTGCCTGCTCACGCTCTGGTTGGCGGTGCTGGGCGGTCACAGCCTGGCCGGCGCGGCCTGGGGGTTCACGGCGATGACGCTGGCCGTGAATGCGCTGGCGCTCCCCATCTTCGTTCTCCGGTTCGCCGGCCGCCGCCATCTGCCGGTGGCGGCGCTCTTCTTCTGGCCCCTGGTGCACAGCTTCTCGCTGGTGATGGGGTTCCTGAACTTCACGTTCGCCTTCGGCCTGTCGCTGATCCTGCTGGTCGTCCTCGATCGCCAGCGCGAGCGCCCCACCACCCGCGGCGCCGCCGGCATCGGCGCGCTGGCCATCGTCGTCTGGTACGCGCATCCCTTCCCGATCGGGATCGTGGGGCTGCTGGTGGCGCTGCACGCGATCGCCCGGCCGACCTGGCGCGACCGGGCGCGCGCCGGCGTCACCCTGCTGCTGCCGCTGATCCCGGCCGCGGTGCTCTCGCTGGTGACCGCCGAGCAGCACCTGGTCAAGCCCGAGCACACCACCGCTGCCGCGGCGACCTTCCGCTACCAGAATCCATTCGAGCTGATCGTCCACCTGTGGATGGACGTCTCGGGCGCGTTGACCTGGCGGGGGAGCATGACCCTGGTGCCCGCGCTGCTCCTGCCCTACGCGGCCTGGCGCTACGGCTGGAAGCAGCGGCCGCTGCTCTCGTGGCGGGCCATGGCGGTGCTGACCGTCGCCTACCTGCTCCTGCCCAACATGCTGAGCAACTGGAACTACCTCAACTCCCGGCTGGTGCCGTTCCTGTGGGCCGGGATGATCATCCGGTTGCCGAGCCGCATCTCGCGCAACATGGCGGGCGCTCTGGCCATCTCGGCGCTGGCCTTCTCGCTGTCGCTGGGCGTCGACTACGCCAAGCTCGACGGCGACCGCGCGGAGTTCACGGCCGGGATCCAGGCAGTGCCCGAGCGGGCCACGCTGCTGCCCCTGCTGTTCAAGCACCGGCAGGCCGGCGAGTTCACCGCCACCCTGACGCACGACTGGGGCTTCTACACGGTCCAGAAGGACACGTCGGCGCCGCTGGTGTTCGCCGTGGACCGCTCGCACCCGATCATCTACCGGGACTTTCCGCCGACCCAGCTGATTCCGCCCGCGCTCGATCGCTTCGCCGAGCGCTTCGCGACCCCGTCGCTCACCTGCCGAGAGCTGGGACGGGATCCGTCACTCACCTCCTGCACGGCGGTCTGGCGCGACCTGTGGGCCAACTTTTGGCGCCAGGCCGAGCCCCGCTTCAGCCACCTGCTGATCTGGGCGCTGCCGGCTCAGGCGCGCGAGCTGATCCCGCCCCGCTATCACTCGGTCTTCGCGGCCGGGCGGCTGGAGATCTTCGCGCGCGACACGAACACCCGAACGCCGCCGACCTCGCCGATCGGCGAGTAGTCGCGGTCGACGATCGCCTTCAGGCGCGGGAAGCTGGCCAGCGGGAACTTGCCGTAGGCCGCCACGTTGCCGGGCGAGGTGTCGACGAACAGCTCGGGGCGTCGTTCGGCGATGTCGGCCAGCAGCATGTCCCAGCTCTGGGGCACGATGTTCGCCGACGCGTCCATCCGGGGATCGCTCTGGGTGCGGGTGGCCGGCGACAGCCCGGTCATGTAGTTCGAGAACACGAACCGGCTCCCCAGCGGCCGGCCGGCGTCGAAGTAGAGCACCGGCGTGTTGCCCCAGATGAGCAGCCGATCGGTCGGCGCAGCGTGGGCGTCGATGAAGGCCGCCATCGCCGGGTAGTCGGGATCCGGCTGCCCGATGGCCGCCATCACCGACCCGTGCGCGATCCCCAGGACGAAGAACAGGCCGGCCGGCACCGCCATCCCCAGCCGCGCCAGCGCCGGGCGGCGGCGGTCGAGCCGCGCCAGCACCGGCGCCGCCAGCGCCGCCAGCGGGGCGGTGGTCTGGTGGAAGTAGTGACCGAAGAACCGCCCGCCCGCGGTGACCGCGAAGCCGCTGACCGCCAGCCACCCGACCAGGAACAGATCGAGGCGCTGCGGCGATCCGGCGCGCAGGCGCACCGCGCGCGCCGCAGCCGACAGGCCGGCGATCCAGAGCAACGCGGCCGGCACGACGCCGTAGGCCACCCGGACGGCGCGGAACCGCACGTCCGCCATGGCCAGCCCCTGCTTGACGTAGGCGAAGTTGAACCGGAACCAGAACCAGGCGCTCGACCAGGCGTCGTAGTGGACGGCCACCCCGACCGCGGCCGCCACGACCAGGGCCGCGCCGGCGGCCAGCGCCAGCCAGCCGGCCAGGATCCGCCCCACCCCGCTCCGCCGGTGGGCCAGCGCCAGGTGGACGGCGTATAGAGGAAGCTGGACCATGGCCTGGTACTTGTAGAACGCCGCCACGGCGACCAGCGCGCCGCTGGCGGCGAGCAGCGCCGGCCGCGGCCGCCCACCGTCGGTTCCGGCCAGGTAGACCAGCACCGAGCCGACCAGCGGCAGCAGCATGAACAGCTCGCAGTTCGACGCCAGCGCGTCGTAGTCGAACAGGGTCGCCGTGAACACCACGTACAGCAGCGCCGCCCAGACAGGAGCGTCGTCGTCCTCGGCCCCGCCCGCATCCGCCTGCACGCGCCGGGCGATGCGGGCCAGCAGCAGCCCCGTCGCCAGCACGACCAGCGCCGTGATCGCGTGCAGCAAGAGCATCCCGCCGGTTCGGCCGGCCACGACCTGCGTGGCGGCGTAGGTCGCGTAGATCAGCGGCGGCTTGTGATCGACCACGTCGCGGTACAGCACCTTGCCGCCCCGCAGCTCGCTGGCGACCACCGAGTAGGTCGCCTCGTCGTCCGACAGGCAGGGGCGCACCAGCCCGACCGCGCGCAGCCCGAGCGACAGCAGCAACAGGCCCAGGACCGCCCGCCAGCGGGTGTGTCCGTGATTCATCGGCGGGCGATACTATCAGTCGCCGTTCTCGCCGACGACGCCGTAGGACTACTCCTGCAGCACGTGCAGCTTGGCGCCGATGGTGACGGTGCTGAAGCTGCCCGCGACGGGCGCGTAGACGGGCGCCGTGTCGCCGTCCTTGCCGTCGAAGAAGAGACCGGTGAAATCGACCGTCGAGCGGTCCTCGGGAACGATGGTGTCGGACACCACCATGCCCGCGAGCGTCACCACCTGCTCGTAGGCCGGGAAGTCGCTGACCATGCCCCCGTTGGGGATGACGTGCAGCTGAGCCCGGGTCTGGTCGAAGTTTCCGCCCACCGCGCTCACCACGATTCCGTGGGTCTGGTCGGGCGTGTAGCTGTCCGTGATCTCCTCCCCCGGCACGGGGGTCGTGAACGGACACCAGTTCAAGGTCTGCACGACTGGGGGATCGATCTCGTCGGCGAAGTTGCTCCCGGTGACGTTGAAGTCGCTGTCGAGCGTGATGTCGAAGCTGGTCGACGTCACCAGGTCGAATTCGGCTCCTCCGCCCTGCGCCATCCCCGCGCACGTGTCCTGATGCTCGTAGCTGAGCGTGACGTGGTACTGGTGCGCGAGCAGGTGGATGTTCTTCACCAGCGTGACCGAGCTGGACCCGAAGGCGATCGTGGCGCTGACCGCCACCGGATTCCCCGAGCTGGGCAGGTGCGCGGGCGCCGTGTAGACGCCGTCCGTGCCGTTCACCGTGCCGACATAGCCGTAGGTGGCGCCGGCAGCGTTGATGTCCCCGGTCAGCACCCCGTTGACCGCCCAGCTGGGCGTGCCACCCGAGTATGGGTGCGGGTTGGCGGCGACGTAGCTGTTGCCCGACGCATCGGGGACCGGATCGGACTCCACGACGTGCAGCGTTTCGGTCTGCCCGACGAACAGCGCCGACGAATCGGCGGTCAGCTGCAGGAACGCGACGTACGAGTAGTCGGTGAAGTGCGTCGTGGTCGAGGTGAACGTGCCGGCCGTCGTGTCGGCCGCGATCCCGGGGACGAGCTGCCAGCTCCCCGCGGTCGTCTGGAACGCCAGCCCCACCTGGGTGGGATCGGTGTCCAACTCGCCGGTCGGCGTGTAGACCAGCGTGACCGGCACGGCGAAGGTCTGGCCGTTCGGCGTCAGTCGGAACGCGCTGCCCATGCCGCCGGGCGCCGTGTTGGTGATGTTCGCGACCCCGATCGTGGTGTTGGCGCTCAGCGCGCCGGCCGGGATGCTGACCACCAACCTCTGATCGGGCGAGGTCACCGTTCCGCCGTTCGGGCCGATCGTGGTGGTGGACGGCGCGGCGCTCTGCGAGCCGACGGCGGTGACCGCCACGTCCGAGGTGCCGCCTGTCCCCCCCGTGTCCGGAGTGGTGCCCGCCTGTCCGCCGGTGGCCGCCGCCCCTGCCGCCCCGACCGCGCCAGCCCCGGCGCCGGCCCCGCCCGTCTGGGCGCTTCCCCCGGTCCCTGCGCTGTCGGTTCCGCCGGAGCAGCCGGCGGCGCCGAGCGCCAGGATTGAAAGAGTCCAGATCAACCCGCGCCGCAGCGTTCGAATATTCATATCTGGTCGCCGCATCGTACAGGATCGCGCGGAAGGTTGGCGAGCGGTCATTCCCATTTGTGTGTGATGCAGATTCCATCGGGCCTGGGGCGTTGGGCGACGGCGTTCTGCGTCGTAGTTGGGTGCTCGAGTGGGCCGGCAGCCGTCGTGTCGTCGCGGTCGGACACGGGCACGCCGCATGACGCCTCCATGACGCCGGCGCCGGTCGACGCGGGCATGATCGGCCCCGCGCCCCCGCCGCCGGCCGACTCGGCCGACCAGCAGCAGGTCTCCGCGGACCTGGCGGCGGCGATGAACCTGGACACCGCCGGCCTGCTGGCGCGCTACCCGAGCCCAAAGACCAGCGCGACGCTCGGCTACGACCCGCTCTCGGCCGCCAACCTGGACGTGATCGGCGCGTCGACCATCGGGCTCTCCGACGCCGAGAAGGGGATCATCGGACAGAGCGGCTTCATGATCTCGGACCGGGTGAAGTTCCCGGGCTTCACCTACGGCTACCAGTCGATCTACGCGGCGGACCTGCCGGTGTTCGTCAGCGCCGATTCGATCATGTACGCGGTCCATCGCTCGTACGATTCGATCCTCGAGAACCTGGAGTACCTGAACCTGCGCTCGACGCTGGTCACGATGCTGCAGAATCTGCGCACCGCCCTGGCCGGCGGCGCCATCGCCAACCTGAGCCCCGCCACCGCCGCGGACGTCGACCTCTACCTGGCCGTGCCGATCGGGCTCCTCGCCGGCACCACCGCGCCCGGGCCGGTGGCGGGGGCGTCGGCGACCCAGATCGCCGACCTCATCGCCGACGCGACGGCGGCCTCGGGGACCGCCGGGGTCACGCTGTTCGGCTCGCCGCAGACCGTGGATTTCTCCCAGTTCACCCCGCGCGGCCACTACACCGACCTGCCCGACCTTCAGACCTACTTCAAGGCGATGGTGTGGCTGGGCCGGTTCGAGCTGCAGCTGATCCAGGTGCAGAGCGACGGCTCGCAGGTCTTCAACCGCCAGGCCTTCGACGGCGCGCTGGGCCTGACCGAGCTGCTGGCCGCCAACAGCGCCAACCCGCCGCTCTGGCAGGCCATCGACTCGGTGCTGAACGCCTTCGTGGGCGAGCCGGACAGCATGCAGCCGAGTGACTTCCCCACCCTGACCCAGCAGCTGGGCGTCGCCAACCTGACCGGCCTGTCGGCCCTGGACGACGCGACCATCTCGGCGGCGCTGATCAGCGGCGGCTTCGGCAGCCAGCGAATCGCGAGCCAGATCCTCGTGACCGGCGTGCACGACCAGGTGCTGCCGCTCCCGCGCAGCTTCCTGCTGCTCGGCCAGCGCTACGTGGTCGATTCGCACGTGTTCTCGAACGTCACCTACGATCGGGTGCCGCCGTCGACGACCGGGCGACTGCGCATGCTGCCCGATCCGCTGGACGTGGCGTTCGCGGTGTTCGCGAACAATCAAGCCGCCGCGCTGCTGGCCCCCCAGCTGGACACCTTCCAGTACGCCCCCGCGCTGGCCTCGATGCGCGTGCTCGTGGACGATCACGGCGACTCGTTCTGGAGCGAGAACCTGTACAACGACTGGCTGGGCGCCCTGCGGACTCTGTCGCCGGACTCGGACAGCCAGAGCGGCCCGTTCGCGGTCACCGGGACCGACGCCTGGGGACGCCGGCTGCTGCAGACGCAGCTCGCGTCCTGGGCCGAGCTGCGCCACGACACCATCCTCTACGTCAAGCAGAGCTACGGCACCGGCGTCCTGTGCGTCTTCCCCGACGCGCTGGTCGAGCCCAACCCGGCCTTCTTCGCCAAGGTCGCCGACTTCGCCGCCAAGGGCCAGGCGGTCGCGTCCGCCCTGCCGCTCAGCGCGGCGGGCCAGCAGATCGCCGCCTCGGTGGTCACCTACTTCCAGAAGCTGGGGACGGCGGCCACGACGTTGCGAGGGATGGCCGAGGCGCAGGCGGCGGGGACGCCCTTCACCGACGATCAGATGACCTTCATCAACGACACGGTCCGGATCCAGCACACCTGCGGCCTCACCTACGGCGTCGGCTGGTACCCGGACCTGTTCTTCGACGCCAGCTCGGGGACCGACTTCGATCCGACCATCGCCGACGTGCACACGGCGCCCACCGACGAGGCGGGCGACCCGGTCGGCAACGTGCTGCACGTGGGGACCGGCTACGCGCGGCTGATGGTCGTGACCGCGAACACGTGCGACGGCCCGAAGGCCTACGCCGGCCTCGCTTCCAGCTACTTCGAAGACGTCACCCAGAACCTGCAGCGGCTGGACGACCCGACCTGGACCACCATGCTGAACGCGTCGCCGCCGCCCCCCGACATCGCCTGGATGAACGGCCTCATCGCGCGCTGACCGGCCGGGCGGCCACCCTCTTGCGGGCCCGCTTTCGCTATGGGAGTGTTTCGAAGAAGTCATGACGAGATGCGACGAGAGGTCCGCGCGCGGTGATTGACTGGACGGGCATGCGGGTCCTCGTCACGGGGGGCGCGGGGTTCATCGGGAGCCACATCGTCGATCGGCTGATCGCCGAGGGTGCGGTGGTCACCGTGTTCGACAACTTCTCGACCGGGTTCCGCGAGTTCATTCCGCCTCGTGACCGGCTGAGGGTCATCGAAGGGGACATGCTCCACGCCGCGCAGGTCGCGCGGGCGGTGAAGGGCGTGGACTTCGTCTTCCACCTGGCGGCCAACGCCGACGTGAAGAACAACCTGAGCGAGCCCTGCAAGTGCATCGAGCAGAACCTGATCGCCACCCAGAACTTGCTCGAGGCGATGCGCGCCGCCGGCGTCCGCAACATCGCGTTCTCCTCCACCGGCTCCGTCTACGGCGACGCGACCATCATCCCCACGCCGGAGGGGGCGCCCTTCCCGGTGCAGACCTCGATCTATGCCGCGTCCAAGGTGGCGGCCGAGGGGTTGCTGACCTCGTACGCGGTGGGGTTCGACTTCCGGACCTGGATCTTCCGCTTCGTCTCGATGCTGGGGCCGCGCTACACCCACGGACACGTCTTCGACTTCTGGCGCAAGCTGCAGGTCGATTCGACGCAGCTGGAGGTGCTGGGCGACGGCAAGCAGAAGAAGAGCTACCTGCACGTCGAGGACTGCGTCAGCGCGATGCTGGCGACCATCAGCGCCGCGCGCGACGCGATCAACATCTACAACCTGGGCCACACGGACTGGATCGAGGTCGACGACAGCATCGCCATCATCACCCGGACGCTGGGGCTGACCCCGCGCCTGCAGTACACGGGCGGCGAGCGCGGCTGGGCCGGCGACGCCCCCCGCCTGCTGCTGGACACGGCGCGGGTGCGCGCGCTCGGCTGGCGCCCGCGCAAGTCGATCGAAGAGGGGATCGTCGACACGCTGCGGTTCCTGATGCACGCCCCCTACGTCTTGCGCCGGGCCGAGCGTGATGCCGCCGCCGCGAGCGGGTGACCCGGCGCCCTGCCATGGCCAAGGCTCAACCGATCCCCGCACCGGAGACGGCGCGCCTCACGTTCTCGCCGACCTCCGCGGTCAGCAACGCGCGCGCGCACAGCCAGTTCGTGCGCTGCCCGTCCTGCCAGGCCGATGCTTCGACCTACCTGTTCCACCGCGCCGGCGTGCGGTTCGTCCGTTGCACCAGCTGCGGCGCCGTCTACGTCAACCCGACCCGCCCGCATCCCCTGAACGACTTCGACATCGCGCGCGGGCGCCCCTTCTCCAACCCGCGCGACCAGGAGCTGACCGTCAGCGACTTCGGGCAGCTGCTGGATGCTCTGTCGGCCGACGTCCAGCGCATGACCGAACGCCCGCTGACCCGCGTGCTGCTGCTGGGCCGGCACCTGCGTGAGTTCGCCGACCTGCCGCAGGCCCGTCGAGTCGGCCTGGCGGTGGCGGAGCTGGACGACCCCACGTTCGAACGCCTGGCGACAGCCTCGGAGGTCGACTGGGCGGCCCCGCTGCTGGCGCGCGCGCCCGAGGTGGTCATCCTGCACGAGCTGCTGGAGGCCTGCAGCGACCCCGGGACGGTGGTCGAGCGGCTGCTGCGGGCGCTGCCGCCGAAGACGCTGTTCGCGGTGACGTACACGAACACCGACTCGCTTCCGGCCCGGATGATGCGCCGGTACTGGCCTTCGTTCCTGGACTACAAGGCCTCGTACCTGAGCACCGGCAACCTGACCGCGCTGATGTCGCGCCTGGGGCTGGTCCTGAAGCGGCAGTACCCGCTGCCCGTCACGCGCACCGCCCAGTACATCGCCGAGATCGGCGATCGGATCGTCCCCAAGCTGGGGCTGGGGCGGGTGGTCCGCGCGACGCCGCTGCGCGACCTGGCGCTGCCGGTGCGGGCCGGCAACCGCGTGGCGCTGTTCGGCCGCGCCAGCGCGGGCGGAGAAGAAGCGCGCGAGAAGCTGTCGATCGTCCTGCCGATCTTCAACGAGGCGCGCTACGCCGCGCGCGTGATCGACACGGTCCTGGGCAAGCCGCTGCGGATCGACAGAGAGGTCATCATCGTCGAGAGCAACAGCACGGACGGCACGCGCGAGATCGTCCGCCGCTACGAGGGGCGCCCCGGCGTGCGGGTGCTGCTCGAGGACCGCCCGCGCGGCAAGGGCCACGCCGTCCGCACGGGGCTGGCCCACGTCACCGGCACCATCGTCCTGATCCAGGACGCCGACTTCGAATACGACGTCGACGACTACGACGCCCTGCTGGAGCCGATCCTGCAGAACCGGGCCACCTTCGTGCTGGGGTCGCGCAGCCTGGGGTTGGACGACTGGAAGGTGCGGCGCTACGACGCGACCCCGGTGCGCGGCTGGGCCCTGAACTTCGCGCAGGTGGTGTTCGCCAAGACGTACAACGCCCTCTATCAGCAGCGCGTGACCGACGTGAACACCATGTTCAAGGTGTTCCGCGCGCGCTGCCTGGACGGCCTGGACCTGCGCAGCAACGGGTTCGAGCTGGACATCGAGCTGGCCTGCCAGCTGGCCCGCAACGGCCATTCGCCCATGGAGGTCCCGGTCAACTACGCCGCGCGCGGGTTCGCCGAGGGGAAGAAGATTCGATTCTGGCGGGACGCCATTCCATCTTACGCAGCACTATTCATGCATCGCTTCAGCCAAGGGCACGTGTGACGGGCAACGACCCTGCGCCCCGGACAAGCAAAGCCGACTCGACGTTCCTGGCAGTGGCGATCCTGCTGGGGTGTGGCGCGCTCTACGCGCTGATCTCGCGCCTGGTCCTGCACGGCTTTCCCTACTCGGGCGACGAGTACAGCCTGTACCTGCAGGCAGAGCTGTTCGCGCGCGGCATCCTGAAGGCGCCGGCGCCCGCGCACGCCGCCTGGCTGCGGGTCGACCACGTCGTCCTGGACGACTGGGTCCGGTCGAAGTACCCGCCGGGCGGGGCCGCGCTGCTGGCCCTGGGCGTGCGGGCCGGAGTCGGCTGGCTGGCCACTCCCCTCGAGGGGCTGGTCGCGCTGGCGGTGGTCTGGCTGACCACCCGGCGGATCCTGGGCGCCGGGCCGGCGCTCATCGCCCTGCTGGCGATGGGCCTGGCGCCGCTGTTCGCCTTCCAGGCGGCGTCCTTCTACACGCACACGGCCACGACCATGTTCCTGGCGCTGGCCTTCGCCGGCGTGGCGGGCTGGCTGCGCACCGCCAACAGCGCCTGGCTCTGCGCCGTGGGCGCCGCGCTGGGGTGCGCGTTCCTGGTGCGGCCGGTCGATGCGTTGCTGTTCGGCCTGGCGATGCTCTCGCTGCGGTCCGTGAGGGCGGTGGCCCTCGCCGCGGCGGCCGCGGTCCCGTTCGTGGTGCTGGCGGCGATCTACCAGAAGCTGCAGTTCGGATCGCCGTTCCTCGACGGCTACCACGTCTATCACCAGACCTTCGCCGACATCTACGGACCGACCGCGGCCCTGAACCCGGTGATGCTCAGGCACGTCTGGAACCCGGTCCAGATCTGGAACCACCTCGACGTCTTCCGGGCCTACGCGATCGAGTGGACGCTCCCCGGGACGGTGCTGGTCGCGCTGGTCGGCGCGTTCCACGTGGGGCCGAATCACCCGGCCTACCGGTTGCGAAACTTCTCCCTGGCTCTGATCGCCGTCTTCGTCCTGACCCTGCTGCCCAGCATCGCCGACATCGACGAGGGGGCCCGGCCGCGCTACCTCTCCAGCACGCTGATCCCGGTCGCGTTCCTGACCGCCGCCGGGTTTCAGCCCGCCTGCGCGGCGCTGGCCGGCCGCTTCGGCACGCGAATCAAGACGATCTTGATGGTGACCGCGCTGGTCTTCGGCCTGACCCAGCTCTCGTCGTTCCTGGTCCACCGCGTCCCACTGGTCTGGCGGCGCGAGGGGCTGTACCAGGCCGTCGAGAAGGCCGGCGTGACCCACGCCGTCGTCATCGTGCGCGCGAAGTACCCGACCCGTTACGCGCGCAACGGCGGCCTGTTCGACCGAGACGTGCTCTATCTTTCGACGCCGCCGGCCACCGGCGGCGCCACCGTGGCGGCCGCCTATCCTGAGCGCGCGGTCTGGGAGGCCCACGAGGGCGAGCCCTGGACGTTGACGCGCGTACGCTGATCGGCCTCCGGGCGGGCACCTAGATCGCGCCCCTTTTGCCGAGGGCCCGGTCCTGGTGCCCTGGCGGACGCTCGGTTAGAGTGGCGCGGCTGTTCTGTCACAGGA
Organism: Polyangia bacterium; assembly: GCA_035578045.1. Classification (GTDB taxonomy): domain Bacteria; phylum Myxococcota_A; class Polyangia; order Fen-1088; family Fen-1088; genus JADGRB01. The sequence continues at coordinate 19,111 of DATJWP010000013.1, read as the reverse complement.
TGGAGGGATGACCACACAGGCGGGGCCGCTCCCGGAGGGCGAGGTGGTGGCTGGCAAGTACCGCCTGGGACCGGTCCTGGGCGAAGGGGGAATGGGCGTGGTGGTGGCGGCCACCCACGTGCAGCTCGAGCAGCGCGTGGCCTTGAAGTTCCTGCGCGTCGAGGCGCTCGGGAACCCGGAGATCGTGGCGCGCTTCACGCGCGAGGCTCAGGCCGCCGCGCGGATCCAGGGCGTGCACGTGGCGCGCGTCCTGGACGTGGGCGAGCTCCCCTCGGGCGCCCCCTTCATGGTGATGGAGTATCTGGAGGGCGAGGATCTCGATCGGGTCCTGCGCCGCCGCGGTCCGCTGCCGATCGCCGAGGCGGTCGATCTGCTGCTGCAGGCCTGCGAGGCGGTCGCCGAGGCGCACGCGCTGGGGATCGTGCACCGGGATCTGAAGCCGGCGAACCTGTTCCTGGCGCGTTACCCGGGCGGCCGGCAGATCGTCAAGGTGCTGGACTTCGGGATCTCGAAGCTGCAGGGCCCCACGGGCAGCCCGGGGCTGACCCAGGCGGCGTCGATGTTCGGATCGCCCCCGTACATGGCGCCCGAGCAGGTGCGCTCGGCGCGCGCCGCCGATGCGCGCTCGGACGTCTGGTCGCTGGGCGCGGTCCTCTATGAGCTCTTGACCGGGGTGACACCATTCCCGGCCGAGTCGGTGCAGGCGCTCTTCGCCGCCATCCTGTTCGAGGATCCCAAGCCAGCGTGTGGGCTGCGGGCCGAGATCCCTCCCCCGCTGGAGGCGCTGGTCACCCGCTGCCTGGAAAAGGATCCCACCCGGCGGTTTCAGGACATCGCCGCGCTGGCGGCGGCCCTGGGGCCGTTCGCGCCCGCGAGCAGCGCCGACGTCCCCGCCCGGATCGCGCGAATCGTCAGCACGGGGGCGACCGCGGTCTTGCCGTCGGTCACGGCGATGGCCGAGGGAGCCGCGCCGTCTCTGGCGACGGTTCCGGACCGATCGCTGGGGGGCGTGGGCACCGTGGCGTCCGCCGAGACCGCGGCGGCGCCGGTGCCCGCCGTCACCCCGGTGACCGCGCCGGCGGTGGCGCCACCGCCGCCTGTCGCGGCGCCCGCGCCGGTCCCCGCGATCTCGCCGGCGAGTCGGCCGCCTCGCCGCTCGATCCCGACGGCCGTCCTGGCCCTGGCGGGCGTCGCAATCGGCGGAGCGGCCGTCGCCATCTGGATTGGCACGGGGACGCCCCGCGTTTCGAGCGACGCGCGCCAGGTCGCGGCGCCGCCGCCCCCGGTCGCGCCCCAGCCGGCGCCCGCGGCGGCGCCACCGCCGGCCGCATCCCCGCCGGCGGCCGTGGCGCCGCCCGAGCCGCGACATCACACGGGCTCCGCCGCGCGTCCTCATGAACAACACGCGGGCGCTGCGACGCCACCGGCCGCCGCTCCTGCGTTCTGCGCCGATCTGCTGGCGCGCCAGAGCCTGGGAGAGACTTTGACGCCGGACGAGGCGTCTGCCTACGCTCGCAGCTGCCGGAAATAGCAGACGGGGGGAGATGAAAACGACAGGGAAAAGTCAGAGGGTCGGCCTTCTCATCGCGATGGCGGCGCTGGGCGGTCTTCTCGGTTGCTACCCGGCGCCGACCACGCCGTCGCCCGAGCAGGACCTGGCGCACGCCGTGCAGCACGTGACCGACGATCTCCTCCACCAGCTGGGGCCCAACGCGTTCGCCACCCAGACGACGTCGATCGATCCGATGCTGGACGCGCGCACCGGACAGCAGACGCACGCCACCCAGCGCGTCGAGACCGAGCTGACCCGATCGCTGCAAGCCACCGACCAGAGGCTCAAGCTGGTCCCCTTCGGCAACGCGGGGGCCTCGGAGGCGCGCTGGCTGATCAGCGGGACGCTCACGGTGCTGCCGCAGCCCGACAGCTTCCGGCTCAGCGTGGCGCTGTCCGATCGTCAGAACGGCATCGTCATCGCGCAGGCCGTCGCGCCGTTCAAGGAGGCGAACATGGACCTGTCGCCGACCAAGTTCTACAGCGACAGCCCGTCGCTGGTGCGGGACCGGTCGATCGACGGCTACGTGAAGACGGCCGAAACGCCGCGCGGCCAGCCGGCCGACCCGCTCTACATGGATCAGGTGCCGACCTCGGCGCTGCTGGCCGACGCCCTCGCGGCCTACAACGCCGAGAAGTGGGACGACGCCCTGCGCCTCTACAACGCGGCCGCGCAGCGCAAGGACGGCCAGCAGCTCCGCACGTTCAACGGCATCTACCTGACCAACGTGCGGATGGGCAACATGAAGGACGCCGAGGAGGCCTTCGCGAAGATCGCGACGCTGGGCCTGGCCACCAACAACCTGGCCGTGAAGCTGCTCTTCCGTCCGGGGGCGACCGAGTTCTGGCCGGACCCCAAGGTCAGCGCGCTCTATCCTATGTGGCTGAGGCAGATCGCGCGCGCCGCGCTGACCTCGAACGGCTGTCTGGACGTCGTCGGCCACACCAGCCGGAGCGGCTCCGAGCAGGTCAACGATCGGCTCTCGCTGGCGCGCGCCACCGCCGTGCGCGAGCGCATGGAGCACGACGCGCCCGGAGCGACGCGCCGCTGGAAGGTCACGGGCGTCGGCTATCGGCAGAACCTGATCGGCACCGGCACCGACGACGAGCGCGACGCCCTGGACCGGCGGGTCGAGTTCAAGGTCATCCCCTGCCCGGGCTGAGTCAGCCCGAGGAGATCGCCCGGTCTTCAGGGGCAGGTGCCCATCAGCTCGGGATACTCGGGCGTGGGCCTGTCGACGAAGACCGTCACCGTTCCAGAGTTCGCGTAGTCGATCTGCCCCCAGCAACGCACGCCTCCCGCCGCCGTCAGCGCGCACGTCTGGCTGGTCCGGTTCCCGCTGGCGATCGCCGTGATGCCCGTGAGCACGTCCGTGGCGGGCGGGCTCAGGACCTCGCCCTCGCTGGAGGCATTGCCATCCCCGAGCAGGTCAGGGTCGCCCCAGCACCGAACGCCCCCCGTGCTCGTCAAGGCGCAGGTGTGCCCCGATCCGCCGGCGACCGCCCGGACATTCGAGAGGATGTCGTCGCTCGGGACGTACCGGTCGGTGGTCGTGCCGTCGCCCACCTGGCCGTAGTCGTTCTCTCCCCAGCAGCGAAGGCCGCCCGTCTTCATGACGGCGCAGACCTGGCCGTTGCCGCTGGCGATGAAGGTGACGTCGGTCAGGACGTCGCTGGCGGGCGGCGTGGTCTGCTGCGGTCCGCCCGTCCCCAGCCCCACGCTGCCGAACGTTCCGCTGCCCCAGCAGCGCGCGCCTCCGGCGTTGGTCAACGCGCACGTCGTGGCCCCGCCCGCCGAGATGGCCTGGATGTCGGCGATGGCGTCCGTGGCCGGCGGGCTCGAGAGGTCGGCGCCCACGCCGTCGGTGCCGACGCCGAGCTGGCCGTTCAAGTTGAAGCCCCAGCAACGAACGCCCCCGGCGGTGGTGAGCGCGCAGGTGTAGCGGTCGCCGGCGGCGATCGCCTTCACGCCGGTCAGCACGTCGGTCGTGGGAGGCGACCAGCGCTCCGTCTTCGTCCCGTCGCCGAGCTGCCCGTTGCTGTTCGCGCCCCAGCAACGAACCCCGCCCGTCACGGTCACGGCGCAGGTGTGATCGTTTCCGACCGCTATGGCCTGAACGCCCGTGAGGACATCGAAGAGTGGGGGCTCCGTCCGGTTCGTTCGTGTCCCGTCGCCGAGTTGCCCGTTGCCGTTCGAGCCCCAGCAGCGAACCCCGCCCGCCACCGTCAGAGCACAGGCGTGAGATCCCCCTACCGCCAGCGCCTTGGCCGCGCAAGGCATCTGCGCGGGGCCGCCACCAGCGCCTCCGCCGGCGGAGCCTCCCGCGCTCACCGAACCGCCGTGCCCGCCGGAGCCGCCCGCGCCCGCGGAGCCGGGCGGCGAGCCCCCAACACCCCCCGTCCCGCTGGCGCCCGCGCCGCCGGTCGATGCGGAGAGCGAGCCTCCCGATCCGCCGGTACCGGTCGCGCCGGCGGCCGCACCGCCTGCCGCTCCGGCCGCGCCGCCACCGTGGCCGGCCCCCGCCGAGCCGGCGGTTTGCGCTCCGCCTGAGCCTCCAGGAGATCCGGCTCCCGGGTCGTGGTGACAACCGCCCACGGCCAGAGCGACCGCAAACAGCGCCACCAGAGAGCCTCGCGCCAGGTTCAGCCCCACCGCCGCGACCACCATCCTAGCAGCAGCTGGTCCATGACCAAAATTCGGGGACTGCTGGCGGGTCCCGGGCGGGGATGCGCGGAGCCTCCGCCTGGGCTCGGGGCGCCTCCGCATTGTCCGCGCGGCGGCCGTTCCTAGATTGTCTGCTGTGCGGCAGCGAGCAGGATGACCGGTGGAGCGAAGAGCAGATCCACGCTGAGACGCATCCTGCGGACGTTGGCGCCGCACAAGCGCAGCACGGCGGGGGTCGCGGGCCTGGTCGTCGCCAGCGCGATCTTCAACCTGGCGCCGCCGCTGTTCGTGAAGCGCATCGTCGACACGGCGATCCCCGAGCGACGCCTCGGGTTGCTGGCCGTGCTGTGCGCGGCGATGGTGGTGGGCCCTCTCGTCGCCGGGCTGCTCCAGATCGCCGAGCGCTACCTGGCGACCGCGCTGGCCGAAGCCGTGGTCCTCGACCTGCGCGTCGGGATGTTCTCCCACCTGCAGCGTCAGTCGCTCAGATTCTTCGGCGAGGCCGCGCCGGGCGAGCTGCTTTCAAGGGCCTTGAATGACGTGCAGGGGATCGGCAACGCGCTCTCCGGCACGCTGGTCAAGTCGCTGGAGAGCGCCGTGGTCTTCCTGTCCAGCGCCGCGCTGGTGGTGGCGCTCGACTGGCGCCTGGGCCTGGTCGCCGTCGGGTTGCTGCCGCTCTTCGTCGTCCCGACCCGTCGCGTCGGGGCCCGCCGCAAGGTGCTCAAGCGCGAGAACCAGCGGGTGTTGGCCGAGCTCACCGGCCTTCTGACCGAGAGCCTGTCGGCCTCCGGCGCTCTGTTGTCGAAGCTGTTCGGCGCTGAAGACCGACAGGTCCGACGGGTCGCCGAAAAGGGACGGGAGCTGCGCGCGCTCTCGATGCGGCAGACGTTGCTGGGCCGGTGGTTCCAGCTGGCGCTCGGCCTGTTCGAGAGCACCGGTCCGGCGATCATCTTCCTGGCCGGCGGGTTTCTCATCATCCACGGCCAGCTGAAGCTCGGGACGGTGGTGGCGTTCGTGACGGTGCTCAAGCGCCTTTACGGGGCGCTGTCGCAGCTGGCCGGTGTGCACGTCGACGTGGTGACGTCGACGGCGTACTTCGAGCGGGTGTTCGACATCCTCGACCGGGTCCCGGAGGTCCGGAGCGCACCCCGCGCGCTGGTCGTCACGAGCCCGCGGGGCGAGCTGCTGTTTCGGGGTGTTTCATTCGCGCATCGCGCCGCGCCCTGCCTGCGCGACGTGGACGTGGCCGTCGCCGCCGGCCAGCGCGTGGCCATCGTCGGCCCGTCGGGCGCGGGCAAGAGCACGCTGGTCGGCTTGATCCCGCGTCTCTACGACCCGACCGAGGGACAGGTGCTGCTCGACGGGAGGGATCTACGCGACCTTCACGTCGATTCGCTGCGCGCGCACATCGCGGTCGTGACGCAGGAGACGTTCCTCTTTCAGGGAACCATCTACGACAACCTGGCCTTCGCGCGCCCGGGAGCGTCGCTCGCGGATGTGATGCGCGCCGCTCGCGCCGCCGGCATTCACGAGATGATCGAAGGATTGCCCGACCGGTATCACACCGTGGTGGGCGAGCGCGGCCAGCGGCTGTCCGGCGGCGAGCGCCAGCGCATCGCCATCGCGCGCGCCGTGTTGAAGGACCCCCGCGTCCTCATCCTGGACGAGGCGACCAGCGCCCTCGACGCGCAGACGGAGGCCACCATTCAAGCCGCGCTCCGCTCGCTCGAGCGCGGCCGTACCACGTTCGTGGTCGCGCACCGCCTGTCGACCGTTCGAGACGCGGACCGGATCCTGGTGTTGGATCGCGGAACGATCGTCGAACAGGGAACACACGACGACCTGCTGGCGCGCGGAGGCCTGTACACGCGCCTGTGGGCGCACCAGACCGGCGCGGCCAACCCCGCTCGGGCGCGACCATCGAGAACAGCCATCCCGGTCTCCCCCGCGCCGGCGTACAGCGAAGCCGAGGGCCATCGAGGCGCGCGAGGCGAATGAGCCGCCTCCAGCGGCGGCGCCGCGGCTCGGAAAAGAGTCCGGCGGCCCCCGAGGTCGGGGCCGCCGAGGCGAATCAGATTCCCCAGTCAGCAGTGCGAGGACGGGGACTTGAACCCCGATGGCTGTTAACCGCTAGCACCTCAAGCTAGTGCGTCTACCAGTTCCGCCATCCTCGCGATGGAAGTGCCCGTCTTTAGCGGACTTGGCGGCGGCCGTCAATCCGTGTTTTTTTCACGGCGGGCCAGGCGACGATCGCGAAGAAGACGTCCAGGACGAAGAGGCCGATGGCCAGGTCGTTGAGCAAGGTGGCTCGAGCCGAATCCGGCCACAGCTGGTTGCCGGCCCACAGCAGAAACGCCAGCGCCAGGAGCCCGGCCCTCAGCCATTCGGCCGGGCTGGGGCGTCCGGCGGACTGGTAGACCAGGTACGCGACCGCGATCGCCGCCAGAGGCACGGCGCCCAGCCAGTCGTGAGCGTGGTTCGGAAATCGCTCTGGGTGTGTATCCCATACCAGCAACAGGACCACGGTTCCCAGGGTGACGGCACCGAGCAGCACGGATGCCCGCAGGCGAGCTCTCGAGGGGACGATCGACATCAGGTCATGTGTAGCAAGAATCCTCGTCGCGATCGCGCTTGCTGATGCTGGAGCCAGGACTTCCAGTCACTCACGGGCGCAGGGCCCGCCGCCGGACAGCCGGGCGTGAACGAGTCCTCGGGACTAGTACTTCGCCACAGAGAAGATGACGGGTTGAGCCGACGCGGTATCTGCGCCTCTCCCCGCGAAGGCGGCGAGAGGTGGCCAAGCCGAAGGCTTGGCCGGAGAGGGGCCGGCCGCGCGAAAGCCGGATCCCCTCTCCTTTATCCTCGCCCCGAGGGCGAGGACAACCGGCTTCAGCGCGCCGACGAGTAACCCCCGTTCACCAATCGATCAAAACCACTGTGGCGAAGCACTAGGACAGGCGGTAGATGCCGTCGACCACGTGCCAGGTGGCCACGACGGTCAGCTCGACGAGCTTCTCGGTGCGATCGCTGTCGCGCACGACCATGTGCTCGGCGGTGCAGACCGCCTGCAGCTGGCGCAGGTAGCGCACGATCACCCGCTTGTCCGAGTCGCCGATCCAGCGGCTGATCCGGTCGACCAGGATGTTCTGGTGCTGCAGGATGAAGCGCGCCGCCGACTGGGCGTTGGCGGTCAGCGCGGACAGGCCGCGCCCCGAGGCGCCGCGGTGGCCCGGCCGCCGCTCGAAGATCTCGAGCAGATCCTTGCGGTACTCGAGCAGGTCCTGGTCCAGCGCGTCGCCGATGTCGAAGTACTCGGCGACGGTTTCCTTGAGCCCCGTGTAGGGGACGCGCAGGCCCAGCCGGACGTTGGGCGGATTGCCGCGGCAGGCGCCCTCGATACCGACGATGCGGTCGACGTACTCCAGCTTGGCGAGCGCCACCTGCCAGTCGCGGTAGCGGCGGCGCCAGGGGCCGCCTTCCAGCCAGACGGCGAACGTCTCGGCCCAGTCCTCGTCCGGGTGCTTCTGCGCGTAGTGGTACATCCCGGCGCGGTGGAGGTAGCGAACGTAGTCGCGGCTCCACGGGTTCGGGTTGTAGACGTCGCGGTAGGGGCGCCGGAAGTCGCCGAACGTCTGCGTCCAGTCGCGCCGCCGCCACAGCTCGAACGCGTAGTTGATCGCATGCCCGGCCTCGTGGCGCAGGTACATCAGCACCTCTTCGCGCGTGTACTCGAAGAGGTGGTCGTTCACCAATCCCCAGAGCATGGGGTTGGCGAGGTACCAGGGGATGTTGACGCTGACGGCGCGGTCCGCGGTCCAGAAGTCGTCATCGCCCAGGTAGAAGGCGGGCACGAACGTGATCCCTTTGGCCCGCAGCTCACCGATGACCTGCTCGACACACTCCGCGAGCGTCCCCTCCGGTCGCAGCTCCAGATCGCAGATGCGTGTCGCGAGCAGCTTCTGCTGGCCGACCTCGCGGAGGACCGTCGTGGGGACGATCGGCACGCCGCGGGAAGGTCTCTGCCGGGTGCGAAGCGCCGCGACGGCCATGACGCCTTCGTTTATCATGCCCCCTGCCCCTGGGCCCGCCAAAACCGCCACAAAAATATTCCCGTCTTTGTTGCCTCTATCACATTGATTTTGTTTGGTTATGTACGATCCCAAGCACCTCCCGGAAGTTCGCCGGATCAGACGCTGGAAATGCCGTAATATTGCGACGAGCTGCGCCATGAAAGTCCCGAATAGCGATGCTGGCGCGCGGCTCTAGCTGGTCCCGGGCGGCGCTGGTCATGGCCGTCTACCTGGTCCTGGGAACGGCCGCTTTGGCCTGGGGCAACCTGCGCGGGCGGCCCGACGTCTGGCGGCTGGGCAGCGAGCCGGCGCCCTTCGCCAGCCTCGTCTGCGGCCTGGCCGCCGGCGGGGTCCTGGTCTTCCTGTCGCGCCTGGCGCTCTACCGCTTCGAGTGGGCGCGCTCGCTGCACCGCGAGATGCGCCACATGCTATTCCCGCTGGCCGAGGGCGAGATTGTCATCCTGGCGGCCGCCTCGTCCGTGGGTGAGGAATTGTTCTTTCGTGGCGCGCTCTTGCCAGCGGTCGGGCTGGTCCTGTCCAGCGCCATCTTCGCCCTCTTGCACATCGGCCCCAAGGCCCGCCACCTGCCCTGGACCGCCAGCTCTTTCGGCGCCGGCATCCTCTTCGGCGCCATCTTCCTGTGGACGGGCGACCTGACCGGCCCGGTCGCGGCCCACTTCCTGGTCAACTTCCTGAATCTACGACACGTCGCGCAGGTCGAGCTGAGGTAGGCGGAGAAAAGCCGGCCTCCGGCTTCCGGCCGGATCCGGCTCTGACCCGGAAGCCGGAAAGCCCGCTTTTTCTCATCTCCGGACCATTCCTACCGGCCGCCAGCCTCCCGCCCGCTGGCCCAGCACCAGGATCAGCATGTCGTTCGAGCCCACGGCGACGGCGGCGTAAAGCTGGGTTCCGTTGTCTTCCAGGTCCGGCGGGAGCTTGCCGATGGCCGCGCGCAGGGCCGCCGCGGTCACCAGCCGGATGGAGCCGGGGCGCTTGACCCCCTCGGAGGCCAGGTCGGCCAGCATCTGCTGCAGCTCGGCCCGCCGCGCCACGGTCTTGCCGTTGGTCTTGAACGGCAGCGCCGCCTGGTCGAGCAGGCGCGAGATGTCCCCCGACGAGAGCGCCGCGAACCAGCGCTCGGCGGCGTTCGCGGCCCCCGCATCGGACACGCTGGGCGGGGCCGCATTTTCCTTGGGCCCCGATTCACCGGCGGGCGCGGCCGGCCCCGAAGGCTCGGACGCGCTCCCCTCGGCCGCGGCGACCTCGCGGTCCAGCGCTGCGCGCTTGGCGCGGTGGGCGCCGTCGCCTTCCAGGTGCTGCAGGCGTCGCTCGCCGCCGCCCGGCACCTGAGCGGCGGGCGGGCGCGGCGGGTCGAGCATCGTCACCTTGTCGCCGCCCGCCGACGGGTTGTCGAGGATGTAGGGATCGGCGCCCGAGGTCGCGCACTGCCGCTCGTCCCGGTAGAACCTCCAGTGGAGGTAGATCTTGCCGTTGGCCGAGCGGATGGCGCGCGGCGGATCCGGGTACGGGCCGGCGGTGTAGGCGACGTCGACCGCCGCGACGTCGTACTCGAGCAGCCCGGAAGGGCGCGCCACGCCGATGCGGTCGACGGTCCCGTCGCCGTTCAACACGATCTCCAGCTCGGTGACCAGGTTCTTGTTGTTGAATGGGCTGCTGATCGGCTTGTCGTCCCACTCCTCGAGCTGCCCGAATCCCCACAGCTCGTGGATGCTCCGGTGCATGCGCGCGATGTAGGCGGCGAACGGGGCGGCGCGCGTGTTCAGCGCGGTCTGGTTGCCCGGCTTGACCTCGGGGATGAAGTTCTCGACCGCGGCGCGGACCCGGGCCAGCTTCTTCTCGAACTTCCCCTGGCGCGTCGACCGCGACTGCTGCGCCAACCGGCGCTCGGCATCGGCCGCCGCGCCGAACAGGTACTCGTAGTCCTTGCCCGACAGCGCCAGCTTCGTCTTGTTGCCGTCGGGGATGCGGGCCGGGTCGCTCTTCGTCCCTCGCGTGGCGTGCGAGGGGAGCGGCACCTCGCCGTCGGCCGCGTGCGGCAGCGACAGATCGGCGGTCTCGGGCGTCAGCTCGTGCTGCTTGGGCGCCGGGTCGCGCAGCGCGAGCAGCGACTTGCGGGTCTGCTCGTGCTCGTCGTGCGGCGCCGACACCTCGGGGTTCTGGTGCGGCGTCACGTCGGGCGCGCTGCGACCGAGCAGCGACTTCTGCTCCTCGAGCTGCGCGATCTTGTCCTTGTCCCCGCCCGGGTGATCGTCTTCGCGCTGCGACGGCGCCGAGGCGGCCTCCTCACCCTGCTGGTTCTTGAGCAGGTTGGTGTCCTGCGCGCGGGTCTCGACCTCGGCGCGGTTGTTCTTCTCGGCCAGGAACTTCGCGTCGGGCGGCGGCGGCTTGTCGTTGCCGTTGTCGACGTCGACCATCTTCTCGTGCGACTTCCGCTCGGGCGGCGGTGGCGGGGGCATCGGTGGCATCGGCGGGACGACCACCTCCGGCTCCGGCTTCTTCTCGGGCTCGGGAGGCTTCTTGTCCTGCGGCTTGGGCTGCGCCTTCGCTTCCGGCTTGCGCCTTTCCTTCTCCTTCTCTTTCTTTGTCTCCTTGGTCGGCGCCTCGGCCGGCTCCGGCGTCGGCTCGATGGGCGGAAGGTCGGGCGGCAACGCGGTCTGGTCGGCCGCCTGGAACGCGACATCGACCTCCTCGTTGCGCTGCGCCTCCTCGCGACCGCCGTACACCCAGGCCGCGATCGCCACCGGCGCGACGACGTTGACGTGCAGCAACAGCGAAATCAGCGCGCCGCGCGAGAGAAACCCACGGGCGCGTTTACCCAACCGCTGCTGCATCCGAGGGCGACAGCGTAGCACGCAGTTTCGCCCGGATGGAGGAACCGGGCCGTGACCTAGATCTCAGCCGGAGATTACGATCTCATCTTGCGGTACACGCCCACGACGAGCCCGATGAGGTTCACGGCCTTGAAGTCGCGCTTGCGAACGATGATCGGCTGCATGGCCGCGTTCGCCGGCTGAAAGCGGATGGTGTCCCCCTCGGGGTAGTAGCGCTTCACGGTGGCCTCGTCGTTGATCATCGCGACCACGATGTCCCCGCGGTTGGCCTGCAGCTGCTTGCGCACGAAGATGTAGTCGCCGTCGAAGATGCCGTCCTCGATCATCGAATCGCCCTTCACCCGCAGCGCGAAGACCTCTTTGGTCTGGCCAATGAAGAAGCGGTCGACCTTGACCGTGTCCTCGACGTTCTCGACCGCCAGCAAGGGCGCGCCGGCGGCGACTCGACCGATGAGCGGGACCTCGACCATGTCCTCGTCGCGGCTGGGGCTCCGCACCGGGCCACGCGGGCCGACCGGGCGCAGGGCGCGCGACTTCAGGTCCTCGCGCAAGAGGTGCCCCTTCTTCTCGAGCGCCCGCAGGTGATCGTTCACGCCATTGGTCGAGCGGATCCCGAACTGGACGCCGATCTCGCGCAAGGTGGGCGGATAGCCACGCTCGCGGATCGACTGCGTGATGAACTCGAGGATCTCCCGCTGGCGGTCCGTGAGGACGCCCCGCGAATCGTCGCGCACCAACGTCAACGAGCCCATTGATTCACCTCGCCTCTCCAGTGATCGTCACTGAACATGCGTATGGTACGGAACAAATGTCCGGTGTGTCAAATTCTTCTTGCGAGACCACGGTCGCGTACGTCCGAAGAGGAGCGGCCGACGTAGTTCATCCATGAGGAAATGAGCACCCAATCGCTAGCTCTGCCGTCCTTTTGGCGTGCCCGCTCCGGATCTGTCGGCAATACTTTTCGTCCGTTGAGCAAGTCGATTGCCGCCGCCCTGCTTCCCTCTTTCGAGCGCGGGAAGGAGAAAGGACGCGACCGGGAGCTGCTCGGACGCATTGCCCAGGGAGACGTCGCCGCGTTGCGCGTCCTCTATGACGAGCAAGCGCCGCGTGCCCTGGCCATCGCGCGCCGGATCCTGCGCAGCCCGGAAGAGGCCGAGGATGTGGTCCAGGAAACGTTCCTCGAGCTGTGGCGCCGCGCGCCTCAGTTCGATGGCCGCAAAGGCGGCGCCGTGGCCTGGGTGATCACCATCGCCCGCAGCCGCGCCATCGATCGGCTGCGCGCCGCCGGCACGGCCGGCCGAGCCATCGAGGGGGCCGGCACCTCGCTGGACACCCTGCCCACCGTCCCCCCCTCGCCGGCCGAGCACACCGAGCGCCGCTCGACCGAATCTCGCGTGGCCCACGCCCTGGCCGCCCTGCCCAAGGAGCAGCGGCAGGCCATCGAGCTGGCCTACTTCGATGGTCTGTCGCAGACAGAAATTGCGACCAGGACCGAGACCCCTCTTGGAACCGTCAAGATGAGGGTTAAGCTGGCCATCGGTAAGTTGGCCGCCATCCTCAAAGACGATCTCTCGTGAACGGTCGCCAGATGATCACCTGCGACGAGTTCAAAGAGCTCGCGCCCGCCTACGCGCTCATCGCGCTGGAGGACGACGAGCGGCGCGCTTGCGCCGAGCACCTGGCCTCCGAGTCCCCGCATCGGGGCTGCTTGCAGGCGCTGGAAGAGGCGGTGCTGGTCGGCGCGCGCGTCGGCGCGTCGCTTCAGCCGGTGATGCCGGCGGCCCGTGTCTGGCAAAAGATCGCGGCCGAGGTCCGCGCCAACCGCGCGGGCGGCGCCGTCGCCGTCTCATTCGCCCGCGCGACATCCATCGAAGAGGCACGCCGCCGAGGCATCTACCAGATCTGCGGCTGGCTGCTGGCCGTCACGCTGCTGGGCCTGTACCTCTACGCCTTCCCCTTCGACTTCCGCCGCCGACACGCAACGGACCCGGAGACAGCGCTGAGCGGCGGCTCGGCCGGCGCCCAGCTCGCCACGCCGCCGGCACACTGACGCCGGGTTTCAAGCCACCCCGAACGGCTGGCTCTGGAAGGTGTCCAGCACCAGCGTGCTCAGCCGGCGTCGCACCAGGACCACGCCGGTGGCGGCGGTGAGCGCGCAGGCGATCACGTAGCCGAGGACCGGAGGCCAGCCGGCGGCCCAGGCGCCGAAGGTGAAGGCGGCTTCGCCGGCGAGCAGGCAGGTCGAGATCAACAGCGCGTCGCGCCGCAGGTCGAAGTAATAGAGGAGCAGGACCTCGAGCAGCGTCAGCATCTGCGCGGCGGCGCCGACCGCCGCCAGCCGGAACAGGGGCGTGGCGTCCGGTGACAGCCCGACCGCCTTCACCACCAGGGGCGCGGCGGCGATCGCGATGCCGCTGGCCGAGGCCTGGACGATCCCGGCGCCCCGCAGGATCCGCCGCGCCTCGAGCGAGATGCGATCGGCCCGCTCCCGCAGCTGGCGCAGCGGCGCGCCGATCTCGATGTCGGCGTAGAACGCGCGGAAGCGCTGGTAGAACGACGTCTCGATCTGGACGTAGATCCAGGCGAACGCCGGGATGACCGAGAACCAGGCCACGGCCGCGATGGCCGCGTAGAAGGCCGCCGCGTCACCGCCCATCACCAGATAGACGACGATCTTGTCGACCCAGATCGACAGGTAGTAGGCCAGCGCCGAGAACGCCAGCAGCTTGTACTCGCGGAACGCCGGCGTCAGCCGGGCCTGCTCGTCGGCGCGCCCGGGCACGGCCCGCGCCACGCCGTGGACCAGGATGCCGAGCGTCGCGAGCTGTCCCATCGCGAAGCCGTACAGGTAGCCGGCCGCCCCGAAGCCGAACGAGCTGTCGAGCACCCAGGCGCCGAGCAGGCTCAGCGGCGCCCCCACGCCGAACGCCCGCAGCACGACCACCGGCGAGGTCATGCCGCCGCCCACCGACAGCATCAGCCACTGCGCGCCGATCACCGCGCACAGCGGCGCCCCCACCACGGCCAGCTGCAGGGGCAGCCGCATGACCAGCACCAGCGCGATCCCCGCCAGCGCAAACCCCAGCAGCGTCAGCGCGGTCGCCCGCCGCAGCGGCGCGCCGATCTTCTCGACGTGATGATCGTAGAGGCGATCGGCCGTGTAGCGCGACACCACCACGTGGACGGGCGCCGACGCGACCACGGTGACGGCATAGACCACGGTCAGGAACCGCTCGACCACCGCGAAGTCGGTGCCGCTCCGCCGCGCCACCAGCCGCAGGCTGGTCAACACCGCGGTCGTCAGCAGCCAGGGCGCGCTGGTGACCGCGACGCCGGTCAGGTAGGCGCCGATGGTCCCGGCCAGGGACCCGCGGTCGATCATCCGCTGCAGCTTCCAGCCAATCCCCGCCACCGTCAGGCCTCCGCCGTCGCGCCCGCCGCCGGCATCTGGGCCACCGCCCCACCCGCCCCCATCGACAGGTAGAGGGCCCGATACGCCGCCAGCATGTCGCGCCGCTGATAGAAGGTCGTCACGCGCTTCCGCCCGGCGGCGCCCATCCGCCGGCGCAGCTTGGGGTCCCGGGTCAGCGCGACCAGCGCGGACGCGGTCTCGCTGGGCGTCGCCACGCGGGTCACGAAGCCGCTGGGGCCGATCGCCCGGTCGGCCGGGGTGCGCCCCTCGATCATCTCGCGGCAGGCGCCCACGTCGGTCGAGATGACCGGCACCGCGCAGGCATAGGCCTCCAGGATCACCAGCGGCTGCCCCTCGCTGAAGCTGGTCAGCACCACCACGTCCAGGTTCGGGTAGATCTTCGACGGCGGCATCGGACCGACGAACCGGATCTGCTCGGCCCGACCCAGCCGCGCGACCAGATCGCGGCAGCGAGTCGCGTAGCCGCCGTCCTCGTCCATCGGGCCGATGACCCGCACGTCCAGCTCGACCGAGCGCAGCGCCAGATCGCAGGCCCGGATGAAGGTGATGAGGTCCTTGATCGGCACGACCCGGCCCACGAAGCCGACCCGCAGCGGCGGCGGGCGCAGCTCGATGACGTCGTTGTCGCCGCCGGGGTCGCCGCCGCCCGGCGACGCCGGGAGCTCCTGGGGCAGGTCGACCCCGTTGGGGACGATGTCGATCTTGTCGATCGGCGCGCCGTCGGCGATCTGCTTCTTCCGGTTGACGTCCGACAGGGTCACGATGCGCGTCGCCTGCGCGTAGGTGATGCGCGACAGCCCCCGGAAGAAGCGCGACCAGATCCGGCGCAGCGGCGAGACGCGCGGCGCCCAGGTCGCCTTGCGCAGGCCGAACCCACCGTCCTCCGCCTCGGCGGCGTCGCGGATCCAGTCGGCTCGCGCCAGCTCCATGTCCCGCTCGCGCGAGTAGATGCCGTGCTCGGTCAGCGCCAGCGGCCGCCCGGTGCGGTGGCTCCAGGCGGCGGCGACCAGCCCGGCGTAACCTGTCGAGACGGCGTGGTAGCAAGCCGCCTCGACCACCGGAGCGGACAGCAGGCGCAGAACCGGCACGTGGATCGCGCGGTAGTGCCAGAACAGGTCGAGAAACGGCGCCTCGGCCGCGATCTGCTCGGCGATGGCGATCAAGAGATCGAAGCTGGCGCGCCCGTAGAGCAGCTCGGGGATGCCCAGGTCGCTGGTCGCCAGGTCGGTCAGGATGCCACGCCAGATCCGGGGATCGGGATCGTCCTCCAGGTGCAGGCGGCGCAGCCCTTCGAGCAGGCGGGACGGCTGGGCCCGCGAATCGACGGCCGAGCGCATCCGCCGGATCTCCTCGCGCAGCTCGGCGCGCTGATCGCCGTCCAGCGCCGGGCGCGCCGCCTCCTGGCAGAAGACCCGGTGCAGCCCGACGACGTTCTCGGGCAGCTGGAACCGCGGCTCGCCGTAGGCGGCCGGGTGCGATCCGACGTTCAGCACCGCGAACTTCAGCTCCGGATGGCCCCGGATGATGTCGTGGACCCACGACGACACGCCCCCGGCGACGAAGGGGTACGTCCCTTCGACCAGCAGGCAGACGTCGGCGGTCCCGCCCTCAAGATTTGTCAATCGGAACCTCCCGTGTGGACGCAGGCGCCGGCACCTGCACGACGCCGACCTGCACGCTGCCACCCTTGGTGCCGCGGCGGTGAATGCCCGACAGACGCCGCGCGGCCGAGAGCTTGCGGTGAACCGCCAGCGGCGGCGGCACGGCGGGGTGATAGCTGGCCAGCGCGGAGGCGCTCTCCCAGGGGAGCGCGTGGGTGGCCACGACCGCCTCGTCGCGCAGCGCCAGCAGCACGCTGCGCGCCTCGCTGTCGACCTGATCGACCGTCTCGTCGATGGCGGCCAGCGCCGCGTCGGGCCGCAGCACCGCCAGCTCGAGCCGCGCGCGCCCGACTGCCACCTCGCCGGCGCGGGTCGGGTCGGCGGTGAGCGCCGCCGTCGTGAAGAACTGGCGCGCCTCGTGGGCCAGCGACGGCACCAGCGCCGGCTCGGCGATGCCGGCCTCGATCGCGTCGGTGATCAGCTCGGCCGCGTCCTGCGCGTCCTCCGCCACGGGCGCGCTGGCCAGCTCCTCGCGCAGCTCGGCCATCCGCGTCTCGAACGAGGCGGTCATCTCTTCCAGCGCCAGCGCCGCCTCGACCGCCAGCTCGGGGTCGGCGGCGCCCAGCGCCCACCGGAGCAGCGCCACGGAGTCGGCGTCGGCCCGGCGGGTCAGCGTGGCGATGATGGCCCGCCGCTCCTCGATGCCGCCCGCCAGCAGCGCCTCGCAGCAGGGGAGCGCCTCGCCCAGCCGCCGCAGCTCCTCCGCCCGCAGCGGCTCGAGCTCGGGCATCGCGTCCGGATCGGCCTCCAGCACCTCGCCGCGCCCCACGGTGCCCAGCGCCACCAGCGCGAGCAAGCTGCCCGCCACCGGGATCGAGAAGGCAAACCCCACCCCCAGCAGCCGCTCGCTGGGCGTCAGCGCCGGCCACAAGACGATCGGCGTGAGCGCGGCCAGATGCAGCACGCCCGCCGCCACCGGGCCGAACGAGGACGCCCGCGCGATCAGCAGGACCAGCCCCACCACCTCCAGCAGCTCGGCCGCGATCCAGGGCGCGATCGGCAACGGCCGGGCGCGCAGCACCGCGACGTCGATCGGGCGCGTGCCGGTGTGACCCGGGGCGGGCTGGTCGTCGAGCCTCCTCTGTGGCGAGGTCAGCGTCATCTCCGGGGGTTCCGTTTCAGAGGGTGATCAGCGAAATTCCGCGCGCTTCGGAGGGCTTGCCCTCCACGGGGCCGAAAGCGCTGGGCTCTTGATCGGAAGAATCGGGAACCTCACTCAAGCGCCCGCCCCCCTTGGCGCCCGATCCCGCCTTCTCGAAAGCTGGGGCGATCCACTCGGCCACCACGGCCAGATCGCGCAGCGCCGCCGCTCCCATGCGCGAAACGCCGCGCACGACCAGCACGCCGACCGCCACGCCGTCCAGCACGATGGGCGCCGCCAGGTCGCTGTCGCTCGGGCCCGCGCCGGTCAGCTCGACCGCGCGCACCGGCTGTCCGCTCCGCAGCGCCTCGGTCGCGGTGGCGTCGGGCGCGTCGCTGGCAGCCGCCTGCCAGGCCCCGGCGGCCGCGATCGTCGCCAGCGGCCGCCCCCCTGAGGCCGGGATCAGCACCGCGGCGGCACGCGCGCCCAGGCGCGCCACCACCAGCAACAGCGCGGCCTCCGCCGCGAGCACGCGCTCGCCGCTCTCGATCCGCCGCGCCACGTCCCGCAGGAACGTCAGCGACAGGTCCAGTCGATCGTTGCGCGCGCGCAGCGCCAGCGCCGCCTGCCGCAGCTCACCCAGCGCCGCGGCGTCGCGGCTGGCACGCGCGCTGACCGCCTGCAGCTTCTCGTCCATCAGGTGCGCCTGGCGTTCGTGCACCGACGCGATCCAGCCGACGATCAGCGCGCCGGCCAGCGCGCCCAGCTCGGGGTGCGTGGCCAGCACCTTCAGAGCCAGCCCCGGCGCCGTCCGCCAGGATCCGCCCAGCAACGCCAGGCCGCCCCAGGCCACCGGCACCGACGCGACCAGCCCGCGCACGCCGTACCGCGCGGCCAGCGCCAGCACCACCAGCCAGACCGGGTGCGGGCTCAGCCGCCCCAACCCCAGATGCGGCTCCCCTGAGGCGACCGCCGTTACCGCCAGCGCGAACGCCGTCCCGACCGCCGCCTCGATCCACAACCTCTTGCTAGAGATCTGCATGGAAGGTGACCCATCCGATCTGAAGGGTTCCGGGCAACCCAATCGTGGTTTGGTGGACGATGTCGTACGTGACCAGCAGGCGCGTCGACCAGGACGACGCCAGAACGACGGCGGCGCCCCCCTGGGTCAGCACCTGATTTTGGACGTTGTCGTAGCCGAGCCCTCCGCGCAGCTCGAACCCCGCGCGGCCACCGGCCACCACCTTGCGCAGGATGAAGCTGCCGTTGTCGATCGACGCCCGCGGGTAGAGCGCGATCCGGAAATCCGGCGGGATGTTCGCCCACAGCTCGTAGTGCCGGTAGGCCAGCACCCCCGCGTCGTTGAGCGCCGTCCGGCGCACCATCCGCTCGTCGAGCGACTCACCCCGCACGACGCGCGTCGCGTCGGTCCAGAGGTTGAAGTCGACGCCCGCCCAGAGCAGCGTCTGGTTGGACGCCGGCGAGGGCTGGCCCGGCTCCAGCGGCGCCAGCGTGAGGTGCCGCTGCTGCACGCCGGTGTCGACCAGGACCACACGGCTGGGCGGGAACAGATACAGGTGCCCCGTCACGCCGCTCATCTGCCCGCCCTCGTGGACGGTCACCGGGGCGTCGTTCCACTGCTCGTGCAGGTCGCCGCGCACGTTGATCTGCGCGAAGTTCCAGAGCGGGGTGTCGAGCTCGCCGGTGGCCCCGGCGCTGAACGACGCCGGCGTGCTGGCCTATCGCCACTACGAGCTGTGGGCCGACATCCCGCCCGACTTCCGGATCGCGCTCTACC
>DATJWP010000012.1:0-40822 GCA_035578045.1 Polyangia bacterium | reverse complement strand
GATTTCCTCGAGCCCAGATCGATAGCAACATGGTCCATGGCTGGCTCCCTTCGCCTGCGGCAGAAATGACCGCGGTTTTCCTGAGCGACGGTAACCCGTCAGCTCGTCGCGAGCGGAGCCAGCCACTTCATCGACTCTGCGCATGTTCCGTTTTCGGCGCGCGCGGGGGCGGGTTGCGTGGGAACGTCTCCGGCGGGTCGCTTTGCAGCGCCCAACCATTCAAACCGCTCCGAGCTGCTGGACTTGAATCTGCGGATGTTCTGCTTGCGGTGAGTCGCGGGGCGTCCTCGACGCAAGCCGCTGGCGCGGACGGGTCGGGTAGGCCCGCCGATCCTGCGGCGGACCCGCGTCGGCAGGGGAGAGCCGTGTAGCCCTTCCATCACCCCCGCGTCAGCCACTGGCCAATGAGGCGCAGAATCGCCCCCTCACGTACCCGCTGACCTCCGTTCGGTTCCGATTTCCCGGCACCGCCCTTTGCTCGGCAGGGTCCCGTCGGTGGAGCCGTCACGCCGAGGTCCCGGATCTTCGGCCCTGCGTTTGACCTGCCGGTTTTTCGCCTTCCGCTGTCACAACCACGTCGGCCTCCACCACGTCGACCTTTCGGGGCTCGATCCCGCGGCCCGCATGCCCCCTGTCTACGCTTCGCGCTCACGGTCGCCCGTTGCTGATTACGAGCGCGCGAGACTCGCTGCCGCCTGGTGACCCTCGCGCCGCCCTATAATCCCTCCATGCCTTCCGACCTCGACCAGCGCAGCGCCTGTGAGATGCGCCGCGCAAAGCTCGCGGCGCTCCTCGGCGCGCGCCCGGCCCTGATCGCGGCGGGACTGCCGCGGCCGCGCAACTACGCGGCCAACCAGTACCCGTTCCGCGCGAGCAGCCACTTCCTGTACCTGTTCGGGTTGCCGTTGCGGGGCGCGGTGGGCCTGTACGAAGGCGACGGGTTCACGCTCTACCTGCCGGACCCGCACCCGGACCAGGCGCTCTGGGAGGGGGCGCCGCCGACCGCCGAGGAGATCGCGGCCGCGACCGGCTGCCCCGTCCGCCCGCTGGCGCGGCTGGCGGCCGGCGTGCGGGGTCGGGCCGTCGCGACCCTGCCGGCGCCCGACCTGGAGACCTGCCTCGAGCAGAGCCGCCTGCTGGGACGCGAGGTCCGGCCGGGCCGCTTCGACGTGCTCGACGTCCCGCTGGCGGAAGCCCTGATCTCGCTGCGCCTGCAGCACGATCAGGCGGCGGTCGCCGAGCTGCGCCTGGCGGCCGAGGCGACGGCCGCCGCGCACCGGGCCGGCATGGCGGCCACCCGCCCCGGGCAGCGGGCCTGGACGGTGCGCGCCGCCATGGAGGCCGAGCTCGCCGCGCGCGGGATGACCTGGGCCTACCCGTCGATCGTGACCCCGCACGGCGAGATCCTGCACAGCGAACGATCGGATCAGGTGCTGGCCGAAGGCGACCTGCTGCTGGCCGACGTCGGCGCCGAGACCCGGGGCGGTTGGGCCGGGGACGTCACCCGGACCTGGCCGGTATCCGGGCGGTTCTCCCCGACCCAGCGCGACCTGTACGCGCTGGTCCTCGAGGCGCAGCGCCAGGCCATCGCGGCGGTGACGCCCGGCACCCGGTACCGCAATGTCCACCGGCTGGCCGCGCAGGCTCTGGCCGCGGGGCTGGTGGACCTGGGCGTGCTGCGCGGCGACCCGATCGCGCTGGCCGAGGAGGGGGTGGTCGCCCTGCTCTTCCCGCACGGCGTCGGACACCTGCTGGGCCTGGACGTGCACGACATGGAGGATCTGGGCGATCGCGCCGGGTACGCCCCCGGCCGACAGCGGGCCGCGCAGTTCGGCCTGGCCGCGCTCCGACTGGACCGGGATCTGCTGCCCGGGATGGCGGTCACCATCGAGCCGGGCCTGTATCTCGCGCCGGCGATCCTGAACGATCCGGCCCTCGCGCAGGTGGCAGGCGACCGTCTGAACCGCACCCGGCTCGACCAGTTCCGCGACGTGCGAGGGATCCGGATCGAGGACGACGTGCTGGTGACCGAGACCGGGCGCGAGGTGCTGACGGCGGCGATCCCCAGGCGTCCGGAGGAGATCGAAGCGGCGATCGCCGCGGGCTGAGCTCAGGGCGCCGGCGCGGCTGGGGCAGACGGCCCGATGTCAATGGACGGGGGGAGCGGCTCGTTGCCGGTCGTGGCCGGCGCCGGCGTGGCCCCCTGGTAGGGCATCAGGGCGTTCTCGTTCCCGGGCGCGGCAGGCGCAGCGCTTGCCGGCGCGGCGGGCGCGGCCGGCGGAGCCGCTGGAGACGCCCCGCTCGACTGGCCGAGCGAGTCGACACCGACGACCCGGGGCTGGGGCGCCGCTTCCGGCTCTTCGGCTCCGGCCCGCGCGGGGGGCTCGGCGCGCTCCGGCGGCGTGGCCGGGGCGGGTCCCGCCGATTCCTCGGCTGGCGGCGGGTTCGCCGGCGGCACAGCCACCATCGGGGTCGTGGCCACGGCGGCGCCCACGGTGGCTGCCGCCCCGACGGCCGCCCGACCTGTCGGGGCCGGGGCGACCGGGACACCCGTCGGGCTCTCGGGCGCGCCCTCGGGCGACTCGGCGGGCGGCGGCGGCGCAGGCTGCGTCACCGCCGGAGGCGGGTTGATCGAAGAGGGCGTCCCCTGCTCCATGAACGGGTCCACCCACTTCGTTTCGGGGACCGGGGCGACCACCGCCGGGGCCGTGTCCGGGGTCGCGGTGACCGGTGGCGAGGGCGGCGTCGCCACGACGTCGTGGGTCACCGGCGGCGGGGGCGGCGGCGCGAGCGGCGGGGGCGCGGTCACCTGGAACAGCGTGGTCGCCAGGCGAGCGTCCTTGGCGGGCTTGGCGGGCGGCGCGGCCGGCTTCGCCGCGACCGGCGGTTTGCGGGGCGCGCGCTTGGCCTGGTCCGCGGCCTGCTTGCGCGCCTGCACCGCCGACGGGCTGCTCGCGTCGAAGCGCGGCGGCTCGGTGGCCGACCGGACGTGGTCCGCCGACGGCGTCTCGTCCATCGGCGACGCGGTCGGATCCGGCGGCAACGCCGAGTCGGCCAGCGCCACCGAGCCGCTCAAAACGATCCCCGCAATTGCGCTCCGCCAAGCCACCGCCCGCAAAATCATCCAACCACTCATTGCGCGTCGCCCCCCGTTCGAATTCATTAGAGCTCCGGTCGTGCTGGTCCCCAACTGAAGGTGGGGGCGGCGAAATGCCGTGGCGAGGGGTTGCCCCCGCAACGACCGTTGGCAGATTTCTGGGAGGTTGTGAGCTCGACTCAGCCAAAGAAACTCGCGCACCTCATCCAGGATTTGCGGCGCGAGATGCGGCGCTCCCGGGTGCGGGGCGATCTCTACGATCTAGCCCGTAGCCGGATCGAAGCGCCGCATGAAATCCTGGACTGGGCGAAGAGCGATCGCCGCTGGTCCTTCACGCTGGCCGAAGTGATGGCGACTGACGTGGCTCGACCGCACGACTTGGCGGCGGAACTGGTGGTCGCGATTGCGGACGAGCTTGAAGAAGAGAGCGAAACGTTGCCTGACAATCCGGAAATATTGACCGCGGTCGCCAATGAATGATGAATCGACCAGCAGTTTTTTTGCGGCAACGAAATAAGCGCCCTATAAGATCCGTCCCATGAACACCACTGGGCGGAAGACGGTCAAAGGGGAGAAGACCTCGGCTCCGAAGGCGGCGAAGGCCGCCAAGAAGGCCGCTGGCACGACGGACGCCGTGAAGACGGCGCCGACGTACGAGGAGATCGCGGTTCGGTCTTACGAGCTGTACCTGCAGCGCGGCGCCGTCGACGGCTACCACGAGCAGGATTGGCTGCAGGCCGAGTCCGAGCTGCTCGCCAGATAGGTCCGGCGCCCCCCGGCTGTCGGCACGAAACCGGGCCGGACCACCGGCCCTGGTTTCACACTCG
The DNA here is from genome assembly GCA_035578045.1 of Polyangia bacterium. Lineage (GTDB taxonomy): Bacteria > Myxococcota_A > Polyangia > Fen-1088 > Fen-1088 > JADGRB01. The sequence goes on along the minus strand of DATJWP010000012.1, from coordinate 36,898 downwards.
TCAGGCGTGCCGGCCGAGGACCAGGCAGGCGTTCGTGCCGCCGAATCCGAAGCTGTTGGTGAGCGCGTACTGAACGCGCAGCTCACGGGCCGTGTTCGGCACGTAATCGAGATCGCAGTCCGGGTCGGGCGTGGTGTAGTTGATGGTCGGCGGGATGACCCCGCGCGCCAGAGTCAGCGCGCAGATGGCGGTCTCGACGCCGCCGGCGGCGCCCAGCATGTGACCGGTCATCGACTTGGTCGAGCTGATGTTCAGCTTGCGGGCGTGATCGCCGAAGACCTTCTTGATCGCCAGTGTCTCGGTGGCGTCGTTGATCTTGGTCGACGTCCCGTGCGCGTTCACGTAGCCGATGTCGGCGGGCGTGAGCTTGGCGTCCTTCAGCGCGAGCCGCATGCAGCGTTGCGCCCCCTCGCCCTCGGGCGCCGGGGAGGTGATGTGATGCGCGTCGGCGTTGGCGCCGTAGCCGCGCAGCTCGGCGTAGATCTTGGCGCCGCGGGCTTTGGCGTGCTCGAGCTCCTCGATCACCAGGATGCCGGCGCCCTCGGCGATGACGAACCCGTCGCGCTTCAGGTCGAACGGACGGGAAGCGCCCGCCGGATCCTCGTTGTTGGTCGACAGCGCGCGCATGGCGTTGAAGCCGCCCACGCCCAGCGGCGTGACGGTCGCCTCGGTGCCGCCGCAGATCATCGCGTCTGCGTCGCCCCGCTCGATCACCCGGAAGGCGTCGCCGATCGCGTGAGCGCCGGTCGAGCAGGCCGAGACCTGGGACAGGTTTGGCCCCTTGGCGCCGAACCGGATCGAGAGGTTCCCCGACGCCAGGTTCACGATGATCATCGGAACGAAGAAGGGCGAGAACCCGTGCCGCGGCCCCTTCTCCCACAGGGTCTTGCAGGTCGCCTCGATGGTCGTGACACCACCGAGCCCGGCGCCGACGTAGCAGCCGACGCGCTCCGCGAACTCGCCGGAGATCTCGAGCCCCGAATCGGCCACGGCCAGCGAGCCGGCGACCATCGCGTACTGGACGAACGGATCCAGGGTCTTCGCCTCGCGCGCGGTCATCCAGCGCGTCGGCTCGAACCCCTTCACCTCGCCCGCGAAGTGCGTCGCGAACGCCTTGTGGTCGAAGTGGGTGATGGGGCCGATTCCCGACCGTCCCGCCAGCAGCCCCTGCCACGTCTCTTCGGTGCCGACGGCGATCGGCGTGACCAGCCCGATTCCGGTGACGACGACTCTACGTGCCATGTTTTCTCCCGGCGTTGCGGCCGCGCGGCCGTATCACTTCGAGTGCGACTTGATGTAGTTGATGGCGTCCCCGACGGTCTTGATCTTCTCGGTGTCCTCGTCCGGGATCTCCAGCTTGAACTGCTCCTCGAGCGCGAGCACCAGCTCGACGACCGCGAGCGAGTCAGCCTTCAGGTCCTCCGCGAACGACGCCTCGGGCTTGACCTTGTCGGGCGCGACCTCGAGCTGTTCGATGATGATCTTCTTCACGCGATCTGCGATGTCGTCTGCCATTTTCTTCTGTTTCCTCTCGATTTTTTGCGGTGGGTTGAGGGTTTGGAGCGGCGTAACTTACATTAAAAGGCCGCCGTTGACGCGCAAGACTTGGCCGGTCACGTAGGCGCCGCCGGGTCCCGCCAGGTAAGCGACCGCGGCCGCGACGTCCTCGGGCGCGCCGACGCGGCCGAGCGGGATCTCTTTCAGCAACGACTCGCGACGCGCCGGCGGCAGCTCGCTGGCCGTCATGTCGGTCTCGATGAATCCGGGCGAGACCGCGTTCACGGTGATCCCGCGCGACGCGTACTCTTTGGCCAGCGTCTTGGTCAGGCCGATCACGCCGGCCTTGGCGGCCACGTACGGCGCCTGCCCCGCCGAGCCCGACTCCGCGGTGATCGAGGTGATGTTGATGATGCGACCGGCCTCGCGCGCCTTCATCAGCGCGCGCAGCGCCGCCCGCGTGCAGTAGTAGGTGCCGTTGAGGTTGACCTCGATGGCGCGCTTCCAGTCGGCGTCCTTGCCGCCCAGCACCAGGCCGTTGACCGCGATCCCGGCGTTGTTCACCAGGATGTGCAGGCCGCCGTCGCTGGTGATCTCGCGGACGGCGGCGTCGACCGCCGCCGGATCCGACACGTCGAAGCGTTTGCTGACCGCGGTCCCCCCCGCTGCCTGCACCGCCGCGACGGCCTCGCCCGCCGCCGCCTCGTTGGCCGCGTAGTTGACGATCACCTTCGCCCCGCGCTGCCCCAGGGCGACGGCGATGGCCCGACCGATTCCCCGCGACGCGCCCGTCACCAGGGCGACTCTCCCGTCCAGCTCACGCATGTGACGCTCCCTCCTCGGACGCCGCGCCGATCCCGTCCGGATCGCCGGCCGCCACGACCTCGATCTCGGGCGCGATGCGCTTCACCAGCCCGGCCAGCACGTTCCCGGCGCCGACCTCCAGCGCGCGGCGAATCCCCAGCCCCGCCAGACGCTGGACCGACTCTTCCCAGCGCACCGGGGCGGTCACCTGTCGGGTCAGAAGCTCTGCGATGCGCCCCGGGTCCTGGTTGGGGGCCGCTTCGACGTTGGTGATGACCGGCACCCCGGGCGCCGCGAACTCGACGCGCGCCAGCTCGGCCGCCAGCCGCTCGGCGGCGGGCTGCATGAGCGCGCAGTGGAACGGCGCGCTCACCGACAGCGGCACGGCCCGCTTGGCCCCACGCTCTTTCAGCATCGCGCAGGCACGATCGACCGCGGCCTTGTGGCCCGCGATCACCACCTGCCCGCCCCCGTTCAGGTTGGCCGGGCTCACCACCTCGGCGCCGGCGACCTCGCGGCAGACGGCGGCCACCGCTTCCGCGCCCAGTCCCAGGATCGCGGCCATCGCCCCGGCTCCTGGCGCCACCGCCTCCTGCATGAACTTGCCGCGCAGGTGGACCAGGCGGACCGCGTCGGCGAAGCGCAGCGCGCCGGCGGCGACCAGCGCGCTGTACTCGCCCAGCGAGTGTCCCGCCACCGCGGTGGGGCGCAGGCCGGTGCGGGCCCGCAGCACACGCAACGCCGCCACGCTGACGGTCAGGATGGCCGGCTGCGCGTTGGCCGTCAGGGTCAACTGATCCTCGGGGCCTTCGAAGCAGAGCTTGCCGAGGCCGTAGCCGAGCGCCGCGTCCGCCTCGGCGAACACCTCGCGCGCCTCGGCCGCGCCGTCGTGCAGGGCGCGCCCCATGCCGACCTTCTGCGACCCCTGGCCGGGGAAGAGAAAAGCGAGCGGGCTCATCACCACCGCGCCACCCCCGAAGCCCAGGCCAGCCCGCCGCCCAGCGCGGCGAACAGCAGGACGTCGCCGCTCCGGATCCTCCCCTGCTCCAGCGCCTCGTCCAACGCGCTCGGTACCGACGCGGAGGACGTGTTGCCGTACCGGTCGACGTTGGTGAAGAAGCGCTCCATCGGGATGTTGACGCGCTCCGAGACCCCCTCGAGGATCCGAAGGTTGGCCTGGTGGGCGATCACCCAGGTCACGTCACCCGGGGTCAGGCCGTTGGCGTCCAGCGCGATCTTCGCGCCCGCCGCCATGTTGCGGACCGCGTGCTTGTACACCTCGCGTCCGTTCATCTGCACGTACTGCCGCTTGGCGACCAGCGCCTCGGGCGTGGCCGGCTCGCGGCTGCCGCCCACCGGTTGCCAGAGGATCTCCGCCAGCGAGCCGTCGGCGAACAGGTGCGTCGAGAGCACCCCGGCCGGCCCGTCGGACGCGCTCATCAGGACGGCGCCGGCCGCGTCGCCGAACAGCACGCAGGTGGCGCGGTCGGTCCAGTCGATGATGCGCGACAGGACCTCGACCCCGACCACCAGCACGCGCTTGAACTGCCCCATCCGGATGAACCCGTCGGCGATGGACATGCCGTACAGGAAGCCGGCGCAGGCAGCCGACAGATCGAACGCGCAGCCGCCCGGCGCCGCCCCCAGCTTCTTCTGGACGAAGGTGGCGGTGGCGGGGAACGGGCAGTCGCCGGTCACCGTACCGACGATGATGCAGTCGATGGTCGCCGGATCGACGCCCGCCTTCAGGCAGGCGTTGCGCCCGGCCTCGGCCGCCAGGTCGCTGGCCGACTGCGAGGCGTCCAGGATGTGGCGCTCGCGGATCCCGGTCCGCTCGACGATCCAGGCGTCGGACGTGTCGACCATGCGGGAGAGATCGTCGTTGGTCAGGACCTTGGGCGGCACCGCGCGCCCGGTCCCGATGATGCGGCTGCGAATCACGAGATGGCCTCCGCTCCGGTGGCGGGGGGCGGGAACGCGGCGTCCCACAGCGGCGCGTGCTGGGCGACCGCCGCCGCCAGCTCCTTGCCCAGGCCGAGCTGGGCGAACTTATCGGCCACGTAGACCGCGTTCTGCAGGGCGATAGCGCTGGAGCCGCCGTGGCAGATCAGCGCCACGCCGTCCACGCCCAGCAGCGGCGCGCCGCCGTGCTCGGCGTAGTCGATGCGCTTGCGCAGACGGCGCAGGGCCCCCCGCATCAGCGCCGCGCCCACGTGGGCCAGCGGGCCCGAGCGCGAGACCTCCTCGCGCACCATGCCGAGCATCGTCTCGGCCGCTCCCTCGACCCCCTTCAACATCACGTTGCCGGTGAATCCGTCGGTCACGACCACGTCGGTCTTCCCTTCGAAGATGTCGCGCCCCTCGACGTAGCCGAGGTAGCTGAACGCGGCGGCCGACAGCCGGTCGACGCGCGAGAGGATCTGGTGGGCGTCCCGGGTCAGCGCCGTCCCCTTGTGCTCCTCGGAGCCGTTGGAGAGCAACCCGACCTTGGGGCGCGACTTCCCGTGCAGGAGGCGCGCGTAGACCGACCCGAACACGCCGAACTGCGCCAGCACGGCCGGCTTCGGATCGACGTTGGCGCCCACGTCCAGCAGGGCGCACTCGCCGGTGCGGGTGGGGAAGGTGGTCACGATGGCGGGGCGCTCGACGCCGGGCAGCCGGCCGAGCACGAACAGGCCGCAGGCCATCATCGCGCCCGAGTTGCCGGCCGAGACGACCGCGTCGGCCTCGCCGGCCTTGACCAGGTCGAAGCAGACCCGCATCGACGCCTTCTTCTTCTGTTTGACCGCCATGGACGGCGCGTCGTGCATCGTGATCACGTCGGGGGCGTGCCGGATCTCGATTGGCGTCTTCTCGGCGCCCAGCGTCTTCAGCTCGGCGCGCAGCCGGGCCTCGTCACCGACCAGGATGACCTTGGTGCCGCGCGCGCGCACGGCGGCCACCACGCCCTCCACCTCGACCCGAGGGGCGGCGTCGGAGCCCATGGCGTCGACGGCAATTCGCGGCATTTAAAAATGCTGCTCGCCGCCCTAGGCCTGCTCCTCTTCCTTTGGCTCGATGATCAAACGGTCGCGGTAGTAGCCGCAACTGGCGCACATGCGGTGCGTCCGCTTCGGCTCGTTGCAGCGGGGGCAAGGGACGAAGCTGGGAACGGCTTTCTTCATCACCTGCGCGCGCCGGATGGCGGAGCGCGACTTGGACTGCCTTCTCTTCGGGACGGCCATGGGTCGGTGCCTTTCTTCCTTTTATTATGAGTTGGAGAGCTTCAGCTTCGCGAGCGAGGCGAACGCGCCCGTGGGCGCTGCGTCAGCCTTGCAGCTGCAGGCCTCGAGGTTCCGGTTCCCGCCGCAAACCTCGCACAGCCCCCGACACGCCTCGGTGCACAGGGGGTTGATCGGCATCGCCAGCAGGATCTCGTCGCGCACCTCGTCGCCCACGTCGATCTCGCCGCCGTTCAGCGCCACGACGTCGGGATCCTCGTCGTCGCCGGTCTTGTCGGCGTCGGCCGAGACGAACGTCAGCGCCAGCGGCACGTCGACGGGGATGTGCGCCGGCTCGAGGCAGCGAGAACAGGTGGCCTCGAGCTCGCCGCGCAGGTGGGCGCGCAGCAGGTAGTCCTCGCCCATCTTCTCGATCCGGCCGTCGAGCGCCAGGCCGCGCGGGCCCGGGCGGAGATCGGCCTCCGGGCAAGCGGCCGCCACCCATTCGGCCGTCACCGGGACGTGCAGCGGCAGCCCCTCGGCGCCGATCTCGTTGATTTTAAACCGCATTATACAGACCGACCCGCCGACCAGCCGGCCGGAGGGTGAGTTACTATAGGAAGGAGCCCCCTGGAGTCAAGCCGGGCCCTTGGCCGGCGCCGTTCAGGCCCAGCCGGACCGGGCCTTACTTTGACGCGGCGCTCGCGGCCGAGCCCCCGCCGAACAGCAGCAGCGACTTCAGGTCCTCGTCGTTGAACATCAGCTGGGCGCCGATGAAGAAGTCGAACCCGCCGCCCGCGCCGGCCGAACCTCGGCCCGTGTTGTTCGAGATCCCCTTGAAGTTGAGCAGGTCGTCCGCTCCAGCCACCACGTAGAACATCCGGTTCCAGACGTCCCATGACAGGCTGGTCTTCACGCGCGGGTACTGGTTCACGTTCGAGGCGGCGAAGTTGAACACGTCGACGGACAGCGTCAGCTGGTCGTCCAGCATGAAGACGTCGCCGCCGATGCCGCCGGTCGACTCCTTGATGCCGAACCGTCCGGCCACCGGCCCGATGCGCTTGCCGAACATCAGCGAGAAGCGAAGCTGATCGGTGGTGGTCACGGTCGTGGCGGTCACGAACTGATCGCGCGAGCTCTGGGTGGCGGTGGTGACGGTGTTCGAGTAGCCGCGCGGGTCCTCGATGAGCTCGATCAGGTAGAACTTGTCCGGCCGGGGCATCAGCGTGATCGACAGGTAGTTCTTCACGGTGCTGGCCAGGACGTTGTACTCGGTGCGCAGGCCGACGATGGTCTGCATCTTGGTGAGCCCGCGGATGAACGTGCCGGCGTTCTCGGTGATGTCCTCGACGTTGCGGGCGATGGTGTCGTCGTTCATGACGTGCCCGACCGTCCCCTCGCCCTTGTCGATCTTTTCGGTGATGGACTCGATGTTGCGCATCGACTTGTCCAGGTTGTCGAGCGTGGCCTGAAGCCGGTCGATCGACCCCTGGGTCTTCTGGCCCACCCCCGCCACCTGCCCCTGCGTCGTCCCCACCAGCGACTTGATCGACTCCGTGATCTCACGGACGTTCTTCAGCGACTGCTTGACGTCATCTGCCTCCGACGTGGTCACGCCCTGGACGTTGGCGGCGATCGTGTCCATCCGGTTCAGCAGGCGATTGAGCACGTCCGAGTTGCTCTCGATCAGGTCGTTGATGTTCTCGGCGATGTCGGTGATCGTCCCGGAGGTCAGCTTGCGGACGTCCTCCAGGATGTCGTGCAGGATCGGCAGCAGCGCGCCGACGTTGTCCATGATGTCGCCCATCGCCACGGGCTCGCGCACGTTGACAATCTGGTCTCCGTCCTGGAGCTTGCGATTGTCGTGCCGCTGACCCTTCACCTCGGAGACCGAGCTTCCCGGATCGATCTCCAGGTAGTACTCCCCCAGCAGCGAGGCCGACTTCTTCGACACCACGGCGTTCTCGTAGAGAACGATGCCCGGGTGCATCTTGATCGTGATCTTGGCGCGCGCCGTCTTGGGATCCAGATCTCGCCCGGAGATCTCCCCCACCGCGATCCCCGCCGTCTGAACGCGCGACTTCTCGAACAGGCCCGACGCGTCGTGGAACAGCGCGTAGACCTGCACGCCGCGGGCACCGGCGCTGCGCTCGCTGGTCGACCGGATCAAGAAATAGCTGATGGCCGCCACGACCAAGACCAACGCGCCGACGGTGACGGACGCCCAGCTCCGCCTCACGCGTGGTCCTCACGGGGGACCAGCCCCGAGGTCTCGATGAACTCGCGCAGCGGCGGCTCCCGGCTGGCCAGCACCTCGGCCGGCGTCCCGCTGACGATGATCTTGCCGCCCGCGAGCATCGAGATGCGGTCGCCGATCCGGAAGGTGGAGGCCATGTCGTGGGAGATGACCACCGACGTGACGCCGAACTCGTCGGCGGTCCGGCGGATCATGTCGTCGACGTTCTTGGTGGCCACCGGATCGAGTCCGGTCGTCGGTTCGTCATACAGCAGGATCTCCGGGCGGTCGATCAGCGCGCGGGCCAGGCCAACCCGCTTGCGCTGGCCGCCCGACAGCTGGGGCGGGAACTTCTGCTCGATGCCGGCCGAGTCCGCCAGGTCCAGCCGGCGCAGCAGGTCGCGCACCCGCTCCATGATCTCGTCACGGGACAGCTTGTACCGCTCGATCAGCGGAAAAGCGATGTTTTCGACGATGTTCATCGAGTCGAACAGCGCCGCGTACTGAAACACCATCCCGAACTTGCGGCGCAGCAGCGCCATCTGGCGCCTGTCGAAAGGAACCACGTCCTCGCCGTCGACCCAGATCTGCCCCTCGTCGGGCTTGAGCAGCCCCATGAGGTGCTTCATCAGCACCGACTTCCCCTGGCCCGAACCGCCGATGATGATGTTCGTCCGCCCGCGCTCGATGTCCAGGTCTATCCCCCGGAGCACGTGCTGGGGACCGAAGGTCTTGTGCAGGTTGCGGACGCGAATCTGCCAGCGCTGGTCGCGGCGCGACGGATCGTCCGTCCGGCCAGGCAGTACGGCCGGGGTCTGTTCGGGATCTACGGGCGTCGTGTTCACGACTGGTAAGGCCAGAGGATGTGGAAGATATCGATCAGGAAATAGTCGGAGACCAGCACGGAGACGGACCCTGCAACCACCGCCCGCGTCGTCGCGAGCCCGACCTCCTTCGCCCCGCCGCGCACGTTGAACCCCTGGAAGCAGGCCGCCACCGACAGCGTGACGCCGAAGACCGCCGCCTTGGTGGCGCCAATGATGTAGTCCTTGGGATCGGTCCAGTAGGTGAACTGCTCGATGAACTGACCGAGGTCGATGTGCTCCAGGTAGATCGAGAAGAGATAGGCGCCGAACAGACCGACGATGTTGAAGACCATCGTCATGATCGGCATCATCAAGATCGTCGCGACGATCCGGGGGGTGACCAGATACTGGATCGGATCGACGGCGAAGGTCGTGAGCGCGTCGATCTGCTCGGTGATCCGCATCGACCCGAGCTCGGTGGCCATGCCCGAACCGGCCCGGGCGGTGATCATCAGCGCCGTGAACACCGGCGCCAGCTCCTGCGCCAGCGAGAGGCCGACGGTCGCGCCGACGAAGCGCTCCTGGTTGAAGATACGCAGCGCCGAGATCGCCTGCTGGGCCGAGACCGCGCCTGAGAAGAACCCGACCAGGCAGATGATCGGGAGCGAACCGACCCCGACGAACTGCATCTGATCCAGATAGAGGCGCAGCCGGAACGGCTTTCGCGCCACGCCCGCCATCGCCTCCCCCAGCAGGATCGCGTGATCGCCAAAGTAGGTCAGGATCGTCCGGAGCGGCGCGACGGCCGCGTCCAGCAGGGCCCGGCCAATCTCGGCCGCCGCCGTGGATTTGCCTGGCGGGTCGTCGACCGACGAAGAGACGCTCATGGAGTGACCGCGATGGGACCGCGGACGGCGGCGACGTTCGCGGGGGCATCACGCAGGACCCGCGGCACCCGCTTGGAGATGCCACACAGGATCTCGTAGCTGATCGTCCCGGCCCATCGAGCCATGTCGTCGACGGTGATCTCTTCGCCGCCGTCGCGCCCGATCAGCGTGACCGGTCCGTCCAGCGCGACCTCGGGCAGATCGGTCGCGTCGATCATCAGCATGTCCATGCAGACGGCGCCGATGATGGGCACGCGCCGGCCCATCACCAGGACCTCGGCGGCCTGGACGTGTCGGGGGTAGCCGTCCGCGTACCCGATCGGCAGCGTCGCCACCCGGGTCGGGCGGGCGGCCCGCCAGGTGCCCCCGTAGCTGACCGTTGTCCCGGCGGGGATCTCACGGATTGCCATGATGCGGGTGCGCAAGGCCAGCGCGCCCTCCAGCCCGGCCAGCCGAACGACCGGCGATGGCATCGCGCCATAGAGGGCCAGGCCCGGCCGCACGGCATCGAAGCGAGCCTCGGGGAACCGCACCGCCGCCGCGCTGTTGGCGGCGTGGCGCGTCAGCGCCGCGAACCCCTGACCGCGCGCCTGATCGAGCGCCGTCCGGAAGCGCCCCAGGGCCGAATCGGTGGCGGCGGTCTCCTCGACATCGGCGGAAGCGAAGTGCGTGCACAGCCCGACCAGGCGCAGCTGCGGCAGCTCGGCCACACGGGCCAGAGTCGCGCCTAGCTCGGCCGGGGTCACACCCAGGCGGCTCATCCCGGTGTCCACCTTGAGATGGACGTCCACCCGCCGGCCAAGCCGCTTGCCGGCCGCGGCGAAGCGCTCGAGCTGCTCGCGATCGTAAACGACCGGCGTGAGCCGCTCTGAAACCACCTCGTCCTGGTGGCGGTTGTAGTAGGCGCCCAGGACCAGGATGGGGGACCGGATACCCGCCGCGCGCAGCTCCAGCCCCTCCTCGACCAGCGACACGGCCAGTGCCTCGCAGAGCGGTTCCAGCGCCCGAGCCACCGGCACCGCCCCGTGGCCGTAGGCGTCTGCCTTGACGACCCCGAACACCCCGACCGCGGGCCCGATGGCCTGACGCACGCGCCCGAGATTGCGCTGGACCGCACCCAGGTCGATCTCCGCCACGGTGGGACGGATCGAGGTTCGGATGTCGATCTCGGCAAACGGGACCGATGTCCCCAGTGCCGGCGAGCCGAAAGCTTTGGGTTGGCTGGCCAAACCCTGCAAAGTTTCACCCGCGGTTGCCGCAGCGTCAATTCCTCGCACTGAATGTTGTGGGCACAGCCGAGCGTCCTGCCCGGATCGTGCGGGGAACCCGGCGGCTGGCGACTGTGCCCGCTGTCCTTAGGCCGTGGTCTCGACCAGCTGCTTGCTGACCAGCAGCGAACGACCGCGCGGCGTGAGCAGGCCCTTGCGGACGAGCTCCGAGACCGTCCGCGAGACCGTCTCCCGGCAGGCACCAATCTGGTTGGCCAGCTCCTGCTGCGTGGGTCGGTTCCGGATCAACAGGCCTTCGGGTCCGGGCGTGCCGTCCTGGCGCCCGATCGCGAGCAGGCGCGAGACCACCCGCTCCTGAACACCGGCCAGGGCCAGGCCATTGGCCAGCTGCTTCGACCGCTCGAGGCGCGTGACCAGGTCGGCGCCCAGCGCGAGGCCCAGCTCCGGGTTGGCGCGCAGGCACGCCACGAACGCGTCGCGCGGGATCAGGAGGACGGACGAAGCCTCGGCCGCCTCCCAGTCGTGGGGGAGCGGCGTCTCCGGGGCGAAGGCGCCGTCCGCGATCAGATCCCCCGCGCGGAAGGTCTCGACCGAGATCTCTCGGCCGTTCACGGCGCGGCAGACGGCGCGCACCTTCCCCCGAACCACGAGGATGGCCGCGTCGAACTGGCCACCCTGAGCGGCCAGGATCGTGCCTCGGCTGACCGACCGGAGGCTGGCGGCCTGGGCGAGCGCCCGGAGCGCCTCGACCGACGCACGCCGGAGCTGAGCGCAGCTCCGGAGCGCCTCGAGGGCCGGCGCCTCGGGGCCAGTAGTCAGGTTCCCAAACGGATCGAAATCAACGGGTGCGGTCGCGATGGCCATGACGCCTCCTTGGGCAGCGCCCCAAGCGCATCGCAACAGCAATGCCAACCCGCTCCCCCCGAATTCTCGCGACTTTGCGCGTCTACCCGACCCCTGGACCAGTCTGAGTGGCGCGCGCGCCACACCGCACCCTGTGAAAGATCACTCGCCGCGCCGTCGACGGAACATTGCAAATCGCCCAGCGCCCCGGCCTCCGGCCATGCCCCCGGGTGCCGGTCAGGGACCGAAGCCCCCTCGCCCGTCTCAGGCGGCCTTCTTTGCCTTTTCCTTCTGCTTTTGCGCGCGGCGTTGCTCGCGATACTTCTTGATCTCCGATTTCGGTAGATCTTTGTGCTTCGCGCAAACCATCCCGAACACCGGCGCGGCGCGGTTGGAGCAGCCGGGCACCGGACAAAGTTGAATGGGGCCCTTGCGACGCTTGCGGCCGACGGAGGACACGAGCTTGCCGGCGCCGCGGAGCTGCAGACCGGCCGGGGCGCGACCGCCGAACGAAGCCAGCACGGCCTCGCGCGCACGGGCGACGGTGTCTTGTTCGATCAGAGACGACAATCTGTCGACGAATTGCTGAACGAGCTCCTGTACGTCGGTCCTTCTGGCCATCTTTTCCCCCTTCGTTGCGGGGCAGACTAGCCGCGATGGTTCGTCTATGCAAACGCAAAAGCTTGATTCGCGGACGTCGCATGTCAAAAGGGAATGGTGGGTCGTTTCCTCACTTTCATTGTGGTCGCCTTCACGCTGCTGGCGGGAATTCATTATTATCTGTGGCGGCGTCTGGTCCGCGATCCCGCGTGGCGGCCGCCCTGGCAATTGGTTGGCGGCGCGGTGGTCACCGCCCTCGCCGCGAGCATCGTCCTGTCCTTGATCTTGGGCCGTGGACAGGGCGACGTTCGCAAGGCGCTCGCCTGGCCCGGTTACGTTTGGCTGGGTGTGATGTTTCTGTTCCTGGTCACTTTCGCGGCGGTGGACCTGATTCGCAGCGCCGCGTTCCTCGCGCGGCGCGCCGTCGGAGGAGAGGCTCCGGGCAGCGAGCGCCGGCTGTTTCTGGCGCGGGTCGCGGCGGCGGGCGCGACATCGCTGGTCGCCGCCGCGTCCGCCATCGCGCTGCGCTCCGCGAACCGCCGTCCACCGGTACGTCCGATCACGATCCGATTGCCGCGGCTGCCGCCGGAGCAGCACGGGTTCTCGATCGTGCAGATCACCGACATGCATGTCGGCCCCTTGCTCGGACGCGAGTTCGTGCAAGACGTCGTTGATCGAACGAACGCGCTTGCGCCCGACCTGATCGCAATCACGGGCGATCTCGTTGATGGTGGCGTCGCCGATCTGGGACACCTGATCGCCCCGTTGGCGGAATTGCGCGCGAGCCACGGTGTGTTCTTCGTGACCGGCAATCACGAGTATTTCTCGGGTGCCGACCAGTGGGTGAACGAGCTGACCCGAATCGGCATCCGGGTGTTGCAAAACGAGCGCGTGTCGATCGGCAACGGGAGCGCCAGCTTCGATCTAGCCGGGGTCGACGATCCCAGCGCCGTTCATTACGGGGGTCTGGCGCCGCGCGAAGCGGTCCGGCGCGCGCTGGACGGGCGGGATCCCGACCGCGAGCTGGTGCTGCTGGCCCACCAGCCCCGTTCAGCGCTGGACGCCGAATCGTTTGGCGTCGGGTTGCAGCTGTCCGGGCACACGCACGGCGGACAGATCTGGCCGTTCGGCCTGCTGATCATGTTGCAGCAGCCCTTCACGGCCGGTCTCTACCGTCACCAGGGGTCACAGGTCTATGTCAGTCGAGGGACGGGCTTCTGGGGCCCACCCATGCGATTGGGCTCCCCGTCCGAGATCACGCACATCCGGTTAGAGGCCGAGCGCCGCGCCTGACATCAAATTAATGTCCTCGACCGAGACGATCACCCGGTGGTCGTGCCCGCCCCGCGTGAACGCGACCGCGACCCGCGCGCCGATGGGCTGCCGCTCGATCAGGGTGACCAGCTCGGCGGGGGCGGGCGCGTCGAGACCGCCGACCGCCGTGATGACGTCGCCCGGCCGAAGCCCGGCCCGGGCCGCGGGTGTGTCGCGCCCGACCCGGGTGACGACCGCGCCCTCCGCCCCCCGCTCACGAAGAGCGACGCCGATGAAGGGGTGGCTCGCGTGACCTTCCATGACGATCGCCTGAGCGACTCGCCGAACCCGATTGATGGGCAACGCCCGACCATGACCGCCGCCCGCCCCGCCGCCGATGAGCGTGGTCAGCCCGACCACCTGCCCCTCCAGATCGACCAGCGCGCCGCCGGCATCGCCGACCCTCACCTGGGCGTCGGTCAGCAGGAGGTCGCCGGGAGACCGGGCGCTGATGATGCCCGCCGCGAAGCTCTGCTCCGTTCCCGGCGCACGCCCCACCGACAGCACCCAGTCGCCCACGGTCGCGTCGTCCGAGTCGCCGAAGCGGGCCGCCGACAGGTCGTTCGGGGGCGCCATCAACCTGACGACGGCGACGTCGGTGGCCGGGTCCATCCCGACCATCTCTGCCGGCAGCCGGCGGCCGTCTGTGAGCGTGACCTGAACCGAAGCGCCGGTTCCAGCGCCGTCGAAGGAGCGCCCGGTGGTCAGAACGTTCCCCCGGGTGTCGAGGACCACGCCTGACGCCGTGATCTCCCGGCCGTTACCCGCGACGTCCAGCCGAACCACCGCCGGCGCGATGGCCCGGGCCACCGCGGCGAAGGACCGTTCCGCCGGCTCGGCCGCGGCGGTGGTCCCCAACAGGACCAAGCCCAGCGCACACATCCAGGACGTCCGCATGGCCGAGCCCCGTGATCCTCCAGGGAATCGGACAAAGCATCAGACGTGCCCCGAATGCGGTCGCGGATTCCGCGAGGCACGGGCCTCCGCCGCCCGCGATCCGTAACGCCGGACCGCGCGCGGCGGCTCGGGGCGTCACTTGACGGTGACGAACCGGGTGCCGTTGGCGCTGCGCACCCGCAGCAGGTGGCCGCCACCGCGAGCTGCCCCGTGCAGAGCCGCGATCGCGTCGTCCGAGGACTCCACCGGGTGGCGGTCGACCTCGACGATGACGTCGCCCGGGTGCAGCCCCGCCTGCTCGGCCGCGCTGCCGGCCAGGACGTCGGTGATGACCGCGCCCTTGGTGTTGCCGCCGATTCCCAGCGAGGCGGCGACGTCCGGGGTCAGCGTCTGCAGGGCCATGCCCAGCTTGCCCTGCCCCTGGCCGTTTTCGGCCCGCGCGTCCTCGTCCGGCAGCTCGCCCAGCGCGACCTGGGTCTCGGACGGCCGCCCGTCACGAACGTAGTGCAGCAGCACCCGCGCGCCGATCGGCTGCGACGAGACGTAGTCGACCACGTCGCCGGCACCCTGGATCTTCTGGTTGTTCACCTCGGTGATGACGTCCCCCGGCCGCATGCCGGCCTTGCCGGCGGGCCCGCCCGGGGTCGTCTCGGACACGAACGCGCCGTTCTGCGGGACCGCCTTGCCCAGCTTGGACTTCTGCTGGTCGTTGAGGTCCTTCACGTCTGTCAGCATGAGGCCGAGGTACGCGTAACGGACCCGCCCTTCCTTGACCAGGGCCTGGGCCACCCGGCGAACCTCGTTCACCGGGATGGCGAACCCGTAGGCGCCACCGGCGCCGACCTGGATGAGCGTGTTCACGCCCACCACCTCACCCTCGAGGTTCACGAGCGGACCGCCCGAGTTGCCGGGGTTGATCTTGGCGTCGGTCTGGATGTAGCCCCGCACGCGGCGGCCGGACATCTGGACGTGACGGCCCGGGCGTCCCTTGCCGCTCACGATGCCGGCGGTGACGGTCTGCTCCAGGCCCAGCGGGCTGCCCACCGCCACGACCCACTCGCCCACGTCCAGCTTGTCGGAGTCACCCAGGCGCGCGACCACCAGGTTCGACGGCGGGTGCTCCAGCCGGACCACCGCCACGTCGGTCTGGGCGTCCTTGCCGACCACGTGGGCGCCGTACTCCTTGCCGTCGTTCATCGTGACGGTGACCTTGCTGGCCCCCTGCACGACGTGCCGGTTGGTCACGATGTCGCCGCTGGTGTCGAGGATGAAGCCCGAGCCGACGCCGTGCTGAGGGCCGGGATCGGGCATGCCGCCGCCGGGCCCGAACTGGAAGAAGTGACGGAACATGGGCGGGACGTCGCCGCCGTTGTCGTCATCGCCGTCGTCGGGCGCCTGCTGCATCCGGCCGTGCCCGCCCATGCCGCGCGGGTTTGTGACCTCGACCTCGATGCGCACCACCGACGGCCCCAACGCCTTGGCGACGTTCGAGAAGGCGTGCGACAGAGCGCGGGCCTCGTTGGGCGCCTCGGTCTTGGGCGTCACGGCCGCGGGAGCCGCCTGCGCGCTCGAGAACACCGCAGACGAAAATGCCGAAGACGGTTTCCGGGTCGCCAAACCCACCGCGGTGGCGACCACGGCCACCGAGAAGATCACGCGCAGGGAGGTGCGGTTCATTGCGTTCCTTTGTATCGAGTTGGATGAGCTGTCAAGCGGCCGGGATGCCTGTCACTTTCTCGATCTGGATAACCTCGGGGTCTCGGTGAAAAATTCCGGGTGACATCATGCGCTGGTTTCGCGGGCTCAAACAGGCGCCGGTGACGGCTGCCTTCATCATCCTCAATGTCCTGGTCTACGGCCTCATGGCCGCGCTATCCGGGCACGTTCTCTCGTTCGACGTGCCCACGCTGCTGGTGGCCGGCGCGTCCGCGCCAGGTGCAGAGCCGGTGCTTTCGCACTGGCGCTGGCTCACGGCCGCGTTCATTCACGTCAACCTGCTCCACATCTTCATGAACATGTGGGTGCTGGGGCAGATCGGGGCCATCTCGGAGAAAGCGCTCGGCCGTGGGCTGTTCGCCGCCACCTACATCGTCACCGGCACCCTGGGCAACGTCCTCTCGGCCCTGATGGCCTCGGCGGGCCACCCCACCGTGTCGGCCGGCGCCTCCGGAGCCATCATGGGGCTCATCGGCATGGCGGCCACGTTCGCCTGGCGGTCGGGCCAGCGGGGGGCCGCGAAGGCCCTGGCGTTCAACGTCCTGTTCGTGCTGGGCGTGGGCCTCTCGCTGTCGGCCCGGGGCGTTCACCTGGTCGACAACGCCGCCCACATCGGCGGTCTGCTGGCCGGCGCGGTCGTCGGGTTGGTCCGGGTCTCGGTCCCGCGGCCGATGCCGCCGGCCGTCGACCGGGCCCTGATCGGCGCGTCGTTCGCGCTGGCTGCGCTCGCGTTCGTCATCGTGCAACTGACGGGTGGGTGATCGGCGGATTAGATTCACGGCATGCCGATCGCAACCGTGAACCCGACCACGGGCGAGCGCGTTCGCTCGTTCGACGAAGAGACCCCCGACGTCGTCGAGCGGAAGCTGGCCGCCGCCGGGGCCGCCTGGAAACGGTGGCGGAACGAGCCCGCCAGCAGGCGCGCCGCGGTGGTCGCGCGGGCCGGAGAGCTCTTGCAGTCGGAGAAGCGCGGGTTCGGGCAGCTCATGACGCTGGAGATGGGCAAGCTCATCGGCGCGGCCCAGGACGAGGCAGCCAAGTGCGCCACGGCCTGCCAGTACTACGCGGAGCGCGCCGAGGCGTTCCTGAAGCCCGAGGTGGTCTCCAGCTCGGGCAGCGGGCGGGACGAGATCCAGTTCCACCCGCTGGGGCCGGTGCTGGCGGTGATGCCCTGGAACTTCCCGTTCTGGCAGGTCATCCGGTTCGCCGCGCCGGCGCTGGTGGCGGGCAACGTCGGGCTGCTCAAGCACGCCTCGAACGTCCCGCAATGCGCGCTGGCGCTGGAGGACCTGTTCCGGCGGGCCGGCGCGCCGGAGGGCGTGTTCCAGACGCTGCTGGTCGGGTCCGCGCCGATCGAGACGCTGATCGCCGACGACCGCGTCGCGGCCGTCACCGTCACCGGCAGCGAGGCCGCCGGGCGGGCCATCGCCGCCGCGGCCGGGAAGAACCTGAAGAAAAGCGTGCTGGAGCTGGGCGGAAGCGACCCGTTCCTGGTGCTGGCCAGCGCCGATCTCGATCGCGCGGTCGCCACCGCCGTGAAGGCCCGCATCGTGAACAACACCGGACAGTCGTGCATCGCGGCCAAGCGGTTCATCGTCGCCGACGCGGTCTACGATCGTTTCACGGAGGCGTTCACGCGGGCCATGGCGGCGCTGGTGGTGGGGGACCCGGCCGACCCGCGAACGCAAGTCGGTCCGCTGGCCACGGCCTCGATCCGCGACGGCGTGGCCGACCAGGTCGAGCGTTCGGTTCGCGCCGGCGCGCGCCTGGCCACCGGCGGGCACGTGATCGACCGCCCCGGATTCTTCTACGAACCGACGGTGCTGGCCGAGGTCCCGCCCGACGCGCCGGCCGCGCGCGAGGAGGTGTTCGGCCCCGCCGCGGCGGTGCTGCGGGTGCGCGACACCGGCGCCGCGATCGCGCTGGCCAACGACAGCGACTTCGGCCTGGGCGCCGCGGCGTTCACGCGCGACCGGGCCGAGGCCGAGCGCCTGGGGCGCGAGCTGGAGGCCGGCAGCGTCTTCATCAACGGCATGGTGGCGTCCGATCCGCGCTTCCCGTTCGGCGGCGTGAAGCGCTCGGGGTACGGCCGCGAGCTGTCGCTCCACGGCATGCGCGAGTTTCAGAACGTGAAGACGGTGAGGATCGCCGAGCTCCCCTGACGCTCGTTCACAACGGTGATTGATCCTCCAGGCGATCGAGCCGGCGCAACGCGGGCACACGCCAGGCCGTCCCGGCGGTGACCAGGATGGTGACGACGCCGCCGAACACCACCGACGGAACGGTCCCCAGCAACTTGGCCGCCACGCCCGACTCGAACGCCCCGATCTCGTTCGACGAGCCGACGAAGATCTGGTTCACAGCCGAGATCCGCCCGAGCATGTTCGACGGCACCAGCACCTGGCTGAGCGTGCTGCGGAAGAAGACGCTCAACATGTCGGCCGCGCCGCCCGCCGCCAGGATCGCCATCGACACCCAGAACCAGCGCGACAGCGCGAAGGCGATCATGAAGAGGCCGAAGACGGCGACCGCCCACAGGAACAGGCGCCCGGCCCGGCGCGGCGGGGGCCGGAGCGCCAGCATCCCGGACATCAGCACCGCGCCCACGGCGGGCGCGGCGCGCAGCGCGCCCAGCCCCTGCGGCCCGACGTGCAGGATCTCCTCGGCGAAGATGGGCAGGATGGCGACCGCGCCCCCGAACAGCACCGCCAGCAGATCCAGCGTGATCGCGCCCAGGAAGATCGGCTTCGTCAGCAGGAACGTCAGGCCGGCGCGAACGCTGGCCACCAGCGACTCGCCGCGCGCCGCCGGCGGGCGCGGCGCGCCCCGGATCCGGGCGATCGCGACGAACGCCACCGCCATCAGGAAGGCGGCGATCGCGTAGGAGGCTGTCGGACCGACCCAGGCGTACAGCAGGCCCCCCAGCGCGGGCCCGCTGACGGCGGCGACCTGCCAGACACCGGTCCGCCAGGCCACCGCGCTGGGGAACAGCGGGCGGGGCACCAGATCGGCCCCCAGCGCGTTGCGGGCCGGCAGCAGGAAGCTGCGGGCGGCGCCACACACGACGATGACCGCGTAGATCGTCCACCGGATCCAGGCTCCAGGGTGACCGCTTCGCAGAAACAGGCGGCTGCCCACGGCCAGGGCCACCGCCGAGAGGAACAGGATCGCCAGCGCGGTCAGCGCCACCCGCCGGCGATCGCGCACGTCCGCCACGTGGCCCGCGTAGAGCGCGAAACCGATGAACGGGGCCGCCTCGGCCAGCCCCACCATCCCCAAGGCTAGCGGGTCGTGCGTGACGGCGTACATTTGCCAAGCTACGACCACTCCCTGGACTTGCGCCCCCATCGCCATCGCCAGGATGCTGCCGACGAACCAGCGGAAAGAAGCGATGCGAAGGGGTGCGTACGGATCGTGGACGGGGGATTCCACAGCCTGAGACATCTATCCCAAACATACGGTACAAAGACACTCCACCCCGCTGAGGACCCGTGACGCTCGGAAAAAACTTTCGCCTCCCGACGGACGTACGACCCAAGAGCTACGACGCCGACCTGCGCCTCGATCTGCCCGCGGGCCGGTTCGAGGGGAAGCTTTCGATCGATCTGTCGCTGGGAGCTCCCCGCGGCGAGATCAGCCTGCACGGCGTGGCCCTGGACATCCTGTCGGCTGAAGTCGAGCTGCCGGGCGGGCGCCGCGTGGCGGGCCGCGCGACGCCGGACGCCACCAGCGAGACCATCACCTTCGCCTTCGGCGAGGCCCTGCCAGCCGGCGGCGCCAAGCTGCTGCTCGCCTACCGGGGCGTGTTCAGCCCCGGCCTGCGCGGCCTGTATCGGGCCGGGCCGCTGGCGGTCACGCAGTTCGAGGCGGCGGACGCGCGGCGGCTGTTCCCCTGCTTCGACGAGCCGGCGTTCAAGGCGACCTGGCAGCTGTCGGTCTGGGGCGTCCCCGACGGGCACGTCGTCATCGCCAACAGCCCGGTCGCGCGCGAGGAGAACGACGGGCGCGGCGCCCGGCGGGTCAGCTTCGGCCCGACGCCGCCGCTCTCCTCGTATCTGATCGCCCTGGTCGTGGGACCGCTGGTCCCCAGCCCGGTCCTGCGCGTGCGCGGAATTCCGACCTGCACCTGGACCACCGCCGAGAAGCGGCACCTGTCGGCGTTCGCGCAGGAGACCGCGTCGGCGGTGCTGCCGCGGCTGGAAGACTACTTCGGCCTCCCCTACCCGTTCGGCAAGCTGGATCAGATCGGCGTCCCCGACTTCGAGGCCGGGGCGATGGAGAACGCCGGCGCGGTCACGTTCCGCGAGGTGGCGCTGCTGGCCGATCCGGCCACCGCGCCGCTGGCGGTGCAAAAGCGAATCGCCGAGGTGATCACCCACGAGCTGGCGCACCAGTGGTTCGGCAACCTGGTCACCATGGCCTGGTGGGACGACCTGTGGCTGAACGAGGCGTTCGCCACCTGGATGGCCTACAAGATCGTCGACGACTGGCGGCCGTCCTGGCGGATCTGGATGGACTTCGAGGCCGGCAAGGGGGCAGCGCTGGCGCTGGACGCGCTGGTCTCCGCCCACCCGATTCGCGCCGAGATCCAGAACGCCGAGGAGGCCGGCGAGTCGTTCGACGCCATCACCTACGAGAAGGGCGGCGCGGTGCTGCGCATGCTCGAGGGGTTCCTGGGCGAGGATCGCTTCCGCGACGGCATCCGCCTCTACATGCGCCGCCACCGCGAGGCCAACGCGACCGCCGACGACCTCTGGGGGGCGCTGGGCGAGGCGTCCGGGGAACCGATCCTGGCCATGGCGAACGGCTGGATCCGGCAGACCGGGTATCCGCTGGTCCACCTGTCACTGCACGACGCGGGCGGGACGAGCATGGTCGACCTCGACCAGTGGCGTTTCTTTGCCGAGCTGGGCGCGATGGCGCGCGAGAAGTCGACGACCCGCTGGCTGGTGCCAGTCGTGCTCCGGTTCCGCGATGCCGCCGGGATCAAAGAGCAGCGGGTGCTGCTGAGCGACGCGTCGGCGCGTTTTCAATTGGCATCCGAGGGCGAGGTCGCCTGGTGCATCGGCAACGCGGAGGCGCGCGGCTTCTACCGCACCGCCTACGACGCCGAGACGCTGGCGCGACTGCTGCCGGCCGTGGGAGAGCTGCGCCCTGCCGAACGGGTGGCCCTGCTCTCGGACTCGTGGGCCCTGGTCCGGGCGGGCGAGGCGCCCATCAGCAGCTACCTGGATTTGCTGGCCAGCCTGCGGCACGAAGCCGATCACGTCGTCCTCGACGAGATGGTCGGGCGCCTGTCGCTGATCGAGCACCGCTTCCTGGCCGACGCCGACCGCGATCGATTCGCGGCCTTCGTGGCCGACCTGTTCGGCGCCCAGGCGGCCGGACTGGGGTGGGGCAGCGGCGGCGCGGGCGAGGACGACGAGACCCGCCTCCGCCGCGCCGTCCTGCTGCGGGCGCTGGTGCTGCTGGCCCGCGACCCGGCCCAGATCGCCCAGGCGGAAGCACGGCTCCCCGGGGCAAACGCCCCCGACCTGGATCCCAACCTGCTGGACACCGTGGTGACCGCGGCGGCCCGGCAGGCCGACGAGGCGCGCTTCGAGGACCTGCGCACCCGCGCGCGGACCGACGCCGATCCCGCCGCCAAGCGGCGCTACCTGCACGCGCTGGCCCGGGTCGAGTCACCCGGGCTGGCGGCGCGGGCCGTCGAGCTGGCGCTGTCCGACGACGTGCCGATGCAGGACTTCTCGTCCTACGTCGGCGTGCTGCTGGGCAACCGGGCCACCCGCGAGGCGGCCTTCCGGCTGGTGCGCGATCGCTGGGCCGAGACCCGCGCCAAGGCCGACTCCCCCATGATCCTGCGCCGGCTGGTCGAGGCGCTGGGCGCGCTGCCCGAGCGACGCCACGCCGAGGAGGTGAAGGCCTTCCTGGCTTCGCACCCGATCGACGGGGCCAAGCAGGCCATCGCGCAGACGCTGGAACGGATGCAGATGGATACCGACCTGCGCGATCGGCTGCTGGGCCCGGTGGGAGACTGGCTGAAGGCGAACGCGCCCGAGCCGCGCGACCCCCAGTCCGGAATCGGACGCTCGGGCGGGATGCTGATCTCGGCGCTGGTCGCCGCGGCCGTGTTCGGCATCGGCATCGAGCTGCTCCCCCACTCGTCGGCGCGCCGGCCTGCTCCGCCGCCGGCGGTGGTGGCGGCGCGCCCCGAAGCGGGACCGCCCCCGCGACCCGACGCTGCTCCCCCGCGCGACGCGGCGGCCGACGCGACCGACGCGAGCGAGCACGACGCGGCACCGGCAGCCGAAGCCGCGACCCCCGAGACCGCGCGGGCCGACGCCGCCGCCGAACCGCCCTCCCCCTCACCGCGCGCAGAGCCCGGCCCGGGAGCCACCGCCGTCGACAAGTCGAGCAGCGCCGAGCGCCCTTCGGACAAGGACATCGCCTACGCGGCCTGGCGCAACAACAAACCAGACGTGCGCACGGACGGCGACCGCGCCTCGGTGATCATCCCGCTCAAGGGGTCGGCCAACGGCGCGACCTATCACATCACGCAGAAGCCGCACGCCGTGATCATGAAGCTGCCCAAGGCGGCGGCGCTCATCACGATGCGCCTCTACAAGATCGGGCGTTACGGCTTCCGGCAGGTCTGGGTCTACCAGAACGAGGCCAACGCCAAGGCCGAGGACGGAACCGTCCTGAAGGTGATCACCATCGACCAGGGTCCGCCCGAGGTCGAGGTCCACGACGACTTCGTCCGCGTCACCATCCACCGCCCCGAGAAATGAGGACGGTCAGGATCAGCTGACGTCTTCCAGGACCCGCTCGAGGATCTCGCGGGCATCCTCGATGTCCGCGCCCAGGAACATCTCGACCCGCGACAGCGCCTCCTCGGCGCGCCGCTGGGTGGTCTCATCGGGCGCGGTCGGATCCATCAGGCTCTCGCCCGCGAAAGCCTTGGCCATCTGCAGCACGAGCTTTCGCCGCTGCATCGCCATCTCGTTGTCGCCGCTCCAGACGGACACGGGTTCCCCCGTAAGCCAATATAGGAACGGCCCCTCACCCGGGAAGCGTCAGATCGAGCCGTGGCCGCGGAGCCAGCTCTCGACCTCGACGAGCTTGGGCTTGACCACCGCCTTGGCGTAGCTGTCGCGGGCCCCCTCGGCCAGCATGCGAGCCCGACCGCGGTCGCGCCCCGCTTCCCAGAGGGCCCGGGCCAGCGCGAAGCGCGTCTCGGCCCGCCGCGCGGGGTCATTCTCGTGGTCCTCGCGGATCTTCAAGGCCCGCTCGAGCGGGACGATGGCGCTGGTCGGGTCGCCGTCGGCGATGTAGCTGATGCCGATCCCGGTCAGGGCATAGGCCAGGTTCCGGTTGTCCAGCCCCAGCTCCCGCTCCCAGACGATGCGGGCGCGCTCGAACGAGGCGCGCGCGTCCCGGTAGCGGCCGAGCGCGTTCAGGATCTCGCCGCGGTTCGAGAGCTGCGTGGCCAGGTCGGGGTGGCCCGCGCCCAGGCCTTTCTCGAGGATCTCGATCGACCGATCGACGTGCTCCAGGGCCTCCTGGTCGCGCCCGAGCGCCTCCAGCACGACCGCGACGTTCCCCTCGGAGACGCCCACGTCGGGCCGGTCGCGACCGAGCGCCTTCTCCTTCAACGCCAGCGCCGCCTGCTGCGAGCGCAGCGCCGCCTCGCCCTCGCCCTGCATCTCGTACATCCCACCCAGGTTGTTGAGCAGCCAGGCGTGCAACAGCTCGTGGCCGCCCAGACGCTGCAGCACCGCCTCGGCGTTGCGGGCCCACCGGTGGGCCTCGTCGAATCGCCCCTGCAGGTAGCCGACGACCCAGACCAGGTTGGTGGCGTCCTCGGCCCGGACTTCGTCGTGGCGGGAGGCGTCCGCGGCCAGGTACGAATCGGTCAGCGCCAGCTCGGCCGCGCGAGCGTCGTTCGACTTGAGGTAGAGCGTCCCCATCAGGGCCAGCGTCTCCGCGATGAGGGGCTGGTACCCGACCTTCTTGGCCGCGTCGACCAGCGCCGGCCCGTCCTTCAGCGCGTCGTGGTACCGGCCGGCGTCGAAGAGAGCCTTCAGCTGAGCCAGCCGCCGGTCGAGGCCCGCCACCACCGCCCGCGTCGTGGGGTCGTCCGGCGGGCGGACGACCGAGCGCAGGAGCGGGATGTCCTCGCAGCGGTCCAGCGTGGCCAGGTTGTTCGCCGCGCTGACCGCGTTCTCGACGACGTCGCCGTTGGCGTCGGTGAACACGTCGGTGAGCGCGCGCAGCCGTCCCAGCCGCTCTTGCAGGCAGGTCATCCGGAGATCGAGCACCTCCGCAGACTGCTCACCCCGCACCTGCGTCGCCTCGCACGCCTCGCGGTACTGCCGCGCCCAGCTCTGGGCGTAGCCGGTCAAGATCCGGCTGACGGTCGTGTAGACGTCGCTCGCGTAGCTCTTGCCCGTGCGCAGGAACGCCGTCCGGACCGCCGCCGCCCGCGCCGGCGACGCCTCGGTGTCGGACGGCAGGTCCCAGATGCCGGCCAGGTGCGAGGGCCCGGCGCTGCAGATCGACCGGTGGTTGGCCAGGCTCTGGTGCAGGCCGAACACCAGGCCCACCGCCATCACGACACCGGCGGCCCCGACGGCGGCGCGGCGGCGGGCCGTGCGCGGGTTCTTCCCCAGCTCCTCGATCAGCTCCTGCATCGAGGGGTACCGGTCCTGCGCCTGCGGCCGCAGCCCGCGCAGCAACACCTTGCGCACCCAGAGCGGCACCTTCGAGCTCGGGGGGGCCTCGCGGACCTGCCCCTGCACCACCGCGGTGGTCAGGGCGAACATCGTGTTGCCGCCGAACGGCCGCTCGCCGTAGAGCGCCTCGTAGAGCGCGATGCAGAAGCTGAACTGATCGGTCCGCGCGTCGGTGGGCGTCCCCAGGAACTGCTCGGGCGCCATGTAGGCCGGCGTTCCCATCATCGCGCCGGTTCGCGTGAGCTGCACCTCGAACATGACCGAGTGGGCCGACTGCACGTCCGAGCCCAACGGCGGCGTGACCGCGCCCGAGGGAGGGCCGTTGAGCTGGATGGTCTGCATCTGGTCGTCCACGCCGTCCAGCGCCTCGTCCGAGAACACGACGGGCGAGCGCCCCGACGTCGTCGAGGCCGGCACGTCGGGCTTCTCCCCCATCTGGCGGGCCAGGCCGAAGTCCATGACCCGCACCTCGCCGTCGCGCCCGACCATGACGTTGTCCGGCTTGAAGTCGCGGTGGACCAGCCCCTTCTCGTGCGCCGCGCAGAGGCCGCGGCCGGCCGCCCGGAACACCCGCAGCACCTCCTGCCACGAGCGAGGCTGCGCCTGCAGCCAGAACGTGACGGTGTTCCCCTCGACGAACTCCATCGCGATGAACACCTGGTCCCGGAACGTGCCGACGTCGTAGACCACGACAACGTTGGGGTGCGACAGGCGGGCGATGGCTTGCGCCTCCCGCAACGTCCGTTGCCGCCCTTCCGTCAACGAGACCCCGTTGCCGGGCTTCACGCGCAGCAACTTGACCGCCACCTTCCGATCCAGCTCGGGATCGTAGGCCGCGTAGACCTCGCCCATGCCGCCGCGGCCCACCAGGCCCAGCACGACGTAGCGGCCGATGGCGGCGCCCCGCGCGAGCGTCGCCTGTCCCGGCTCGGAGGGCGTTGAATTCGGCGGCGGGACGTCGGACATCGTGTTGCCGGTGGCCCTCCTACATCGACTGTTGCCGGTGCGGATTTTAGGGCCAAAGGCCCCCGTTCGATGTTACTCAAGAGTGGGTCTGTTCGTGACGCCGCTCCACCTCGACCTCCCGCTCACGATCTCCCCGGCCATCGTCTCACCCACCCGCCGCCTGCTGGAGTCCAAGCTGGCGCCCGTGCTGGAGGACGACGACGCGTTGTTTCGCGTCGCCATGGCGGCTCACGAGCTGCTGGAAAACGCCGCCAAGTATGCCTCGGACGGCAAGGCCCGGCTGGAGGTCGAAGTGTCGCCGCGCGCCGACGACGCGCTGGTCCGGGTGGTCGTGACCAACAACGCGACGCGCGAGAACATCGACAACCTGGGCGCCTGCTTCGCCGAGATGAAAGCCGAGAGCGACGCGATGGCCCACTACTTCGCCCTCATGCGGCGCAACGCCAAGAACGGGTCGATCTCGCGCCTGGGGTTGGCGCGGGTGCGGGCCGAGGGGGAGATGGAGATCGCCGTCGACATCGAGGGCGACACCGTGAAGGTCGTTGCCTCGGCGATCGTCCCGCATTCATGACGATTGAAACGACGTTTACCTACATTGGCGCACCTGGTGCCAGACATCGGCGAAGGTCGTCATCCGTCGGGTGATTGGGGTGGAACGGCTGAAATGCCGCTTGTCAAATAACGGCCCACGCAGATAATAGAGGCTCGTCTCCCACCCCCGACGTGGAGGTCGTATCGATGCGGTCCAACTTGGTCGTCTGCGCCGCGCTCGCGGGCACCTGTCTCTTCGGCGCCTGGTCGCCTGTCGCTCACGCGACCGACCCCAAGGCCAAGACCGCCAAGGGCAAGGCCAAGACCGGCGACGGTCTCACCGACGACAAAGTCATCAGCAAGCAGATGCAGTGGGAAGACTCCGTGATGGGCCCCGATTCGACCAGGGCCGAGCTGGACAAGATCGCCCGCGCGCAGGCCATCAACAAGGCCGCCGCCGAGAAGGCCGCTCGCGACAAGGAGAAGGCCGACGCCCAGGCCGCGAAGGAGGCCGCCGCCCCCAAGCCGCAGACGTCCAAGCGCGGCGGTGACGTCGCCATTCCGAGCGTCCCCGACGATCCGCCGGCCAGGAAGGTGGAGACCGCCGAGGCGCCGAAGCCCCCGGTCAAGCACGGCGACGACAAGTTCATCGACGGCTTGCTGAAGGACAACGGCGGCTCGAAGAGGCGGCAGTCGGTCGACGACAAGGCGCTCAACGACCTGCTCGCCGTCGAGAAGCCGGGCGCCAAGCCGAAGCGGAAGGACGACGTCGACAGCCTGCTGCAGTCGGCCGACAAGGCGCCCCCGATGCCGGAGACGCACGCCAAGAAAGAGCTGCAGGAGTGGGAGAAGCCCGAGATCGAGTCGACGCCGCAGGCGACGCCGGTCGTGCTCCGCCAGCAGCCGAAGCACAACGACGGCGTCATCCGCGTCGTTCAGGGCGCGGCCACGCCGGGCCGGACGGTCCAGGCGTCCTCGCCGGCTCCCTCGCGGGCTTCGACGGGCGGTGGCCGCCCGGCCGGCCGCCAGGCCACCGCCTCGGACGGCAACTGGAGCGACCCGTTCACGCCCGGTCCCAAGAAGACGGTGGCGGCGCGCGACACGCGGCACAGCTCTGACTTCGACAATGACGTGGCTCCGGCCCGCCGCCAGCCGGCTGCCCCCGCGCGCGGTTCGGCCGCCGACTTCGACGACCCCGTCTCGAGAACGTCCCCGAAGCCCGCCCCCGCTCCGCACCGCGCCGCGCCGGCGGCCAAGCCTGCGAAGAAGAAGTGGAACGACCCCTTCACCCAGGACACGCCCGTCAAGTCCCCGGCGCGCGCCGTTTCGGCCCGGACGCCGAAGGCGGCCGTCGCCTCGAACTGGGACGCCGCTCGCCCCCGCAGCTCCGGCTCGCACGCCGGCGGCGGGTGGGGCGCGATCAAGAAGCACTGACAGGGGCGCGGAGCTCAGCGGCGGGCTTTTGACGCCCGCCGTTTTGAGATAAAGTCTCGGCATCTCTGATGCCGAGGCCTCAGCGCTGGTCGGGGTGGATCGCGTTGACGGAGCTGGGCTCTGCCCAGCGGAGTCGTCGCGGAAGGTTCAACGAACCCTTCCAGGGTTCCTTGCTGATCGTTGCCGGCATCGCCGGTTTCTTGCTGAGCGCGCTGCCGGTGCGGCCGGCGAGCGCCGCGCCGGCCGACGACGCCAAGGCCCACTACCAGAAGGCCCAGGCGCACTTCGCGATCGGTGAATACCGCGAAGCGGCCGCCGAGTACGAGGAGGCCTACAAGATCAAGCAGGACCCTGCCCTGCTGTATAACGCCGCGCAGTCCTTCCGCCTGGCGGGCGACAACCAGAAGGCCTTGCTGCTCTACAACAATGTCGTCAGGTTTTACCCCGGGACTTCGTTCGCCGCCGAGTCGAAGGACCACATCGCGAAGCTGAACGTGGCGCCCGCGACCACGCCGGCGCCGGCGACCACGCCGCCGCCCACGACCGCGCCACCGCCCCCCGTCGCCCCGATTGCGCCGGCGGCGACCGCCCCGCCAGCGCCGCCACCGCCGGCCGCCGTGACACCCGTCCCCGCGGCCCCGGCGCCGGCCCCTGCCCCGCTGGTCTCCGGGCCCCCGGTGACCCCGGAGACGGCGCCCGAGGGCACGCACCCGTTCTACACGCGCTGGTGGTTCTGGGCGGCCGCCGGCGCCGTCGTGGCGGCCGGCGTGATCACCGCCGTGGCGCTGTCGTCGGGCGGCACCACCAGCAGCTGGAACAACGTGGAGCCAGTCATGGGGATAGCGTCCATCCGATGAGGATTCGCACGATGAAGCCCGGCGCCCTCGTTTGCTGCGGCGTGGCCGCCGCGGCTCTGGCCGCCCCCGTCGCCGGCTGCAAGGGCAACTCGATCTCGGCCCCCCCCACGGGTTTCGGCGTCAACATCACCGTCGAGGCGCAGGCGTTGAGCTCGGACCAGCGCAACAAAGTCAGCGTCGGGTATCTGGAGGTGAGCGGCGCGGTCAGCGAGGCGCAGTCGCTCAGCATCGCCTCGGCGATCGCCGGGGGAGAGCTCCGGTTCCAGTACATCCCCAAGACCCCCAAGGCGGGCGATCAGCTCAGCTTCCACTTCGAGGCCCGGGACAGCAGCGGCGACGTCTACGGGTCGGGCGACGGCGGCCCCGTCACGCTCGCCAGCGGCGCGGTGTCGGTCACCATCACGCTGGCGCCTCAGGCCGGAGCCAGCAAGGGCATCGGCTCCCAGTGCACGGCAGACACCGAGTGCGGTAGCGGCCACTGCACCGACAACGTCTGCTGCAACGAGGCCTGCCACGACGTCTGCGCGGCGTGCAACCTGACCAACACCAACGGCATCTGCACGGCCTACGCGGCCGGTACGGATCCCGACAAGGAGTGTGGAGCCCTGGTCCCGACCGGGTCGGCCGGCGCCGGGGGCAAGGGCGGCGCCGGGGGCAAGGGCGGCGCGGCCGGCTCGCCGGACGGCGGCACGCATCCGGACGGTGGCGGCGCCGACGCCGCCGAGACGCTGAACCCGCCCGACGGCGGCATCGTCGAGATGCCCGGCAAGTGCGGCGGCGCCTGCGACGGCATGCGCCACTGCGCCTTCGCCGGGCCGGGGACCGTCTGCGGGAGCCCGTTCTGCAACAACCACCGCGACCTGGCCAGCCTGACCTGCGACGGCCAGGGGATGTGCGGCGTCGCGCTGGAGACCTGCGGCGGCGGCTTCGCCTGCGACCTGATCGCGTCGCCCGCCATGTGCCGCACCACCTGCTCGGTCGACGGCGAGTGCCAGCCCGGCTACTACTGCGCCAGCGGCACCTGCATGCTGCAGAAGGTCCCCGGAAAGGCCTGCGCCAAGGACGGCGAGTGCGGCAGCGGCCACTGCGCGAACAGCGTCTGCTGCAAGACGGCCTGCGATTCTCCCAACAGCTGCGACAGCTCCGGCGTCTGCCAGTGCGCCAACCTGACCTGCAACTCGGGCGTCTCCTGCACCGTCTTCTACCCGGACGTCGACGTCGACGGCTTCGGCGACAAGAACGGCACGCCCAAGGTGGGTTGCGCCGACACGCCCCCCGCCGGGTACGTGGCCGACAACACCGACTGCGACGACCACGACGCCTTCGTGTTCCCGGGCCAGACCAGCTACTTCTCTACGCCGAGCAAAGGCGTCGGGACGTTCGATTACAACTGCGACGGCATGATGGAGAAGGGGATCCCCGAGTACCCCAACGCGAGCTGCACGTTCTGCCCGTCGGCCTGCAGCGGCAACGGCTGCACCGATCCGACGTCGTCGATGTGCGGGTCCGCGAACACCCAGGGATCGCTGGCCTGCGCCCGCGAGGGCGGCATCTGCCCGATCATCCTGAACCCGGTCGTGTCGGCGGTGGAGATCGCGGCGTCGATCAGCCCGCCCATCATCATCCAGCTGAACGCCTGCTGCGGTTGCAACGACCACG
Organism: Polyangia bacterium; assembly: GCA_035578045.1. Lineage (GTDB taxonomy): Bacteria > Myxococcota_A > Polyangia > Fen-1088 > Fen-1088 > JADGRB01. Next base: position 6,687 of record DATJWP010000012.1, on the reverse strand, counting down.
CGGGCTTCACCGCCACCGTCGGCTGCGGCGTCTCCTCGAACAAGTACACCACTTGCGGAACCTGCAACGCCGCGATGGGCTCGGTCGGCTCGGGCACGGCCACGACCACCACGACGATGATCCAGACGTGTCACTGAGAGAGCGTGAGGGGTTGTCCCGCCTCACGGGCTCCCCCCGCACGCCGGCGCCGGCGCGGCAAAGCCGAGCCTCCCGGTGCTTGGACCCGTTCGCGTTGCTCGCTCTGACGCCTCGATCCCCGGAGGGCAGAGGTAGCCTCAGCGCAGCTCGAGGATGTAGGCGGTCGAGCCGGGGACGGTGAGCTCGGCGGCGGGAGCGAGCGGCTCGGAGGGTGCGCCCACCAGCTGCGTCGCGAGGGCGAGCTGCCAGCGGCCCCCCTCGGGCAGCCGCGTCCGGACCGCGCTGTCGCCGAAGTTGGCGATCGTGAACGTGGCCGCGCCGCTCGGATCGTCCCGGCGGATGGTCACCAGGCGCGTGGCGTCGTCGGCCTCGGCGCGGGTCAGGTCCTTGCGCCCGTTTCGCAGCGGCGCCAGGCGGCCCCGCAGGGCGATCAGCGCCCGGTAGAACGACAGCATGTCGGCGTGGGCAGCCTCGTCCAGCTGCCCCCAGCGCAGCTTGGCGCGCGCGAACGTCTGCGGGTCCTGCGGGTCGGCCCAGCTCGCGACGTCGGCCCCCTCGGCCTGCAGGTGCAGGTACTCCTGGTGCCGCCCCTCGCGCACCGCCTCGGCCAGCTTCGGATCGGTGTGGCTGGTGAAGTAGTCCCAGGGCTCGTCGGCCGCGAACTCTTCCCCCTGGAACAGCATGGGCAACCCGGGCGTCGAGAACAGCACCATCGCCGCCAGCTTCTGGCGCTCGGGGCCGACCAGCTGGGCCAGCCGCTTGCCCTGGCAGGCGTTCGCGATCTGGTCGTGGTTTTGGTTGAAGATCACGAAGCGGCTCCCCGGATCGGCCGCCGACGGCGCGCCGTGCTGGCGCTTGCGGTACTCGGAGTAACCGCCGTCGTAGACGAACCCGTTGGTGACCGCCTTGGCGACCTGCGCCGCGGCGCCGAAATCGGCGAAGTAGCCGCGCCGGTTGCCCGTGACCAGCGTGTGGACCGCGTGGTGGAAGTCGTCGCTCCACTGCGCGTCCATCCCGTGGCCGCCGGCCGCCACCGGCCGGATCACCCGGGGGTCGTTGAGGTCGCTCTCCGCGACCAGCCAGGCCCGCCGACCCAGCCGCTCGGCCTGGGACTGGAAGGCCTCGGCCAGCTCCTGCAGGACGTGGCGCGCGCCGAAGTCGTAGATGCCGTGGATGGCGTCCAGGCGCAGCCCGTCGACGTGGTACTCGGTCAGCCAGTGGAGCGCGTTGTCGATGAAGAAGCGCCTCACCTGGCCGCTCTCCCGGTCGTCGAAGTTCAGCGCCGAACCCCAGGGGGTCCGATAGCGGTTGGTGAAGTAGGGACCGAAGTCGGCCAGATAGTTCCCCTCGGGTCCCAGGTGGTTGTAGACGACGTCCAGGAACAGCGCGAGCCCGCGCGCGTGGCAGGCGTCGACCAGGTGCCGCAGCCCCTCCGGCCCGCCATAGGCCTCGTGCGGGGCGTACAGCGACGCGCCGTCGTAGCCCCAGTTGCGCGCGCCCGGGAAGCTGTTGACCGGCATGAGCTCGACGGCGGTGACCCCCAGGTCCCGCAGGTAGGAGAGCCGCTCCTCGAGCGCCGCGAACGTCCCCGCCTGCGTGAACGTCCCTACGTGCAGCTCGTAGAACAGCAGGTCCTCGAGCGGCAGCCCCTTCCAGCGCCCGTCGGTCCACTGGAACGCCGCCGGGTCGACGATCCGCGACGGCCCGTGCACGCCGGCAGGCTGCCGGCGCGAGACCGGATCGGGACGCGGCCCCACCTGGGGCAGGACGTAGACGTAATCGCTCCCCACCGGCGCCTGCCCCACATCGGTCCGGGCGGTGAACTGGTTTCGCTCGCCCCGCTGCATCGGGAGCTCGGCGCGGGTCGTCCCGTCGCTGTCCAGCAACCGGACGGCCAGGCGCTCTGCCCGGGGCGCCCAGACCGAAAACGTCACCGTCCCGTCCGGCGCCACGGACGCCCCGCGCTCGAGTCGCCAAGTCATGCCCACCAACATAGGGCCGGGCGACCGAAATGGACGGGGAAAGGAGGCTCGGCGAAGCTAGAGCGATGAGCGGCAATCGGCCCAGGGCCTTTGCCCGACACGACCCCCGGCAGTCGCGCGGGCGGCTGATCGTGGCGGCGGCGGGCGCGCTGATCACGGCGGTCGCCGTTCCGGCGCGCTTCGGGGTCGCGTTGCGTTCCGTCGCCGCCTGGGACGTGGGCGCGCTGGCGATGCTGGCGCTGGCGCTCTCGATCATCTTGCCGACGGGCGCGGAAGAGACGCACCGCCTGGCAGCCTCGGACGACCCGGGCCGGCACGCCATCGGCGGGCTGGTGATTGCGTCGTGCGCGATCTCCCTGATCGGCACGGCCAGCGTGTTTCGACAGGCGCGCAGCGGCACGCCCGGGGCCCGCGACCTGTTCGTGGTCCTGTGCGTGCTGGCCGTGGCCAGCGCCTGGATGCTGACCCATACGGCGTACGCGTTGCGGTACGCCCATCTTTACTACCGCGACCACCGCGAGGGGGTCGGCGGGCTCGAGTTCCCCGGCGGAACTCGCCCCAGCTACCTGGAGTTCGCCTACTTCTCGTTCACCGTCGGCATGTGCTTCCAGGTCAGCGACGTGACCGTGTCGACCCGGCAGATGCGGCGGGCCGTGCTGGGGCACAGCCTGCTGTCGTTCCTCTACAACACGGCGATCCTGGCGACCGCCATCAACCTGGCGATCGGCGTCTTCAGTTGATCATGATGAAGACATCGCACGGGAAGTTGAACTTGATCCCCGCGGTGTTCGGCGACTGAAGCTGGTCGCAGGCGGCCCCGAACAGCTCGAGCTGCGTCGCGATGTGCTTGGTCATGCCGTTCACGGTGACCGGCACGGCGTCGATCATGTCCCAACCGTTCTTGTCGCCGGTGTCGAGCGGCACGGTCGTCTTGTTACCCGACCCGTCGGTCATGTAGACGATCGCGCCGGTCAGATCGTCCGTGTAGATCTGGAAGGACGACAGGTCGAAGATGCAGCTCCGCACGCCGGATAGCGCGCTCGTGAGCGCGGTCGTGAGGGCGGTCTCGTCGGAGGCGCTCGGCTGGTAGGGCATCGTCGGCCCCGACATCGTCGAGTACATCCCCAGCGTGTCGCCCCGCATGGGGGCCGTCCCCATGAGCTCGCTCGTCAGGTCGGAGGTCCAGCCGGTGACGATCCCGCCGCCGCACTGGTCGTAGAACGAGTAGCTGTCCAGCCCCGCCTTCACCGGAGCCATGGTCGGTTCGCCCGCGCCGGCGTTCGCCCAGGCCTGCAGCACGCCGGGTGCCAGATCGAACAACGCGGTCTGGATCCCCATGACGATCGTCTTGATGCCGGCGGTATACGCCTCCTGCAGCTTCCAGACGACCGAATCGGGCGCGCAGAGCGAGTTGGAATCGTCGCAGTAGTCGGGCTGCCCGTCGGTGATGAAGATGATGTACTTGCTGCCCGAGGTCGTGTCGGCGAGCAGGGCCTTGGTGACGTTGTCCAGCGACTCGCTGGCGGGCGACTCGAACTTCATGCCCGCCTGGTTGGTGTTGGGCGGGAAGGCCAGACCGTCGTACACCTTCTTGATCGCCGCGGCGTTGTTCAGCGCGGGCGGCACGTCGTCGGTGAGCATCCCCTTCATCGAGGGGCACATCCCCCCCTGCGACGGATCGGTGCCCCAGACCGTCGTGAAGCCGAAGCGGACCTGCGAGTCCAGCGTGGGCAGCACCTGCTCGATGGCGTTCTTGAGGTGCGTCCACGACGTGTTGGTCGGGTCGTCGCAGATGACGTTCCCCGTGTTGCCGCTGAGGCAGTGGAACATGCTGCCGGACCGGTCGACCAGCAGGTAGACGGTCGGGTTCGTCTGCGTGAACGGAATTTCCATCTGCTGGCAGGCCGCGGCGTCGGGGTTCGGGCTACCGCCCGTCCCGAGGCCCACGTCCATCATGCCCCCGGTCCCGATGAAGACCTGCCCGCCCGTGCCGGGGCCGCTTCCGCCCGTTGGCGAGCCGCCCGATCCGGTCGAGGCGCCGCCGGTGCCACCGCTGCCGCTGCCGCTGGCCCTCACGCCGGCGGTACAGGCGAGAGCTCCGGGGACCGCGAGCGCCAGCACGAGCGCCAGGCCGTCGCGGCGATAAGCAAGGTGCGTCACTGGGGGCCCTCCGTTAAAAGCCGTACCTTATCACGATCTAACGCGCGAACCCCATGCCGCTCTGCGCCCCGGAGGTGACCCGGATTGCCGTGGCCTTGTGAACTCGCGCCGTGTTAGCCTGAGCCCCTCTCTGATTGTGGGGTTGGCGCGGCTCGTATGAGCTTGCTTAACAGGTTTTTCGTTCGGATTTCTGTTGCCGCCGCGTTGGCAGCGGCGCTGGCCACCTTTGGTTGCGGCGGCCACAGCAGCCCCCACCCCACCCCACATCCGGACGGCGGGGCGGCGGGACACGGCGGGGCCGACGGCGGCGTCACGACCAGGAGGGACGCGGCCGCCGACCAGGCCGTGTCGACCTGTGGCGTCGGCGGGGCGACGATCGACGTCGGCAAGAGCTGCTCCTGCGACGGCGAGTGCCTCTCTGGCCACTGCGTCGAGGGGGTCTGCTGCTCCACCGCCTGCTCCCTGGGCTGCCAGACCTGCTCGGCGCCCGACGCGATGGGCAGCTGCGTGATGAGGCCGGCCGGAGCGGCGCCCCGGACGGGCGCCAGCTGCCCCGTCGCCTCGCCGGCGACCTGCGGCCTGGACGGGTTCTGTGACGGCGCCGGCGGGTGCCGCAAGTACCTGGGGAACACCTGCATGCACGGCACCTGCAGCGGCGACGCCGTGGTGGGCGCCTTCGCCTGCGACGGGACCGGGCAATGCAAACCGGGCGTCACGCTGATGTTCTGCCTCCCTTACACATGCGACCAGTACACCGGCGCCTGCTACGACGAGTGCGAGAGCGCGGCGATGTGCCAGAGCGGCGGCGCCTGCGACTTCTCGGACGCCAGCTGCGGCCAAGCGCAGAACGGGCAGCCGTGCACCAAGGACTCCGGCTGCACCTCGGGTCACTGCACCGACGGTGTCTGCTGCAACAGCGCCTGCAACGGCGCCTGCACCTCCTGCAACTCTCCCGGCCGCGTCGGCGTTTGCTTCCCGATCGCCGACGGCAAGCCCGACCCGCGCGGCATCTGCAAGGATCAGGGGACGTCGAGCTGCGGGCACGACGGGACCTGCGACGGCGTGGGCGGCTGCGAGAACTACCCGCGCGACACCGTGTGCCTGGCGCCGTCGTGCACCGGGAATCGGCTGAACACGGCGGGGACCTGCGACGGCCTCGGGACCTGCCGCCCGCCCGGCGTCTTGAACTGCCACCCGTTCCTGTGCGACAGCGGGGCCTGCACCAACACCTGCAAGACCAACGACGACTGCGACAGCCCGGCCGTCTGCCAGAACGGGACCTGCGGCCCCAAGCCCCCCGGTTTCGCCTGCACGGCCGACGCTGAGTGCGGGTCCGGCCACTGCGTCGACGGCGTCTGCTGCGACAGTGCCTGCACCGGGTCGTGCATGTACTGCGCGCTCGCGGCGTCGCCGGGCCACTGCCAGATGGTGGCGGCCGACAACCCCGACCCGCGCGGCCTCTGCAAGGACAGCGGCCCTGGCGCCTGCAGCACGAACGGCAAGTGCGACGGCACGGGGAGCTGCGAGCGCTACCCGACCGGGACCGTCTGCGCCGCCGAGAAGTGCGACACCGGGGTCTACACCGCCCAGTCGACCTGCAACGCCACCGGCCAGTGCGTCGCCCCCGACTCGCTCCCCTGCGCGCCCTATGTCTGCAACGACACACAGTGCTTCCGCACCTGCACGACCAACGACCAGTGCAAGTCGCCGAACAGCTGCGACACCGTGAAGAACACCTGCGGCCCCAAGGGCAACGGCGCCAGCTGCACCAGCGGTGACGAGTGCGCCAGCGGCTTCTGCGCGCAGGGCTACTGCTGCAACTCGGCCTGCGGCGGAAAGTGCCAGTCGTGCGGCCTCACCAACTCCCTGGGCGCCTGCACCAATGTCCCGGCCGGCACGGTCGACCCGACCGCCACCTGCGCCGACCAGGGGGCCACCTCGTGCGGGACCAATGCCAAGTGTGACGGCAACGGCGGCTGCCAGCGCTACGCCCAGGGCACCACCTGCGCTGGATCGACCTGCCCGGCCGGATCCACCACCTTCACGGCTGGCTCGACCTGCGACGGCGCCGGGAGCTGCCTGACCCCGAACCCGACCCCCTGCTTCCCCTACCAGTGCGGCACGAACGTGTGCAAGAACAGCTGCACCACGGACGGCGACTGCGCCTCGCCGGCGGTCTGCATCGGTGGATCGTGCGGGCTCAAGGGGAACGGCCAGTCCTGCGCCAGCGGGGCCGAGTGCCTCTCAGGGTTCTGCGCCCAGGGCATTTGCTGCGGGACCGCCTGCAATATGCCCTGCCAGTCGTGCGGCCTGGCCGCCTCGCTGGGCACCTGCACCAACGTCGCCAACGGCTCCCCCGACCCGCAGGGGACCTGCCACGACATGGGGAACGCCAGCTGCCAGACCG
>DATJWP010000011.1:0-9987 GCA_035578045.1 Polyangia bacterium | reverse complement strand
CACCTCGCCCGACCACGGCACCGCCTACGACATCGCCGGAACCGGCAAGGCCCGCCCCCAGAGCTTCCTGGCCGCATTGGACCTGGCCATCGCGTCGACCACGCACTGAGCTCACCGCCGCGCCAGGCGGATCGCTTTTTCCGGGCAGGCCGTCACGCAGAGCCCGCACACCCTGCACTGCTCGATCCGCGGCGTGTAGGCGGTGCGCCGCCCGTGCGCCCGGCTCTTCATCCGCCCCACCCACGACAGCTCCGCGAAGTCGCGGTCGTCGATCCGCCGCATCTCGAACACGTGGAACGGACAGACCGCCACGCACTCCCCCTTCCCCTCGCACCGACTATGGTCGACCACGGGCTGCGTCGTTTGAGCTTCCATGGCCCCCGACGTTAGGCCCCGTCTGTTAAGCGCCAGCCCGCGGTTTTGTGAAGAAGTGTTGCGTGCCGCGCCTGCCCATCAGCTGGCCAATGAAGCACGCAGAGGGTACCGTTTAGTGATGAAGCGCAGCTTTCCGGTGGTCATGCGTCCCGGCGAAGACGGCTGGTTCGTCGTGGAATGCCCGATCATTCCCGGCTGCATCAGCCAAGGCCAGACGCACGACGAGGCCCTGGCCAACATCCGCGAAGCGATCGAGCTCTGCCTCGAGAACCGCGAGAAAGAAGGCTGGTCGCTGCCTTCAGAGTACGAGGTCGTGAACGTGGACGTCGACGTCGCCGCCTGAACGCGTGCCGCCCCTCCCCCTCATCTCCGGCAGCGCCTGCATCGCGGCGCTCACCAAACTGGGCTACCGCTCAGTTCGTCAGAAAGGCAGCCACGTCCGCCTCGAATGCAGCGGACGCCCACCGGTCACCGTGCCGACCCACCGCGTCCTCGACCGCGGCACTCTCCGGAGCATCATCCGTACAGTCGAAATCTCGGTGGACGATTTCATCCTCAATCGTACAGCCTCGCCGCGTACTCGTTCTGTTGAGCGCTCTGCCCCGAAGTGGTCCCCGTCCGCATGGATCTCCAGCGCTTCTAAGCATAGCTGACCCAGGCTCTAACGACCGCCCGGTCGCGGCTGCCGGCCGTGAGGGCCGGGCGGACGCGGCGCTGTTCGGGGGCCAGCTTCGCAGAGCTACACCGAGGGCACGAAGCTGGGCGGGCGACCGCCCGCCAGCCGACCAGCGGCCGTGGCCCGACGATCGACCGGACAACGTCGCTAGTCGCGCAAAACTTCCCAGTCGTCCGCTTCGGACGCGGGACGCAAGAACTCTGCCTCCGAAACCAGCATCCGCGCCTTTCCCCGCAGGGCTTTCAGAATCGCCTCTTCCCGTTCACGATCGGAAGGCATCGGCACCAAACGCGCGACGGGCCGTTTCCGCTTCGGGCGAGCGCCAGTTCGCTTTTTGGTCAGGGGCATGGTCTATGGCCCGGAGGTCACTCGAGCAGCGCGGCCTTGATCTCCGGGATCCACCGGCCCGTCACGCCGAGCTCGGCGTAGGCGGCGAAGTTGCGGCAGTAGTCCCAGTAGCCCCAGCCGAAGCCGCGCTTTTCGGCCTCCTGGCGGGCGATGCGGATCCAGCGGCCGCGTGAGGCGACGTCGGCGTTGACGCCGGCGCCGAACTCGCCCAGGTAGACGCGCATGCCGGTGCGGTCGGCGAAGGCCTTGGCGATGTCCATCTGCTCGACGATGGCGGCCGGTCCGCCCGGGTTGGTGATGGCCGGCTCGGTGTTGTAGCGCTCGAAGAAGGCGCTGCTCTCGGGGTCGCGCTGGGCGGCGGTGACGGGCGCGATCGGCTGGGCGGGCGGGCCCGGGAAGGTCACGCCGCGGGTCTGGTAGCGCGCCTCCATCCAATCAAACCCCTGGTGGGTGAAGTACATGGGCGCGTACATGTGGAAGCTGGCGATGATGTCGGGGTCGCCCTCCGGCACCTGCAGGGTGTCGCGCAGGTCGGTGGCCGACGCCCAGTGCGCCCCCTCGACGATGATCAGCCGGTCGGGATCGATGGCCCGGATGGCAGCCACGGCGCGCGCCAGGATCGGGTTCCACACCTCGGCCGTCAGCTTGTTCTGCGGCTCGTTCAGGATCTCGTACACCACGGCGCGCGGCATCCCCTTGTAGCGGGTGGCGATCTGGCGCCACAGACCGACAAGCCGCTCGGCCTGCGCCTTTGGCGCCTGCATCATCGACTGGTAGTGGTGCAGGTCGACGATGATGGCCAGGTCGTTCGACAGCGCCTGGTCGACGGCCCAGTCCATCCGGTGCAGGAAGCGCTTCTCGATCCGATAGGGGGGCGACGGTTCCGAGTGCGACGCGATCCGCATGGGGACCCGCACGTGATCGAAGCCGGCCTGGCGGACGACCCTGAAGTCGGAGGCCGAGATCGTCCAACCCCAGTCGCCTTCGTTGGGGGCGTCCATGGCGTCCCCGAAGTTGATCCCACGCTTCAGCACCGGGGTGGCGGCAGTCTGACGAGCCCCCGTTTTGTAAGCCTCGATCCGCTGGGAGGCGCTGGCACAGCCGATCGCCGTCAGGAACGCGCTCAGCAAGAGCGCCCTCGACGGTGTCAGCCACATGGCGCGCAGCTTAACCGAGGCCCGTGATAGGGTGTGAGGGCTGAAGTCTGACCTTCGCCCGTCTCCGGCATCTCAAGGGGCGGTTTCGGGTCAGAGGACGACCGACAGCAGGTTATGAAGAAGATTCTCATCAAGGGCGCGCGCGAGCACAACCTCAAGAACATCGACGTCGAGATCCCGCGGGACAAGCTGGTCGTCATCACCGGCCTGTCCGGCTCAGGCAAGTCGTCGCTGGCGTTCGACACCATCTACGCCGAGGGGCAGCGGCGCTACGTCGAGTCGCTGTCCGCCTATGCGCGGCAGTTCCTGGACCAGATGCACAAGCCCGACGTCGACTCGATCGAGGGGCTGTCGCCGGCCATCTCGATCGAGCAGAAGACCGGGTCACGCAACCCGCGCTCGACGGTCGGGACCGCCACCGAGATCTACGACTACCTGCGCCTGTTGTGGGCCCGCATCGGGACGGTGCACTGCTGGAACTGCGGCCAGAAGATCGAGTCGCAGACCATCCAGCAGATGGTCGACCGGGTGCTCGAGCTGCCCGACGGCGAGCGGTTCTCGGTGCTGGCGCCGGTCGTGCGCGACAAGAAGGGGGACTTCGCGCCGCTCCTGACCAAGCTGCGCCAGGACGGCTTCGTCCGCGCCAACATCGACGGCGACCTGCACGAGCTGGCCGAGCCGCCGACCCTGTCCAAGACCGCCGCCCACACCATCGAGGTGTTCGTCGACCGGCTGGTCAAGAAGGACGGCATCCGGCAGCGGCTGGCCGACTCGATCGAGCTGGCGGCCAAGCTGGCCGAGGGCGTCGTGAAGATCTCGCCGCTCGAGGGCGAGGACCTGCTGTTCTCCGAGAAGTTCGCCTGTCCGACCTGCGGCATCAGCTACCCGGAGATCACGCCGCGGCTGTTCTCGTTCAACAACCCGGCCGGCGCCTGCCCCGACTGCGACGGCATCGGTGCCAAGATGTTCTTCGACCCCGACCTGATCGTCCCCGACGAGGAGGTGTCGATCAAAGAGGGCGCCATCGAGCCCTGGGAGCGGCGCAACAACGTCTTCTTCCACCAGATCCTGGACGCGGTCTGCGGGCAGTTCGAGATCGATCAATACGTGCCCTGGAGCAAGCTGCCCGAGAAGCACCGCAAGCTGCTGCTGGAAGGGTCGCCCGGGGCCGAGGTTTCTCTGACCTTCGAGAAGAACGGACGCAAGCACAGCTTCAATCGCGAGTTCGAAGGGGTCCTGGCCAACCTGAAGCGGCGCTTCGAAGACCACGAGCGGCGGCGGCGCGAGCAGGGGCGGACCTCCGAAGAAGACTTCGAGGCAATCTACGACGAGTTTCACCGCTACATGTCGCAGACCATCTGCGAGGCCTGCGGCGGCGCGCGCCTGCGCAAGGAGGCGCGCTTCGTGAAGGTGGGCGACAAGAGCATCACCGAGATGACGGCGCTCACGATCCGCGAGGCACACGATTTCCTGAAAGGCCTGTCGCTGTCCGCACGACAGAAAGAGATCGCGGGGCGGATCCTGCGCGAGGCCGGGGACCGGCTGTCGTTCCTGAACAACGTCGGAGTCGACTACCTGTCGCTGGATCGCACCGCCTCGACGCTGTCGGGGGGCGAGTCGCAGCGGATCCGGCTGGCCACGCAGATCGGCAGCTCGCTGGTCGGGGTGCTGTACATCCTGGACGAGCCGTCGATCGGCCTGCACCAGCGCGACAACGCGCGCCTGCTGGACACGCTGATCAAGCTGCGCGACCTGGGGAACAGCGTGCTGGTGGTCGAGCACGACGAGGACACCATCCGGGCGGCCGACCACGTCATCGACATGGGGCCGCGGGCCGGCGTGCTGGGCGGGCGCATCGTGGCCGCCGGCAAGCCCGAGGACATCGCGGGGAACACGCACTCGATCACCGGCGCGTACCTGTCGGGGCGCAAGGGGATCGAGATCCCCCGGCAGCGGCGGCAGTCGGCCAACCGCGCGCTGACCGTCCGCCACGCGACCGGCCACAACCTGCGCGACCTGACCGTCTCGTTCCCGATCGGCGTGCTGACCTGCGTGACGGGTGTGTCGGGCTCGGGCAAGTCGACGCTGGTGATCGACACGCTGCTGCGCGCGCTGGCCGGCAAGCTGAATCACGCCAAGACGCCGCCCGCCACGCACGCGGGGATCGACGGCCTGCAGCACGTCGACAAGGTGATCGACATCGACCAGGCGCCCATCGGCCGCACGCCGCGGTCCAACCCGTCGACGTACACCGGCGTGTTCACGCACGTGCGCGATCTGTTCGCCAACCTGCCCGAGTCGAAGGCGCGGGGTTACAAGCCGGGGCGCTACTCGTTCAACGTGAAGGGGGGGCGCTGCGAGGCCTGCCAGGGCGACGGCATCATCCGCATCGAGATGCACTTCCTGCCCGACGTCTACATCGAGTGCGAGTCCTGCGGCGGCCGGCGCTACAACCGGGAGACGCTGGAGGTGCGCTACCGCAACGCCAGCATCGCCGACGTGCTCGACATGACCGTCAACCAGGCCTGCGAGTTCCTGGAGAACATCCCCAAGCTGCGCCAGAAGCTGGAGACGTTGCGCGAGGTCGGGCTCGGCTACCTGAAGCTGGGGCAGTCGGCCACCACCCTGTCGGGCGGCGAGGCGCAGCGGATCAAGCTGTCCAAGGAGCTGGCCAAGAAGTCGTCGGGCCGGACCGTGTACATCCTGGATGAGCCGACCACCGGCCTGCACTTCGCCGACATCGCCCAGCTGCTCTCGGTGCTGAACCGGCTGGTCGACGCCGGCAACACCGTGATCGTCATCGAGCACAACCTGGACGTCATCAAGACCGCCGACTGGGTCATCGACCTGGGCCCTGAAGGGGGGCCGGGCGGCGGGCAGATCATCGCGCAGGGGACGCCGGACGACGTGGCGCGGGTCGCCGCCAGCTACACCGGGCAGTACTTGCGCAAGGTGCTTTAAGCATCAGACTTGCGTCCATGAAGCTGGGCGTCGCATCGGCCGTCCGTTGGGTCATGGTCCCGGTGGTCGGAATGGGCCTCCTCGCGTTGATTTCGCGTGCGCGCGCGGCCGACCTGCTGACCGTCGGCAAGCCCGCGCCCGAGGTGTTCGGGGTCGACCCGAACGGCAAGCTCGTGAAGCTGTCCGAGCAGAAGGGGAAGTTCGCGGTCGTCTACTTCTATCCGAAGGACGAGACCGTCGGCTGCACCAAGGAGGCCTGCGCCTTCCGCGACTCGTTCGACAAGTTCCTGAAGGCGGGCGTGACGATCTTCGCGGTGTCGCGCGACAGCGAGACCAGCCACAAGGGGTTCCGCGAGAAGTACAAGCTCCCCTTCCCGATGGTCGCCGACACCGACGGCAGCCTGCAGAAGGCCTACGGCGTCCCGACGATGCTGCCGGGGACCAGCCTGGCGTCGCGGGTGACGTTCCTGGTCGGCCCCGACGGCAAGATCGCCCGCGTCTGGCCCAAGGTCGATCCGGTGGTCAACGCCCGCGAGGTGCTGGACACGGTGGCCGAGCTGCAGAAGCACTAGCCTCGCAACGACGTCAGTCAGACGGCGTGCTGTTGACGCAGACGCCGCCGAGTGGGCCACCGTCGACCGGAACACACACCCCGGTTTGTCCGGGAATCGGCGGGCAGCCGACCTGGGCACAGGCCGCCGTTCCGACACACTGCTCGAACCACCGCTGCCAGACCGCGTTCACCGCGGTCGCGTCGTTGGCGGCCTCCATGGTTTGGCAGTCGCCGCAGGCAGAGAGGTTCGGGGTGACCTGGGTCTGACACTGGTTCGGCGCGCCCGGCCTGCAGGCCAGCGCCGCCCTCACGACCGCCGTGTAGTCGTTGGAGAGCTGGTAGCAGCTCTCGCCGCCGTCCGGGGCGAGAGCTGCGCCGCCGTCGCGAGGAGCCGGCGTGCAGACCCCGGTCGACGCGCCTGGACCGGTCGGAACGCAGGTGGCGGGCGGTGCCGTCCCGACGCAGGCAAGCACTCCGTTGGGACAAGGATCGCGGGGCACGCAGGACTGATACCAACTGTGCAGGAAGGCGTTGGCCTGAGTCGTGTCGTTGACGTACTCGTAGTTTTCACAGGCATTGGAGGGGCAGGCGAGCGGCACGACCTCCGCGAGGGCCTGGCACTGATTGGGCGCACCAGGCGTGCAGGCGAGCGCCTCGGTCAACGCGACGGCGTGCCAGGCCACGAGCTGATCGCAGGAGGCGCCGGCGAGATCAGCCCCGGCGTCCCGCCCGGTGGTGCCGCCGACGAGCGGCGTACCGCTGCAGCCAGCGACCAGTGCCGTCATCCCAAGCAGTCTCCACATGCCAAGCAGTCTCCACATGCCTGCCTGAAGACATGGTGAAGGGGTTTGCGCGGCTTCACCTCGGGGGTTGTGCCGATGGGTCCTGGCGCGACGCGGCTTGCACGACGTGGCGCTCGTCGCGGAAGCGCGTGGCCCAGCCGACAGATGCCAGCGACGTCACCGTGTGCGATTCGACCGGCAGGAACGCGCAGGTGATCCCGTACCGCGTCAGCAACGGGCGGATGTCGCGCGCGCCGCGCTCGATCGCCAGATGCTCCTGCAGCAGCTCGAGTGGATAGGGATCCTGCCGGCTGTCGATGAACACCGGGCGCTCGGGGGCGAACCAGATCAAGAAGCCGCCGTCATCGTAGTGGTTGTAGAGCGGCCCCTGGCAGCCGCGCAGCGCCGCCAGCGCGCCCGGCGAGATCGGCTGGAAATCCAGGCGCTCGACGGGTTTCGTCCAGGCCACCACGACCACCACGGCGGCCAGCAGGGCCGCCCCGCCGAACAGCGCCGCGTTCAGCAGCGGGTGGTCGGGGCTGGGCGGCTGATCCGGCCCCGGGCGGCGCAGCCGGATCCGGAAGTCGGGACCCAGCAGCCGGCTGGCGGCCGGCGCGGCCAGCATCAGGAACGGGGCGACGTTCCGCTGCGTCTGAAGCGCGACCGGCAACAGCGCCAGCGACATCCCCAAGAGCGACCAGTCCGCCCAGTCGCCCCACCCGCCGCTGGCCACCACCCGGCGCCGCGCAACCAGCATGACGCCGAACCCCAGCGCGACCGCCCAGAACGCCACGCCGACCGCGTCGATCGGCAGCGTCGCCGCCCATTCGGAGATGCCGATGCCGCGGCTGCGACGCGCGGTCAGAAGGACGTAGGGAATGAGGTGGGTGCCCAGCGGCGTGAGCAGCGTGGCCGCCGCCGACAGCGGCACCACGATCGCCAGCGCGCGGAGTCGGCGGCGATCCGCCGCCTCGCCGCGCGTCCGCCAGCGGACGATGGCGACCACGGTCGCCGCCGTCAGGGTCAGCCCACCCACCACCACGCCTCCGTGGGCGTTGGCCCAGACCAGAAAGAGCGGCGGCACGCCGAGCCAGCGCTCGCGCACGATCATCCAGACCAGCAGCATCAGCGCCAACAGCGAGAACACCTGCGGGCGCAGCGCCCAGACGCACGAGGCGACCGCCAGCGCCGGCGCCAGCAGCGCGAAGCGGGTCAAGAGCGGGCCAATGGTCAGCCGGCAGACGATGGCGACCGCGCCCAGCACGGCCGCGGCAGCGATCAGCTCGACGCCCGGCATGCCGGCCAGCCGGTGCGCCAGCGCCAGGATCACCTGCGACAGCCACTCGTGGTCCGTGTAGGGCGCGCCGGCCGCCGTGTAAGAGTAGCTGTCGACCCGGGGGATCTGCCCGCTGCTCAGGATCCCCAGGCCGTCGCGCAGGTTCCAGTAGGTGTCGTTCTGGGCCGGCATCAGCAGCGCGCGGAACGCCAGCGCCACCAGCAGCAGCGCGATCGCCATCTGCTCGAACGACAGGCCTCGGAAGCGGCTCTTGCTCACGAGGACCCCGGCGCCGCCAGCACGGTCCAGTCGTGGTCGCGGAGGCGGGTCTGCCAGCCGTCCTCGCGCAGCCGGTCGACCATCTTGGACGACGACTTCAGGAACGCGCAGCCGATGTGCCAGCGCGCGAACATCGGCTGATAGGGCCGCGTGCCGCGCTCGACGTCGATGGCCTCCAGCATGAACGGCAGCGGGTAGGGGTCCTGGCGGCTGTCGATGAACACCGGCCGGTCCGGCGTGAACCAGATCAGGACGCCGCCGTCGTCGTAATGGTTGAAGATCGGCGCGCGGCAAGATTCAACGGCCGCGACGGCTTCGCGCGAGATGGGGCGCCACCCCAGCCAGGGGAACTGCACCGCGTAGGCCGCCGCGACCAGGGCCAGCGCCACCGCCGCCATGCCCCCGAACAGCGCGGCGTTCACGCGCGGGTGGTCCGGGCTGGCGGCGTCGCGCCGGACCGGCAACCGGATGCGGAATGAGGCGCCCAGCAGCTGGGTCGCCGCGGGCGCCGCCACCAGCGCGAACGGCGGGAAGTTGCGGAAGGATCGGAAGGCCGGGCCCACCAGCGCCAGCGCCATCGCCACCAGCGCCCAGGCCGCCCAGGAGGCGCCCGCCAGCTGGTGCCGGCGGCGCACCAGCAGCGCGATCAGACCGGCGGCGGCCAGCCAGAAGGTCACGCCCGCCGAATCGGTCGGCCAGGTCGGGCGCCACTCGCTGATATGGAGCGTGTAGAGGCGCCCCGTCGACTCCCAGACGAAGCGGAAGACCTGGAAGCCGAGCGGCGTCGCGCAGGTCGCCAGCCCCGAGGCGGCCAGCACCGCGACCAGCGCCAGCGCGCGCCGCCGGTCCCCCGCGGCGCCGGTCCGGTGCCAGCGCCAGCCCGCGGCCGCCGTGGCCGCCAGCAGCATCAGCCCGCCCAGCGAGACGCCGCCATGGACGTTGGCCCACAGCAGAAACAGCAGTGGAATGGGCCAGAGGCGCTCGCGCGCGACCAGCGTCGCCAGCGTCACCACGCCCAGCATCGTGGCGACCTGCGGGCGCAGCGCCCAGACCGGCGACGTGAGCGTGAGGCCGATCGCCAGCGCCGCCATGCGCGTCGACTGCGAGCCGGTGGCCAGGCGATAGACCAGCAACGCGGCGATCAGGATCAGCGTCCCGACGGCGGCGCTGTAGAGCGGCATGCCGCCCAGCCGGTAGCAGCCGTAGCTGAAGGCTTGCCAGAGCCACTCGTGGTCGGGCCAGGGGAGACCGGCGACCGTGTACGAGTAGCTGTCGACGAGCGGCACGTGACCGGTCCGCCAGATGTCGACGCCCGCCCTCAGGTGCCAGAACGTGTCGTTCTGGGCCGGGCTGACCAGCGCGCGGAACCCGATCACGACGAAGATCAGGCCCAGTGTCATGGCCTGGAATGTCATGGCCAAAGGTAAGTGTCGGTGGGTTTGTGGAGCAGCTCGCGCGTCACGCCCGCGTCATTTGAGCATTCGGCGCAGCGCGCCGGAAGCTTGAATTAAGCGCGAGCAATCAGTCAGCCGAGATACAATCGTGAGGTGCGATCCGTGACACGTTCCCGCGAGCGCGGT
>DATJWP010000010.1:0-25092 GCA_035578045.1 Polyangia bacterium | reverse complement strand
GGATAGCGGGTTTCACCGGCAACTGCCTTCCGGATTTGGTAGGTCACCATGTCCGTCGTTATATGAATCGGGAACCGCATGCTCTCTCCTTTGACGCTGAGGCGAACCTCTCACAACCAGGCCGAACGATGAACGACGTCGCGGAATCTGTCACACCGGCGGCGCCGGCGCCCGGCCCGGCCGGCAGAAGCCTGCTGTTCCCTGCGCCCGCGCGGGCCCGGGTCGACGCCGCCATCGCCGCCGCCCGCGACTGGCTGGTGGCGCGCCAGCACGCCGAGGGGTACTGGCTGGCTGAGCTGGAAGGCGACACCACGCTGGAAAGCTACATCATCTTGATCGAGGCGTTCTTCGGCCGCGGCGACAGCGCGAAAGTCCGCGGGTTGGCCCGCGTCATCCGCGAGGAGGCGCTGCCCGGCGGCGGCTGGCACCAGTTTCTGGGTGGTCCACCGGACCTGTCCGTCTCGTGCCTGAGCTACTTCGCGCTGAAGGTCGCCGGTGAGCCGGCCGACGCCCCGCACATGCGGGCGGCCCGCGCCGTGATCGGGTCGCTGGGCGGCGTGGGGCGCGCCAACACGTACACGCGCACGCACCTGGCGCTGTTCGGGCAGGTGCCCTGGGAGAGCGTCCCGGCCGTCCCGCCCGAGATGATGTTCGCCCCGCAACGCGCGCCGTTCTCCGTCTACGATATGTCCAGCTGGTCGCGCACGATCTTCGTGCCGCTGTCGATCCTCTGGGCGGGCAAGCCGGTCATCCGCGTGCCGCCCGAGTGCGGCGTGCCCGAGCTGCTGGCCGACGCCGTGGCGCTGGGCGAGCCCGAACCGCCGCGGCGCCCAAACTGGCGGACGCTGTTCGGCGCGGTCGATCGGTTGCTCAAGGCGGGCGAGCGCCTCCCCGGCGCCGGGGCCCTGCGCCGCGCGGCCGTGAAGCGCGCCGGCGACTGGATGATCGAGCGCCTGGCGGAGTCCGACGGCCTGTCGGCGATCCTGCCGGCCATGGCGAACAGCGCGCTGGCGCTCTCGGTGCTCGGCTACGACCAGAAGCACCCGCTGCTCGCCGAGGCGCTGCAGCACCTCTACGACCTCTGCATCACCGAGGGCGACACGGTGCGCGTCCAGCCCTGCATCTCGCCGGTCTGGGACACGGTGCTGTCGGCGCACGCGCTGCTCCAGAGCGGCACGCCCGCGGACGACCCCGCTCTCGGGCGCGCGCTGGCCTGGCTGATCGCCAAGCAGACCCGCCGCTCCGGTGACTGGGCGGCGCGCAACCCGGCTCCGCCCGGCGGCTGGTACTTCGAGATGCGCAACGAGTTCTACCCCGACGTCGACGACACCTGCATGGCGCTGATGGTGCTGGGCCAGGCGCGCGCCGCCGGCGCCGATCCGGCGCGCGAGGCCGCCATCGCGCGCGGTCTGGACTGGATGCTGGGGATGCAGAACGACGACGGCGGGTGGGCCAGCTTCGACCGCGGCAACGACAAGGACTGGTTGACCCACGTCCCTTTCGCCGACCACAACGCGATGATCGACCCGAGCACCGCCGACATCACCGGCCGTGTGCTCGAGAGCCTGAGCACGCTGGGCGGCTTCACCTTGCAGCACCCCGTGGTCCAGCGCGCGGTCGCGTTCCTGAAGCGCGATCAGACGACCGAGGGCGCCTGGTACGGGCGGTGGGGCGTGAACTACATCTATGGCACCTGGCAGGCGCTGCGCGGCCTGGCCGTCATCGGCGAGAGCATGGACGCCATCTACGTGCGGCGCGCCGCGCGCTGGCTGGTCGATCACCAGAACGCCGACGGCGGCTGGGGCGAGAGCATCGCCAGCTACGACGATCTGTCGAAGAAAGGGGTCGGCGAGTCGACCTCCAGCCAGACGGCCTGGGCGATCATGGGCCTGATGGCCGCCGGCGAGACCGCCAACCCCGCCGTCCGGCGCGGCGTCGCCTGGCTGCTGGAGCGGCAGCAGTCGGCCGGCAGCTGGGAGCAGATCCCCTGGACCGGCACCGGCTTTCCCAAGGTCTTCTACCTCAACTACCATTTCTACCGGCACTACTTCCCGCTGATGGCGCTCGGCCAGTACGCGGTGAAGACGTCGTAGCGGCGGCTCACGCGCGCAGGGCCACCTTGGGGGCCTCGACGCCCAAGCTGGCGGCGATCTCGGCGGCGATCTTGGCGACCGTCATGCGCGTCAGCTTGGCGCCCAGCCCCTGGTCACGCAGGATCTGAAGGTTGGCCGCGGCCAGCTTGCAGATGAACGCGTTGAAGGCCACCAGGCCCGGCTCGGCGCCTCCGGCGCGCAGCAGATCGACGTAGTCGGCGGCGTCGCTCAGGTCGCGGCGGGCCAGCACGAACACCTCGCGCAGGGGGGCCTGCTGCGGCAGGAAGGTTCGCCCCTCCTCGGCGTCGGGGCGCGCGTCCTTGAGGATGTTCACCAGCTGCAGCCCCTCGCCGAAAGCGGCGGCCCGCCTTCGCAGCTCGGGGGCGACGGAGGCCATGCTCGGCCGCCCCACCAGGTACAGCTCGGTCAGCATCTCGCCCACGATGCCGGCGACCGCGTAGCAGTAGTCGCGCAGGTCGGCGATCGTCTCCAGCTGCAGCCGCCCCTCGGGCTTCACGCGCGCCACGAAGCCGGCCATCCCTTCGGCGCTACGCGCCACGTGCTCGCGAAGAATTTGACGAACTTCGGGGCGCAGCGCCTCGAACCGCTCCAGGACCAGACGTGTGTGGGAAAGAAGCTCCTGGTAGCCGGCGTGAATGAGAGGCGGGTCGCGCGTCCATTCCTGGGCCAGCGGCTCCGACGCGGCGGCCGGACCGTCGAGAAGCGTGATGAACTGACTCAGCGCCTGGCGGCGGCGATCGGGCTCCCAGAGGACGGCGTCCTCGAAGGTGTCGATGATGCGGAACAAGAGGTAGGCGATGCCGACCTCATCGCGGGTCGGTTGGGGCAAGCAGGGGATCGTCAGCGCGAACGTTCGGCTGGTCTTCTGCAGCAGTGTCTCGATGTCGCTCAAAACGGGCCCTCTCGGGAAGCATCACACATAAGACCACCTTAGGGTAAATGCAATGCGGACCGTCATGACGCCGCATCGCGCACCTCGTACAGATGATGGTCCCAGGCCGCGAGATTCAGACTGATGCCTCCGGCGTCCGGCTGGACGGGTGACCGCCCGTCGGGCGTATCCCCCAGCAGGTCCTGGACAATCCTGAAGTTTCCGCCGGCGGTGAATCTGGGCGCAATGCGGCATCGAGCGGGGCCGTCGCCGAAGTTGACCGCGCCGACGAGGCGGGAGCTCCCCAGCTCCCACCAAAAGGCGATCACGTTTTGGCTTGCCGCATCATTTTCCAGCGGCGCCACCTCGCACAGGTGCCAGTCGCCGTCGTGCGGCTCGTCGCGGCGCAAAACCGCCAGCAGGCGGTCATAGAACGCGCGCAGCGCCTGATCGGGGGCCTCCGTGGCCCGCCGGGCCAGCTGGATGGCGGCGTGCGCGCGCCGTCCCTCCAGCTGCCCTTCGTGAAACAGGCGCAGCCCGGGGACCAGAAACGCCAGGACGGCGGCGGCGCGGTGGCGCTCGGGCGGGAAGGTCGCTGCCGCCCGCGGCTCGTCGTGGTTCTCGAGGAACCGGGCGCAGCGGTCTCGAAAGGCGGGCTCCGCCGCCAGGTGGTCGCGCACCGGCCCGGCCACCCCGGCGCGCAAGCGATCGTAGAGGCGCTTGTCGTACGCGAAGTCGAACCCGTGCTGCATCATGCGCCACTCCAGGTCCCAGTAGGCCTCGGCCAGGAACAGGAAGCCGGGGTGCTGGCGGCGAACGCGCGCGATCGCGTCCGGCCAGAACGGCGCGACGGCGGGGTCGGGCCGCGGCCAGGTCCTCGAGATCACGTCCGGCTCGAGCAACATGGCCATGTCGCAGCGAACCCCGTCGCAGCGGGCCGCCACCCGCAGCAGCTCGCCCGTCATCGCCTCGCGCAGGGCTGGCAGCCGATAGTCGAGCTGCAGCGTGTCCGTCCATCCCGGGAAGTAAGGGTCGCGGCCGTGGGCCAGGATCAATTGATCGTTCAGGCGGACGTAGTTGCCGGGCTCTCGCCGCAGGTCGTCCTCGGTGCCGTGGATGAAGTACTGCGGGTGCGTGTCGACCCACGGGTGGTCCAGCGCGACGTGGTTGGGGACGAAGTCCAGCATCAGCCGGAGCCCACGCACGCGCAGCCGCTCGCGCAGGCGGGCCAGCGCCGCGTCGCCGCCCAGATCGCGGTGAACGTCGTACCCGCGGACGGCGAACGGCGATCCGATGATGTCGGCGTCGCGCACGTCGGGCAGATCGCGCGCGTAACCGGGGCGCAGGCCAGGGGCCAGCGCCTCGCGCAGGCCCGCCGGGCCCGTCTGCCAGACGCCCAGCGCCCAGATCCAGGCGAAGCCGCGGGTGGCCGCCTGATCGAGGAGCGCATCGGGCAGATCGTCGAGCGTCCCCCCCGCGCGAGACTCGGCGACCAGCACGCGCGTGTTCAGCTGATACAGCAGCGGGAACCGGGTCGCGGGCACGGCCGCCGAGCTTACTTGCTGGCGGCGTGCCCCGGCGGGTTGGCCAGCCAGGCGCCGAGGGCGTCGACCAACGTTTCGGGCGGCAGCCGGTCAAAGGACGTCACCAGCCAATCCATGGCGTCGGCCTGCCGCTGCGCATGGAGCAGGGCTTTGAAACCGAACAGCCCGACGACCGGGTCCTTCATCAGCGGCTGCAGCTCGGCGATGTCGGCGTTCGCGTAGACGATCTGCCGGGCGGCCGGTGTGGCGTAGGGATCCTTCTTCACGGCCGCTGCCATCGTCTGGTAGACGGCGTGGGCCGGCGCGTCCTTGCGCTGGGCCAGCGCCGCCAGCAGCGGCAGGCGCAGCTCCGGATCGTTGCGCTTGGCGATCTTCTGCAGCAGGTCGAGCGACGCCGGGGTCGACAGCTTGGCCAGCTCGGGCACCATGGCTCCCACGGGCTCCGATTCGTGCGCCTTCAGGACCGGCGCCAGGTAGTCGTTGGCCAGGTCGCCGCACGCGCGCACCAGCCCTCCGGCGGCCGCGGTTCGCACGCCGACCGACGGATCCTTCAACAGCGGCTCCAGCCGGTACAACGTGGGGCGGCCGCCACCGGGATGGGCGAACGCATTCGCGCCCGCCGCCCGCACCTGGGCGTCCTTGTCCCCCAGCGCGTTCAGCGCCGGGCGGTGCGCGGCCTGCGCGTTCACCAGCGCCAGCGTCTGCAGGGCCTCGGCGCGCGAGGGGGCGGGCAGGAACTCGTTCTTCACCAGGTTGGCCAGCGCCCCGACGCACGGTGACTCGGCGGGCAGCTGGGCGTGCGCGGCCCGCAGAATTCGCGTCGCCTGGGCGACGCCCTCGGGCTTGGCCGACTCCAGGCGCGGCTGCACGAGCGCGCACAGATCGACCCGGATGCTGGCCAGCGCAGGGGCGGCGAGGTCGACGGTCTCCGGCCGCTCCAGCGCCGGCTTCAACCGCTCGGCCTGGCGAGCGTCACCCGTCATGGCCAGAGCCGCCGCGGCGCGGGCGTCGAGGACCGGGTCGGAGAATCGCCGGGACAGCCAGGCGCGCGCGAACGTCGACATGGCGCCCGCGTCCCCCTTGCGCGTGTAACGCGTGGCGCGCAGCAGGGCCTCCTTGATTCGCCCCTGGTAGAACAGCCTCGGGAGCGCCTCGGCCAGCGGCGCCTCGACGTGGCGGACCTCGCCGCCCGAGCAAAGGCGCGGACCGCGCGCGAAGACCCAGCGGAAGTGCGCGACACCGTCATCGCCGTAGATGTCGACGGGCGGGACCGGGAAGCGGCCTTGCACCTTGATGGCGGCGACGGCCGCCGCGTCGAACTCGGGGACGCCCGAGGTCTCGCTGACCGTGATCTCTCCCAGGCTGCCGTCCCAGCGCACCACGAACAGGAGCTCGGCGTCCTTCGCGCGGTTGAGGGGATCGCCGGCGGGCCGCTTGTCGGCGACGCCCTTGATGAACTGATTCGCCCAGCGGTAGTGGATCAAGCGGTGCATCTCGCGCAGGTAGTCACCCTCCGCTCCGGGCGTCGTGATCGGCGGCTCGTCGTCGCCGGTCGCCGGCGCGGGTTCGGCGGCGCCGGCCTTCGCGCTCAGACAGGCGAGCGCCAGCAGCGCCAGGACGCTCGGACGAAAGCGACCCATATTGATGGGGCTATGCGGACGCATGCAGCAAGGACCGAGAGAGGTTACTCCTTCTCTTCGTCCTCGTCGCCAAGGAACCTGAACGCGATCGCGAGGTTCGTCGGATGTCTGGCGGTGGGTGCCGGTGCGATGTTCCGCGGCGCGCCGGTCGCCGGCGGGCCTTCGCCCTTCATCGACTTTCGCGGGCAACGGCCCGGGCTGGTTCACAAGATCACCGTCGCCGATCTCCCGCCGCCGAACGCGACCGAGTCGGCCGACAACGGGCCACGCCTGGTCCCGCGGCCGCGAGGCGCCTGGCCGCAGGCGCCCGACGGCTTCCGGGTCCACCTCTACGCCGAAGGGTTGAGCCGGCCCAGGCTCATCCGCGCCGTCCCGGGCGGCGACGCGTTCGTGGCGGAGAGCGCGTCCGGGGCGATTCGCGTCCTTCGCGGCGTGACCACCGCAGGGCGGGCGGCCCGCTCCGAGGTCTTCGCGACCGGCCTCAGCCTGCCGTTCGGGATCGCGTTCTATCCGGCGGGGCCCGACCCGCGCTGGATCTACGTCGCCAACACCGGCTCCGTCGTGCGGTTCCCTTATCGCGCCGGCGACCTGAAGGCGCGGGCCGGCGCCGAGGTCGTGGTTCCAGAGCTCCCGGGCGGCGGCTTGCTGCGCGGGGGCGGCCACTGGACGCGCGATCTGGCGTTCTCGCGCGACGGCAAGACCCTGTTCGTCTCGGTCGGCTCGCGCTCGAACGCCGACGACCCCGACCAGAACCCGGCGGAGTTCCATCGCGCCGACATCCTGGCTTTTGACGTGGGCGCGGACGGGACGGTGGCTGCGAACAGCGTGAGGGTGTACGCGTCAGGGATCCGCAACGCGGTCGGGATCGCCGTTCACCCGACCAGCGGCGAGCTGTGGGCGTCGGTGAACGAACGCGACACGCTGGGTGACAACCTGGTGCCGGACTACATCACGCACGTGCAGCCGGGCGGCTTCTACGGCTGGCCGTTCTACTACCTAGGGGCGCACCCGCAGCCGGGCCTCGGCGGCAAGCACCCGGAGCTGGCCGCCCGGACCATCGTGCCCGACGTGCTGCTGCAACCCCACAACGCCTCGCTCGAGATGGTGTTCTACGAGGGCGAGCAGTTTCCAGCCGAGTACCGGGGCGACATCTTCGCCGCCCAGCACGGGTCGTGGAACCGCAAGGTCCGCACTGGCTATCAGGTGGTGCGGGTGCCGATGCACGGCGGGACCCGCGCCACCGGCGAGTACCAGGACTTCCTGACCGGCTTCGTCACGCCGTCGGGCGAGGTCTGGGGACGGCCGGTCGGCGTTGCGGTCGCCAGCGACGGGGCCCTGCTGGTCACCGACGACGGCTCGGGATCGATCTGGCGGGTGAGCGCGACCGGGGCGCGCTGAGCCCGCGGCTCAGCGGCTGGCGCTGCGGAAGCGGGCGACGGTGGTGGCGGGCGGGTTCACGCGAACCACGCCCGTCCCCAGCTCGTCATCGGCGTCGACGACCAGCAGATCCTCGGGGCGCAGCCAACCGAACAGGCCGTGGACCGCGGAGATCAGCGGGCGCCCGGCGGCGCGGGCGAGGGCGGCCGGTCCGCCGTCGCTCGGGACCTCCCCCTCGACCACGAAGGCCGAGGCGCCGGCCGAGATGGCGTAGGCGGTGGCGAACAGCCCCAGCCGCTCGCTGGCCAGCATGGCGCCGGCGCGGACCAGTCGGGTCCCGCCGGCGGCGGCGTGGGCCAGCACGCAGAGGTCCTCGATCTCGGCGGCGCGGGCGCCCATCAGCGCCGAGGTCGCCTCGTCACCGCCTGCCTGGAACGGCGCCCGCGCATAGGCGCGGGCCAGCTCGGACATCGCCTTCAGCGGCGCAGGGGCCGCGCAGGCGTCGGTCAGCCGCCCGCGGAATCGCTCGTCGTCCAGGATCAGCGCCAGCGAGGCGATCTCCTGGGCGGCCGCGCCGCCCCCGCTGATTCCCTTCTGCAGCTCGCCCCGCAGCCGCGTCCACAGCGTGTCCAGCGCGCTGGCGTCGATCGGCCTGGCCGGCCCAGTGGGCGCCGCCAGCGCCGCCAGCGTCGGCAGCACGGTGGCGCGCCCCATCGCCGTCCCCGCGATCAGCGTCGAGCCGCTCAGGCGCACGGTGCGCCGGTCGCTGTTCTGGGCCCGCTCGCGCTCGCGCCCCTCGCCGCGCTCGAGCGCGTGGTTGATGACGGCGGCCAGGGCCGTCGCCAGCACCACCTCTTCGGGCGTGAAGGCGGTGGCGGCCCGGCGTTGCAGCACCAGCACGCCCGCCGCCGCGCCGCCGCGCAGGACGGGGACCGCCAGCAGCGCAGGAAACTGCTCCTCGCCCAGGCCCGGGATGTACTTGAAACGCTCGTCGCGGTCGGCTTCCGCCACCGAGACGGGGCGCAGGCGATCGGCCGCGAACCCGGTGATCCCCTCGCCGCGGCCCAGGTGGACCCGCCCCACGGCGTCGGCGGGGAAGCCGACGTTCCCGCGCATGGTGAACCGCTCTGAATCCGGCCCCGCCTCACGGACGTAGACGCTGGCCACGTCGGCGCGCGCGATTTTTGCGATGTCGCCGCACATGGCGGTCAGGACAGCCTCGAGCGGCTCATCCTCCTCGCCCAGCTGGATGAGCCGGAAGATCCCGTCCAGCGTGTGATCACCGCTGTCGTGAACCTGGTAGCCAAGACCGCGATTCTCGACGCGCGCCATGTCGTCCTCTAGAACGAAGATAAGGCCAGTCGTGTTTCCGTCTTTTTTCGTCCTGGATAATTCGTCGTAAGTCAGGGACTGGCGAGGAGGTGACCGTTCGTGTCACCGTGGCAGGGTGTTCACGGGCCTGGGCGTGATCCTGACGTGGACGGTGATCGCGGCCGTGACGGTCGCTCCCGCCGCCAACAGCCCGGTTCCGGTTCGCGTCGACTTCAGCGCGCCTGCCGGCTGTGCCGACGCGGACACATTCTGGTCCGGGATCCTTTCGCGCACCGAAAAGGCGCGCGCGGCGCGCGCCAGCGATCCGGCGATGCGGGTCACCGTACGGCTCACCCGTGCCGGGGCCAAGGTTCATGGTGAGCTGCGGATCAGCGCCCCGAGCGGTCACTTCGAGGCGCGCAAGGTCGACGGCGCGACCTGCGCCGAGGTGGTCCAGGTCCTGTCGCTGACGGCGGCGCTGGCGATCGATCCGTCGATCACCGTCGGGGGCGCACCCATCGGATCGACCTCGGGCACGGGCGCCACGGGCGCGGCCACCGGCGGAGCTGCCAGCGGCTCGGCTTCGACCGGGAGCAGCGCGCCGCCGCCACCTCCGCCGCTCGCGCAACCGCCGCCGTCACCGCCGCCGCCCCCTCCGCCCCCACCGTCCCCGCCCCCACCGACGGTCGAGCCGCCTCCGGTCGAGCTCCACGCCGGTCCACCGCCCCCGGCCGCGCCGCCGCCGCCCCCGCTGGTGCGAGGACCGGCCGTGGCCGCCTCCTTCGTCACCGCCCACCTCTTCACCTCGACGCTCAGCGTCGGGGGCGCCGTGTCAGGGCGACTGGCCAGCGGCGCGCGGGCGCGGGCCCCCTCGCTGACCGCTTCTTTCATCTGGATGGCCGGGGATTTCTTTCACCCCGGCGACGACCTGGGTCTGCGCTGGCTGGCGCTGTCCGTCGACGGCTGTCCCGGGTGGAGCTGGGGGCGGTTCGTCTCGGCCGAGCCCTGCGTGCGCTTCACCGCCGGCGTCTTGACCATGACGGACCTCACCGTCATGAGCCCCAAGGTCGTGGATCGGCTGTGGGGCAGCGGCGGCGCCGTCGTCCACGTCGAGGTGGGACGAAGTGCGGGTTTCTGGCTGAAGCTGGATGTCGGCCTCGAGATCCCGTTCGTCCAGAGGAACTTCGTGGTCAGCGCGCCCCGCAAGGAGCTGGGCTCGACCTCCTCGGTCTACCCCACGCTGGCCTTCGGTCTGGCGCATAGTCTGTGAAACGGGGCCCCATGAGGCTATGATCAATCCTCGCGGGAGCGGGAATTGAGATCCAGGACCGAGCTCATGACCTCCGCCGCCTTGATCGAGACCGGCGCGCTAGAAGCGCCGGCCCGTGAGCTCGCACCCGCCCCGGCTCGCGCCCGCGAGGGGCGGCTCCGGGAGCTGGTCGACAACTACCTCGACTTTGTCGCCCGCGTCCTCCGAAATTCAGGCACGCCGGAATCCGAGATCGACGATGAAGTGCAGCGCACGTTCATCGTCGCCGCGCGCCGCCTCGACGACATCCGGCCGGGCGCCGAGAAGAGCTTCCTGTTCCGCGTCGCCTTCAACCAGGCCGCGCACGCCCGCCGCACGGCGGCCCGCCGCCGCGAGGTGGCCGCCGCCGAGGCGCCGGAGCAGATCGATCACCTCGGGACGCCCGAGGCGCTGACCGATCAGAAGCGCATGCGCGAGCTGCTCGATCGCGTGCTGGACCAGCTCGACGAATCTCTGCGGGCCGTGTTCGTGCTGCACGAGTTCGAAGAGATGACCGCCGCCGAGATCGCGGAGGCGGTCGGGATTCCGCGAGGCACTGTCGCCTCGCGTTTACGCCGGGCGCGGACTGAATTCCGAGCCCGGGTTGCGGCGCTGGGCGCTGGAGGGACTGGGGAGGACGACCGATGAGGGAACCGATGCGACTTAGGGACGAAGGGGCCACGGCGCTCGAGCGCGCGCTGCTCGACGCGGGGACCGCCTATCGTGGGTCGCCGACCGCACGTGCCAAGACGCTGGGGGCGCTGGGGTTGGCTGGGTCGGCGACGCTGGCAGGGGCTGCGGCCGCGCGGACGTCGCTCTCGCTGGGGAAGCTGTCGATCGGCAAGCTGTCGCTGGGCAAGATCTTCGCGGGCGCCGCCATCGTCGGCGCGGTGGCCACGGTTCCGGCCGGCTATCGGGCGCTGCACAGGCAGGACGTGGCGATGCACGCAGCCCGGGGCGTCCCGGCGCCGGCCTTGTCGCCGGTCGCGCAAGGCGGCGGCCCCGCGGTCGCCGTGGCCGTCGCGCCCGTGGTGCCGGTGCCAGACGATCCGAGCGCGCACGCCGCCCGGCGTGCCCGGGTCGAGCCCGCCGTGCCGCTGGCGCGCGAGCTGGCCTCGATCGACGGGGCCCGCGCGGCGCTGGCGCGCGGCGACACCAGCGACGCGATCGCTCGACTCGATGGCTATGCCCGCGCCTACCCGCGGGGCCGGCTGGACCAGGAGGCCGAGGTGCTCCGGATCGACGCGCTCTCTCAGAGCGGTCGCGCCGAGGCCGCTCGGGCTCATGCGCGCGAGTTCCTTCGCCGGCATCCGAACAGCGTGCTCGCCGCGCACGTGCGGACGCGGCTCGGCGACTGAGGCGCGCGGTGCGCGCGCGGGCAGCGTGGCTCTTCGTGGTGCTGGCCGCCGCTGCCGCCGGGTGCCAGGACACGACCGACTCGCTCGGGTCCAATGAGGCCAGCGAGCTGCACGCGATCACCAACAGGCCGGCCACCTACCAGAATCCGCTGCGCGACGTCCTCAACCTGAGCCAGGACGCGATCAACCGGAAGATCAACTCCGTCTACATGCAGCTGTTCCACGGCGACGCGGACACGCAGGCGATCTACGTGCCGGTCGCCAACACCGACCAGGCGTACATCTACGACGTGCTGCACTCGCAGATCCGCACCGAGGGGCAGGGGCTGGGCATGATGATCGAGGTCGAGCTCGAGCCCGGGAGCAAGACCAACCAGTCCGAGTTCGACAGCCTGTGGCGGTACGCCAAGAACCAGCTCCAGGTCTCGAGCGGCTATTTCACGTCGTTCTGCGACAGCGCCGATCAGATGACGTCGACCACCTGCCTGGACCCGTACGGGCTGCAGCAGTTCGTGACCGCCCTGATCTTCGCCCACGACAGGTGGGGCAGCGGCGGGGCGATCGATTACCAGGCCGAGGCGCTGGCGCTGCTGCACACGATGCGCTTCACGGTGGATGGTGACGGCGGGGTCGCGGGGGGCGTGACGAACACGTTCGACGCCACGTCCAACCTGCCGTACTCGACCCCCGACTTCGCGTCGATGGGGCAGACCCGCCCCTCGATCGTGATGCCCGGCTACTACGCCGTCTGGGCGCAGGCCGCCCACCAGCAGATGTTCGCGGACGCGGCCGCCAGCGGCCGGGTGCTCTGGCAGGCCGCCGCGAACGCGATGACCGGCCTGACCCCGATCCGTTCGAACTTCGACGGCACCCCGGTCATGGGATGGAGCGTGTTCGATCCGGAGTCCTACCGCACCCAGATCAACATGGTGATCGATCAGTACTGGACGGGCATCACGACCAGCTCGCCGATCTGCAACCAGATCCTGGCCTTCTTCACGGGGCAAGGCATCTCGTCCTACGGGACCTCGTACACGATCGACGGCATGACCTGCACCAACACCTTCCACGAGCCATCGCTGGTCGTCGCCAACGCCATCGCGGCCGGCGGCTCGAGCAACTCGGATCGACAGCAGTACCTGTCCGCGCTCTGGAACATGCAGATCCCGACCGGCAACGGCCGCTACTACGCCGGGATCCTGCAGCTGCTGGGGCTGATGATCCTGGGCGGGCAGTTCCAGATCATCTGAGGGCGGGGCCCGGCACCAGCATGCGCGCCAGCGCGGCGGGCGCGCGCACGCCGTGCTCGCGCATCCAGGCCTCCCCGGCCGCGGCCGATTCGGCGTCGCCGGCGATCGGGCCGGCGGCCCAGCGCGCCGCGGCCTGAAACAGCGCCAGCTGCTGCGGGCCGGCCTCGTCCAGCGCGAGCGACAGCCACCCGCGGGCCTCGGCGCCGTGTCCGCCGGCGTGCTCGGCGCCGGCCATCAGCAGGGCGCCCATCGCCGCGCCCCAGCCGGTGCCCCGCCGCAGCCGGGTCGCGCAGCGACGGGCCAGCGCCAGCCGCTCGGCCCGCGCCGTCCCCTGGCTGGCGACCGCCCCCGCCAGCGCGGCGCGCCCGCGCAGGTGAACCGCCACCGTCCCGGTGTGGTGGACGCGCAGGAGCATCGAGCGCCGGAGCGCCGGCCAGCCCGCCGAGAGCCGCTGGTGCGCCGCCTCGCCGTCCCCCTGATAGAGGTCGATCTGGGTGTCGGCGATCAGCTGGTACCAGTGCTGGATGTGATAGCCGTGGGTCGACCAGACCTGCATCGCCTCGCGGGCCTCGCGGCGGGCGCGCTCCGGCTCGTCGCCCAGCAGCCAGACGGCGTTGCCCAGGCCGGTGCGCAGCGTGGTGGCGGCATAGACCGAGCCGCGATCGTGCGCCTCCTTCAGTCCCTCGGCGGAGCAGTCGCGGAAGCGTTCGAGCGCGCCCAGGTAATAGAAGCACTCGAGCGTGAAGTGGCGGACGGCGTTCAGCTCCCAGGCCGCGCCGACGCAGCGGTCGCGGAAGATGCGCTCGGCGGCGATCAGGTGATCGAGCGCGGGGGCGAACTGGCCGCCCAGGTGCGCGGCCAGCCCGCTCATCAGCGACACGATGCCGCTGGCGTGCGGGTGCTCGACCTGGGACGCGATGGCGGCCGCCTCGGCGAGCAGCTTCCTGGCGCGCTGCCCGTTCCCCTGGGCGGCCGCGTAGGCCGCCTCGCCGGCGATGCCCCGGGCCACCCGGTTCGGCTCCCCGATGCGCAGCGCCAGCAGCAGGCTGCGCGCCTGGAAGTGCGCCCCCTGGACCGGATCCATCAGCCCCAGGCCGGACGAGATCGACCAGCACAGGTCGGCCCGGGCCAGATCGCTGGGCGCGATCTCCTCGGCGCTGCGCCGGCGGAAGCGGCGGCCGCGCAGGAACAGCGCGGCGCGCTGGATCAAGAGCGCGCGAACCGGCGAGCGGGCGAACGCCAGGCCGGCGTTGGCCAGCGCCTCGGCGGCCACCTCGCGCCCCTCGTCCAGGTGGCCGCTGCGGATCAGCTCCTCGGCGCCGCGCCGGCGGAGGTCCATCCCTTGCACCGGGCCGGCGCCGCGCGTGGCCGCCAGGTAGTTCGTGGCCGCCTCGGCGCCACGCCCCGCGTTGGCCAGCGCGTCCCCCAGCCCGATCAGCAGCTCGCGCCGCTGCTCTTCGGTCCAGGTGCCCAGCGCCAGCGCGTCCCGGTACTGCCCCGCCGCGCGGTCGAACGCCAGCCCCTCGGCGGCCCGCCGCGCGGCCGACGCGAAGTGGACGGCGGCCCGATCCGGAAAGCCGGCCTCGCGCCAGTGTCCGGCGGCCCGGAGCGCGTTGCCGGCGTCCTCGAACGCCTCGGCCAGCAGGCCGTGCAGCTCGCGGGCCTCGGCCGGCGAGGTCGACTGGCGCGCCACCAGTCGGATCCGGTCGTGCGAGAAGTCGAGCAGCTCGTCGTCCCTCTCGGTCACCGAGTGGACCAGGCGCGCCCCGCGCAGCTCGTCGATCGTCGAGACCGCCCGCGGCCCCTCCAGGCCCGCCAGCCGGCGCAGCAGGCGGACCGGCGTCGGCGCGCCGGCCACGGCCAGCGCGCGCAGCAGGCGCACGGTGGCCGACGAGAACGATTCGATCTGCGCGCGCAGCACGCCGTCCAGGGTCAGCGCGGCGCCGTTGCCGCGGCGCAGGTGGGCGGTGCGCGCCAGCTCCAGCAAGAACAGCGGGTGCCCGGAGGACTCTCGCGCCAGCAACTCGGCGTCGCGCTCGCGGTCGGTGGGGGCCAGCAGCTCGCGCGCCAGCCGCCGGGCCTCGTCCCCGCCCAGGTTGCCCAGCGGGAGCTCCTCGACCGGCACCTCGGGTCTCAGCAGCGACGCCGGCTCCTCACCGGGCGCCGTCCGCAGGGTGCCGATCAGCAGGATCCGTGGCGCGTCCGGGGGGCGCAGCACCTCGGCCAGCAGCGCCAGCGAGTCGGCGTCGGCCCACTGCAGGTCGTCGATGAACGCCACCACCGGCGCCAGCGAGGTGATCCCGCGCAGCAGCTGGCGAAACGCCACGAACATCGCGTCGCGCACCTCGCGCGGGTCCGAGCCGATGTGCTGCTGGGGCGCGTGCGCGATCAGGGGGACGCGCCCCAGCACCGGGAAGGCCTGCAGCAGCACCGCCGGGCGCTCGGGGACGACGCGCGCCACGGTGGTCGGGTCCAGCCGGCGCAGCACGTGCGTGAGCTCGTCCACCAGCCCGTCGAACGCCTTGAAGGGGACCAGCTCGCGTTCGTAGCAGCGCGCGGTCAGCACCAGCGGGGGGCCGACCTCGATCCAGTGCGCCTCCTCGTCCAGCGCCTCGGGATCGAGGCGTCGCAGGAACGACGCGACCAGCGCCGACTTGCCGACCCCGGAGTCGCCGCGCACGATCAGCAGGCGCGCGCCGCCGCCGTCGCGGACGGCTTGCAGGGCCCCGGCCAGGACGGCCAGCTCGCGCTCGCGGCCGACGAACATGCTGGTCTCGCGGCGCGCGGGCGCCTCGCTCGGGGCGGCGGCCGGCGTCGGTTCGAGCACCGCCAGCACGTCGTCCCCCGAGGGCCGGGCCGCCGGATCCGGGGCCAGCAGGCGATCGCACAGCGCCGCCAGGTCGGGGGGCGCGCCGGGGGCCAGCGTCGTCAGGCCGGGAGGCTCGCCGTGCTGCTTGCGGTACAGGATCTCGTGCGGCAGCCCCTCGAACGGCAGCCGCCCGCTCAGGATCTCGAACAGGATGACGCCGAACGCGTACCAGTCCGCGGCGGCGCTGACCGGCTGCATCGCCACCTGCTCGGGCGACATGTACTCGGGCGTCCCGGCGCCCGAGTGAGTGGTCGCGCCCGACACGTCGCTCACCAGCCCGAAGTCCAGCAGCACCACGCGCCCTTCGGGGGTGACCAGCACGTTGGACGGCTTGACGTCGCGGTGGACACAGCCCGCGGCGTGGAGCGCCGCCAGCCCGCGCGCGAGCTGCGCCAGGGCAGGGCGCAGCCGCTCCTGCCGGTAGCCGCCGCCCGTCGGATCGTAGCGCCGCAGCGCCTCTCCCGGCGCGACGATGGGCGTAGGCGCGTCGGCGGGCAGGACCGGGGTCATCGGCGAGGGGGCCGGTGGCTCCAGACCGCGGACGTACTGAATGAGGTCGCTGCCGGTGACCAGCTCCATGGTGAAGAACCACTGGGAGCCCTCGGAGACCAGCTCGCCCAGCCGGACCAGGTTCGGGTGGCGCACGTCCGCGACGGTCCGGAACTCGCGCTTGAACCGGAGCAGCATGTCGGGGCTGACCACCGGCAGCAGCTTGACCGCGACCGGCACGCCGTTCGTCTCGTCGAACGCCTCGTAGACGACGCCCATGCCCCCCTGCCCGAGCAGCCGGACCAGCCGAAACCGCGTCGTACCACGGAAGGCAAATGCGCCCAGTTCCATCGTCAGCGCCGTGATTGTAACGTCAGGGATGATGGAGCTGACGGCCAAGCTGGCGACCGTGGGCGACTTTCTGGGTGGGGGCTGCGGGCGCGCGCCGGCGGTGGGCGACGTCCTGGCGTTCAGCGGCACGTCCAGGGTCGACCGGTTCATCCAGGAGGCGACCCGGTCGGGGATCTCGCACGTGGCCGTGCTCATCGAGCCGGAGCCCGGCGCGCCGCTGTCGGTCCTGGAAGCGACCGGCGCCGGCGTGACCGTGACGCCGCTGGCCCAGTCCCTGGGGGAGTACCAGCGCGACCATACGTGCTTTTACCTACCGCTGGACCAGGCGTTCAGTCAGTCCATGGTCCCGGCGCTGCTGGCGGCCTACTACGCCGAAAACGCCAAGGACCGGTACAACTACGCGGGGGTGGCGGCCGCGGGCCTCTACGATCTCCGCCGGCTGCGCGAGCACCTGGGCCATCACTTCGACGTCGAGGGGCTCGCCGACTGGTTCAACGACGCTGGCCAGCGATTCTGGGAGGGCCTGTGCGGCCTGGACGGGAAGTACAAGCGGCTGTTCTGCTCGCAGCTCGTCACGGCGGCGCTGCTGGCCGCCCAGCTCCGGCTGCCCGGCCCCCCCGAGGCGGGGCTGGTCGTGCCGGTCGAGGTCTGCCGGTTCGGCATCTATGCCGGGGCGTACCAGTTGAACGGCGAGCCGGTGGCCGAGCCGTTCCGGGTGGCGGGGCTGGCGTAACCGGCGGCGGCCGTGGTCGTAGACTTCTGCAGGAGGTCGCCAATGAAGTCGCCCGAGCAGGAGCTCAAGCCCAGGTCGAATCGCAGTGTGACCCTGGCCGTTGTGGTGGGAGCCGCGATGGCGCTGGTCGGAATGTCCTGGGCTCGCTCCGCGCCGCGCGGCGGCGACCCCACAGGAGGCCGCACAATGTCGACGAAGAAGTACACGAAGCCGTCCGTGGATCAGATTCGCAAGTCACTGACCGGCGTGCAGTACCAGGTCACGCAGAACGCCGCGACCGAGCCGCCGTTCGACAACGCCTACTGGGACAACCACCAGGCCGGGCTGTATGTCGACGTCGTGACGGGCGAGCCGCTGTTCAGCTCGACCGACAAGTTCGACTCGGGCACCGGCTGGCCCAGCTTCACCAAGCCGGTCGAGACCGGCCGCGTCGCCGAGAACGACGACCGCACGCACGGAATGGTGCGGACAGAGGTCGTGTCGGTCGGGGGCGCCTCGCACCTGGGGCACGTCTTCGATGACGGGCCGAAGCCCACCGGGCTGCGCTACTGCATCAACTCGGCGTCGCTGAGGTTCATCCCGGTGGCCAAGCTCGAGGCCGAGGGGTACGGCGCGTACCTGCCGCTGTTCGGGAAGGCTGCGCCGTCCTCTGCGTCGGCCGCGCCGGCACCCAACAGCTGCGCGCGGCCGGGGCCCGGCGAGAAGCCGGGCTGCACGCCCACGCTGGAGACGGCGGTCCTGGCCGGCGGCTGCTTCTGGGGGATGGAGGAGATCCTTCGCCAGATCCCGGGCGTGGTCGAGACCCAGGTCGGTTACACGGGCGGGAAGACCGGCCACCCGACCTATGAGGACGTCCACGCCGGGTCGACGGGCCACGCCGAGGCGGTGAAGATCGTCTTCGACCCGGCCAAGCTGTCGTACGACGACCTGCTGGAGAAGTGGTTCTTCCGGATGCACGACCCCACCACGCGCAACCGCCAGGGGAACGACGTGGGGACGCAGTACCGGTCGGCCATCTTCGTGACGTCACCCGAACAGCGGAAGGTCGCCGAGCAGGCCAAGGCGCATGCGCAGGCGTCGGGGCGATGGAAGGCGCCCATCGTGACCGAGATCGTCGAGGCCGGCGCCTTCACGCCGGCCGAGGACTATCACCAGAAGTACCTGGAGAAGAACCCGGGCGGCTACAGCTGCCACTACATGCGGAACTGATTACTGAGCGGCCTCCGGCTGCGGGATCGACATCTCCGGATCCCGCGCCGAGAGGCTCTTTTGCAGCGTCCCGCAGGCCGCCGCCGTCTCGTCGACCACGTGGGTGAGCAGGGCGTGGTCGGAGATCGCCAGCCCGTTCTTCTCCTGCACGTCCAGCCACCGGTCCAGCGCCTGCAGCCGTTCGCGCGCCTCGCTTAGCCCTCTGGTGCGCGCGCCGGCCAGGCGCTGGACCAGGCCCAGCGCCGTCTTCAGGCAGTAGCGCAGCGATCGCGGGAAGCGCGACTCGAACAGCAGGAAACCCACCACCGCCTCGCCGCTGACCCGCCCCTGCTGCTCGCGCATGAAGGCCTCGAACCCGGAGCAGGCGCGCAGCAGCGACAGCCAGATCGCGTTGCCCAGCAGGGACTGCTGCCCCAGCTCGGCGGCGGTGCGGATGTGGTGGTGCATGTCCAGCGTGCGGGCCGTCTGCCCCACACGTTCGAGCATCACCCCCAGCCACAGGAAGTCCATCGGCTGGTCGTGCAGCATCGTGCTGCGAACCAGCCCCAGGCAGAGCTGCGTCGACCGCCGGATGTGCCGGTAGACCTCGTCGCGGTCATGCAGGTACTGCGAGGCGGCGCCCTCGCTCATGAACCAGAGATAGAGCTCGTTGGTGGCTTCCCAGATGTCGTGGCCGATCACCTCACGGATCGATCGGGCCCCCTCGCGAGCCGCCCGGATCGAGTTCCGGATCGAGACCGGGTTCTCGGGGGCCCAGGTGACGTAACGCTGGACCGCCTCGCCGTTGCCGGCCGACTCGGCCCCGAGCTGCCCCACCAGCTCGGGGTATTGCCCCGACACGATGACCAGCGGCCGCCAGCAGGCCATCGGCGGCAGCTCGGCGTCGAAGGCCAGCGTGCGCGTCACCTGCAGGAGGCGCGCGGTGCTCTCGGCCCGTTCGACGTAGCGGCCCAGCCAGACGCAGTGATCGGCGACGCGGGAGATCACGACGCCTCCGCCTGGACCCACGTGTCCTTCGAGCCACCCCCCTGGCTCGAGTTCACGACGTAGGATCCGGGGCGGAGCGCGACACGGGTCAGGCCGCCGGGGAGCACCCAGCTCCGGCCCTTGCCCGAGAGAACGAACGGGCGCAGGTCGATCCGGCGCGGCTCCACCGTGCGCGAGTCCGCGACCCAGGTCGGCGACGTCGACAGCTCGATGCGCCGCTGGGCGATGTAGCGGCGCGGATCGGCGCTGACGCGGTCGTGGAACATCGCGATCTCGGCGGCGCTGGCCTGCGGGCCCATGAGCATGCCGTACCCGCCCGCCTCGTCGACCGCCTTGACCACCAGCTCGGACAGGTGGCCGAGCACGAAGTCGCGGTCGGCCGGACGCGCGCAGATGTAAGTCGGCACCTGCTCGACGATGGGGTCCTCGCCCAGGTAATAGCGCACCAGATCCGGGACGTAGGGGTAGATGGCCTTGTCGTCGGCCACGCCGTTGCCCGGGGCGTTGGCCAGCGTCACCTTGCCGGCCGCCCAGGCGCGCATCAGCCCCGGGACGCCCAGCAGGCTGTCCGGGCGGAAGAACTCCGGATCGATGAAGGCGTCGTCGGTGCGGCGGTAGATGACGTGCACGCGGCGCGGTCCCAGAGTGGTCCGGACGAACACCTCGTTGCCGTGCACGAACAGGTCCGACGCCTCCACCAGCTCGATCCCCATGGAGCGGGCCAGGAAGCTGTGCTCGAAGTAGGCCGAGTTGAACGGCCCGGGCGTGAGCACGACGATGGTCGAGCGGTCGGGATCCTCCGGGGAGACCGAGCGCAGCGTCTCGACCAGCTGGACCGGGTAGTCGTCCACCCGCCGCACCCCGATGCGGTCCATCGCCGCCGGGAACAGCCGCTTGGTGATCAGGCGGTTCTCGATGACGTACGACACCCCCGACGGGGTGCGGAGGTTGTCCTCCAGCACGCGCAGGACGCCGTCCGGGCTGCGGATCAGGTCGATGCCGGCGATGTGGATGCGCACGCCCCCCGGCGGCTTCATCCCGCGGAGCTGCGGCAGGTACTGCTTGGAACCCAGCAGTAGCTCGGCCGGGATGATCCGGTCGGCGATGACCTTCTGCGGGCCGTAGAGGTCATCCAGGAACAGCTGCAGCGTGGTCAGCCGCTGGACCAGCCCCTTTTCCAGGCGGGCCCACTCGACCGCGCCCATGACGCGCGGTATCAGGCAGACCGGCATGACCTTCTCCGTGCCCCGCGAGTCGGAGTAGACGGAGAAGGTGACCCCGCGCTGGGCGAGCGACAGCTCGGCCAGGGCCTGGCACCGGGCGAAGGCGTCGGCGCTCATGTTGCGGAGCATGCCCGCCAGCATCTGGCCGTGGGCACGCGTGGCGCCCTTGTCATCAACCAGCTCGTCGTACGTCCCCGGAATCGGCTTATAACCGTCGAGAACGCCCGGGGCCGGCGCTCGCGTCGGAGTCGTGGAGGAGTCGATCAGCACCACGCATAATCCTAGTGAAACGCACGCACGCCGATCCACCCACACCTACCACGTTTACGGTATTTGATCCGTCCTGAAACATTTCGTTAACTGCTAGGAATCTATTTTGGCCGCCATTCACGAGAGCACGCAGGAAGGGGCCGCAGCGCCACCAGACGATAGGCGCGCCCCACTGCCGCCCCTCTCGTCTGCTGCCGGAACCGGGGAGGGCGGTGACGGGGGCGGCGCCTGGGACGAGATGCGCGCCCGCGACGGCTCCGTGCGCCCGCACTGGCGCCAGCTGGACGAGTCCTTGCGCGCGTTTGGACCGGGCGAGATGTGGCGCCGCTGGGAGCAGGCGCGCCAGCTCATCCGCCAGCACGGCGTCACGTTCAACGTCTACGGCGACCCGCGCGGCCTCGAGCGCCCCTGGCCGCTGGACCCGATCCCGGTGGTCGTGTCGCCCGAGGAGTTCGCCACCCTGTCGGCGGGGCTGGCCCAGCGGGCGATGCTGCTCGACCGGCTGCTGGTCGACCTGTACGACCAGCGGCGGACGCTGTCCGAGGGGCTGATCCCGCCCGAGCTGATCCTGGGGCAGCCGGGCCTGCTGCGCGCCTGTGCCGGGCTGACGCCGCCCGTCGGCCGCTTCCTGTTCCTGTACGCCGCCGACCTGGCGCGCACGCCCGACGGCGTGATCCGCGTGCTGGCCGACCGCACGCAGGCGCCGGCCGGCGCCGGCTACGCGCTGGAGAACCGGATCGTCCTCGGGCGCGTGCTGCCGGAGGCGTTCCGCGACATCAACGCGCACCGCCTGGCGCGCTTCTTCCAGACCCTGCGCGACACGCTGACGGCGCTGGCGCCTCACGGCGTCTCCAACCCGC
Organism: Polyangia bacterium; assembly: GCA_035578045.1. GTDB lineage: Bacteria > Myxococcota_A > Polyangia > Fen-1088 > Fen-1088 > JADGRB01. Next base: position 3,348 of record DATJWP010000010.1, on the reverse strand, counting down.
GCATCGTGCTGCTCACCGCCGGCCCGCACAACGCCACCTACTTCGAGCAGGCCTTCCTGGCGCAGTACCTGGGCTACCCGCTGGTCGAGGGGGGCGATCTGATGGTCCGCGACGGGCGCGTCTTCCTGAAGACGCTGGGCGGCCTGCACCCCGTCGACGTGATCCTGCGCCGCCTGCGCGACGACTTCTGTGACCCGCTGGAGCTGCGGGCCGACTCGCTGCTGGGCGTGCCCGGGCTGGTGCAGGCGGCGCGCGACGGGGCGGTCGCCATCGCCAACGCGATCGGCACGGGTGTGCTGCAGACGCCGGCGCTGATCCCGTTCCTGCCCGCCGTCTGTCGCGTGCTGCTGGGCGAGGAGCTGAAGCTTCCGGCGGTCGAGACCTGGTGGTGCGGCGATCCCGTGGCCTGCGAGCACGTGATCGCCCACCTGCGCGAGATGGTGATCAAGCCGGCCTTTCCCCTGGGGCCGACCGATCCGATCTTCGGCGGCCGGCTGGATCAGGCGGCGCTGCAGGCGCTGACCGATCGGATCCGTGCGACGCCGGGGCAGTTCGTGGGGCAGCGCCACGCGACGCCCTCGCGGGTGCCGGTGATCGACGGGGACTCGCTGCGCCCGGGGCCGGTGGTGCTGCGCAGCTTCGTGGTGGCCGATCCGGGCGGCGGCTACCAGACGATGCCGGGCGCTTTGGGGCTGGTGGCGGGCGTCGACGAGGCCGACATCTCGATCGCCCGCGGCGCGCGCAGCAAGGACACCTGGGTGATCAGCGACGCCGCGGTCAGCGACTTCTCGCTGCTCCGGCCGTCGGTCGAGCCGGTCGAGCTGACCCGCGGCGGCGGCGATCTGCCGAGCCGGGTGGCCGACAACTTCTTCTGGCTGGGGCGCTACGCCGAGCGGGCCGAGGCGGTGGCTCGGCTGGGGCGGATCATCTGTTCGCGGCTGGCCGAGCCGCGCGATCCGCGCTCGGCCCCCGGACACCTGGCGCCGCTGGCGGCCGCGCTGCAGGCCCAGACGATGGTGGCGTCGGGCGCCGACCTGCGCTCGCTGCCGCCCGTCGCCGAGCGCGCGGCGGCCGAGCGTGTCATGCGCGAGGCGCTGTTCGGCACCGGGCACCTGGGGACGCTGCTCTCGTCCGGGCGGGCCATCGATCGGGTCGCGCGAGCGCTCCGCGATCGGCTGTCCCAGGACACCTGGACCGTCCTTTCGGCGCTGGCCCAGGAGCTGGCCGACGCCGAGGGGCAGCCGGGTCAGGACCGGCAGGGTGAGCGGCAGATGGAACGACCGATCGTCGTCGGCGCGCGCCTGGACCGCATGGTCATGGCGCTGGCCGGCCTGTCGGGCCTGACGTCCGAGAGCATGACCCGCGAGGTCCCGTGGCGGTTCATGGACATGGGGCGCCGGCTGGAACGAGCGCTGAACACGGCGCTCATGCTGGAACGGACGCTGGCCGCGACCACCGACGACGAGCTGCCGCTGCTCGAGGCGCTGCTGGAAGCGGCGGACAGCGCCATGACCTACCGGCGCCGCTACCGGGCGACGCTGCAGGTGGCGCCGGTGGTCGACCTGCTGCTGGCCGACGAGCGCAACCCGCGCGCCATCGTCTTCCAGCTGGCCGCGCTGGCCGATCACGTCGCGTCGCTGCCGCGCGACTCCAGCGCGGCGCGCCGCCGGCCCGAGGAACGGATTGCCTTCGAGGCGCTCTCCGAGATGCGGCTGGTCGACGTCGAGGCGCTGTGCACCCGCGTCGACGACGGGCGGCCGGCGCTGGGCGCGCTGCTGGCCGATCTGGTCGGCAAGCTGCAGGCGCTGTCGGACGCGGTGTTCCTGGCCTACCTACAGACCCCGGCCAAGGTCTCGCGGGCGTCGGCGCATCCCGACATCAGTGGATGACAGGCGCATGATCTATCAAGTCAGGCACGTGACGGCCTACACGTACAGCGAGCCGGTCACCACCTCCCACCACGAGCTCCACGTCCTGCTGCGCGGGTCGCCCCGGCAGAAGATCTGGTCCGAGATGTTGTCGGTCGAGCCGGTCGCCGCCATCCGGCGCGATCGCTTCGATTGGTTCGGCAACCGCACCACCCACCTGGCGATCCACGATCGACACAGCGAGCTGACCGTGACCGCCGACGCCGAGGTCGAGGTGATCGCGCCGCGCCCGCTGGAGGGGCCCGGTCGTCCATGGGAGGCGACGCGCGACTGGGTGCGTGCGGCGGCCGACCCCGGGGCGCGCGCCAGCGTCGAGATGGTGCTGCCGTCCCAGCACATCGCGCTGTCCGAGCTGGCGCTGGAGCTGGCCTTGCCGTCGTTCCCCGCGGGCCGCCCCCTGGTCGAAGCGGTCACCGACCTGATGAAGCGGATCCACGCGCTCTTGAAGTACGACCCGGACGCGACCGACATCTCGACTTCGGTCGACGAGGTGCTCCATGGCGGGCGCGGCGTCTGCCAGGACTTTGCTCACGTGCAGATTGCTTGCCTGCGCGCGCTGGGGCTGCCGGCGCGCTACGTGAGCGGTTACCTGGTGACCACGCCCCCACCCGGACAGGTCCGAATGGTCGGCGCCGACGCCTCGCACGCGTGGCTTTCGGTCCGTTCGCCGGATTTCGGCTGGCTGGATCTCGACCCGACGAACAACGTCGTCCCGACCGATCGCCACGTCGTCGTCGCGTACGGCCGCGACTTCGACGACGTCACGCCGATGCGGGGCGTGCTGCTGGGTGGCGGCCGGCACAGGCTCCACGTCGGCGTCGACGTCGTTCCGATAGAAGACGCCTAGCTGCCTGGGGCCCTGGGACCCCGCGCTGTTGTCTTCACCCCTCAGCTGTTGTGGGTCGGGCAACAATGCCCCCGCGCAAGATGCTGCCAAACCCCTGATTCATGGCCTCTGGCCGAGGTTCCAGTGTTGGCCTGCTTACTGCAATTAGACAGGCCAGTGACCTTGTGAACAACCGCAAACCCCGAGCGATCGGGGGACGCAAAGCCGACGGAGCTCACGTAGCTGGCCGGGCTGCCTCAAGGAGAATGACCATGAGTGGGATAGGGAGACGGACAATCCAGATCAGCATCGGTCTCGGTGCAATCGTTGGTCTGGTGGGTTGTGGCACCGAGAGCAGCAACGTCCAGACCGCTGGCAGCCATGACGTCGACTACGGCCTGTCGTCGATCAACGGCCTGTCGTCGATCAACGGCTTGTCGTCGATCAACGGCTTGTCGTCGATCAACGGGCTGTCGTCGATCAACGGCCTCATGACCACGGACGGCGGCCGGAAGACGGTCTCCTACCTGATCAAGTGCGCCCTGGCCGCGGGGGACTCGCTGGTCAAGCAGGACCAGAACGGCACCAACTACA
>DATJWP010000009.1:0-53856 GCA_035578045.1 Polyangia bacterium | reverse complement strand
CGTCGGGCTGATGGAGGCCGTCAAGCGCTGGGAACCGTCGCTGGGGCCGCGCTTCGGCACGTACGCCGCTTACTGGATCCGCGCCTACGTGCTGCGTTTCCTGCTCACCAACTCGCGCCTCATTCACGTCGGCAACACCCGCGCCGGGCGGAAGCTGTTCTTCCGGCTGGAGAAGGAGCGGCAGAAGCTGCTGGCGGCCGGATTCGAGCCGACGCCCAAGCTGCTGGCCGCCAAGCTGGACGTCGACGAGCGCGAGCTGGACGAGGTGCGGCAGCATCTGGAATCGCGCGAGGTGTCGATCGATCCGCGCGGCACCAACGACGCCGGCGACGAGACCTACTCGCTGTCCGAGCGGATCGCCGCCGCGGGCGACTCCCCCGAGGTCGAGGCCGAGCACGCCGAGATGGCCGGCGCCCTGCGCGGGTTCATCGAGAAGTTCCGCGGGCAGCTGAAGGACGATCGCGAGCGCGCCGTCTGGCAGGAGCACCTGGCCACCGACGATCCGGTGGCGCTGGGTGAGCTGGGCGCCCGGTTCGGGGTCTCCAAGCAGCGGATGGGACAGATCGCCGACCAGCTGAAGAAGCGCTTCCGGAGCGAGATCCTCGACCGGTTCGGCCCCGAGGTGCGGACCGACTGGCTCGGGTAAACGCTGGCGTAAACGACTTGGGGGTTGAAACTTGACAGTCTCCGTGACGCGATCCGGCCATGAAGACTGGGCCGGCGCTCGCGGCTGCTCTGCTGACGGCGCTACCGGCGACCGCCGCGCGCGCGACCATGGTGACCTTCGCCGACTTCTCCAGCACGCAGGGGCTGACGTTGTCGGGAACCGCGGCGCCGGCGACCACCAGCGACGGGCACGTGCTTCAGCTGACGCCGGCCATGGCCTATCAGTCGGGGAGCGCGTTCGGCACGCAGATGATTCGCGTCCACGATTTCTCGTCGACCTTCAGCTTCAGGATGACGGCCCCCGGCGGCGTCATGGACGCCGACCAACACCTGGGCGCGGACGGGATCACCTTCACGATCCAGCCGGTGAGCGCGAGCATCGGCGGCGACGGCCGCGGGCTGGGAATCGGGGGCGTCACCCCGGCCATCAGCATCGAATTCGACACCTTTCTCAATGACGACGCCGCCACGGCGGATCCCAGCTCGAGCCACATCGGCGTGGACATCGACGGGAACGTTCACTCCGTGATCACCACCGACATCAGCCCGTTCCTGAACGACGGGAACCGGTGGTACGCCTGGGTCGACTGTGACGGGAAGACCCTCACGGTGCGCGTGAACGAGACCGGCGTCAGGCCCGACGAGGCCCAGCTGACGTATGCGCTGGACGTCGAGGGGACGCTGGGGACCGACACCGCCTACGTGGGGTTCACGGCGGCGACCGGGGGCGGCTACCAGAACCACTTCATCATCGACTGGACGTACACCGACCATTACGTGTCGCCGCCAGTCGACGCGGGCCAGGACGGGTCCGCCGGCGGGGGCGGTGGCGGCCCGGCGGCGACGGGGCTGGGCGGGGCGGGCCACACGGGCGCAGGCGGCGGTCCGGCCACGGGCGCGGGTGGTGGCTCGGTCGTGGGGGCGGGCGGCGGCCCGACCGCAGGTGTCGGTGGCGGCGCGGAAGGCGGCTGGGGCGGTGGTCAGTCGGGTGGCGCGGACGGTGGGCGAGCAGGCTCCGGGGGCGCAGTCCCAGCAGGTGGCGCCCCGGGTTCGGCCGGGGCTGGGGCCAGTCAAGGCACCGGCGGAACGTCGGTTGGCAAGCACGTCGGGGCCTGTGGCTGCGAAGCCCCGGGCCATCCGTCCGACGGGCTGGGCTCCCTCGCGGTGATGGCCGGGGCGCTGGCCGTCGCGCGAAGGCGGCGCGCGCGCTGGCGCTGACCGCCGCCACCGGACCCAGGTGATGCGCTGGACCTGGCAGCTCGTCACGCCCGGCGATCTGCACTGGAAGATCTGGGCTAGATCTGCTCCGCGATCCGGGCGGCCATCTGGTCGATCTCGGCTTCTCCGTCGGAGAGACCGGCCTCCTTCACGGCGCGCGGCATGCCGTACACGACGCAGGAGGCCTCCGCCTCGGTCAGGACGCGACCGCCGGCTTCGCGGATGGCGCGGGCGCCCGCCACGCCGTCGCTCCCCATCCCGGTCAGGACCACGCCCAGGGCCGCCGGGCCAAGTCGGGCGGCGCTCTCGAACAGCACGTCGACCGACGGACAGAAGGGGGTGCCGGTCGGCTCGGCGCCCACCCGCATGATCAGCCCGCTCGGCCCGCGTTCCACCGCCAGGTGCAGTCCTCCGCGCGCGATGGCCGCGGTGCCCGCCGGCAGCGGCGCTCCCGGCGCTGCCTCGACCACGGAGATGGCGGCGTCGCCGTTCAGTCTCCTGGCCAGGGCTTCGGTGTAGCCGGCCGGAATGTGGAGCGCGACCGCCACCGCGCAGGGGAGCTCGGCCGGCAGCGCCGTCAAGAGTCGGGTCAGCGCCTGCGGCCCACCGGTCGACGTCCCGATGACCACCAGCTGGACGCCGCGGCGCCCGGGCGCCGCCACGGCTCGCGGCGGGGCGGTGGACGCAGGCGCGGCGGTCGGGAAACGTGATTCGGCGGCCGCCGTCACCTTGGCGATCAGGTCGTCCGCCAGCTCGTAGAGGCGGTCCGACGCCAGGGCGGTCGGCTTGTGGACCAGGTCGACCGCGCCCAGCCGGAGCGCCTCGACCACCAGGTCGCTCTCGCTGTTCGAGATGCTCACGATCACGACCCGGGGCGGGTTCGGGAACCGCGGCAGCGCGCGCATCACCCCGAGCCCGTCCAGGTTGGGCATGATCAGGTCCAGCGTCACGACGTCCGGCTTCAGGTCGACGATCTGTTCCAGCGCGTCCAGGCCGTCGCGCGCGATGCCGACCACTTCGACCGCGGGGCTGCGCGACAGGCACTCGCGCACGACCTTGCGCGCGAAAGCAGAATCGTCGATCACCAAAACGCGGATCGGCCCCGTGCGGGTCATCAGACCTTCTTGTACACGAAAACGCCGTCGTGCTCCTGGCAGGCCAGGGCCGTCCCGAACCGGAGCAGCGATTCCGAGACCCCGACCAGCAGCGCGCCGCCGACGCGCAGGCGCGCCGACAGGCGATCGATCACCTCGCGGGCGATCCGGTCATTGAAGTAGATCAGGACGTTGCGACACAAGACCACGTCGAAGGCGCCGAGCCCGGCGATCTCACGGGCGTCCATCAAATTGATGCGGCGCCAGTCGATGGCGCTGGTCAGGCGCGGTCGAACAGTGACCTCCCGTTCCCCGGCGTCCAGCCAGGGGACGGCGAACGCCGGGATCTCGCCCCGCACCGCGCGCGGCGAGAAGCGTCCCGAGCGGGCCCGATCGAGCGCGGCACGATTGACGTCGCTGGCGACGATCTCGACCTCTCCCAGGAGACCCCGGCTGGCCAGGATCATGGCCAGGGTGTGCGGCTCCTCCCCGGTCGAGCAGGCGGCGCACCAGACCCTCGGCCGGCGGCCGCTGCCGACGACGGGGACCACGAAGTGGGACACCACCGTTTCCAGGGGCGGCAGCTCGCGGAACAGGTAGGTCTCGCCCACGACCAGCGCCTCGACCAGCGCGTCCAACTCGGCCGGGCCGGCCTGGTCGTAGCGCAGGAAATAGTAGTAATCGAGCAGCGACTCGAACCCGGCCTGGAGGGCCCGCGCCACGACCTTCTCGGCGAAGATCGGGGCGTGGCTCGCGTCGAAGTGCAGGCCGGCGTGATCGGAGACGGCGGCGCTCAGGATCGCGAAAACCTGGGGCGACATCGACAGCGCAGGCATGGATCCTTCAACGGGCGAGCAGCAGGGCGCAGATCTGGCGAACCTCGGGCTCCGGATCGGTGTTCATCGCCGCGCGCAGGGCAGCTTTGGCCTCGGCGCCGGGGACGCCGGCCAGCGCCGTTGCCGCCGCCTTGCGGGCCGCCACGTTCGGGAGCTGCAGGGCCGCCAGCAGCGCGGCGTCTGCGTCCGACCGTCGCAGCCGGGAGAGCGCCGACGTGATCGCGGCCGCGCGCTCGTCATCCGCCCGGGCCAGCGCGGCCGCGAGCGCCGGGATCCGCCCCTCGACGTGCAGCGAGAGGGCGTTGACGACCTCGTCCATACGGATGGCGGTCGGCAGCAGATCGATCAACGCCTTGGTGGCCGGCACGCCCGGTGTGGCGGCCAGAAAACCGAGGGCGGCGGTTCGGACCCGCTCGTCGGGATCGGCCGCCGCTCGCGCCAGCGTCGGCAGCAGGTCAGCCGACCGGAAGGCTCCCACGGCGGACAGCGCCACTAGACGGGTGGCCGGGTCAGGCGACCTGGTGGCGTCCAGCACCAGCGGCAGGGCCGCCGACCGCCGGGCGATGCCGATGCCGATGATGGCCGCGCGCTGGATGTCGCGGTCGGGATCGAGCATCGCGTCTTCCAGGGCCTGGCTCGCGACCTCGCTCGACAGGCAGGAGAGCGCCTCCACCGCGGCGACCCGCACCTGTCCGGCCGGGTCGGACAGAAGGCGCGTCAGCGGCGTCGCCGCCGGCTCGAAAGCCAGCTTGCCGAGCGCCTGGCAGGCGTAATAGCGCACCCACGCGTCGGGATCGGTCAGCCCCTTCAAGAGGTACGAGGTGACCCGCAGGTCGCCGCTGGATTTGCCCAGGCTGCGCATGGCCGCCGCGCGCGAGCGGGGTGACGGGGCCTTGGCCACCGCCAGCAGCGACTCCAGCGCGCGCGGATCCTCCATGAGGGCGAGACCCTGGATGGCGCTCTCGCGAACGCGGTCGTCGTCGTCCTCCAGCGATTGCAGGAGCTGAGTCAGCACCGAGGCCGAGCCAAAGTACGAAAGGATCCGCAGCGCGGCCCGGCGAACCACCGGGTTGGGCGAGGTGGCTGCCGCGATCGCCAGGCGCTCGGTCTCGCGGCTGCCCAGCGACTGGATGGCCCCGATGGCGGCGAACGAGACCCGCGGGTTGAGGTCGGCCAGCAGCGGGAAGAGGCTGCCGACCAGCGAGGGCACGCCCAGCCGCGCCACCGCGTCGCAGGCCAGGGCCCGGACCTCGGGGTCGGCATCAGTCAGGCACTCGGCCACCGCCCCGGCGCCGGCGGCGCGGGTGACGAGCGGCAGCAGGGCCCGACGCTGGGTCGCGTCGCCGGAGCGGAGCCCGTCCAGGACCTGCTTTTCGATCCGAGAGCCCAGCCGGCGCAGCGCCGACGTCGCTGCGGCGGCCACCTCGGCCGGACCGGCCAGCAGCGCGCCGAGGGGGCCGGCAGCCGCCGGTTGCTGCAGGTTCCCGAGCACGAAGCAGATGGCAATCTGCTCGGCGGGGTCCCCTTCGGGAAGCGACCGGGTCAGCTGGCGGACCGCCGCTTCTGCGGACGTGGTCGCCGCCAGTGCCTCGACGATCGCGTCGTCGGTGCCGAAACGCTCGTGGTGCCGCTGCTGCAGGTCACTCAGCGCGAGCGCCGCGATCCGGACCGTCGTACCGCTGGAGCTGGTCAGCAGCCGCGCCAGCGGCGCCACGGCGGCCGGATCGCCGGTGCGCCCCAGGGCCCGGGCCGCCTCGGTCGCGTACTGGGGCTGGTCGAGGAGGCGCGCCAGCGGTTCGACAGCGCGCGGATCGCCGCTGCGGCCGAGCACGTCGATGGCCGGAAAGGCCCGGAAGAAGTTGCCACTCTCGACCGAGGTGACCAGCGAGTCCACCGCGGCTCGACCCCCGACGCGGCCGAGCGCCTCGATGGCGGCGACGGCGACGTTGTCGTTGGGGTGGCCGGCCAGCTGGACCAGGGTCGCGACGCGCGAGACGGTCCGCCGCCGTCCCAGGATCTGGGCCACGTCGGCCAGCAGGGCCGGATCTCCCCCTCGGGCCATCGCGGCCACGGCCGCGTCCACCCGATCATCCAGGCTCAGGGCCGCCAGCGCGTCCACGGTCGCGGCGATGCGGGTCTCGCTGTCGCGGCGAGTCCGCAGGACCGCGCACAGCGGCTCCACCGCGTCGGGCCCGGCGGCGGACAGCGCGGCCACGACCGCGCGGCGGACCGTCCAGCTTGGATCGTCCAGCATCTCGATCAGCTCGGCGAAGCTGGACGGACCCAGCGCGACCAGCTCGTCGACGCGCGTGGCGCGCCGGAGCTCCTCGGGTGAATAGGTCAGCCGGGGCGGGGGGACGGTCATGTCATGCCGGTTCGACGGGTCGGGGTGGGGCGCCCTCGCGGTCGCGCAGGGTCGACAGCAAGGTCGTGACGGTCGCCATCGCGTCCGCCTGCTCCGTGTTGGAGGTCCGGATGCGCGCGACGCCGCTGGCCACGGCCCCCACGTCCACGGCGATGAGGTTGGCGTTCTTGGTCTGCTGGCCGACCGCGGTCAGGATCTCTCTCGCGCCGAGGCGCATGTCGGCGACCGCCCGGGTGATCTGCTCGGCCGCCGAGGCCTGTTCGGCGGTCACCTGGGCCATCTGGGCGACGCCGGCGTTCTGCTTGGCGGCGCCGGCGGCCAGGGCGGCGACCACGTCGGCCTGATCGGTCACCGCCTGCGCGGTCTGCTTGGCGATGCGCCGTACTTCATCGGCAGCCCTGGAGAGTCCCTCGATGGCCTTGCGCTGCTCGGACGTGGCGCTGGTGACCTCACCGGCCAGCTTGGCGGTCTGCCGGCTGGCGACTTCCATTTGCTGCATCGACCGGGCTTGCTCGGCGATCGCCTTGGCGCTCTGCGCGGCCTCTTTCTTGGCGTTCTCCACCGTTTCCGCGACCTCGCCGGCGCCCCGCGCCTGCTCGGCCAACCCGGTGACGGTCCGCTGCGTGGCGGACGTGACCTCGCCGGCCAGGCTGGTCAGTCCGGCCAGGGCCCGCGCCTGCTCGGCCATCGCGTTGCCGGTCTGCTGCGCGACGGTGCGCATGCGCATGGCCGCCTTGGCCAGCTGGGCGGAGCTGGTGGCCTGCTCATCGGCCGAGCGGGCCACCTTCTGGGCGTTGCTGCTCAGCTGGGCCATGGTCTTCACGCCCATGCGCAGAGCCCGGGCCTGCTCGCCCGTCGACTCCTTGGTCTGCCGGGCCATCTGCCGCATCTCGACGGCGGCCTGGTTCACGGTCTGGCTGGCCTTGACCTGCTCGGCGGCGGCGCCGGCCACCAGTCGCCCCTCCTCGCTCACGCGGATCGTGGTCTGCGCCAGGGCCTGGATGGCCTGGGCTTGATCCCCGCTGGCGGCGTCGATCTCGACGACGCTGCGGCCGACCACCTCGATCCCCCGCAGGATCGATCCGAGCGCCTTCTCGGCCTCGACGGCCAGGCCGGCGCCCTGGTCCGCGACCTTGAGCCCGTCGGTCGAGGCCGAGACCGCCTCGCGAGCGGTGGTCTGCAGGCCCCGCACGATCTTGGCGATGTCGGCGCTGGCGGCTGCGGCCCGATCCGACAGCGCGCGGATCTCCTCCGCGACCACGGCGAATCCGCGTCCGTGCTCGCCGGCCCGCGCGGCTTCGATGCTGGCGTTGAGCGACAGCAGGTTGGTCCGATCGGCGATCAGGTTGATCGTCTGGACGATGTCGCCGATCTCTTCCGATCGCGTCCCCATCTCCTTGATGACCAAGGAGGACTGCTGCATCGCCTGGCGGATCCCGACCATCCCGGCGATCGAACGGCCCACCACCGCGCCGCCCTCACGGGCAGCGCCCGTCACCTCGTCGGCGTTGCGCCGGGCCGTCGCGACCAGCTCCACGATCTTGCGGGTCGTCCGCTCGGCCTGGGTCGAGGCCGCGGCGCTGCTGGTGGCGAGCAGGTTGATCTGATCGGCCGCTCGGGCCACGGTCTGCGCCGACCGGGTCAACTGCTCGCTGCTGGCCGCGTTGGCCTCGACCACCGTCGCGTTCCGCTCGGCCGTCGCGGCGACCTCTTCGACCGACGCGGCCAGCTCGGTCACCATCGACGAGCTGCCGGCCACGGCGTCCTCGATCTCCTTGACCTGCTCGGCCACCGCTCGAGACGAGCGGGACATCTCCTCGGCGGTGGCCGAGGTCTCGTCGACCGCGCTGGCCATCTCGGTCCCGTCCCTGGCGACCCGCTCGACGGACGAGGCGACGCCGGCGATCGAGGCGCTGATGGACGTGAGCCGCTGGGCCGCCCCGTCGGCCTCGGCGGCCAGCTTGGCGGTCCCCTTGACCATGCCGGTGACGGTCGCCGCGATCTGCTCCATCGAGGCCGCGCTCGCCTGACCCCGCTCGGCCACCTCTTTCACGCTGGCGGTGTTCTCGGTCACCGCGGCCAGGAGTTGCTCGCTGGCCGCGGCCAGATCCTCGGCGTTGTTGCCCACCCCCCGGATCGATCGGGTGATCTCCTCCAGCGCGGCCGCCGTCGCCTCGGCCGAGCTCGCCAGTTTCTCCCCGTCCTTCTTGACCCCGGCCACCGAGGCCGCCGCCTCTCGCAGCCCGGCGGCGATCGACTCGTTTCCCTGCTGAAGGTCGCGCGCGGTCTCGGCCACGTGGGCCTGGGAGCGGGCCATCGCCTGGATGGTGGACGACGTCTCCTCGATGCCGGCCGAGAGCGACTCGACGGACGCGCGGATCTGCTCGCTGGAGGCCGCCTGCTCGTTGCCTCCGGCGGCCAGCCGCGTGGCCGCCTCCTCGACGGCCAGCGCGTGCGTGGCCACGTCCCGCAGCGATCGCGCCGCGTCGTTCGCCGTGACCACCGCCTCCGACAGCCCGACCGCGCGGTCTCCGTTGCTCGCGCCGCCTTTTCCGCCGTTATTCATGAACGTGCTCCTCGCCAATGACCTTCGTGAAATCGATGAGCATGAGCAGGCGATTTCCTTTCTGGGCGACCGCTTTCACGAAACCTTCGGTCTGGTCGGTGACCACCGCCGGCGGCGGACGGAAGTCGGTCGCCGGGATGGTGACGACCTCGCGCGCGCTGTCGACCAGCAGCCCAACCGTCCGCTTGGCCTGCTGCATGACCACCACCCGGGAGTCGAGCGTCGGTGGGATGGGCTCGAACCCGAAGACCACCCGCAGGTCCAGCACCGGAACCACCCGACCGCGAATCTGGACCAGCCCGGCGACCGGACCCATCGCGCCCGGCACCTTGGTGGCGCCGCTGAACGTCTCCATCTGCAGCACGTGATCGGCCGGCAGCAGGTACTCGGCGTCGGCGACCTTGCACAGGACGTGAACGTCACTCATGCCGGCAGCGCCTCCGCGCGCGCGCCGGTCAGACGCCCGGTGAGCGCGCCCAGATCGAGGACCAGGGTGGGGCGGCCGTCGCCCAGGTCGGTGGTGCCCGAGACCCCGTCGACCTTGACCCACGGATCCTCGATGGGTCGCACGACGACCTCCTGCTGCCCCAGCATGCGATCGATGACGAACGCGAAGGGCTCGCCGTTGCGGCGGACGATGATGGCTTTGCGGGCCATGCTCGGATCGGGCGCGGCCAAACCCAGGAGCTCCTCGAGCCGGAGCACCGGGACCGCTTCCCCGTTTCGTTCGATCAGATCCGCGGCGCGGACCGCCTTGCGCCGGTCCGGTCCGCCGCGCGGCGCCTTCCGGCGATCGGGCCCGCGGACAGCGCGGGCCAGATCCAGCTCCTGAATCGCCTCGACCATCGTGACCGGCACGACGAAGGTCTCGCCGCCGCAGGCAAAGGAGAAGGCATCGACGATCGTGATGCTGAGCGGGATCCGGAGGACGAACGTGGTGCCTTTGCCGGGGACGGTCCGCATCGACAGCTCGCCGTGCAGCTCGTTGACCGCGATCCGCTTCACCACGTCCATGCCCACGCCGCGGCCGCTGGTGGTCGTGACTTCGGTCTTGGTCGAGAGGCCTCGGCGCGTCAGCAGATCCAGCAGGGCCTCGTCGCTGGTGGGGATCGGCTGGTTGGCCCGGCGAGCCACGGCGACCGGGTCGACCCCGCGGCCGTCGTCAGCCAGGGTCAGCTCCAGGCGGTTGTCGGACCGTTCGAGGCAAGTGACCGACAGCAACCCGGTCTCGGGCTTGCCGGCGGCGAGCCGCTCCCCCGGCGGCTCCAGGGCGTGGTCGACCGCGTTCCTCACCAGGTGGACGATGGCGGGGAAGATGCGCTCCGCCACCGCCTTGTCCAGCTCGGCCTGGCCGCCGTTCAGCTCCACGCGGGTCTTCTTGCTGGTGGCGCGGCTCAGGCCGCGCACCAGGAGTGGGATGCGCTCGAGCAGCTCGGACACGCGCACCATGCGCGCGCGCATGATCGATGCGCGCAGGTCCCGGAGCTGGCGCTTGTTGTCGGCCAGCACCTCGGACAGCGCGCGGACGTCGGTACCGGCGGCGCGCATGGCCGCCGTCGCCCGTATCAGTCGGAACTGCGTGACGACGAGAGCCGCCAGCTTGTCCAGCGCGTCGTCCAGGCGCGAGACTTCGACGCGCACGATGCCGCGCTGGCGCGGCTCGACGGACGCTGGGTCATCCAGCGCGTCGCCCTCGGTGGTTGGGTCGGTCGAGTCGGCCTGCAGGCCGATCGGCACCAGCGCCTCCGGTGTGGAGGCGGCCGCTTCGGCCACCACCGCGGGCTCGGCGCCGGTCAGCACGACCAGGGCGAACATCAGGCCACCCGGGGCACGCGGGCTGACGGGCACCGACTCGGGAAGCACCTTGACGATCTCGGCGATGGACGCCAGGCGCTCCCGGACCGCCGTGATGTTGACGCCGGCGCTGGCCAGGGCCGGAGAGGGGCAGAAGCGGACCACCAGCCCCCGGCGGCCGGCCAGCAGCCCCTGGAGGAGCTGCTCGCGTTCGGCCGCGCTCAGCTTGAGCCAGAGCGCCGGCTCCAGGGTGGACTGCCCCGTGGCCAGGCGGGCGGCCGCCCCGCCTCCGGGTGACTGCAGCGTCTCGAGCTTCACGATCAGCGCCGCCGGGGCTGCAGCCACCGGCTGCCCGCGCTCGACCGACTGGACCCGCTGCTCGATGGCCCGCACCCCTTCCAGCAGCGGCTCCAGCGCCCCATCCGCCAGGCGCCCCGAGGCGCGATCCGCCTCGCGCAAGAGCGTCTCCATCGCGTGGGCCACGACCACGATCGGCTCGACGCCGACCATGCCGGCCAACCCCTTGATGGTGTGGAGCGAACGGAAAAGCTCGCGCACCTGGCGTGGCGTGGCCTGGTCCGACCCGGCCTGCTCGATGGAGAGCAGGTAGGCGTTGGCGGCCCGCAGGTGCTCCTCCGCCTCGGCGATGAATCCCTGGATGAACTGGGCGGTTTCGAACTTGTCGGTCATGCGGGCTCTCCTGGGCGCGCGCTGATCAGCTCGCGAACCTCGCCCAGGAGAACATCCGGTGAGAACGGCTTGGTCATGAAGCGGGTCGCGCCCGCGGCCAGCGCCTTGCTGCGCGATCCCTCGTCTCCCCGGGTGGTCACCACCAGGATGGGGAGGGCGCGCAGCTTGTCCTGCCCGCGGATGAACTCGATGACCTCGTAGCCGCCGATGTCGGGCATGTTGAGGTCCAGCACGACGAAGTCGAACCGCTTCAGCGACAGCCGCTCCAGCGCCTCCAGGCCGCTGGCTGCCTGGGTGAAGGCCAGGCCGTCGTAGCCGCGCAGGGACGCGATGATCATCTCACGCATCACCTTGCTGTCGTCGACGATGAGAGCTTCTGGCACGGGCCGAGGGGTTGACCCTAAGTTCGATATCCAGAGTGTCAACCCGGCTTTCTTCTGCAAAAACAGGGGTGCGGGGGCCTTTCGCTTTGACAGGCCGAGTGTCAACTCCTAGCCTGTGCCCTCTTGAGCGAAGTCGACCCAGAGAAACGTCCGCGGATCTGGATCGTCGACGACAGCCCCCTCGACGCCGATCGGGCGCGGCGCGCATTGGCCGAGAGTTACTCCGTCGAAGTGTTTCCCGACGGGTCGGCCATGCTCGAGCAGCTGGCCAGCCGCCCCAGCCCCGACGTGGTGGTGCTCGACTGGGTGATGCCGGGCATCACGGGGATCGAGGTCTGCCGGTTTCTTCGGGGCGGCGACATGTCCCGGCCGCAGCTGGCGATCCTGCTCCTCACGATGCAGGCGCAGACGCAGCAGATCGTCGAAGGGCTGGCGGCCGGCGCGAACGACTACCTCGTCAAGCCCTACGCTGACCTCGAGCTGCGCGCGCGGGTCGATGCGCTCGTCCGATCGAAGCAGCTGCTCGCGCGGGCGCAGCAGGCCGAGGCCAGCGTCCTGCAGCTGCTGCAGAACGCGCCGGACGCGTTGATCGGGCTCGATCGCGCGTATCGCGTCACCTTCACGAACTTTCGCGCGCAGCGCATTTTCAACCGCGAGCCCACGGCGCTGCTGGATCGGTCGATCGTCGAGCTCCTGCCGCAGTTGACGCCCGACCACCTGCGCTTGGCCGGCAGCACCGATCGAGCCCTGACAGACGTCCAGATCGGCGAGGAGATCTTCTCACCAACGGTGCAGTTCTTGCCCAGCCAGACCGACGGCGGGCTGACCATCGCGCTGCGAAACGTGACCGCGCGGCGGCGCGACGAAGCCCGGCGGCTGGACTTCTATTCGATCATCGCCCATGACCTGCGCTCGCCGCTCAACGCGATGCTGCTGCGCACGGAGATGCTGCTGCGCGGGCATCGCGGGGTGCTGGCCGCGGAGGTGATCTCGGACCTGCGCAAGATGGACAGCCACATGCGGCGGCTGGTGGCGCTCATCAACGACTTTCTGGACTTCGCGCGCATGGAGGAGGCGGCCCACAAGATGGAGCGGGTCCGCGTCGACCTGGGCGAGCTGATCGGCCAGATCGTCGACGACTTCAAGCCGCTGGTGGAGAACACCGGTCAAGAGATCCGGGTCGTCGTCGAGCCGTGCGTGCTGGTCACCCTGGGAGACCGGAGCCGGCTGCAGCAGGTCCTCGCCAACCTGATCGCGAACGCCATCAAGTTCGCGCCGCCCCACGGGACGATCAGGGTCGCGGCCGGCGTCGTCCAAACCTGGTGCGAGGTGAGCGTCGAGGACGACGGGCCGGGGATCGCGGCCGAGGTCGTCCCCCAGCTGTTCCAGCGCTATGCGCGCGGACCCGCCACCGGATCCGAGAGCGGCGGCACCGGTCTGGGCCTGCTGATCGTGCGCGAGATCGTCGAGGCGCACGGGGGGACCGTGGGGGTCGAGAGCACGCCGGGGCAGGGGAGCCGCTTCTGGTTCCGGCTGCCGAGCGCCGACAACGCGGCGATGCCGGCTCTCGCCGCGGCGCCCTGAGCGTCAGCGCGTGGTCTTCTGCCCGATCACGAACTTGGCCAGGTCCTCGATCTCCGTGGCCGCCAGCTTGTCGGCGAACTTCGGCATCTTGTTCTTCTCGCCGTAGAGGCGCGGCTGGCCGGCGTCGGCGATGACCGCCTCGACCCAGTCGAGCGTGCCGCGTCCCTTGAGGTTGGGGCCGGTGTTCTCGCCTTCGCCGTCCACCTCGTGGCAGCCGTCGCAGTCCTTCCCCGAGATCAGGGCCCGCCCGGCCGCCGCGCGCTCCGGGTTGGCGTCGGGCGCGCCGGTCTCGGCGTAGACCATCTCGGTCAGCGCGTCCAGCTCGTCGAGCGAGCCGTTGACCGGCTTCATGCCGCGATCGAGCTTGGCCGTTCCCATGTAGAGCGCACCGTCCGGGTCGAGCAGGAAGCCGCGGATCCAGGCCCGCGAGCCGTAGCCCTTGAGGTCGGGCCCCTTGTCGCCGCCAGTGCCGGATAGCGCGTGGCAGCCCGCGCAGCGCTGCTCCCACAGCTCGCGCGCGCGGTTGAGGGGATCGTTGCGGTACACCGCCAGCCCGCCCTCGGGCGGAACACCCTTGAGCGCCAGCCGGCGGGCCTCGCGCGAGCGGGCGTCCTCCTCCGCGCGGGCCTTGGCGTAGGCCGGGTCGCGCGCGTCCCTGGCCAGCGCGATGGTCGCCAGGACCGCCATGGCCCCCACCCCCAGCGCGGCGCCGAACAGGATCGCGCGCCGCTGGGCCGGCCGCCGGGTCGGCGCGCGGTCCAGGAACGGCAGCGCGACCAGCAGCGCGGTGGCGACGCCCGGGATCACCATCGTGGCCACGATCTCCAGCCGCCCCTCGAAGAACATGCGCAGCTGGAACAGCGGCAGGGCGTACCACTCCGGGCGCGCCAGGTAGCTGGACGTGGGGTCGGCCGGTGACTCCAGCGGCGGCCCGTGCTGGGCCAGCGTCGCGACCGCCACGACCGCCAGCGCCAGCGCCGCGGCGGTGGCGTCGCGCGCCGCCTGGTGTGGCCAGGCCGGGACGGTCCGCGCGGCCACCTCGCGCGCGCTCAGCCACCAGCGCGGCGTCGGGCCGTGCCGCCGGTAAAGGTAGACGTGCAGGACCACCAGCGCGACGAACGCCGCCGGCAGCGCCATCGTGTGGGCCGCGAACGCGTGGGTGACCGTGGCGTTGCCGAAGGCGGAGCCGCCCTGGATGATCTGCTGCGCCGCCGGCCCGATCACCGGGGTGCTGCCCGCGATCGTGGCCTCGACCAGCTTGGCCCAGTACCCCTTCTGGTCCCACGGCAGCAGGTACCCGGACAGCGCGAACAGCGCCGTCAGTCCGAACAGACCCAGCCCGACGATCCAGTTCAGCTCGCGCGGCCGCCGGTAGGCGCCGAACAGCAGCACCTGCAGGAGGTGCAGCCCGGTCACGACGATCATCGCCGAGGATCCGAAGCTGTGCAGCCCGCGCACGAACCAGCCGAGCGGGAGCTGGTCCTGGAGGTACGCCACCGACGCCCAGGCGGTCTGCACCGAGGGCGCGTAGAACAGGGCCAGGAAGACGCCCGTGATCGCCTCGACCACGAACAGGCCCGCCGCCGCCGCGCCCAGCGCGTGCCAGAACCCGGCGCCGCCGGGCATCTCGCCCCCCAGGATGGCCGCCTGCAGCTCCGACAGACCCAGGCGTTCGTCCAGCCACCCGCGCCGGGACGCGCGCGGCGACTGCGGCGTCGGCGCGGGGGCGCTGGTCATCCGATCGGCTCTTTGCCGGGCGTGTTCGTGCGAAAGCGCTGGTAGCGGACCAGGACGTCGCTTCCGCTGGTGCTGACCTCGAGCTCGTCGAGGCCGCGCGGCGAGGGTCCAGTCAGGCAGCGCCCGTCCAGGTCGAACGACGAGGCGTGGCACGGGCACTGGAACTGACGGGTCTTGTCGTCGAAGTCGATCCCGCAGCCCAGGTGAGGGCAGACGGTCGAGAAGGCGCGGACGGGCGCCGTTTCGGTCGCGCGCACCAGCCAGCACGAACCGAGCGTGACGCGCTCCAGCCGGAGCCAGGCGTCCTGCTGCTCGCCGGCCACCGTCACCCGCAGCGGTTTGGCCGGGCGGACGTCCTGCGCGCGCCCGACACGCAACGGACGGCCCGCGCCCGAGACGGTGACCTTGCGCAGGGGGGCCAGCAACAACCCCAGTCCTGGAATCACCGCCGCGGCGCCCATCAGCGCGCCAAGCGCGCCGGTCACGCGCGCCAGGAAAGCGCGGCGCGTGTCGAACGCCTTTGCATCCATCAGGTGAAGCACCAGTGTGCACGCCCGCCGACGCAGGGGTCAAGAAGGGTTAACCGCCGCGACCGCGTGCTAATTATGGAGGCCTGATGTCCGAGCCCTACGTCGAGCAACGAGAATTTTCGCTGCGCATCGAGCTGCGTTGCGCGTTCCCCGAAAACTACGAGGGCGACGCGGATGGTTACGCGTGGGTCGAAGAGGTGCAGCCGGCGCTGGCCGAGATCGTTCGGGCGGCCGCCGCGATCCTGGCGCAGCGCGGAAGCTTTCGCGTGCACCCGGGCAATCGGGGCCGTCCCGCCGACGAGGAGGTCACGCTGGTGGCGCAACGAACGATGGAGCGTTGAACGACCCTGAAAAGGAGAAAGGCCGACCCGTGGTCGGGCCGGCCTTTTCCATCCGAACTCGAGACGGGGTGACAGCTACGCTGACTTGCGAACGTTCGCGGCCTGCAGGCCCTTCGGACCCTCCGTGATGTCGAACTCGACTTCCTGGCCTTCGCTCAACGAACGGAAGCCCTCCGCCATGATCGCGGTGTGATGGACGAACACATCTGGTCCATCCTCACGCGCGATAAAACCGTACCCCTTCGCGTCGTTGAACCATTTCACCTTACCGGTTGCCATTTACTGCCCTCCTACGAACGTTGACGATGTCTTCCCTCGGCTCGGCCGTGGAAATTGGGGCACGAGAGTACGGTGGTTACAAATAGTGTCAAGTGCGATGCGGCCAGGTGACAGCGCCGGTCAACCGGGCGGTGCGGCAAGAGCCCACCCGAGGGTGGCGGTCGCCTCCGCCGGATCGCCCGCACTCATGACGGCACGGATGCAAGCCAGCCCACGGGCGCCGGCGGCTCTGATCTCCGGCACGTCGGCGGCGGTCAGCCCCCCGATCGCCAGCAACGGCACGCCGCGGGCCGCCCCGGCGCGCAGCGCCTGCAGCCCCACCGGCGGCCCGTAGGCACGCTTCGACGGGGTGTCGCGGATCGGGCCGAACACCGCGAAGCTCACCAGGCCTGCCAGGCCGTCGAGATGGTCCGGGGCATGGGCCGAGACGGCGATCGCCAGCGACGGGGCGACGGCCGCGACGTCGGCCGGCCGCAGCGAGGTCCCGCCCAGGTGAACGCCCTCGGCCCCGACCGCCAGGGCCACGTCGACCCGGTCGTTCACGAACAGCGGAGCCCCGGCGGCCCGCGTCACCTCGCGCAGTGCCCCCGCCAGCCGGCGCAAAGCCCGCCCGCCCAGGTCGCGCTCCCGCAACTGCAGGGCGACGTCACCCGGTCGTAGGCCGGCGCGGGCAGCCCCGGCCAGCGCCGCCTCCACGACCGCCTCCAGCGGCCGCCCGCCCGTCGCGGCGCGGTCCGTGACGATGTAGAGGCACGGGACCGGGAACCCTTCGAGGGTTCCCGATCTAGTCAATCAGCCCGTCGACGGGCGACGAGGCGGTGGCGTAGAGCTTGCGTGGGATGCGCCCGGCGCGGAAGGCCTTCCGGCCGGCGATCACCGCGTCGCGCATCGCCTCCGCCATCAGGATCGGGTCGCGCGCGCCCGCGATCGCGGTGTTCATCAGGACGCCCGCGCACCCCAGCTCCATCGCGACCGCGGCGTCCGAGGCGGTGCCCACCCCGGCGTCGACCAGGACCGGCACCTTGGCCTGCTCCAGGATGATCCGCAGATTATAAGGATTCCGGATACCAAGGCCGGAGCCGATGGGGGCGGCCAGGGGCATCACCGCCGCGCAGCCGGCGTCCTCTAGCCGGCGGGCCAGGATCGGGTCGTCCATGCAGTAGGGCAGGACCGTGAAGCCCTCCTTCACCAGGACGCGCGCCGCTTCCAGGGTCGCCGCGCCGTCGGGGAACAGCGTCCGCTCGTCGCCGATGACCTCCAGCTTGACCAGATCGGCGATCCCCAGCTCGCGGGCCAGGCGGCAGGTCCGGATGGCCTCCTCGGCGGTGTAACATCCGGCGGTGTTGGGCAGGATCGTCTGGCGCGCGCGGTCGATGGTGTCCAGCACGCTCGGCTTGCCCGGCGTCAGATCGACCCGGCGCAGCGCCACCGTGACGATCTCGGCCCCCGAGCGGCGGATGGCCTCGCGCCCCTCGTCCAGGGTGCGGTACTTGCCGGTCCCCACCAGCAGCCGCGACCGGAAGGTCTTGCCGCCGATGACCAGCGGGTCGTCGGCGTCGGCGGGGACGGGGTGGGATCCGCCGCCCACGAAGGCGACCACTTCGATGTTGTCGCCGTCGGCCAGCGGCGCGTCACCCCAGGTCCGGCGCGGGACCACGTCCTGGTTCCGCTCGACGGCGACTCGGGCGGGGTCGATCCCCATCGAGGCCAGCAGCCCGGCCACCGTGGTTCCCGCCGCGGCGGTGCGTGACTCCCCGTTGACCGTGAGGCGCAGCTCGTTCATGTGTGGTAGCGAAGCATAACCCGAAGCCGCCCATGCGTTGCCCCTTCTGCGGAGCCATCGAAGACAAGGTCGTGGACACCCGTCCGTCGGACGGAGACCAGGTGATCCGCCGCCGGCGCGAGTGCATCGGGTGCGGCCGCCGCTTCACCACCTACGAGCGGGTCGACGAGGTGCTGCCGCTGGTCGTCAAGAAGGACGGCCGTCGTGAACCGTTCGACCGGGCCAAGGTCCTGGCCGGTCTCAAGAAAGCCTGCTCGAAGCGGCCGGTGCCCGTCGAGGTTCTGGAGCTGGCCGCCGACAAGATCGAGCGGTCCCTGGAGGCCGGCGACAAGGAGATCCCGTCGTCGCGCATCGGCGACGCGGTGATGGACGCCCTGCGGGAGATCGACGAGGTCGCCTACGTGCGCTTCGCCTCGGTCTACCGATCGTTCCGCGACGTGAACGAGCTGATGAACGAGCTCAAGAGCCTGGTGGACAACCGGGGCCGCAAGTGAAGGCGGAGTTTTCCGCCGCCGACCAGCGATTCATGCGACGGGCGCTGGAGCTGGCCGAGCGCGGGCGCGGCACGACCCGCCCCAACCCCACCGTGGGCGCCGTGATCGTGCGGGGCGGCCGCATCGTGGGCCAGGGGTTCCACGAACGGGCCGGCGGCCCCCACGCGGAGGTCGCCGCGCTGGCGAACCTGCGCGGCGACCCGCGCGGCACCACCCTGTATGTGACGCTCGAACCCTGCTGCCACACGGGGCGGACGGGCCCGTGCACCGAGGCGCTGGTGAAGGCGCGGGTGGCGCGCGTGGTGGTCGGCTGCCGCGACCCCAACCCCATCGTCAACGGCCGCGGGATCGCGCGCCTGCGGCGGGCCGGCATCCGGGTCGACGTCGGCTGCCTGGAGCCCGAGGCGCGCGCCGCCATCCGTGGTTACGCGACCTGGATCGCCGAGCGCCGGCCGCTGGTCACGTTGAAGGCGGCCGCGACCCTGGACGGCTACATCGCGGACGCCCACCCGCGGTCGCGGCGGGCGCCCGCGTTCCTGACCGGCGCCGAGGCCCGCCGGGTCGCGCACGAGCTGCGCGCCGCCCACGATGCCGTGCTGGTGGGCGCCGGGACCGCGCGCGCCGACGACCCCCGCCTCACCGTCAGGCTCCCGGGCCGGCCGGCGACCGGCGGCCCGCTGCGGGTCCTGCTGGCGGGCAAGCACCCCGTGCCGCCTAAGCTCAAGATGCTTCGCGGCCATCCCCCCTCCGAGATCGTCCATATGGGCGATCGGGCCGACCTGCGGAAGGTGCTGACCTACCTGGCGCGCGAGCGCGAGGTCCAGTCGCTGCTGGTCGAGGGGGGCGCGACCGTTCACGGGGCGTTCATCGCGGCCGGCCTGGTCGATCGCGTCGTGCTGTTCGTCGCCCCGCGGCTCATCGGTGGCGGCGTCCCCGTGGCGCGGGGCGCCGACCGGCCGCTGGCGAAGGCGCTGCGGCTGGGTCGGCTGAGCACGCGCGCCGTCGGCGCCGACCTGCTAATCACCGCGGACGTTCTGCGGTAGGTGCTATGCTGCGCGACCGCGGATGTTCACCGGAATCGTCGAGACGACAGGCACGATCCAGTCGATCGGGCGGGCTGCTCCCGAGGCGGCCACCGCCCGGCTGACCGTGTCGACCACCCTGGACCTGTCGGACGCGGCGCTGGGGGCCAGCATCGCGGTGGACGGTGTCTGCCTGACGATCGTCGACCGCGATCCGCCGCGCGGCCTGTTCGCGGCCGACCTGGGGCCCGAGACCCTGATGCTGACCACGCTGGGCCGGCTGGAGCCGGGGGCGCGCGTGCACCTCGAGCGGCCGCTGCGGCTGGGCGACGAGCTGGGAGGGCACCTGGTCTCGGGGCACGTCGACGGCATCGGGACCGTGGTGGCCCGCCGCGAGAACGGCGCGGCGCTGGATCTGGAGATCTCGGCGCCGGCCGGGCTGGCGCCGACCCTGACCGTGAAGGGCTCGGTGACGGTCGACGGCGTCAGTCTGACCGTGAACGCGCTGGCCGACGTGGCCGACGCGACGATCTTCGGCGTCACCCTGATTCCGCACACGCTGTCGGTGACCAAGCTGGGTGACAAGCGCGAGGGCGATCCGGTGAACCTGGAGGGCGACCTGATCGCCAAGCACGTGCAGCGGCTGCTGTCGCCCTATCTGGCGTCCGAGCGCGACGGCTTCGAGGGGCGGACCCCGGCGCGCCCGATGTCGATCGACGCCCTGCGGAGGTACGGCATTGTCCGCTGACGCTGGGCAGGACCGCGACGCGGCGGTCACGCGCGCGCTGGAGGCGATCCGCGCCGGGCGCATGGTGATCCTGGTCGACGACGAGGATCGCGAGAACGAAGGCGATCTGACGATGGCGGCCGACCTGGTGACGCCGGACGCGATCAACTTCATGGCCCGCGAGGGGCGTGGCCTCATCTGCCTGTCGATGACCGAGGAGCGGGTCGCCCAGCTGGGGCTGCCCATGATGACCAGCGACAACCAGGCGCGGCACCACACGGCGTTCACGGTGAGCATCGACGCCCGGCACGGCACGACCACCGGCATCTCGGCGCGCGAGCGGGCCGAGACGATCCGGGTGGCGGTGGCGCGCGACGCCAGCCCCGAGGACCTGGTGATTCCCGGCCACGTCTTTCCGCTGCGGGCGCGGCGCGGCGGCGTGCTGGTGCGGTCGGGCCAGACCGAGGGCTCGGTCGATCTGGCGCGCCTGGCCGGGCGCGAGCCGGCCGGCGTCATCTGCGAGATCATGCGCGACGACGGCGAGATGGCGCGGATGCCGGATCTCCTCGAGTTCGCCCGCAAGCACGACCTGCCGCTGGTCAAGATCGCCGATCTCATTCAGTACCGGCTGGGGCGCGAGATGCTGGTGCGCCCGGTGGCCGAGTCGCGGATCAAGCCGCGCCTGGGCGGCCTGAGCCGCGAGTTCCGGGCCGTGGTCTACTCGACCGACGTCGAGGAGACGGAGTACCTGGCGCTGGTGCTGGGTGAGGTCTCGCCGGAGCGGCCGGTGCTGGTGCGGGTGCAGACCGGCGCGCCGCTGCGCGACGCCTTCGGCGCGGCCGCCAGCGAGGACGACCACGCGGCGACGGTGTCGCTGCGGATGATCGAGGAGGCCGGGGCCGGCATCCTGCTGTACGTCTACCCGCGCGGGCGCGTCAGCCTGGCCGCCGAGCTCCGGGCCTTCGGTGGCACCGCGCTGGTCGGGGACGCGGGCTCCGCGGCGAAAGCGGCGTCTCGCGCGCCGGCCCTGACCGACATCGGGCTGGGGGCGCAGGTGCTGGCGCACCTGGGGGTCCGGACGGTGCGCCTGCTGACCAACCACCCGCGGCGGATCGTCGGCCTGGCCGGCTACGGCATCGAGGTCGCCGAGTGCGTCCCCATCCGGGTGCCGGGTGGCGCAACCGTCGTGCCGATTCGCGATGCGGGCGACGGTGGCAAGAGGTCCGCGTGAGCGAGACGTCCAGCAAGGCGTCGTCCTACGGGGCCGTGCCAGGCGACTTCAAGGTCCATGAGGGTTCGCTGCGCGCCGGCGGGCGGCGGTTCGCCATCTGCGCGGCGCGGTTCAACGACGGCATCGTCGCGCGGCTGATCGCCGGCGCCAGG
Organism: Polyangia bacterium; assembly: GCA_035578045.1. Lineage (GTDB taxonomy): Bacteria > Myxococcota_A > Polyangia > Fen-1088 > Fen-1088 > JADGRB01. Next base: position 32,364 of record DATJWP010000009.1, on the reverse strand, counting down.
AGCGCGCTGCGGGAGGCCGGCGCCCCCGACGCCGACGTCGAGCTCTATCGGTGCCCGGGCGCCATGGAGCTGGCCGGGCTGGCCCGGCGGGTCGCCGAGACCGGCCGTTTCGCGGGCGTGGTCTGCCTGGGCGCCGTCATCCGGGGCGGCACGCCGCACTTCGATCTGGTCGCGGCCGAGGCGGCGCGCGGCGTCGGCGCGCTGTCGGCCGAGGCGCGCCTTCCGGTGGCCTTCGGCGTGCTCGCCTGCGACACGCTGGAACAGGCGCTGGCCCGTTCCGGCGAGAAGAAGGAAGACAACCGCGGCTACGACGCCGCCCTGGTGGTCGTCGAGATGGCCGACCTCTACGCCCAGCTCGAGGGCGCGCGATGACCGTCCTGGTGGGTCCCCGCCGGCGCTCCCGCGAGATCGCGCTGCAGATCCTGCACCAGATCGATCTGGGCGGCGCGCCCGTGCTGGACGCCAAGCAGATGATTGCGCGCTACTTCGCCCACCTGGCCAGCGACAGCGCGCCGGTGACCGACGAGGACGAGGGGGCGACCGGAGCGCAGCGCGTGGACCACGCGCTGGTCGAGGAGCTGGTTCGCGGTGTGACCACGCACCGCGAGGAGATCGACGGCCTGCTCACCGGCCTGTCCCGCAACTGGCGGCTCGAGCGGATGGGCGTGGTCGAGCGGAACATCATCCGCATCGCGCTCTACGAGCTGCGCTACGCCCCGGGCGTGCCGGTCGCCGTGGTGCTGAACGAGGCCATCGAGCTGGCCAAGCGTTACGGCACCGCCGAAGGCGTCGCCTTCGTCAACGGCATCCTCGATCGCGCCGCCGCCGAAATCCACCGCGGGTAGCGCAACGTCTTCGCGTGTCGCTCCGAAAAGAGCGGTATGGATGCGACGCCCGCTCAGACCCATCTATGGTCATTCCTTCGCGGCCGGCGGCTGGCTGGTTTCAGGTTCAGCCGCCGGCACCCCTGCGGTCCGTTCGTGCTCGACTTCTTCTGCGCCAGCCGTCGCATCGCGATTGAGCTCCATGAGGGCGGGGACTTTCAAGCCGACCGCCACCGCCGGCGGAAGCAACGGTCGGAGTTTCTGGCAGCGCGCGGGATCGGGGTGCTGCGCTTCGGCGCCGATCAGGTCCTGTCGCACACGGACGCGGTGCTGGCGACAATCGCGTTCTCGCTCGGCGAGCCGTCATCCTGAGCTCTGCAAAAATTTGCGCCGCGCCGCTTCCGGGCGGACCATGGGGACGTGGCGCCCAGCTTGGACGTGGGGATCCAGCAGTTCCTGGACCACCTGCGCGTCGAACGCGAGCTGACGCCGGCCACCGTCGAGGCCTACGGGCGCGATCTGGCCGGGTTCGCCCACTTCGCGGCCGGCCGGACCATCTCGCGCGCCGATACCATTGGCCCCATCGACGTGCTCGACTTCCTGGTCCACCTGAACGAGCGCAAGCTATCGGCGCGGTCCCAGGCCCGCCGGCTGGTGGCGCTCCGGCAGCTGTTTCGCTTCCTCAAGGGCGAGCGTCTCATCACCGTCGACCCGACCGAGGACATCGATCTTCCCCGGTTCGGCCGCAAGCTGCCCGATTACCTGACCATCGACGAGGTCGACAGGTTGCTGGTGGCGCCCGACCGCCGGACGGCGCGCGGGCTGCGCGACGCGGCGATGATCGAGCTGCTCTACGCGACCGGGCTGCGCGTCTCCGAGCTGGTCAAGCTGCGGCTGCGCGACCTGAACTTCGACGCCGGATACCTGATGGCCACCGGCAAGGGGCGCAAGGAGCGCCTGGTCCCGGTGGGCGAGGCGGCCCTGCAGGCGGTCCGCGCCTACGTCGAGGGGGCACGGCCGGGGTTTGCCGGCGCGCGCGCCATCGACACGCTCTTCCTGACCCACCACGGGCGGGCGATGACGCGGCAGGGGTTCTGGAAGCTGCTGGGGCGTTACGCGCGCGCGGCCGGGATCCGCAAGCCGATCTCCCCGCACAAGCTCCGCCACTCGTTCGCGACCCATCTGGTCGAGCGCGGCGCCGACCTGCGCGCCGTGCAGGCCATGCTCGGGCACTCCGACATCGGCACGACCGAGATCTACACCCACGTCTCGCGCGGCCACCTCCGCTCGGTCTACGACCGCTTCCACCCGCGGGCGTCCTAGGGATATTCGGGCGTCGCGGCGGCGGCTGGCGGACAGGCGGAGGCGAGCAGGTCGGTGGGCGCCCCCTGGCTATAGTCGGCCGCGCCCCCCTCCGAGGCCTCGGCCTGCCAGAGCGCCGTCGACGGCGCGGCGTCGTAGACGCTTCCGCTGCCGCTGGTCGGCAGGTCGGTGACGTAGGCATAAGCGCTGTTCCACGAGGCCCGCACGACCGATAGCAGGGCCGGCAGATCGGCGGGGTTCGCGGGCGCGTGGTGCACGATGCTGATGAAGTGCTGGGGGTTGTAGCGGCCGCGCGCCCAGGCCGGCAGGGCGTTGTTCATGATGGTCGACGCCGCGTCCTCCTGGACGACGACGTAATTCCAGGCTGTGGCGGTGCTGGGGTCGCCCCGCAGCACGCAATCGAGATAGGGCTGCATGTACGTGTCGGCCGTGGTGCCCCAGTTGAAGATGCCGCGGCCCCCCTCGGCCTGGCCAGTCTCTCCGACGGCTGAGCCGGCCCAGGTGGCGATCTGGGCCGCCTGCCCGGCCAGGTACTCGGCTTGCCCGACGCCGCCGCCGGTCGAGCGGTAAGCCGAATCGAAGAAGAAGCCGTTCACGATGGTCGTCGGGCTGCCCGGATCGGCGTAACTGTCGATCCAGGCGTGCATGTCGGCGACGATGTCGGCGGTGCTCCGGTAGGTCTTCGAGCCGGCGGTGGTCACCGATCCGATCCACACGTACCCGAACACCTTGATTCCGTGCGATCGCAGAAACTGGATCTTGTCGTGGACGTACGCGCTGCCCGCGCGTCCGGGGCCACCGCCGATCACGCAGCTTCCGGTGGTCGGATCGACGCGCCCCGAATGGTCGCACCCGGCGTTCACGACGGCGATTTCGGGAAGATCCGATTGATGACCTCCGGCGATCTCGGCGAATGACGCGTCCCCGGCGGCGTCGTCCGAAAAGTAGGCCGGGACGACCAGTCCGCCGGCGCTGGCGCTCATGACGGCCGCCTGACTGCCGCGAAGCTCGGTCTCGCCGTCGGTCTGCGCACACCCGAGACTCACGGCGACCGTCCCCACGACCGCCCACAGCACCCCGCGCATCGAGTTTCTTGTTTAACCACGGTTACCGCCGGAGACCAGAAACGGGCGTGATTTGCGGAGTCGAGTTACCGGGGCGGATCGAGTCGAAGATCCAGGACTGACCGCAGGACCTTTTTACGGCATCGACCGGATCGTCTGTCCACAACCCCTGGCCGCATAAACGGCGCGGGCAATTCAGGGGCGTCGGGAGGGGAGCGCCGGGTCGGCGGCGGAGGTTTGGCCGGCGACCCGGCGCGGGGACGGAGTTCGGCTAGACTGCGCCACCGGATGTCTGCGCCGGTGCTTTCCGCCGACGCCGTGAAGGCGATCGCGCTCGAGTCGCGCTTCACGCTGGTGGGCCTGGCCCCGGCGGAGGCGCTGGATCCGGGCCCGCTACAGGCCTGGCTGGACGCGGGATACGCCGCCGACATGGACTGGATGGCGCGGCGGCTGCCCGAGCGCCTGGACCCGCGCGCCGTCCTGCCGGACGCCCGCACGGTGATCGCGCTGGCCATCGCCTACCACCGGCCGCCGGCCGAGAAGGCTCCCATCGCCCGCTACGCGCGGGGGCGCGACTACCATTACGCCCACCGCGACCGGATGAAGGCGCTGCGCAAGCGCCTGATGGGGCTGGATCCAACGCTCGAGACCTATGCGGCGGTCGACACCGGCGTGGCGATGGAGAAGGTCTGGGCCGAACGGGCGGGGCTGGGCTGGATCGGCAAAAACGGCTGCCTCATCAACCCCCGGATAGGTTCGTGGCTCACGTTGTCAGTGATGTTCATGGATCGCGCGGTGGACGGGTACGACGGGCCGCATGACCGGCGCTGCGGCGCCTGCACGCTGTGCCTGGGGGGCTGCCCCACCCAGGCGTTTCCGTCCCCCGGGGTGGTCGATGCGCGCCGCTGCATCTCGTACCAGTCGATCGAGAACCGTGGCGCGGTTCCACCCGAGCTGCGTCCGGCCTTCCGCGACCGGATCTTCGGCTGCGACGTCTGCCAGGAGGTCTGCCCGTGGAACCACCGCGAGCAGCCCGCAGGGGACGCCCGCTTCGCGCCGCGCCCGCTGGCCGGGCTGTCGCCAGCCGAGATCGCCGCTCTGTCGCCCGAGGACTTCGACCGCCTGACCGCCGGCATGGCGCTGGCCCGCGCCCAGTACGACGGCCTTCGCCGCAACGCCCTCTACGCGATCGGCAGCGCGCCGGACCGCTCCGCCCGGGACCTGGTCCAGCGCCTGGAGCACGATCCGGCCGAGGTGGTCCGGGACGCGGCCCGCTGGGCGCGCGACCGGCTGGGTGAACCCTAGCCCTTTTCCGCCAGCGCTCGCTCGATTCGCCGGTCCGGGACCAGCCAGATGGCGGCCACCGCCGCGTACAGCAGCTCGGCGATCCAGGGGCGCACGAAAGACAGCGCGATTCCCGAGAGATAGAGCAGGGGGGACAGCCGGCCTTTGAGATCGGACCCGATCATCTGGGCCAGCACGCTGTCCCCATGGCGGACGATTGCCCGCTGCAGAATCAGGTAGGCCAGCGCGGCGGTCAGCAGCACCACGCCATAGACGGCGGCCGGCCAGGCGGCATGAGGGTTGTTGCCCGCCCAGGCGGTCACGACCGGGAACAGCGAGAGCCAGAACAGCAGATGCAGGTTGGCCCACATGATGCCGCCGGTGACCTGTTTGACCGTGTGCAGCAGGTGGTGGTGGTTGTTCCAGTAGATGCCGACGTACGCGAAGCTCAGCACATAGGACAGGAAGACCGACTTCATCGGCTCCAGCGCGTCCAGGGTGTCCCCGGCGGGGACCTTCAGCTCCAGGACCATGATCGTGATGATGATGGCCAGCACCCCGTCGCTGAATGCCTCCAGCCGCCCTTTGTTCATCTGGGCGGGAGCATAGCCTCACCTCAGGCGGGCGCGGCGTGCGCTCCGGCAATCATGGTGCTGGCCAGCGTCTGATAGACGTCGGACCAGGCTTCCTTGACCTCGGTGGTGAAGGCGGGGCCAAGACCCTGTTCCAGCGTCCACAACAGGGCCGCCCCGACCGTCGCGTAGTCGGATTCCTTGACCCGGTAGTCGGCGTGCTTGCGACCCAGCTCCTTGACCGCCGGGACCAGCTCGTCGAGCGCGTCCAGCTTGCCCACGCAGTAGCCGATCATCTGCATCAGCTTGCGCCCCTGGACCTTGATGTCGGTCTTGAACAGGCCGCGCAGCGCCGGGTCAGCCTCGAACAGCCGACCGTAGAACAGGGAGGCCGCCTGATCTGAGATGGGGACGACCTTCGCAAAGGTCTCCTGAACCAGCTGCTTTTGCCTGGGTGTCATCGCCACAGGTTGCCCGGGCTCAGGTTTCCGGTGGATCAAACCTCGGTCAAGGTTCGTGTCCGCCTGGTCGAGAGCGTCACTTGTGGGTGCCGGTAAGTGCGCTACGATCCGGGGTCGGGACGATGCCGAAGAGGCGGGATGATCAAGGCAAGGACGGCGACCTGGGGACTATCACCAAACCCCCCGAGCTCGAGCGCGACACCGCGACCAAGAAGAAGGTCGAGCGGCCGCCTCTCTACGAGGTCCTGTTGCACAACGACGACTACACGACGCAGGAATTCGTGGTCTATGTCCTGATGAAGTACTTTCAACACGACGCCGGCACCGCCCGGAAGATCATGCTCCACGTGCACACGCGCGGCATCGGAGTGGCCGGCGTGTTCCCGTTCGAGATCGCCGAGACCAAGGTTCACCAGGTCCTGCAGTTCGCGCGTGAGAACGAAATGCCCTTACAGGCATCTCTAAGAAAGAGCCCAGACGCATGAGCATGTTGAGCCCAGAGTTGGAGACCGCCATCCGGCGCGCGCTGGACGACGCGACGGAGCGCGGTCATGAGTTTTCGGGGCTGGAGCACCTGCTGCTCGCCCTGCTTGCCGACGACAAGACGGCTGAGGTCATCAAGCATTGCGGGGGGTCGCTCGGGCGCCTCGACAAGAAGCTCGAGGACTTCCTGGACACCCAGATCAAGGCCCTCCCGGAAGACGAGCGCGAGCGGGCCCAGCCGACGCTGGCGTTCGCCCGGGTCGTCCAGCGGGCGGTGAACCACGTGCTCGGGGCGGGCAAGCAGCAGGCCAGCGGACCCAACGTCCTGGTGGCGCTGTTCTCCGAGCCCGAGTCGCACGCCGTCGCGTTCCTCAAGGAAGAGGGGATCTCGCGGCTCGACGTGGTGAGCTACATCTCGCACGGGATCAGCAAGCTGCTGCCGGCCAAGACCGGCGTCCCGGGGCAGGGCGGGGCGGCCGGCGAGGATGAAGCGGATGAGGTCCCGGCCGATCCGCTGGCCCAGTTCGCGGTCAACCTGAACGAGCGAGCGCGGGCCGGTGAGATCGATCCGCTGATCGGGCGGCAGTCTCAGGTCGAGCGGGCGCTCCACGTCCTGGCGCGCCGCCGCAAGAACAACCCCCTGTTCGTGGGCGACGCGGGCGTCGGCAAGACCGCCATCGTCGAGGGGCTGGCGCGGCGGATCGAGCTGGGCGAGGCGCCGCCGGCCCTGTTGGGCGCCACCATCTATGCGCTGGACATGGGCGCGCTGGTGGCCGGCACCCGCTACCGCGGCGACTTCGAGGAGCGGTTCAAGGCCGTCCTGAAGGCGCTGGCCGAGAAAGAGAACGCGATCGTCTTCATCGACGAGCTCCACACCATCGTGGGCGCGGGCGCGGCCTCGGGCGGCGCGATGGACGCGTCCAACCTGATCAAGCCGGCGCTGGCCAACGGCAAGCTCCGTTGCATCGGCACCACGACGCACAAGGAATACCGCAGCTACATCGAGAAGGACCGTGCGCTGGCCCGCCGCTTCCAGGCGATCGAGGTCGAGGAGCCCTCGATCGAGGACACCATCAAGGTTCTGTCCGGGCTGCGCGAGCGCTACGAGGAGTTCCACGGCGTCACGTACACCGGCAAGTCGCTGCGCTCGGCGGCCGAGCTGTCGGCCCGCTATCTGAACGACCGCCGGCTGCCCGACAAGGCCATCGACCTGATCGACGAGGCGGGCGCGGCGGCCAAGCTGAAGGTGCGGAAGGGGAGGATCAAAGGCGCCAAGCGGCTGGTCCGCAGCCGCGACATCGAGTCGGTCCTGGCGACCATGGCCCGGATCCCGGCCCGCCGGGTCGAGGCCGACGACCGCGAGCGGCTGGCCAACCTGGAAGGCGACCTGAAGGCCAAGATCTTCGGCCAGGACCAGGCGGTCGAACGGGTGGCCCAGGCGATCAAGATGAACCGCGCCGGGCTGGGGCTTCCCAACCGGCCGATCGGCAGCTTCGTGTTCGCCGGGCCGACCGGCGTGGGCAAGACGGAGCTGGCCAAGCAGCTGGCCGAGACCCTGGGCGTGCAGTTCCTGCGCTTCGACATGTCGGAGTACATGGAGCGGCACACGGTGTCGCGCCTGATCGGCGCGCCTCCCGGATACGTCGGGTTCGACCAGGGGGGCCTGCTGACCGACGCCATCCACCAGAGCCCGCACGCGGTGCTGCTGCTCGACGAGATCGAGAAGGCCCACCCGGATCTCTTCAACCTGCTGTTGCAGGTGATGGACCACGGGTCGCTGACCGACAACAACGGCCGCAAGTCCGACTTCCGGCACGTGATTCTCATCATGACCAGCAACGTCGGGGCGCGGGAGCTGTCGCGCCGCATGCCGGGGTTCGGCCTGGGCGCCGACGAGCGGTTCGGGGACACGGACGAGGCCTTCAAGCGAATGTTCTCGCCCGAGTTCCGCAACCGGCTGGACGCCAAGGTCGACTTCGCGCCGCTCGACCCGGCGGTGATGGGGCGCATCGTCGACAAGTTCGTGGGGGAGCTGGCCACCCAGCTCGCCGAGAAGAAGGTGAAGATCGACCTCACCGAGGCGGCGCGGACCTACCTGGCCAAGAAGGGCTATGACCCGCTCAACGGCGCGCGTCCGCTGGGGCGCGTGATCCAGGACGAGGTCAAGCGCCCGCTGACCGACGAGCTGCTCTTCGGCAAGCTCGCCAGCGGCGGCACCGTCCGCGTCGACGCCGTCGACGACAAGGTCACGTTCACGACCGAAGGGACGTAGCGCCCGTCGTCAGGGGATCGCGCCCAGCGCGATCCCCGTCAGATTCCCCGCCATGGGGATGAGGCTTTCGTTCTGGGTGCCGTCCAGGTTGCAGCGGCCCACCGGGCCGTTGGCGCCCGACGTGTAATAGACCTTGTTGTGCGGCAGGTCGAGGGCGACGCCGATCGCGGTCGCCACGCCATTCACCAGGATCTGGCGATCCTTCCGCGTGGCGGCGGTCGAGCCGGCGGGGATCTCGATCGGCGCGCGGCTCACCGTGTTGTCGGCGCGGTCGGTCCAGTAGATGTACCCGGCGCCCAAATCGATATCGATGTCGATCGGCTCGGGCAGCTTGTCGAACAGCACCTCGATGTCGGTGCGATTCACCGAGGTCTGCCCGGCCGGGATCTCCAGGTGAGCGCGGCGGAGCGTTCCGACGCCGCCGTTGCTGGGGCCCTTCTGGGACCAGTAGATCATGCCGCCGGCCAGATCGAGGGCGACGCCGACGCACCACCTGGACTCGTCCATCCGATCCGTGTCGGTCATGCCGGTGGTCACCAGAGCCTCGACGCTCGAGCCGTCGAGGTTGGCGCGCATGACGCGCATCCCTTCGCGGTCGGACCAGTACATCTTGCCGCCGGCGACATCCAGCTTCATCTGCTTGGGCGTGAACGTCCCTCCGGCCGGGACCAGCGTCGTGACGTTCGAGCCGTCCAGATCGGAGCGCATGACGAACCCGTCGTTCGCCGAAGGATTTCCCATGCCGGTCCAGTACACGTGGCCCCCGGCCACGTCGACCGCCACACCGTCCGGTCCCTGACCGGCCTTGGCCACCAGCACCTTCGCATTGGGTTGGATCGTGCTGGCCGTCATGACCCGGCCCCCGGTCACGTCGAGATAGAACATGGTGAGGGTGCCGGCGCTGCCGCCATTGCCCGGGGCCCCCGCGCCGCCCGAATTGCCGGCGGCGCCGCCGGCGCCCACGACGCCGCCGGTCCCCGGGGTGCCGCCGGTCGCGCTGATGCCGCCCGTGCCTGGGGTGCCGCCGGTCGCGGTGATGCCGCCGGTCCCCGGGGCGCCACCGGTCGCCGTCGTGATGCCCCCTGTCCCCGGCGTTCCGCCGGTCCCGGGCGTCCCGCCGGTCGAGGAGCTGCCACCCTGCCCGGGTGACGAGGAGCCGCACGCAGACAGCGCGACAGCGAAGGCGAGTGCCAGCCAACGGTTCTTGCGGCTCCAGAGGGTCATGGCAACACCTCCCGTGTCTAATGGGTGCCGGCGCGGCGGCTCTTCATCAAACCGGTTCCCCGGGCACGCAGGACCAGCGCCAGCGGCAGTATCTCGCCGGCCGCCGCCAGCAGGAAGGGGGCGCGAGGACCCAGCGCGTCATAGAGGGCGCCGGTGCCCAGGTTTCCGATGGCCCCGCCAGCGTTGATGGCCATCACCAGCAGGGCGTTGCCCGTCGCGCGCAGCGGGGGCGGCACCAGGGTCGCCACCAGCTCGATGGCGGCGCTCCAGAACAGGCCGAAGGTCATGCCGTGGAAGAGCTGCAGCAGGATGAGCGCGGTGGGCGTGCGCGCGACGGACGTCCCCAGCCAGCGCACCGCGCTGGCGGCGAAGGCCGCCGCCAGCAGCTGGCCGAGGGCGAATCGGCGGTGCAGGCGGTGAAAGCTCAGCAGAGCCACCGTCTCCGCGACCACCCCCACGGCATAGGCCAACCCCCAGAAGAGCGGCCGCAACCCGAGGTCGCGCAGGAAAATCCCGAGGAAAATGTTGTACGGGGCCATGCACATCCAGTGCAGCCCGCCGGCCAGCAGCAGCAGCCGGAGCCCCGGCTGGCGCAGCAGGGCGCGCACCTCGGCAAACCGGGGGCGCACCGCGCGCTCACCCGTGCCGCCGATCCGCAGCGCGGCCAGGAACGCGCCGCCCAGCCCGAACCACATCGCGGCCGGGACCAGCCGCCCGGCCGGGTCGGCGTGCGTCGCCTGGATCAGCAGGCCGACGGCCATGGCGGAGCAGATGAAGCCGACCGATCCCCACCCGCGCAAGCGGCCATAGATCGCGCCAGCCCGCACGCGAGCCACTGCCAGCGCGTCCGTCATCCCGCCGATCCCGACGTAGAACAGCGCGTAGCAGACATACCCGGTCAGGACGACCGCGAACGAGCGCGACGCATCGCCGGGCGCCAGCACCAGCGGCGAGAACCCGAGCCAGGCGCCCAGGGTGACGACCCGCAAGACCCGGTCGTGCCGTTGCGTGCGGTCGGCCACCCAGGCCCAGAGCAGCGGAACCGCCAGCGACATCAGCGGAGCGGCCGCCAGCGCCACCGAGATCCGCGGTCCGGAGAACCCCAGCGCCCGCAAGTGAGCCGGCATGAAGGCCATCCCGACCCCGACTGCCTGAAAGACGAAGAAGTAGACGAGCTCGATCACTCTGACCGGAACGGCGAGTGTTCGGCGTAGGCGGTGGCCTCGGCGGCGACCGCTTCGGCCTCGCGTTCGACGAACGGAGCGATCGCGGCGGCCAGGCCGGCGTGGCGGATCCAGTGCGCGCTGTACGTGAACGCTGGAACCAGCCCGCGCTTCAGCTTGTGCTCACCCTGGGCGCCCGCCTCGAACAGCGCCTGCCGCCGATCGATGGCGCGGTCGATCAACCGGTAGTAGCAGAGCTCGAAGTGCAGCATCTGGAAGTCGTCCAGGCAGCCCCAGTAACGGCCGTAGAGGTGGGCGCCCTTCTCGAAGTTGATGGTGCCGGCGACGGGCTCGCGCCCGCGGTGGGCCAGCGTGGCCACCAGCCGGTGCGCCAGCGTCTCGCGCGCCAGATCGAAGAACGCCTCGGTCAGGTAGGCCCGCCCGCCGTGGCGCGCAACGTTCTCGACGTAGAACGCGCGCAGCCCCCGCCAGTCGGCGTCCTCCAGCTCGCCGCCGGTCGCGGTCCGGAACGTCAGGCCGTGCTCGGCGGCGACGCGCCGTTCCTTGCGCACCTGCTTGCGATTTTGCGAGCGAAACGTCGACAGGTAATCCTCGAAGCTCTCGAAGGGGCGCTCGGAGCGGTTGTGCCAGTGGAACTGCATGCTCAGGCGCGGCAGATAGCCGTGGGCGCCCAGGAACTCCTTCTCCTCGTCCGTGCAGAACAGGAAGTGGACGGACGACGCCCGCTCGTCGGCGGCCAGCTCGCGGACCCCGCGCAGCAGGGCCAGGCGGACGGCGTCGCGATCGACGTCCGCCGCCTCGAGCACCGGCAGGCGGCGGCCGGTGGCCGGCGTGAACGGGATGGCCGCCACCAGCTTCGGGTAATAGGGGACGCCGGCCCGCTGCGAGGCGTTGGCCCAGGACCAGTCGAAGATGAACTCGCCGTAGCTGTTCGTCTTGAGGTACAGCGGGACCGCGCCGCACAGCCGCCCGCCGTCGTCGCGGGCCAGGACCAGCCGCGGCACGCAGCCGGCGCGCGGCGAGACGCTCCGCGACTCCTCCAGCGTGTGGAGAAAAGCGTGCTCCAGGAATGGATCGCTGTCACCCGCCAGCCGATCCCACTCGGTGGCCTCGACGGCGTTGATGCTCTCGACGACTTCGACGCGGATGATCCCGGAGCCTAGCAGAGTTGATCGCGTGTTCGATCTGCTGGCCAGCGGGCTCCGGGCGTGAAAAAGTCAGGCTGCCGAATGTCTGAACATGCCCGTCACTTATTCACCTGGATCATCGCTCTGCTGAGACGAGGTGGCCTCTGGTGGGGGCTGGCCATCTCGGTCGGCGCGGCGGTCCTCAGCTTCGCGGCCGTGGTCGCGATCGTCGTCAGCTGGCCCGCCGACCGCTTCAAGGGCGAGCACGACACCCACCCCGGGGTGAAGCGCCACATCGTCGTTCACGTGCTGGTGCTGTTCGTCAAGAACGTCTCGGGCGCCGTGCTGGTGATCCTGGGCCTGATCATGGCGGTGCCGGGGGTGCCGGGGCAGGGGCTGCTGACCGCGGTCATCGGCCTGTCTCTGCTCAACTTTCCCGGCAAGCGTCGCCTGGAGCGCCGGTTCGTCCGTATCCCGGTGGTGTTCCGGGGCGTCAACGGCCTTCGGGCGCGCTTCCGTCGCCGCCCGCTCGAGCTCGACTGAGCAGCTCGGCGACCAGATCCGGATCGCCCGAGGTCGGCGCGGCGGCGACCTCGGGGGCGACGCGCGGGCCGGACGCCCACTCGGGCATCGGCGCCGCCAGGCGCGGATCGTCCGAGTTGAGCAGGATCATCTCGCCCAGCAGCTGCACCTCGTCGTTGGCCTTCAGCCTGATCGCGCCCGGTGACGCCTCGACATCGACCCGCTGGGCGTCCACCCGCGCATTGCCGGCCGCCGTCTGGGTGATGTCGCCGCCGGAACGCAGGTCGATGCCCCGGCTGGCCTCGACGTTGAACGTCTCGCAGGCGAAAGAGACCGCGCGCGGCGTCTCGACCTGGAGCTGCGGCGCCTCGACGCGCAGCACCGGCCCCGACGCCTCGAAGCGCACCTCGATCTGCAGCTGGCGGTCGCCCTCGGCGCGGATCCGCAGGGTCGCCGCGTCCCGCTCGGGTCTGACCTCCAGCGAGCGCCCGCCGCCCAGAGGGATCACCACCGGCGGGTCCGGCTGGGGGACCGTCTCTTCGATTGCCTCGGCCAGCAGCAGCTCCGGTTGACGCAGATGACTCATGGCTACCTTTCCTTTCTAAGCCTGGCCGGGAGATGCGCCTGCCAGGCGTCGCACGTCGGGTGATAGTCGCGCGCGCGCAGCTGGTACCTGCCCCCCACGATACCGTCGACGTCGACCAAGTCCTTCCCTGCCCAAGCAGAGCCCCCACAGAGGTTCCAGCAGTCGGCCAGCTCCTGCCCCAGGAGAAGGCCGAAGAGCACGAGAACCGGAGACACTATTACGGGGATCAGCAGCGCGTAGGTCCACCTCGTCTGGGGCGCGCTGAGAAACAGGTAAAGCACGATCGCGAGCGCCGCGGCCACGACCGCGAATCCGGCCACGCTCAGGAGCGCCCTCAGACCAAGGTATGCCAGGAAGGGGGGAGCTTCGGTTTGGATTGCAGCCGGCGCGCGCATCACGGGATGGGCCGGTCCCCGGGCCAGGAGAAACAGCGCCACGATGAAGGCCCCGACCAGGACCACGGACAGCCGAGGGGCGAGCTGCGCGAACACCGTCACGACCGAGTTGGGCGCCGCACGGCGATCATCCAGCTCGACGGGCCCGGTGGGCGGCCGTGGCGGTCCGATCTGGCTCGCGCCCGAGGTGCGCTCGCCCAGCTGGCGGTCCAGCCAGTCGGCCAGCGCGCGACGATACGCGCCGCAGAATTTCTCGAACGCAGCTGGCTTCAGACCTAGCTTGCGGGCAGTCAGGGTTGCCAAGGCGTCGCCGCAGCCGATCTGGAGGGCCGGCTTCCGTCTCTTCAACGCGGAGGTCGGAGCGCCGAGCCAGCTGACGCTCGTGAACGGAATGTGAAGGAGAACGTCCGGTCGAAGCCCCAGACGCTCGACGTGCAGTCCCGAAGGCAAGATCTCCGCGCGGATCCGTCCCTGCAGGGCGCTCGCCAGACCGTAGGTGGCCATCAGCGCCCCCAGCGGCAGCGCGGCCACCAGCGCGAAGACGTCGACTCCCCTGGCGAGGTACGTCAGGCGGGACAGGCACATCAGACCGACGCCGACCATCACGATCCAGATCTGGACCGCCTTCAGGGCGGGCCGCCGTCCGAACAGCCGATAAGGGAGCGGGGCACCGCCTCTGCCGTCGCCGGGGACGCCCTTCAGCGTGTCGAGGCTGGCGCGCAGCGCGGCCCACCGGTCGGGCGCGTCCGGCCGATTGTCGAACGGAGCCAGCACGCCGCTGGTCCGAACGCCGAACCACCGGGCCAGATCCGTGGCGATTTGCGTCGCGTAGATCCTCTCGGATTCATGCCGCCAGCGCTCGAGGAGGATGGAACCTTCGTGACCATCCACGCTCAGGAGAGTCCGGCGCCGGGCCAACCAACCGCTCTCCGGGAGGGTCAGCACGACCCGGCCCGGTTGGACCGCCCGGCGGCGAACGCGCAGCGTCCGGAGGAACCACCAGCTCTCCGCCAACCAGATCTCCCGACCGACACGTTCGAGACGGCGTTCGCGGTACGCGATCATCAGGATGATGCCGGCGACGATCAGACCGACCGTCCCGGCCCAGCCCAGGCGAGCCGTCGCCGCAGCCGCCGCGCCAAACAGCAGCGCGGCCCCGAGGTCGGTCTGCCTGTAGCGACGCCGCCAGCCGACGTCCCGGTTCGCGTCCGAGTTCATCGCCGGGCCAGGGCGTAGGCTGCAACGAGCACGAAAAATCCAACGAAGAAGATCAGGATCCCTCGCGTGAAACGCCGCCCCTTGTCGGCGAGGTCCTTCTTGACCTGGGGACTTTCTGCCCAGGCTCGGATCTGCGGTTCCACCCGGGTGAGCGGGAGGATGTGGCGGAACGCGTGCTCGGGACAGGAATACGTCATCCGCGAAAATTCGGCGATCGGCTTCCGGCAGCAGACCGTCAGCAGGGTTGCCTGGCGGTCAGGGCGCTCGGGGAACTCGATCGGGACGAAGTAGTCGTTCGGGCAGTTCTTGCAGCCGACCATCCCGTTCTCTGGTCGCTCAAACAGCATCTCGAGACAGTGGGCACAGCGAAAGCTGGTCTGCGGTCCAGTCGGTTCAGTTCGCAGAGGCATCATGACCAGATCACTCCGTGCCCGACGGCTTCGGTCTGCCCGGGGGTCAGGGGCTGGTCCAGAGGGCGGGTCGCCACCCAGAGCACCGTCACCCTGCTCTTGTCCGGTTCGATCGAGAGCTGGTGGATCTGCGGGCGCAGCTCTTCCGCGCGCTGCTGGCCAGGAAGGCGAAGCGCCATCCGGGGAATCTCATTCGGCAACCTGAACGACCACAGGGGCTCCTGTGGATGGGCGTTTGTGAGCTGGACCTCTGCGCCAGGCAGGATCGAGGGCGCACGCATCCCCACGGCGGCCCCTTGCGCCAGGCCGGGGACGTCGAGGCGCTCCCCGACCGGCGCGCCGCGGTCGAGGGCGATTGGGCGCAGAAGGCCCGACTTCACCTCGGGCATCTGCCCCGGCGGGACCTTGGCTTCGTCATAGAGCGGCGCCGGCAGGCCAAGCTGGGCGCTGCGCGGGAAGGCCGTGTACCCCAGCCAGGACAGACCGGCTGGAATCGGCGCCAGCGGCCAGGTCACGAAGTGCGTTCGCACGACGTTCTCGGGGGTGACCCGACTCCAACCGTACTCCAGACGCGGCAGGCGGCACGCGTCGATGGCTGCCGGCGACGCCTCGATCAAATAGCCCTTGCCGAACGGGTTGCGGGGATAGGCGTAGAGAGACTGTGTCTCGACCAGCGGCGAGCCCATTTCCTTGGCGATCTTCATGAACGGATCGCCGATGTCCTTGATCGCGGCGCGGTCGACGCCTCCGTACGCTTCGTCCCAGGTGAGGGGCACCTCGTCGACCTGCTCGGCTTGTGAAAATGCCAGTCGGCCGTCCGCCCGCGCTTCGAGCCGCCGTTCGCCAACGACCGAAAACTCCCGAACGAAATCCCCGATTCGCAGCGTGACGGTGAAGGCATTTGTCCGTCGGGGCGCGCGGGCCGTTCCCTCGAGGATGACGTCCGCCGCCAGACGGCTGATGATGAGGTCCGAGTCGTGGTGCAACCGCCCCGTGTCATCGACGTCCGGTTCTTCGACCAGGCTCGTCTGGTTTGCGGCCACGTAGCAGCGCCCGCGCGTGACTTCGTACGAGCGCTTGCCGACGATTCCCAGCAGCCATCCGCCCTCCTTGCGCTGCTGGATGGTGACGGCCGAGACGCGTGAGACTGCCTGACTCATCTTGTCTAATAGAACAGCTTGTCGATGGTGTCGTCCGCTGCGGACGACGCTCTCGAGCCGGGGCTCAACCCAGGCGAGGCCTTCTGCTGGCTGGGATCGTTGCCGTAGTACGGTGAGGCCGATGCGCCCGTCGGGCTTCCGAGCAACCAGCTTGGGACCGCCGTCTTCGCGGCGTCACCGAGCGCGGGATAGATGTACTTGCCCCTCATCTCGCCCCACATCAGGTTGGCCCAGGCTGCTTCTGCCTGTTTTGCGAATCCCCGGGCCGTCAGGTTGCTCCAGTCCATGACGAGCTTGCCCCCGACCTTTCGCCCGAAGATATCCGCCAGCTGTTCGCCCACCTTTGTGAACTCCGAGCCAAAGACACTGAGGATCGCCTTCGCTCCCTCACCCGCGAGGAGCTTGCCGAGCACCTTCCCGCCTACCGCGACCACGTAATTGAGGATGGCGACGATGATCACGTCCACGATCATGTGGACCAGGCCATCGAAGAAATCCTTCCAGGTGAAGTTCGCGAACACCATCGCGCTGCCGGTGGCAAACGTGAACCCGCTCGGCACCGGAACCGGGTCCCAGCAGTCGAGGTTGATGTTCAGGAACAGCAGCATGTTCACGCACATGTGCTTGCCGGCGACCAGCACCGTGCCGGAACCGAACTCCGACTTGCTGGCGGAGCCCAGAAAGATGATGGGAAGCAGGGTGTTCGCGGCGATGTGGCCCAGGTGGCTGCCGGCGTCGTGACCGCGTCCACAAGCGTGTCCGATCCCGACCGCCACCGGCTTCTGGGCGACCGTTGGGTCGGGGTTCTGCGGGGAGATGGCCTGGGACGCGTTCAGGGCCTTGGGGAAACCCATTCCCAGGCTGAGCCCCGTGGCCCAGACCACCGCGTGCGGGATGGGCGCCACGGGGATGGGCGGCAGGCTGTTGTGGACGTCGACGCCGACGATCGGCTGCATGGTGGTCAAGACGAGCATTCCTGCCATCGGCGTGTCCTCAGTGTGGGGTGGCCTGGACGTGAACCGTTCGCAGCTCGTGGGCGCGGATCGGATAACGGAACCGCGCGCGCTGCGTGACCACCAGCTTGCGGCTGTCGGTCCACAGGAAGATTCCGTCGATCGGGGCCTCCAGCTCGCGGCTCTCGGCGCCCACGCTCAGGTCGAGGCGGGTCGGAGGCGCCGGGACGGCGAGCCGGATGGTTCCTTCCTGCATCCCCTCGATCGTGATCTCCTGGCCGGCCTCGACACGGTCGAGGATCAGGTCGGGGTGCGCGTGGTTGAAGAGCGAAGGCTGCACGTTGACGATCTGGTGGGTCTTCGGGTCCTGCACGATCGCGGCGGCTCCCCGCAACGCCCAGAAATTCGCATAGGGTCCCCAGCCGGCCGGGCGCAGCTCGGCCGGGCGCCAGGTGGCCGGCGCTTGCCGCGGGTCGTCGATGTTGTGGACGGGCTGGTTCTCGGCTTCCTGGAGGGTCCGGTAGAAGCCGCGCCCCTTGGGGTTGCCGGGGTAGGCATACGCGAGCTCGCCGACCTTCACCTCGCCGCCGAAAGCGTGCGAGTACCCGAGCGGGATCTCGGTGAAAGCGGCGGGGCGCGAGGGTACGAGCTGCTGCGTCCCGTGGTTCCGCTGCCAGCGGCGGTCGCCCAGGACCAGCAGCTCCCAGCGGCGGGGCCCCCAGGTCATCCGGACCCGCGCCTCGTAGACCGGCTTGCTGCGCCTCACATGCCCTAGAACGCACAGGTCGACGCCTTGTTTCTTGAAGAAGTGCTCGTCGTGGAAGAACCCGAACGGGGTCTCCAGGAACTGCTTCACCAGAGGCATCGGCTCGGCGGCAGGGGCGGTTGCGCCTCGGTCGTCGAAATCGAAGGTCGACTTGACGATGGCGACCCCCAGCACGTCCCCGGCCCCGACGTCCGTCCGGAGCAGGGCCGCCTGGTGGGGCGTCGCGTTGACCAGCTTCATGGCGAGATTAACGTCCGGCGCGGCAAGAATCGCACGGACAGTTGGCCCTGAGGTCGCGGAAGTTGTAGATGCCGGTCGTGTGGCCGTCGCTCCACTCGATGGCGATGGCGTACTGGCCCATCAGCTGGATCGACCGCGCGCGCACGTTGTCCGGTACCTTGGAGGGGTCCAGCAGCGGTTGCCCGGAGGTCTCTTCGACGCATGCGGCGCAGCGGCAGGCCAGGCGCAGGTCGCGCGCGCGGTACCGGGTCTCGTGGCCGTCCGGCCACTTCAGGGTGATCGTCGACCGCAGCAGGCCGACGATCTCGTCGGGCATCGGCATGTCAGGTGGCGGCCTGAGCTCGGCGCAGCAGCACCAACAGCAGGGGCGCCACGTGCAGCGCCTGCAGGAAACCCCCGGTCTCGATCAGCCGCTGGACCTGGCCCAGCGGCGTCAGGTGAACGCGGATGTCCTCGTTCGACTCGGGGGCGGCCGCGGCGACCCGCGTCACCCCCTCGGCCAGGAAGGTCGTGGTCAGGTTGTTGGTGAGGGCCGGGTTGGCGGACAGGGTGGTGAGCAGCGACCAGCGGCCCCCGCCATAGCCGGTCTCCTCGAGCAGCTCGCGCCGGGCCCCCTCCTCGAGCGACTTGTCCGTCGGGTCGGTGGTCCCGGCCGGGATCTCGTAGGAGACCTTCTCGATTCCGTGCCGGTACTGCCGGATCAGGACGACCTCGTCCCGGTCGGTCAGCGCCACCACGTTGACCCAGGGCGGGTACTCGTTGATCCAGTACTTGGGGATGACGTGGCCGTTGGGGAGCTGGACCCGGTCGACGCGGACCGTGTACCAGAGCTCGCGCGCCAGGTATTCGCGGGACAGGACCTTCCAGATACCAGGGTCGTCGGGGAGGTGATCGTGCTCAGACATGGTCGGTCTCCGAATGGCTCTCGATGATCGCGCGCGCCCGCCGGAAGACCTGCACCATCATCGGCGGCGTCAGCTTTCCGGTGTTCGTGTTCTGCCGGCTCGGGTGGTAGCAGCCCAGCAAGACCGGCAGCCCCGCGCCCAGGCGGGTCTCGCTGCCGTGTCCGAAGCTGGGGCGCGGCCGCGCCCGCGCCCCCAGCGCTTCGGCCGCGTAGGCCAGGTAGGCGTCGTGGCCGATCTTGCCCAGCGCCACCACGACGCGCAGCCGCGGCAGCGCCCCGATCTCGGCCACCATGTGGTGCCGGCAGCGCGCGATCTCGTCGGGGGTCGGCTTGTTGTCGGGGGGCGCGCAGCGCACGGCTGCCAGGATGTACGCGTCGCGCAGCGCCAGGCCGTCGTCCGCGTGGCGCGAGGTCGTGATGTTCGCGAAGCCGGCGGCGTGCAGCGCCGACATCAGGAAGTCGCCAGAGCCGTCGCCGGTGAACACCCGTCCGGTCCGGTTGGCGCCGTGCGCGGCCGGGGCCAGCCCGACCAGCAGCAGGCGGGCGGCGGGATCGCCGAACCCCGGCACCGGCCGCCCCCAGTAGGTCTCGTTCCGGTGCGCCGCCTTCTTGTCGCGCGCGATGCCGGCGCAATAGGTCCGCAGGCGCCGGCAGTCCTGGCAGTCGACGATCGCCTGCCGGATGACGTCCAGCGGCGCCAGCCGCGGCGATCTGGTCGCGGCGGCGCTACTTCTCAACCGGGTAGCCCGCTTCTCGCCATTCGCGCATGCCGCCGTCCATGGAGATGACGTCCGTGTACCCCATCTTCTGCAGGTTGTCGGCGGCCAGCGCCGATCGGAACCCGCCCCCGCAGTAGAGGACGATCGCCGCGTCCTTCTCGGGGATCAGCGTCTCGACGTCCCGTTCCAGCACGCCGCGTCCGATGTGGCGGGCCCCCTGGGCGCGGTCGACCGCGAACTCGCTGTCCTCGCGGACGTCGACGAAATGGAAGCGCTCGCCCCGGTCCAGCCGCGCCTTGACGTCCGCGATGGTGCACTCCTTGACGCGGGTCTTCGCATCCGCGACCAGCGCGAGAAAACCCGGGCTATGTTTCATGCCGCGAACATACTCCGGCGGCCTTGAATTGACACCCTTGGTGGGCGTCTCCTACAACATCAGGAAAGGAACTCAGCAAGCCGTGTCCGAAAAGCGGGATTACTACGAGGTGCTCGAGGTTACGCGCAGCGCGGATGGCGTCGAGCTGAAGCGCGCCTACCGGAAGCTCGCCATGGAGCTGCACCCCGACCGGAACCCCGGCAACGCCGAGGCCGAGGCGAGGTTCAAGGAAGCGTCCGAGGCTTACCAGGTGCTGTCTGACCCCAACAAGCGCGCCCACTACGACCGGTTCGGGCACGCCGGCCCCGCGTCGGGTTTCGGGGGCGGATTCCGCGACGTCGGCGACATCTTCTCGGCCTTCTCCGACATCTTCGGCGACATCTTCGGGGGTGGCGGCGGCGGCCGGCGGGGGCCGGGACGCGGCGACGACGTGCAGACGCGCGTCTCCGTGACGCTGAAAGAGGCGTCGACGGGCGTCACCAAGGAGATCAAGGTCGTCCGCAACGTGTCGTGCTCGACCTGCGGCGGCAGCGGCGCCGCCGCCGGCAGCCGGCCCGAGCCCTGCCAGCACTGCGGGGGGCGCGGGCAGGTGATGCACTCGCAGGGGTTCCTGATGATCTCGTCGACCTGCCCGGTCTGCCGGGGCGAGGGGCGGATCGTGCGCAACCCCTGCTCGACTTGCGGCGGCGCCGGCGTCGAGGAGCAGCAGGAGGCCCTGCAGGTCGCCATCCCGCCCGGCGTCGAGGATGGCTCGACCCTGCGCATGCTCGGCCGCGGCGAGGCCGCCCCGCGCGGTGGCCAGCCGGGCAACCTCTACGTGGTGCTCCACGTCGAGCCGGACGAGCGCTTCGAGCGCGACGGCGCCGACCTGCACACGGAGGTGACGGTCAGCTTCCCGCAGCTCGCCTTGGGCGACCGGGTGTCGATCCCCACGCTGGACGGCGACGTCGAGGCCGAGCTGGCGGCCGGCACGCAGCCGGGTGACACGCTGGTCCTGTCGGGCAAGGGGCTGCCGCGCCTGGGCGCCCGCGGCAAGGGCGACGTCGTGGGGCACATCAAGCTGGTGGTGCCCACCTCGATGAGCGCCGACGAGCAGCAACACCTGCGCGCCTACGCGGCCGCCGGCGGCCAGCGCGTGAATCCCGAGCGCGGCGGCCTGTTCCGGCGGAAGAAGAAGAAGTAGTAGGTCGCCCTCTCCCGGCGCTACGCGCCGGCCTCTCCCGCAAGCGGGAGAGGCAAGATCTTCTCTGCGCCTCTCCGCTGGCGGAGAGGCCGCCGAGCCGGAGGCTCGGCGGGAGAGGTCTGCCTCCCCGGCCGCCTCAGCCCTTGTGCGACGCCCGCCCCTCGGCGCGCGCGTCTCGCTTGTTGTGCTCCGGCTTGGGCGGCGGCTGTCGCGCCCTCAACGGCACCGTCGGGACCGGCTTGTCGCTGTAGAGCCAGGAGTACGCGAAGTACGACGCGAGCACGCGCTTGGTGTAGTTGCGCGTCTCATCGTACGGGATCGTCTCCATGAACTCGTCCATGTCCAGGTCGCCGCGCTCGCCCAGCCAGCGGTCGACCGCCGCCTCGCCGGCGTTGTAGCCGGAGATGGCGAGCGGCGCCGCGCCCGAGAAGCGCTTGTAGAGGAAGCCCAGGAAGCGCGCCCCCAGCTCGAGGTTCTTGGCCGGGTCCAGCAGCGTGTCGCGGGTGACCGGTCCGTCGGAGAAGCGCCGCGCCGTCTTGACCAGCATCTGCGTGAGCCCGATGGCGTTGGCGAACGATTCGGTCCGCGGCGAGAAGGCGCTCTCCTCGCGCATGATGGCGAGCTGCAGCGCCTCGGGCTGGCCGTTGGCCTTGGCGTTCTTGGTCACCAGCGACGCGAACGCCCGCGGGTAGGCGAGCTTCCACTTGGCGGCGTTCAGCCCCTTCGGGTACTCCAGGCGGTAGTTGGTCACGCCGTAGCGGGGCAGGGAGTGCGACGCGCTCCAGACGCCGCCCCGGTCCAGCAGCGTCGCGGTGATCCAGATGACGTCCTCACCCTCCGCGACGGCCGCCGCGCTGGCGGCCGCCGAGGCGTGCTTGTCGGCCGAGGTCGCCAGGCCCAGCTTGGCCAGCTCGCGACGGGCGTCACCCCCCTGGCCCATGCGGGCCAGCTCGACGGCGCGCAGGAACCCGGGCTCGCTGTAGAGGGCCCGCGGCGGGAAGGACCAGGCGGGGATCTCCTTCAGCCCCTTGCGCAGCGACGCGATCAGCGCGTCGGTCGCGTGGCGGTCGGAGGCGCGCAGCCGCGAGAACGACAGCAGCGCGTAGACGGACAGCGGGTACTCCTTCACGGCGCGCTCGTACCACGCGCGCGCCTCCTTGGCCTTCCCCTGCTTGTCGAAGACGCGCCCCTTCCAGTACTGGACGCGCCCCTCGGCGTACCAGATCTCCTCGTGGGGGACCAAGCGCAGGTTCTCGTCCAGCCAGTGCAGCGCCTCGTCCAGGTGACCCGCACGCCAGGCGCCGAACGCCAGCCGCCACAGGGCCTCGTTCAGCAGGTCGCCGCTGGGGTAGCGGGCCGGCACCTCGGCCAGCACCTTGGCGGCTCCCGCGTCGTCGCCGGCGTCCGTCATGAGCTCGGCCATCCGGATGCGGGCGTCGTCGGCGTAGCTGTGATCGGCGTGCTCGGTCTCGACGCGCTGGTAGCGCGCCAGCGCGGCATCCCGGTTCCCGGCCGAGGCCCAGGCGCGCGCCCCCTGGTACAGCGCCTTGGCGTGCAGGTCCCGGTTGCCGGCGCGCGCGCAGGCCCCGTCCGCCTCGTCGAACAGCGGCGCGGCCCGGGGACGCTGGCGGGCCTTCCAGACCGACTGCGCGCGGTAGAACCGCGCCTTGCATTCCAGGTCGGGGGTCAGCTGGGCGGCGCCGAGCGCCGCGGCGAAGGTCGTCTCGGATTCCTGATTCCGGTTGCGGTCGAAGAACACCATGCCCCGGGTGACCATCTCGGCCGCCGTCCGCCCGCGCACGACCGCGGCCTCGGGGGCGGGCAGGGTGGCCGCGATCTGTGAGAGGCGGTCGCCGGCCCGATCGCCCCAGGCCTCGAGCGGCGCCTCGGACCAGACCCGCCGGTAGATCGCGACCACGTCCGCAGACGGGGAGGGGGGCGTGATCTTCTCCATCGCCTCGGCCTTCTTGAACAGCGCCTCCGCGCGGCGCGGGCCGTTCGGGAACCGCGCCAGGTAGTCGGTCAGCCCGGCCAGCGCGTCGCTCCAGCGCGTGAGCGACCTGAGCGCGTCGATCCGGACCAGCGTCGCCTCGGCCTCGGGGACCGTGCCGGCCGGGACCTTGGCGGCCCAGTCGAGGGCGCCCGCCCAGTCCCCCTGCCGCAGCCGGCAGCGGGCGGCGTTGTAGGCGTGGTACGGCGCCAGCTTGGGATAGCTGGTGGCAAGGTCTTCAAATAACTTGCCGGCCCCGACCCAGTCCCCCTGGTTCGCGCGGGCCGTCGCCAACAGGTAGGTCGCGGCCAGCTTCTCATCGCCGCGCAGCGACTTGATGGCGCGCGCGAACCCTGCCTGGGCGCCGTCCCAGTCCTCGGCGCGAAGCTTCTCGATGGCCTGCTTGGCGGGGCCGCGCTGAAAGAACGGCTCGAGCCACGTCCGGTCGAACGGCACCGCCTTGGTGGCGGTCCGGACTGGTTCTTTGACGGGCGGGGGCGCGCTCTCGCCGTCGTCGTCGCCCGGCGAGGCGTGAGCGCCCGAACCCGCCAGCGCCGTCAGGGCGCCGGCGACGATCGCAGCTCTCCACACCCCGTCAGAGTACGAACCCAACCCGGCCTCGGCAAAAAAACCAGCGCACGAGCTGCTCCATTTGCGCCGCGCAGAGCTCGTCTGTCACTGGGGGGCGGGCGCCAACCCGCCCCGGCTCAGCCGCCCTGGTGCACGGTGACGCGGTTGCGGCCGCCGTGCTTCGACTGGTACAGCGCCTTGTCGGCGTGCGCGACCAGGTCGGTCGCGTCCTCGACCTGCGGGTCGGGAACACCGGCGACGCCGATGCTGATCGTGATCGGGATGGTGGTCCCCTCGTGCACGAACCGCTGCTTCTCGACCGCCTTCCGCATGCGCTCGGCCACCACCTGCGCCTGCGAGACGTCGATGCCGCGACAGATGACCGCGAACTCCTCGCCGCCGTAGCGGGCAAAGACGTCCTCGGCCCGCAGCGTGGTCGTGAGCAGCGTCGAGATCTCGCTCAGCACGTGATCGCCGGCCTGGTGCCCGTAGGTGTCGTTCACCTTCTTGAAGTGGTCGATGTCGAACATGACCAGCGCCAGCGACGACGAGTGACGGATGGCGAACGTCAGCTCGCTCTCGAGCCGGTCGGTGAAGTACTTCTTGTTGAAGGCCTTGGTCAGCCCGTCCCGCAGGGCCGACTCGTACATCTGCTTCTGGAAGATCTCGTCCAGGTTGTCGTGGTACGTGAACTTCAGGATGGTCGTCGAGCCGACCAGGATCTTGTCGCCGTCGGCCAGCTCTTTCCGCGGATCGACCTTGATCCCGTTGCAGAAGGTCCCGTTCGTCGAGCCGAGGTCATGCAGGAACACCCGGTGTCCCTCGACCACGATCTGCGCGTGCTCGCGCGAGATGCCGTCGTCCAGCAGCCGGATGTGGGCCTTCTGACCGCGACCGATGACGGTCTTCTCGGTCTCGATCTTGTACATCTCACCCACGCTGGCCCCGGCCAGCACCACCAGGTAGGCCCGATCGCGCTTGACGCCGCCGGGCGCCGCGGCTTGCGGCTCGAAGATCGTGGTGCGTTCGTCGGCCCCCATACCGGCGGCTCCCATGTTATCACAAGCCGTCGCGCTCAGTGAAGCAAGGCGCGCGCGAATCCTGCCAGGCGGGCACCGGCGGCCCCCAACCCCCCAACCGTGACGCAGGCCTCCCCGACCAGGGTCTCGAGGCGCTGGCGGGCGGCGCCGGCGTGCTGGGAATGCTCGGCGTCATCCCGGTCGTCGGCGTGCTGGAAGGCGATGCCGTAGGCCGTGCCAAAGCGCGCCAGAGCCGTGACGGCGTCCGGCGGGGCGCCGGCCGCCAGGGCGCCCACCTCGAGCGCG
Organism: Polyangia bacterium; assembly: GCA_035578045.1. Taxonomy (GTDB): domain Bacteria; phylum Myxococcota_A; class Polyangia; order Fen-1088; family Fen-1088; genus JADGRB01. The sequence goes on along the minus strand of DATJWP010000009.1, from coordinate 7,229 downwards.
GCCCGGAACAGGGCGGCCGTCTTCTCGGCGTGCAGGGTCTCCAGCGCCTCCAGCGTCTCGGGAGGCGTCTCGCCCAGGTCCCGGGACTGCCCGCGGACCATGCCCCGCACCCCCGCGCCCCGGGCCAGCGCCCGCGCGGCCTGCAGGTAGCGGCCGGGGGCCTTGGCCCGCTCGCCCGCCTCGGCGATCCACTCGAAGGCCAGGGTCAGCAACCCGTCGCCGGCCAGGATCGCCGTCGCCTCGCCGAACGCCTTGTGGTTGCTGGGGCGGCCGCGCCTGAAGTCGTCGTCGTCCATGGCCGGCAGATCGTCGTGGATCAGCGAGTAGCAGTGCACCAGCTCGATCGACGCGGCGGCCAGTCGGACGTCGTCGTCGATGCCGCCGGCCGTCTCGGCGGCCGCCAGCGCCAGCAGCGGGCGGATGCGCTTGCCGGGCGCCAGCAACGAGTAGCGCATCGCCTCGACCAGCCGGCCCGGATCGCCGTCGGGAGGCTCGGCCATGCGCTCCGCCATCAGGCGGTCCAGCGCGGTCCTCTGCGTCTCCACCCACGCCACGGAGGATTCCGGGATCTCTGGCATCAGGATTTGGCCCTCAGGTCTGGTCGAACGGGGTGAGGCGAGGGGCGCCGGCGTTTCCCAGCAGCAGCTCGACCTTCTTCTCGGCGCCGTCCAGGATGGCCGTCCCGCGGCGGCACAGCTCCATCCCCTGCTCGAAGGCGCGCAAGCTCTCCTCGAGCGGGAGATTTCCACTTTCGAGGCGCTCGACGAGGCCGCGAAGCCGGACGAGGATCTCCTCGAACCGCGCCGTCTCGGCCAGTGGCTCCGGATCGTTGTTGGCCTCGGTCGCCATGGCGAGCTAGTTGTACATGGAAGGCGAGGACGGTTCCAGCGCGGCGTGCTCGCTTCCCGTTGTATCCTAGCGAGCGTCGATGGGGTGTTCGATCAAATGGCGACAGCAGGCGTGAGCAAGCGCGCGACGGCGGTCGGGGTCGTTCCAACGAGCCCGAAAGAGCACTGGCGGACGTATCTCGAGCGCAAGGGGCTCAAGACCACGCAGCAGCGCGAGGCGATCGTCGACGCGTTCTTGCGATCATCCGGTCACGTCGCGCTCGAGGATCTGCTCTCCTCGGCGCGGCGCAAGCACCCGCGGGTCGGCCTGGCGACCGTGTACCGGACGGTGAAGCTCCTGGAAGAGGCGGGGATCGCGGCGGCCCGTCACTTCGGGCCCGGCCAGACCCTGTACGAGGTGGCCGAAGGGCGAGCGCACCACGACCACCTCATCTGCGATTCCTGCGGGTTCATCATCGAGTTCGAGAGCGACGAGATCGAGCAGCTGCAGGATTCGGCCGCGCGGCGCCTGGGCTTCAACGTGCTCCGCCACCGCCACGAGCTGTTCGGTCTGTGCGAGCGCGCACGGGGAGTCCCGGGCGGCGCCTGCCCAGGCATGGCTGCCGGACGCTTCTCCGCCGGCGACCAGCCCGTCCCCTTGAAGGGTCTGGAGGGCGAGGCCCAAGTCCGTTCGCGGTCCCGCGCCTCGGCGGCGCGCCGCGGGCGGGTCTGAGCGACACTCCAGCCGCGTCCCCGACCGTCCGATTTTCGCCGCCGGAGATGTCGCGGGGTATTCTGAAGCGCCTGGAGCGCAGCTTGCCCGAGATCCGGCGAGACCCCACGTATGGCGTTGGCCTCCGGGCCCGCTGGGCGCTCGGCGCCTGCGCGACGATCGCGACAGGTCTGATCGCCGGCGGCGGAGGGGCCTGGGGAGCCGTCGCCGACCTGCCCGACCCGCCCGCGTCGGTCGCGCCGCCGCCGGCCCCGTCACCGCCGGCCGCAGCGCCATCTCGCCCGGCAGCGGCTCGAAAGCCGCCGCCCTCGGAGCTCGACGAGCCGATTCCAGCGCCGCCACCCGCGCCAGCGCCGCCACCCGCGCCAGCGCCGTCACCCGCGCCAGCGCCGTCGCCCGCGCCAGCGCCTGCGCCCACGCCAGCGCCCGCGCCGAAGGTGCCCGCAGCCCCGGCTCCAGCCGCCCCGGAGGCGCCGGCTGCGAGATCGCCAGCGCCTCCGCCAGCGCCAGCGCCGGCGCCGGCTGCAGCTCCCGCGGAGGCTCCGGCTGGGAGCGGCCCCGTGCCTTGGCCCGCGGCCGGCTCGGCGGCCCCACGCTCCGGGCCGCCCCTCGTCGGCTCGGGCGCCTCGACCTCGTCCTCGGCGGCGCTGGAGGACTTCTGCCGCCGCACCAAGGTGGGCGCCTACGGAAGCGTCCAGCTGTTCATCGACCAGTCCGGTAACGCCACCGCCAAGCTCCCCCTGGCCGCGCTGTCGGTCGATCACCGGCCCACGGATTGGTTGCGGCTCGTCGCGGCGGTCCAGGCCGAGGAGGGGACGGTCGCGCTCCAGCAGGTGCTGGTCGAGGCGTCCCCGGTCCGCGCGTTCGGCCTGCGCGGCGGGCTGCTGGTTCTTCCGCTCGGCCTCGGTAACCTGCAGCCCGAGCCCACCGCCGATCTGGCCGTCGACCGGCCCCTGACCGACCAGCTGATCATCCCCACCGTCTGGCGGGAGCTGGGCGCGGGCGTCTTCGGCGAGGTGGGCCCCCTGCGCTACCAGGGGGCGGTCCTGAGCGGCCTCGACGGCAGTGGCTTCACGCCCGTCGCTCCGCTGTGGGGCGGGCGGGGCGATGGCACCGGCCTGGCCATCCACGACGCCGCCGTCGTCGGCCGGCTGGAGCTGGCCGACACGCCCCGTGGCCTGACCATCGGGGTCGCGGGGTACGTCGGCGGCGCCTCGCACGGCATCCCGGACCTGTCCGGGGTTCGGGCGGGCGTGATCGAGGGCGACCTGCGCTACCACCGGCGCGGCTTCGACATCCGCGCCGAGTACGCGCGCCAGTACATCGTCAACTCGTACCTGGTGAACGATTACCTGGGGTTGCTCGGGCAGAGCGCCGTGCCCGCCCGGGGCCGCGGTTTCTATGTCGAGATCGGCTACGACCTGCTCCGGCTGGCGCCCATCGCCACCAAGGAAGCCCTGCAGCTGTTCGCGGCGTTCGAGAACGTCAACCCGCGCAGCGTGATGTCCCCTTACAACTACAATCTGCCGGCGATCACCGGGCCGGGGAACCTTCCGCCCGAGGCCCCCTCCACGTCGCGGAGCTTCGTGCGGGCCGGTCTCGACTATCGGCCGTGGCCCCCGGTCGTGCTGAAGGCGGACATCCAGATCGCGCTCGACGCCGTCGGTGTGCCGGGCCTGCCGCTGCAGGTCGCCCCGGGCGCGCCGGGCACCCCGAAGACGGTCAGCACGGACATCGCGGACGCCGCCGCCGGCGCCACCCGCGTCGGTCTGGCGATCGGCTTTAGCTTCTGAGGTTCAGTCGAGCACGGGGGCGCCGTTGGCCGTTCGGGTGACCGTTGGCTCCCGGGGCGGTTGGGACGGGCGGGGCTGAGTCGGCTCGGTCGGCCGAGGCGCCGCGGTGGCTCGCCGGTGGTGATGCTCCTCTTGCGGCGAGGCCAGCCGCGTGGGGGCCGCCGGTTCCGGCGAGAGCGTCAGCAGGGACGGGGGCGAGTGGTCGGCGAACACGACCTCGGTGTCCCGGTAGCCGGGGGCGCGCACCACCAATCGGTGATCGCTGCCGTCGCGGGGCATGATCCGGTGGAGGCGCCCGTTCCCGGCCGGTGCGCCGTCCAGCTCGAAGCGGGCCTCCGTCGGGTTGGCCGTGACGTCCAGGACGAAGGTCGCCGGCTCGGGGTCCGGCGGCGGGAGGGGCGCGGCGCGGGCCGGCGCCACCAGCGGAGGAGCGCTGGTCTGCGCGGGTGGGTCGTGACTGAAGACGCCGGAGTTGATCGCCAGGACCAGACCGGCAGCTCCGGCCAGCGCCGCCGCAGCGCCGACCCAGCGGCCGGTGTTGCGCCGGAGCGGCCCGGCGTCGGTCCCCATCTGGCCCGTGGCCGCGCCCAGGGTGGTCTTCGTCGGCGGCGGTTTCGAATCCAGGAGCCGCGTCCCGGAGATCGAGCCGGGAGGTCCGGGTGGCGGCGTGATCGCCGACGGGGTGGGCACGCCGGCCGCGGGATCGGCGCCAGGCGGCAGGACGGCGGTGGCCGCCGATGCGCTGATCGCGGTCCGGAAGGTTCCGCTCCAGACCGCGCGGGTCGTGTCGCTGGCGAACGGCAGCAGCGCCGCGCCGAACGCCGCCACCGACGGGAACCGGCCGGCCGGGTCCAGCGTCATCGATCGCAGGATCGCGGCCTCCAGCGGCTCCGGGATCTGCGGCCTCAGCGATCGCGGCCGCGGGAACTGGCCGGCGCCGATCGCGTGCAGGATGGCGTAGACGTTGTCCCCCTCGTAGGGGCGGCGGCCGGTGAGCGCCTCGTAGAGCACGACGCCCAGGGCGTACTGATCGCTCCTGTGGTCCGCCTGACGGGCGCCGCGGACCTGCTCCGGCGGCATGTAGAAGGGGGTGCCAAACACGGCCGCGGTGCCGGTCAGGGCCATCGCCTTGCCGTCGGTGGCCAGCTTGGAGACGCCGAAGTCCAGCACCTTGGGCATCAGGCCGCCGATGCGCTGCCGCGCCAGGAAGATGTTCTCGGGTTTGAGATCCCGGTGGATGATCCCTTCCTGGTGGGCGGCGTGTACGCCTGCCAGCACCGGCAGCAGGACATCCACCGCCTCCTGGGGCTCGAGCGGGCCGCGCTGGATGCGCGAAGCCAGGTCCTCGCCCTCGAGGAGCTCCATGACCAGGTAGGTGTGGTCCCCTTCGGTGCCGACGTCCGTGACGTCGACCACGTGCGGGTGGCGGATCCGGGAGGCCGCTTCCCCTTCGCGCAGGAACCGCTGCTTGGCCACTTCATCGTGAGCCAGCGAGCCGGCGAGCACCTTCACGGCGACCTGCTTGCGCAGGTCGCGGTGCATGGCCTGGTAGACGGCTCCCATACCGCCGCGGCCCAGCGGGCGACCGATCTCGTACCGGCCGAGGGTCGTCCCCGGCTCCAGCCGATCAGGATTGCTCACGGAGCCCACCATCGACACCTACTCCGCGGAACCACAGTGGTCAATCACGGGGAACGTTTCGTCGCGCTCCGTCGAAAGTTGCTGGTTTCTGGTCAGTTGGCGCACTGCAGGGCGAGCACCGTGATGTTGTCGGTGCCGCCGGCGGCGTTCGCGGCCTCGATCAGGTTCGACACCGCCGTCTCCAGGTCGGGGGCGGTCCGGACCAGCTCCAGCAGCTTGGCATCCTCGACCATGCCGGACAGACCGTCCGAGCAGAGCAGGAACGTGTCGCGGTCCTGGATGTCGTGGGCGAGCACGTCCACCTGGACGTGCTCGCGCATCCCCAGGGCGCGCGTGATGACGTTCTTGTGGGGGAACTTACGCTGCTCGTCCTCGGACATGTTGGGCTTGGCGTCCTTGTAGTCCTCGAGCAGCGAGTGGTCGCGGGTCATCTGCTGGATGGTCGCGCCCCGGATCCGGTAGCAGCGCGAGTCGCCCACATGCGCGATGTAGAACTTGTCGCCCACCACCTGGCCGCTGACGATGGTGGTCCCCATCCCCTTCAGCTTCATCTCCTTGCTGGCCGCCTGGAAGATCCGCTGGTTCGCCATCTTGATGCCGACGACCAGGCGGTTCTCCACGTAGGACAGGTGGCGGTCCATCTTGTACGGCCAGGTCGCTTCTTCGTCCTTGGTGCGGGCGTAGAACTCCTGGATCACGTCGGCCGCCATCTTCGAGGCGACCTCACCGGACGCGTGCCCGCCCATGCCGTCGGCGACCAAGAAGAGCTGCTCGTCCTCGATGAGCGAGAAGTAGTCTTCGTTATGGTTGCGCTTCAGGCCAACGTCAGTCTTGGCCGCGTACCGAATGCGCATCGGAGCCAGCGATCGTAGCGGCGCCCTCGGAGGGCGTCAATCATGCGAGCGCGACAGACAATTGATTGACATCGGGATCGGCGGCGGATAGGGTACTGCTCAAATGTCTAGTTCCAGGCGCGTTCCGCAGCGAGCGGCGTTGCTGGCCATCGGGGATGAGGTGTTGCGCGGGGAGATCAGCAACACGAACGACGCCTTCGTGGCCGAGCGGCTGTTCGAGCTCGGCTACGACATCGCCGAGCAGGTGGTGGTGTCCGACGACCCCCAGTCGATCCGGACGGCCCTGGTCCGGTTGCGCGCCGAGATGGACCTGATCGTCGCCACCGGCGGCCTGGGCCCGACCGAGGACGACCGCACGGTCGACGCCGTGGCGGAGCTGCTGGCCACCGGCACCCACGCCGACGAGCCGTCGCTGGACGCGATGAAGAAGCGCTTCTCGACGCACGGTTTCGAGATGACGCCCAACAACCTGCGGCAGGTTCGGGTGCCCAACGGCGCCGAGGCGCTGCCGAACGCGGCGGGCATCGCGCCGGGGTTCGTCGTGCCGCTGGGGGGCGCGGACGCGTTCTTCCTGCCCGGCGTCCCCCGTGAGATGGAGCGGATCTTCACCGACGAGGTGATCCCGCGGCTGCAACGCCGGCTGGCGGAGATCGGCGGGCCGCCGCCCGCGACCCGGACCTGGCATCTGTACGGCATGGGTGAGTCGCACATCGACCACCGGCTGGCCGGGATCCTGAACGGCATCCAGGGGGCGACGCTGCACTTCCGGACGTCCGCGCCCGTCAACCACGTCAAGCTGGTCGTGCGGCAGCCGGACCCCGGGGCGGCCGGCGCGATCGTCGACAAGGTGGACGCCGAGATCCGCAAGCGGATAGGGCCCGGAATCTACGGCGTGGACGGCGACACCTTCGTCGGCGCCGTCTCCAAGGCGCTGCGGGCCCAGGAGGCCACGCTGGCGTTCGCGGAGTCCTGCACCGGCGGGCTGGCGGGCGAGCTGGTCACCACGGAGTCCGGGGCCAGCAACTTCTTTCGCGGCAGCATCGTCGCCTACGCGAACGACGTGAAGATCAGCGTCCTGGGCGTCAAGCCCGAGACGATCGCGGACTTCGGCGCCGTCAGTGAGCCGGCAGCGCGCGAGATGGCCGAGGGGGCCAAGCGAGTCTGCGGATCTTCGGTGGCGGTCGCCATCACGGGCGTCGCCGGGCCGGAGGGCGGTGCCCCGGACAAGCCGGTCGGCACCGTCTGCTTCGCGATCTGCGGGCCGGGGACGACCCGCACGTCGACCAAGCTGTTCGCCGGCAGCCGCGAGCGGGTGCGGGTGGCGGCTGCCTACTACGCGCTGGACCTGGCGCGCCGCTACTTCGATACCCGCAAGCGATGA
>DATJWP010000008.1:0-39506 GCA_035578045.1 Polyangia bacterium | reverse complement strand
GGGCAAGGGGAACGCCAGCCGCCCCGAGGCGCTGGTCGAGCAGGTGCTGGCCGGCTGCGTGGGGCTGAAGCTGCACGAGGACTGGGGGACCACGCCGGCCGCCATCGACTGCTGCCTCTCGGTGGCCGAGCAATACGACGTTCAGGTCGCCATCCACACCGACACGTTGAACGAGTCGGGCTTCGTCGAGGACACCCTGGCCGCGTTCAAGGGGCGGGCCATCCACAGCTTCCACACGGAAGGGGCAGGAGGCGGGCACGCGCCCGACATCATCAAGGTCTGCGGCGTGCCGCACGTGCTGCCGTCGTCGACCAACCCGACGCGCCCCTACACGGTGAACACGGTCGACGAGCACCTGGACATGCTGATGGTCTGCCACCACCTGGACCCCGGCATCGCCGAGGACGTGGCGTTCGCGGAGTCGCGCATCCGCCGCGAGACCATCGCCGCCGAGGACATCCTGCACGACAAGGGCGCGATCAGCATGATGTCCAGCGACTCGCAGGCGATGGGCCGGGTGGGCGAGGTGGTCACCCGCACCTGGCAGACCGCCCACAAGATGAAGGCGCAGAGGGGCGCGCTGCCGGAAGATGCTTCGGGGGCCGCCGGCGGGCGGGCCGACAACTTCCGCGTGAAGCGCTACCTGGCCAAGTACACGATCAACCCGGCCATCACGCACGGCATCGCACACGAGGTCGGCTCGATCGCGCCGGGGAAGCTGGCCGATCTGGTGCTCTGGCGGCCGGCCTTCTTTGGCGCGAAGCCGGCGGTGATCGTGAAGGGCGGTCTGATCGTCGCGGCGCCGATGGGCGACCCGAACGCCTCGATCCCGACGCCGCAGCCGGTCCACTACCGCGAGATGTTCGGCGCGCTGGGGGGCGCGCGCCACGCAACCAGCGTGACCTTCCTGTCGCGCGCCGCGCTGGAGGCGGGCGTCCCGCAGAAGCTGGGGTTGCAGAAGCGCGCGGTCGCGGTGCGCGGCACGCGCGGCATCCGCAAGCGCGACATGGTGCTGAACGACGCGCTGCCGGACATCCACGTCGACCCGCAGACGTATGAGGTGCGCGCCGACGGGGAGCTCCTGACCTGCGAGCCGGCCACGGTGCTGCCGCTGGCGCAGCGGTACTTCCTGTTTTGAGCGAACCGATGCTGCGCCTGACCCAGGTGGTGCGGGGAGTGGGCGTCGCGGCCGTGGACGGCGTGCTGACCCTGCCGTTCGCCGACCGCCGCCGCAGCCGGATGCGCGTGCGCCTTGACGACGGGCGCGAGGCGGCGCTGATCCTGCCCCACGGCACCGTGCTGCGCGACGGCGACCGCCTGCAGGAAGAGGGGGGGACGTCGATCGTTTCGGTGCGGGCCGCCGACGAGACGCTGTCGTGGGCGACGACCGGCGATTCGCTGCTGCTCGCGCGCGCCGCCTACCACCTGGGCAATCGTCACGTCCCGGTGCAGCTCGGTGAGGGCTGGGTGGCCTACCAGCACGATCACGTGCTGGACGGGATGATCGCGGAGCTGGGGTTGCGGCTGGAGGTGCGCCGCGGGCCTTTCGAGCCGGAGGCGGGGGGCTACCGCCAGGCGGGCGCCGCCCCTCATCACCACCACCACGGAGGCCACGCGCATGAACACTGATCTCGCGTTGATGCGCCTCCTGCAGATCGTGAGCCCGGCGCTGCCGATCGGCGCGTTCGCCTACTCGCAGGGGCTGGAGCAGACGGTGAGTGAGGGGTGGGTCACCACCGAGGCCGAGGCGCGCGGCTGGCTGCTGGGCCTGCTGGAGTCGAGCTTTGCGACGCTGGACCTGCCGGTCCTGGCGCGGCTGATGAACGCCTGGCGCGGCGTGCCGACTCCGCTGGGCTCCGCCCAGCGGAGTCATCGCGGGAGGTCGCAGGAACCCTTCGAGGGTTCCTGTTCGAGCGACGCGCTGGCGGTGACCCGGTGGAGCCGCTGGCTGCTGGCCTGCCGCCCGACCCGCGAGCTGCGCGCCGAGGACCGGCAGCTGGGCGCCTCTCTGGCGCGCGTGCTCGAGTCTCTGGGGATCGCCGACGCGGCCGCCTGGACCCGCCGCGCCGACGTCACGCACGCCGCGATGTTCGGGCTGGCCGCGGTGCGCTTCGACGTGGCGCCCGGCGCGGCGCTGGCCGGCCACGCCTTCGCCTGGGCCGAGGCGATCACCACCGCCGCGGTCCGGCTGGTGCCGCTGGGGCAGAGCGCCGGCCAGCGCATCCTGGCCGCCGCGGGCGCCGCGATCCCGGCGATCGCGGCGCGCGCGCTGACCTTGCCCGACCAGGAGCTGGGCGCCGCCGCGCCCGGGCAGGCCATCGCCAGCGCCACCCACGAGGGGCTCTACTCGCGGCTGTTCCGTTCATGAGGAGCTGAGCATGATGTCCAGAACTCAACCCTTGCGCGTCGGCGTGGCCGGCCCGGTCGGCTCGGGCAAGACCGCGCTGGTCGACGCCCTTTGCAAGAAGCTGCGCGACCGCTACCAGATCGCCGTCGTCACCAACGACATCTACACCAAAGAGGACGCCCAGTTCCTGGTCCGCAGCGGCGCTCTGGCCGAGGAGCGGATCGTCGGCGTCGAGACCGGCGGCTGCCCGCACACCGCCATCCGCGAGGACGCGTCGATCAACCTGGACGCCGTCGACGCCATGAACGCGCGCTTCCCCGACCTGGACCTGGTCATCATCGAGAGCGGCGGCGACAACCTGGCTGCCACGTTCAGCCCCGAGCTGGCCGACCTGTGCATCTACGTGATCGACGTGGCCGGCGGCGACAAGATCCCGCGCAAGGGCGGCCCCGGCATCACCCGGTCGGACCTGCTGGTCATCAACAAGACCGACCTGGCCCCCCACGTGGGCGCCTCGCTGGAGGTGATGGACCGCGACGCCAAGAAGATGCGCGGCGACCGGCCGTTCGTCTTCACCTGCGTCCGCAAGGGCGACGGCGTCGACGCCGTCGCGGACTTCGTCATCCGCGAAGGCGTCCTGGACTCGTAGAGGCAATGCCGTTCAGTTAAGGCGCCCCAATCCTCGGGTCGACTGGGTCAAGCGCCCGCCCGTTCACGCAGGGGCTCCTTCCCCCTCTCCATGCGAAAGCATGGAGGGTCGGGGAGAGGTCCGGACCCCACCCGCCGAGCCTGCGGCTCGGCGGCCTCCCCCGCATTCGCGGGAGAGGCGCAGAGAGCTCCATCGCCGGGCGGCCTATTCGTGGGCCAGTGACCAGACCTCGGTCGGGCTGAGCTAGCGGCTGTAGACGCGGACCTGGTCGACCGCGCTACCGGGTGCCTGTCGGCATCCGGGGACCCTTTCTTTAGGTTTTCCCAGAGGGTGGCCGATGGCGGCGGCCATCGTATATTCCGACGGCACGACGCCGATGGCCGAGTCCGTCTTCGCCAAATCCGAGGGGAGTGAGCAGTCGCGGGCGGTTGAGAGCGCGGCGCGTGGCGTTCTCTATCAAATCCTGAATGTCATCCAGGCGGGTTTTCTCGCCTGCTGGTCGACGCTCTGGATCACGCTGGCGCTGCTGGTGGCGGTGGCGACCCGCAAGCAGGAGCTGGCCCTGGCGATGGCCCGGCGGATCTGGGCGCCGCCCCTGCGGTGGATCGCCCAGGCGCGGATCGACGTCGACCTGATGCCGGACATCGACTGGAAGCAGCCGCACGTCTTCGTGATGAACCACGAGTCGATGCTGGACATCGTGGTGGCATTCATCGTGTTGCCGGTGAACCTGCGCTTCGTCGCCAAGCAGGTCCTCAAGTACGTGCCGTTCCTGGGCTGGTACATGTGGGCCACCGGGATGCTGTTCGTTCAGCGCGGCAAGGGCGGCATCTCCATGGGGAGCCTGCAGGAGGCGGGCGCGCGCGTGCGCGCCGGCGCCAACGTGCTGGTGTTCCCCGAGGGGACGCGCGCGCGCGGCAGCGGCTTTCTCCCGTTCAAGAAGGGCGCCTTCGTCCTGGCCACCGCCGCGCAGGTGCCGATCGTCCCGGTCGCCATCGAAGGCTCGCGACGCTGCCTTCCCCCCGACGGATTCCGCAGCCGCCCCGGCAGGGTGCGGGTGAAGGTCGGCGCGCCGATCCCGACCGCCGGGCTCGGTCGTGACGACCTCCCCGAGCTGGTCGCCCGGACGCGGCGCGCGCTGTCCGAGATGCACGTTGCGATGGGCGGGCTGGGCGCGGTCGATCCCGCGCCGCTGCCGCCCAACCGCCGGCGCTCTTGAATCAGGTCGCGATGGCTTCTTCGGCCTTGTGCTCGGCGTGAGCCGGGGCCGATGCGGGGACCGGGACGGCGTAGCGGCTGGCCATGAACAGGAAGCTGGCGACGACCAGGTAGGTGACCACGACCGGCGCGTTCTCGAAGGCGCCCACCTCTTCGCCGTGCATGAGGCCGAAGAACGTCAGCACGCCGCCGGCCGCGGCGAAGCCCGACGCTTTGACGAAGTCGCGGTCGACGATGAAGGTGGTGATGGAGCCCAGGACGACGCCCGCCAGGATCGAGCCGCCGCCCAGGATGGTCAGGCCCTTGTACAGGATGCCCACCTGCATCATCGAGCCCATCATCTCGGGCGTGACGTGGTGAATGCCCGAGACGGCGCCCAGCGCGTTGTCGATCAGCAGCTTGCCCCAGGCCGCGATCGACGGCACCAGCGCCACGATGATGGCGGGCGCGTGCCGGTGTGGGCTCTCCTGAAAGGCTTGTGAGCCGATGAGCATGCCGATGTAGAGCAGGATGGGCGAGATGGCGACGACCGGGATCAGCGCGGTCATCAGGGAGATCACGCCGAACCACGACAGGATGATGACCATCAGGCCGGTGGCGGCGGAGTAGCCGATGCGGCCGCCCATGGCCTTCCAGCCGGGGTGGCCGATGTACACGGCGTTGATGTACGGGTTGCCCATCAGGCAGCCGATCAGGCTGATGACGCCGTCGGCGGTCAGGACGCGGGTGGTGGGGTACTCGTCGCCGGCGGCCGAGGCGCTGACGACGTTGTCCATCGCCTCGACCAGGTCGTAGATGCCGAACGGAATGGCCGTGACGAGAATGGTCTTCAGGAAGGACCAGTGCAGCCCTCCCAGCACCAGGCCGATGACCGGGTGAGGCACGGCGAACCCGAAGGTCTGGAACGAGGACTTGACCGCGTCGGCGCTCATCCCCCCGAAGTTCAGGCCGAAGAGGTTGGAGCCCCACGCGATCAGCGTCCCGACCGCGATGGCGACCAGGCCGGCGGGAACACCGCCGAACTTCAGCCCACCGAACCAGCTGGTCAGGATGATGGCGAAGCAGACGACGCCCACCATCGGCGTCATGAACATCTCGAGCGCCGGCTTCATGGAGATGAAGGTGATCGACACGCCGGCCAGGGCGCCCAGCAGCGCGGCCTTGGGCGTGATGCGGCGGACGATCGGCGCGGCGTACCCGCCGACCATCAGCACGAAGCTCTGGATGAAGACCCAGGTCAGGCCGGCCTGCCAGCCCTTCATGGGATCGCCCGTGACGATCTTGACCGGCAGCATGATGACCAGCGTGACGATGAACATGTGGGGCACGCTGATCCCCGACGGCAGCGCGCACACGTCCTTGCGCCCCGTCTTCTTCGCCAGCCGGTAGGCCAGCGAGGCGTAGTACACGGTGCTCATGCACATCATCAGGCCGGCTGCCGGCAGGATGCGCTTGAAGACCATGTCGGACGGCATCTGCAGGACGAACCGGAGCAGGCCGGTCAGCGTGAGCAGGTTGACCAGGATGTTCGTGCCGAACCCGAAAAAGGCGTTCCAGTCTCCCGGCACCCAGAGCTTTGGCTTCTCGGTCTCCATGTTGTCCCCCTTCCGGCTAGAGCGCCCGGCTGGCTTCCAGGCCCGCAATGATGCGCGTGGAGTCCGAGACCCAGCCGAAGATCCCGCCTTGCGCCTTGATCATCTTCAACCCCATCTCGTGAAACTCGGGGAAGTACGAGCCGCACGCGTCGGACACGACGATGCAGCGGTAGCCCCGGTCGTTGCCCTCACGGACCGTGGTGTGGACACACACCTCGGTGGTCACCCCGCCCACCAGCAGGTTCTCGATCCCGCGGTGCTTCAGGATCTCTCCCAGGTCGGTGGCGTAGAAGGCCCCCTTGCCCGGCTTGTCCACCACCGGCTCGCCGTCGGCCGGCGCCAGCTCCGGGATGATGTCGTGGCCCTTCTCGCCGCGGATCAGGATGCGCCCCATGGGACCGGGCGCGCCGATGCGCAGGCTGGGCGCGCCACGCTCGACCTTGGCGGGCGGGGCGTCGGCCATGTCCGGGCGATGTCCCTCGCGCGTGTGGATGACCAGCATCCCCAGGCGCCGGGCCGCCGAAAGCAGCTTCTTGGCGGGCGCGATCGCCTTGCCGAGCAGCGAGACGTCGTTCCCCAGCGTCTCGCCGAACCCGCCCGGCTCCAGAAAGTCCCGTTGCATGTCGATCATCACCACGGCGGTCTTCGTCGGATCGATCAACAGCGGTCCCGGCTCTGCTTCGATTGTCACCTTCGGCATCTCTGCTACCTCCTGCTCACACCGTCAGGTGGCGGTGCACCAAGTCGTCCGTCAGCTCGGCGATCTCGCCGCCGGCCACCACGTGGCCGCGCTCCAGGATCCGGAACGTGCGCGCCACCCGGCGCGCGAACGGCAGCTTCTGCTCGACCAGCAGCACGGTCACACCCTCTTCGTTGAGCTGCGTGATCACATTGCCGATCTCGTGAACCACGTTGGGCTGGATCCCCTCGCCGGGCTCGTCGAGGATCAGCAGCTTCGGTTCCAGCGCCAGCGCCCGACCCATGGCCAGCTGTTGCTGCTGGCCGCCCGACAGGTCGCCGCCACGCCGGCGGAGCATGTCCTTCAGCACCGGGAACAGCTTGAAGACGCGCTCCGGGATCTTGCCGCCCCCGCTCGAACGCCCCAGCGCACCGATGCGCAGGTTCTCTTCCACGGTCAGCGTCGGGAAGACCTCGCGCCCCTGGGGTACGTACCCGATGCCGGCCCGGGCCCGCGCCTCGGGCGGGTTGCCCGTCAGCTCGATCCCGTCGAAGCTGATCTTGCCCGACTTCGCTGGCAGAAGGCCCATGATGACCTTGAGCAGCGTCGTCTTTCCGACGCCGTTGCGTCCCATGACACAGACGCATCCCCCCTTGGGCACGTCCAGGTCGATGTCCCACAGGATGTGGCTGCCTCCGTAGAACTGATTGATCTTCTCGGTCGCCAGCATCGCCGTGGTTCTCCGTCGTTCTCCCTATTCGCCCAGGTAAACCTCGATGACGCGCGGGTCCTTCTGGACCTGCGCCATCGTGCCCTCGGCCAGCACGCGTCCTTCATGCAGGACGGTCACGTTGCGCGCGATGCTGCGGATGAACTCCATGTCGTGCTCGACCACGACGACCGTGTGCTGTCCCGCCAGGCTCTTGAGCAGCTCGGCGGTGCGCTCGGCCTCGGCGTGGGTCATCCCGGCCACGGGCTCGTCGATCAGCAGCACCTGGGGGTCCTGGGCCAGCAGCATCCCGATCTCCAGCCACTGCTTCTGCCCGTGCGCCAGCAGCCCCGCCGGCCGGTGGGCGTGATCGGCCAGGCCGATCAGCTCCAGGATCTCCGCGATGCGCTTCTTCTGCGGGGCGTCCAGGCGGGCGAACAGCGTGCGGAACACCCCCTTCTTTCCCTTCAGGGCCAGCTCGCAGTTCTCGAACACCGTGTGCCCCTGGAACACGGTCGGGCGCTGGAACTTGCGGCCGATCCCCAGCCCGGCGATCTGCACCTCGGTCATCCGGGTCAGCTCGTTGAGGCGGCTCTCGAGGAACACGGAGCCGCTGGTCGGTCGCGTCTTGCCGGTGATGCAGTCCATCAGCGTGGTCTTGCCGGCGCCGTTGGGGCCGATCAGGCAGCGCAGCTCCCCCTTCTCGAGCAGCAACGTGACGTCGTTCAGCGCCTTGAACCCGTCGAAGCTGACCGACAGGTTCTCGACCCACAGCGACAGCGGCCGCTTGGCGGCGTCGGGGATCGGCGCCGAGTGGATCGGCGTGAGGCGCTCGCCAGCCTCCTCGGGTGCGCTGGGCGGTGAGGGAACTTCACTCATGGGTGTGAGGCTCATGTCTGCGGCCCAGGTTGGGGGGCGGGGGCCGCGGGTGTCCGTTTGGGAACCAGTGCCAGAATCTTGGGGAGCAGGCCGACCAGGCCCCGTGGCAGGAACAGCGTCACCACCACGAACAGCGCGCCGAAGACGTACAGCCAGGCGGCCGGCAGCGCGGCGGTGAGCCAGCTCTTGCCGCCGTTGACCAGCCAGGCGCCAATCAGCGCGCCGCCCAGCGTGCCGCGGCCGCCGACGGCCACCCAGATCGCCATCTCGATCGAGTTCGAGGGCTGCATCTCGCTGGGGTTGATGATCCCGACCTGCGGAACGTAGAGCGCGCCCGCCAGCCCGCAGAGCATGGCCGAGAGCGTCCAGACGAACAGCTTGTAGTTGGTCGAGTCGTAGCCGCAGAACCGGGTCTTCAGCTCGGCGTCGCGCACCGCGGTCAGCACGCGCCCGAGCCGGCTGGTCACGATGAATCGGCAGAGGAGGTAGGTCAGGCACAGCGCGATGGCCGAGGCGATGTAGAGCAGGCGCCGCGTCTGGGCGGCGTGCAGCGGCCAGCCGAGGATCCGCTTGAAGTCGGTCAGGCCGTTGTTGCCGCCGAACCCGGTGGCGTTCTGGAAGAACAGCAGCGTCGCCGCGTAGGTCAGGGCCTGCGTGACGATCGAGAAGTAGACGCCGCGGATGCGCGAGCGGAAGGCGAACCAGCCGAAGACCAGCGCCAGCAAGCCCGGCGCGACCAGCGCCATCACCGCCGCGAACGGGAAGTTCTGAAAGCCGTGCCAGTACCAGGGCAGCTTGTGCCAGTCGAGGAACACCATGAAGTCGGGCAGCTCGCTGCGGTAGACGCCCTCGCCGGCGATCGACCGCATCAGGTACATCCCCATCGCGTAGCCGCCCAGCGCGAAGAACAGGCCGTGACCCAGGCTCAAGATGCCCGCGTATCCCCAGACCATGTCCATCGCCAGCGCCGCGATGCCGAAGCAGAGGAACTTGCCCAGCAGCGGCACCATGTAGTCGGGCGCCACGAACGGGATCAGGAACGTCAGGAGCAACGCGCCGACGCCCAGCGCTGCCCAGACCCGGGGAGCGTGCATCTCTCGCAGGCGGTCCAGCATCTCAGGCCTCGACGCGCCCCTTCAGCGCGAACAGCCCCTGCGGGCGGCGCTGGATGAACAGGATGATGAACGCGAGCACGACGATCTTGCCCGTCACCGCGCCCGCCAGCGGCTCGAGCAGCTTGTTGACGATGCCCAGGCCCAGGGCGGCCGCCACGGCGCCCGCCAGCTTGCCGACGCCGCCCAGCACGACCACCATGAACGAGTCGATGATGTAGCTCTGCCCCAGCTCGGGCCCGACGTTTCCAAGCTGCGACAGCGCCACGCCGCCCAGGCCGGCGATCGCCGAGCCCAGGCCGAACACCAGCGCGTCGATCCGACGGGTCGGGATCCCCAGGCAGGCCGCCATCGCGCGGTTCTGCGTGACCGCGCGGACCTGCAGCCCGAACCGCGTGCGCTGCAGGATGAACCAGACCGCCGCCGAGACCAGGACCACGAACGCGACCACCGCCGTGCGCGCCCACGGGAGCACCAGCCCGTGCGCGATCTCGACGCCGCCGGCCAGCCAGTCCGGGTTGGCCACGGTGACGTTCTGCGCGCCGAAGATCAACCGCACCGTCTGGATGAGGCCGAGGCTGATCCCCCATGTGGCGAGCAGGGTCTCGAGCGGCCGTCCATAGAGGTGCCGGATGACCAGCCGCTCGAGCAAGACACCGATCAAGCCCGTCGAGAGGAACGCGACGGGGACGGCGACGAACAGGTACGCGGACGACCCGTGCATGGCCGTCTGCACGGCGTACGTCGCGTAGGCGCCCAGCATCAGCATCTCGCCGTGCGCCATGTTGATGACGCCCAGGAGACCGAAGGTGACGGCCAGTCCGAGCGCGGCAAACAGCAACACGCTGGCCAGCGACAGACCGTGGAGCAGGTCGCCCACGAAGCTGATCATCCGCTGGTGCTCGACCACGGCGTTCAGCGCCTTCTGCGCGGCGGCCCGAACCTGCGGGTTCGGCTCGCGCGGCGTGCCGTCGTCCTTGTTGCCAACCATCTGTTGCAGGGCCGACAGGAACTCGTCGTTGCCGCTGTCGCCGATGACCGCGATGGCGGCGATCCGCGCCTGCGGATCCGCGCTCTGCAGGTCGACGCGCGCGCCGGCCAGCTTCAGCGCCTCCAGGACCTTGGGGTCCTTCTCGCGCGACATCGCTTTGTGCAACAGCACCGGCGCCTCGGCGGAGCCGGCCTTGGAGAGCTCGGTCGCGGCGGCCAGCCGCACGTCGGCGTTGGGCGATCCCAGCTGCAGCTGCGCGAGCACCGGGAAGGCAACCCGGCGGATGTCGTTGCTGACCTCGACTTCCTTCAGAGGACGGGGCGCCGGGCTGACGATCTCGTTCGTCAGCGGCCGGCGCACCTCCCGAATCTTCGAATCCCAGATGTACGGGTGGCCGTCGGAGCCCACCCGCAGCCGGTCGTCACAGAGAGCGTCCAGGACGCTGATGGCCCGCGGATCGTCGAGGGCGGCGAGCTTGGTCACCGCCTCTTCGATCTTGTCGTCCGAGGACGCCGCCAGACCTTCGACGGCGTCCTCCAGCGGACCGGCGTGGGCCGCCACGGGAGCGGCCAGCGCCACGGCCAGGACGATGAATCTGTGTACGACCGGCTTCACGTGGTTGTTCCCTTACTTCGCCGCCACAGTCCCCGCGCCACCGAACTTGGGCGCCGTGCAGTTTCCGCAAGCCCACGGGTACAGCCAGTTGGCGATCTTGCCCTTGTCGTCGGGGATGTACGGGCTCCAGGCCTGGGCCTTGATCGGTCCGTCCGTCTTCCAGACGATGTGGAACTGGCCGTCGCCCTTGACCTCGCCGATGTAGACCGGCTTGTGCAGGTGGTGGTTCTCGGCGTCCATCGTGATGTCGAAGCCGTCGGGGCCGGGGAAGTGCTGGTAGCCCAC
Source organism: Polyangia bacterium (assembly GCA_035578045.1). GTDB lineage: Bacteria > Myxococcota_A > Polyangia > Fen-1088 > Fen-1088 > JADGRB01. The sequence continues at coordinate 28,427 of DATJWP010000008.1, read as the reverse complement.
CGCCTGGCGGACGGCGTCGACGTTGGTCGAGTGCGCCTGCTCGACGGCCTGCGCCCACATGTGAATGCCGATGTAGGTCGCCTCCATCGGGTCGTTGGTGACGCGCTTGTCGCCGCCGGGCAGGTTGTTCTTCTTCACGTAGGCCATCCACTTGTCGATGAAGGCCTTGTTGACCGGGTTGTCGATCGACTCGAAGTAGTTCCAGGCCGCCAGCTGGCCGACCAGCGGCTTGGTGTCGATGCCGCGCAGCTCTTCCTCGCCGACCGAGAACGCGACCACCGGGATGTCGGTGGCCTTGATCCCCTGGTTGCCGAGCTCCTTGTAGAACGGAACGTTCGAGTCGCCGTTGATGGTCGAGACGACCGCCGTCCGCTTGCCGGCCGAGAACTTCTTCACCTCGGCGACGATCGTCTGGTAGTCGCTGTGACCGAACGGCGTGTACTTCTCCATGATGTCGTCGTCGGCCACGCCCTTCGAGTGCAGGAAGTAGCGCAGGATCTTGTTGGTCGTGCGCGGGTAGACGTAGTCGGTCCCCAGCAGCACCCAGCGCTTGGCGCCGCCGCCCTTCTTGCTCATCAGATACTCGACGGCCGGGATCGCCTGCTGGTTGGGCGCGGCGCCCGTGTAGAAGACGTTCCAGGACGACTCTTCACCCTCGTACTGCACCGGGTAGAAGAGCAGGCCGTTGAGCTCCTCGAACACCGGCAGGACCGACTTGCGGGAGACCGACGTCCAGCAGCCGAACGTGACGGCGACCTTCTGGTTCTGGATCAGGTCGCGCGCCTTCTCGGCGAACAGCGGCCAGTTGGAGGCCGGGTCGACAACGACCGGCTCCAGCTTGCGCCCCAGCACGCCGCCCGCATCGTTGATCTCTTCGATTGTCATCAGGGCCACGTCTTTCAACGACGTTTCGCTGATGGCCATCGTGCCCGACAACGAGTGCAGGATGCCGACCTTGATCGGTCCTTTGTCGTCGGCCGGCGCGGCCGGCGCGGCGGGAGCGGCGGCCGCCGCCCCCGGAGCCGGCGCGGGCGGCGGAGTGCTGCAGGATGCCGCGAGAACGCCTCCCAGCAGGAGCGCTACTGTCTTCGTGCGCATGATTGTTATCTCCCCGTTACGTGTTGGTGGTGCGAATCAATTATCGTTGTGGTTTAGACCAAACTGGCGTCAAACGACTATCAGTCAAAGTCGTCAATTAGAAGAAGATCGCTTGAGCGCCCAGCTGGATCGAGTTGGCGTTGTCCGGTCCGGCCGCCGGAGCCATCACGCCGAGCTTGGTGTAGCTATAGGTGGCGACGACGCGGAGCGCCGGCCCCTTGACCAGGTACGAGAGGCCCACGTCGAGGTTCCACGGGCTGGTCCCCGACGCGTCCTTCACCTTCTCCCACTGGTAGCGGACCATCGGCTGGATGTTGCCGACGCCGACCGTCGGGCTGGCGTAGGCGGCCAGGATGTACATCGAGTCGCTGATGCCGCCCGACAGCACGGCGTCGTGGTAGTAGGCGCCTTCCACGGTGACGAAGGAGCCGCCACCCAGCTTCTTCTCCAGCAGGGCACCGACGTTCACCTCGGAGTAGCTCTTGTCCGTGGTGATGGCGCCGGTCGTGTCCCGGGCCGCGCTGCCGTGGTTCTGGTACTGCGCCCCGACGTCGATCGCCAGGATGTCCTTGTCGCCGAAGAAGCTGGCGTTGCCCCAGAAGCCACCCTCCGGGTCGAACAGATCGAGCCGCAGGTGCATCGAGAGCAGCGGGCTGTCGGCGCCCCCGGTGCCGTTGTCGAACGCGCCCGCCAGATAGGTGAACTTGCCGCCCGCGATGTCGCCCCAGACCACGGCGCCGTTGTTACGGCCTGACGGGCCTTCCTTGGGAGCCGCGACGCCCGCGAAGAACCCGGGGTAGTTCCACGGGATCATGAAGAACGGACCAGCGGCGTTGGCGCGATCGACCGGCACCAGCAGGTGGCCGGCCCACAGGTGGAACTCGTCGATGAAGTCGAACGAGATGATGGCGTCCTCGACGGCGACCAGCGATCCCTGGCTGGGCAGCGTGGTCGCGTCCCAGTTCGTGAAGTTCGCGTTCAGGTTCAGCGTGACGCCGACCTTCTTGTGAATCTTGCCGCCGGCGTGAAGCTCGCCGTACAGGTTGTTCATGTGCCAGTCGTTGATCTTGCTGGGGTTGCTCCCCTGGAAGATCCCGCTGACGCGCAGCCAGGCGCCCACGTCGATCGGCGGCAGTACGTCAGGTCGCGTGGCCGGCATGGCCTCGGTGGCCGTGGGCGGCGTCGGAGCGGGCGGCGGTGCCGCGGCCGCCGCGGGCGGCGGTGCCGCAGCCGGCGGCGGCGGCGGTGCGGGCGGAGGTGGCGGCATTTCGGCCGCCGGGGCCGGCGGAGCCGGCGGTGGTGCGTCAGCTGGTGTGGCTTGGGCCCACGCCGCCCCGGCCATGGTCGTGAGCGTGATTCCTGCGATTAAAGACAAACCCCGTCGCGCACCTGCGGTGTGCTCTTTCATCCTTGTCCCGTCTCGTGATTGCGGCGTTGGCGCGCCGAGCCCCCCTCGCAGCGCCTTCAAGACCGGGGCGTGCAATCACTGTGTCCGCCGCCGGCAACCTGTTGTTGACGAGCCGACAATATCGAACCGGTGTTAATGGAAGATTTCGTGGTCAAGTGACTTTTGTTAACTTCCTGGATGGCCATCCGGTCCTGTTCGTAGCGCTGGAATCAGGCTTCCGGCTGCAGCCCCAGCACGGTCTGCCCGGCGCGAACCAGGTTGCCGGGAGCGCAGCAGATCACGACGACGGTGCCGGCCTCCGGGGCGACCACCGGCGTCTCCATCTTCATCGTTTCGAGCACGATCAGCCGATCGCCCGCGGCCACCCGCGTGCCCGGCGTAACCGCGACATTCCACACACTTCCGGTGACGGCGGCCCGGATGGGCACGGCGCCGGCGGGCAGGGGCTGCTCCGCGGCGTCGGCGGCCGGCTCGGGCGCCTCGGGAGGCGGGGGCAGCGCGGCCCAACGTTCGCGTTCCTCGACGAACGCCGCCCGTTGCCGCCCCCGGAACGCCTCGATCGATTCGCGGTTGCGGTCCAAAAATGCGCGGTAGTCGGCGAACCGGAACGACGTCTCCTCGATCTCCAGGTGTGCGCGACCGCGCGGGAACGCGGCTCGGAAATCCAGAAGCTCCCGTTCGCTGACCGGGTGGAAGCGGATCTGGTCGAAGAACCGCAGCAGCCAGGGGCGCCCGGGCGCGAACTCCGCCGTCTCGTGGAAGCGGTTCCACATCTGGCAGGTCCGGCCCACGAACTGGTAGCCGCCGGGGCCCTCCATCCCGTAGACGCAGAGGTAAGCGCCGCCGATCCCGACCGCGTTCTCGGGGGTCCAGGTGCGGGCCGGGTTGTACTTGGTGGTGACCAGCCGATGGCGTGGGTCCAGCGGCGTGGCCACCGGCGCCCCCAGATAGACGTCGCCCAGCCCCAGCACCAGGTAGCTCGCCTCGAAGACGATGCGGCGGACCTGGTCGATGTGGTCCAGGCCGTTGATGCGCCGGATGAACTCGATGTTGCTGGGGCACCAGGGGGCGTCGGGCCGCACCACCTGCATGTAGCGCTGGATCGCCAGCTGAGTGGCGGGGTCGTCCCAGGACAGCGGCAGGTGAACGATGCGCGAGGGGACGACGATCTCGTCGGTGGCGGGCGACGCCGAGGCGATGCGCTCCAGGATGTCCAGCAGCCGCTCGCGGCGGAGCCGGGTGTCGTCGTAGTGGACCTGCAACGACCGGATCCCGGGCGTCAGGTCGACGATCCCCGGCTCGCGCCGCTCGGCCAGGGCTTGCATGAACGCGTGCGCGCGAAACCGCAGGCCCAGGTCCAGCACCGGCGGTCCCAGCTCGACCAGGACGTTCGCGTCGCCGTCCTGCCGGATGACGATGTCCCCCTGCTGCCAGAGGATCGGCGACGGCGAAGCCAGCGCCGCGGTCGCCGCCCCCGGCATGGCCACCCGCCCCTCGCCCCTCGCGACCCCGGCGCCGGATCGCGTTGACCAAGCTGGGCCTTGCCCGGCTTGGTCGTCGCGGGAGGTCAAAGGAGCCCTGTCAGGGTTCCTCGCCGATCGTATCGCCGCCAGGTCGCGGTCGCGGTGCGCGCGCCGCAGCCGGGCCTCGGCCAGCGTGACCGGCACGAAGCGCACCTCGTCGCCGGCCTTGAGCTGCCCGATCTTCCACAGGTCGGCCTCGATGATGGTGGCCGGGCAGACGAAGCCGCCCAGACTGGGGCCGTCGGGGCCCAGGATCACCGGCATGTCGCCCGTGAAGTCGATCGTGCCGATGGCGTAGGCGTTGTCGTGAATGTTCGACGGGTGCAGGCCGGCCTCGCCCCCGTCGGTACGAGCCCACCGGGGCTTGGGCCCGATCAGCCGGACGCCCGTGCGGCTGCTGTTGTGGTGCACGCGCCAGCCAGACGCGTAGAGGTCGTCGATGTCTTCCGCCGCAAAGAAATCCGGCGCCGCGTGCGGACCGGCCAGGACCGCGATCTCCCAGTGCTCGGTCAGCGCCGGGAGCAGGTCGTCGGCCAGGGTGGTCTCGACCGCCGGGGTCACGGGCGTCTGCCCGCCGATGTGCAGGACGTCGCCGGCCTGCACCGCGCGCCCGCCGTGGCCGCCGAACTGGCCCAGCGTGAACGTCGCCCGGCTGCCCAGGTACAGCGGCACGTCCAGCCCGCCGCGGACCGCCAGATAGGCCCGGCTGCCGGCCCCGGCCACCGGTCCCATCCGCAGCACGGCGCCGGCGGCGACCGTGATGGCGCGGAACCTGGGCGCCGGGACGCCGTCCAGCTTGGCCTGCATGTCCGCGCCGGTCAGGGCGATGACCGCCGGCCGCCGGAAGCGCAGCGACGGCCCGATCGCCGTGCACTCCAGGGCGGCTGCATCCTCGCCGTTGCCGACCAGGCGGTTGGCGATCCGGAAGGCAAGCGCGTCCATCGGCCCCGACGGCGGGACGCCGACGTCCCAGTAGCCCAGCCTGCCCGGGTGATCCTGCACGGTGGTCTGCGTGCCGCCGTCGACCACCTCGATCGACTCCGGGGTGTGCGCGACCTTGTCCAGCAGCTTGGTGTGCACGAACCCGGCCACGAACTCCGGCGCGCGCAGGGCTGCCCGCAGGTACTCGCGGTTGGTCTCGACGCCGGCGATGCGCGTGCGGCCCAGCGCCTCGATCAAGCGCTCGCGCGCCACCTCGCGCGTGTCGCCACGCGCGATGATCTTGGCCAGCAGCGGATCGTAGTAGGGGGACACCTCGCTGCCGCGATCGACCGCCGCCTCGACCCGAACGCCGGTCGGGAACGCCACGTCGGTCAGCACGCCCGAGCTGGGCTGGAACCCGCGCGCGGGATCCTCCGCGTAGAGCCGCGCCTGGATCGCGGCGCCGCGCGGCGCCGACCAGGCGGCCGGCAGCGGCTGGCCGGCCGCGACGCGCACCATCCACTCGACCAGGTCGATGCCCGTCACCTCCTCGGTGACCCCGTGCTCGACCTGGATGCGGGTGTTGACCTCGAGGAAGTAGAAGGCCCCGCTGCGCGCGTCGACCACGAACTCGACGGTGCCGGCCGACTGGTAGTTGGCGGCCGCGCCCAGCCGCACGGCGGCCGCGTCCATCGCCGCCAGGGTGTGAGCCGACAGCCCGGGCGGTGGCGTCTCCTCGATGACCTTCTGGTTGCGTCGCTGCAGCGAGCAGTCGCGCTGGCCCAGGGCGACCACGCGGCCGCGGCCGTCGCCGAAGATCTGCACCTCGACGTGGCGCGCGGGATCGACCAGCTTCTCGAGGAATACGCCCGCGTCCTTGAAGTTGCGGCCGGCCAGCTGCGCCACCGGCTCGAAGGCCGCCTCCAGCTCGGCGGCGTCGGCGCAGCGGCGCATCCCGATGCCGCCGCCCCCCGCCGTGCTCTTGAGCATGACCGGGTACCCGATCCGCACGGCGGCCGTCCGGGCCTCGACCAATCCGGGCAACAGGCCGGTCCCGGGCAGCAGCGGCAGGTCCGCCTCGGTCGCCAGCGCGCGGGCCCGGTGCTTCAGGCCGAAGGCGCGCATGTTGTCCGGTGTCGGTCCGATGAAGGTGATCCCCTCGGCGGCGCAGCGCGCGGCGAAGTCGGCGTTCTCCGACAGGAATCCGTAGCCGGGGTGGATCGCTTCGGCCCCGGTCCGGCGGGCGGCCTCCAGGATCCGATCGACGTTCAGGTAGCTCTCGGCGGCGGGAGCGGGGCCGATGGCGACCGCCTCGTCGGCCGAGGCCGCGTGCAGCGCGCCGGCGTCGGCCTCGGAGTAGACCGCCACGCTGCCGATCCCCAGGCGGCGCAGCGTGCGGAAGATGCGCAGCGCGATCGCGCCGCGGTTGGCGACCAGGACCCTCTGGAACATGGTCAGCGCCGCCAGACCAGCAACCGCACCGGGGTGGGGTCGTAGGCGTTGCAGGGGTTGTTGAGCTGCGGGCAGTTCGAGATCAGCGCCAGCACGTCCATCTCGGCGCGCATCTCGACGAAGCGGCCCGGTCCAGAGACGCCGTCGGCGAACGTCAGCTCACCGGCGGATGTGACAGGCACATTCATGAAGAAGTTGATGTTCTGGGGCAGATCCCGCTTGCCCATACCGTGCCCGTAGCGCGCCAGCGCCAGCAGGAAGCTGTCGCGGCAGCTGTGCATGTACTTCTTGCCCAGCGCGTACCGCACCTGGTTGCTCTCGGCCGAGCAGGCGCCGCCCAGCGTGTCGTGACGGCCGCAGGTGTCGTCCACGATGGTCAGCAGCGGCCGCCCCTCGCTGGAGACCAGCGCCGTTCCGGTGGTCAGGTAGATGTTCCCCTGGCGGCGGATCGTCTCGGTGGCGCTGTAGCGCTCGTCCAGGTCGCGGCTGTTGAAGAACAGCGTGTCGACCGCCTGGTTCCCTTCCAGATCGACGATCCGGAAGATGTCGCCGGCGGCCAGCTCTTGCGTGTACCCGTCGCCGGACAGCACGGTGACGTCGACGATGGCGCGCCGCGGGTCGAGGTCGCTCACGACAGACCCTCGATCTCGGCGTTGTAGGCGGCGGTCAGCGCGAAGCCTCGCCCGTTCTCGGGCCGCGACAGGCGGCAGGGATCGTCGGCGGGCGCGGGCGGCCCGTCGCTGACCGTCAGCGCGACGGCGCCCGGCCGGTACTCGGGCGCCGGGTCCAGCGGGTGCGGCGTGGTCGACAGGACGACCAGCGTGTCCATCTCGAACCGCAGCTCGACCGCCGCGCCGGCCCGGCTGTTGCCGGCGACGTAGGTCAGCGTCCCGTCGTCGCCGACCGAGACGCGGGTGAAGAAGTTCACGTTGGCCACCACGTCGCGCTTGCCCAGCCCGTGCTTGCCCAGCTCGACCAGCAGGTTCTCGCGCCCGTTGCGGTAGAAGCCGTTGCGCAGCGCTTGATACGAACCCTGGCCGAACCGGGCTCGCCCGTCGGCGGCGTGGCCGACGCCGGTGATCGTGTCGTGCCAGCCGCAATCGTCCGCCACGATCGAGCAGAGGACGCGCCCCATGTCCGAGTACAGCACCCGCCCGGCGGTCAGGAAGGCGGTGAACTGCGCCTTCAACGTGTCGGGCATGTTGTAGCGCTCGAGCGGGTTGCGCGCGTTGTAGAACAGCGCCGAGACGCAAGCGCGCCCGTCGACGTCGGCGATGCGCAGCCGCTGGTTGCGCCGCAGCCGCCGCGACCAGGCCTGGCCGCCGCGCAGCGTCTCCTGTCCAGTGGCGCGGCCGTCCGACGTACCGATGCCGCCAATCAGCTCCTGCGGTGTGGTGGGCGCTGGACCTGGGCCTTTTGTCATTCGACGTCGTCTCCTACGACCGTCATGCGGAACATGGGGAGGGTGTCGGCCGTCTGGGCCGAGCGCGGATGAATCAGCTCTTCAAGGTGATGGCGGGCGGCGATGAAGGCCGGCGTCATGAACTGGTCTTGATCGCGCGGGCGGGGGACGGGCACCTCCATCACCTCGCGCACGCGGCCCGGGTGGGCGTCCAGGATCAGGATGCGGTCGGACAGATAGACCGCTTCGTCCAGATCGTGCGTGATGAACAGGATCGTGATGTCCACCTGCTTCCAGATCTGCAGCAGGTAGGACTGCATCTGGCAGCGGGTCTGCGCGTCCAGGGCCCCGAAGGGTTCGTCCATCAGCAGGATGCGGGGCCGGTTGGCCAGCGCGCGCGCGATCGCCACCCGCTGCTTCATGCCGCCCGAGAGCTGGTGCGGGTAGGCCGACGCGAACTTGGTCAGGCCGACCAGCTGCAGCCAGACGCGCGCCTCTTCCTCGGCTTCCGTGGCCGAGGAGCCCTTGCCGACCTCGAGGCCGAACATGACGTTCTTCAACACGGTCAGCCAGGGGAAGAGGGTGTAGCTCTGGAAGACCATCCCGCGGTCCGGCCCGGGGCCCGAGATGGGCTTGCCGTCCAGCAGCATCTTCCCGCCGTTCGGCTCCTCGAGCCCCGCCACCAGGCGGGCCAGCGTCGACTTGCCGCAGCCCGACGGGCCGATCACGCACATCAGCTCGCGCCGGTGGACGCGGAACGAGACGTCGCTGAGCGCCAGCGTGGTCGGTCGCCCGGGCACCGTGAAGGTCTTGGTCAGCCCTTGCACGTCCAGGATGACCGGCCGCTCCTTGAGGCGCGTGAAGCGCGCCGCCACCTCGGGCGCCTGCTCACGGTAGTCCGGGACGGTCAGCGTCGCGGTCATGCTTGCACCGCCGGATCGACCACGGCCGCCTCGGGCTCACGGCGGCGGAACAGGTCGATGGCCGCCGAAAACCAGCCGCGCCGCGCCCCGCGCATCCAGGGGAAGATCTGACGCCCCAGCGAGGCCAGCACCACGTCGGTCGTCAACCCGATCAGGCCGATCAGGATGATCGACGCGAACACGCGCTCGTAGGCGCGGTACTTGGCCTGCTGGTTGATGAAGTAGGTGATGCCCGAGCTGACGCCGATCAGCTCGGCGACGATCAGGTAGGTCCAGGCCCACCCGAGCAGCACGCGCATGTCGGTGTAGATGTCGGTGATGACGCCGGGAACCACCACGCGCGTGACCAGGGTGCGCCGCGACGCCCCCAGCGTCTCGGCGGCCTCGAGCAGCGCCGGATCGATCCGGCGGGTGGTGTTGGCGATGATCAGCACCTGCTGGAAGAACGTCCCGATGAAGATGATGGCCACCTTGGGCGCGTCCTCGATCCCCATCACCGCGACCGCCAGCGCGCCGAATGCGGGCGCCGGCAGGTATCGGAAGAACTCGATGAACGGTTCGGTCAGCCGCCCCAGGGCCGGCACCGCGCCGCACAGGATCCCCAGCGGAACGCCGAGGATCGACGACAGCAGGAAGCCCCAGAAGATGACCTGGATGCTGTGCCAGAGGCTCTGGTGCAACCAGGGCTCGTCGGGCCGGGCCGGCGGCGTCAGGAACCCGTGTACCAGCGCGTGCAGGACCTCGTGCGGCGCCGGCAGGAAGACCGGGTTGGCCAGGCGCCCGGCGGCGAGCTTCCCATGGTGCGCGAGCACGTTGGCGTTCTCGGCGTCGAAGGCGGCCCGCTCGACCAGCTGGCCCGGCGTGAACCAGGAGACGTCCCCGGGATCGCGCACCCGCACCATCGTGTGCCAGATGAACGGGACGTAGCTGACCGCGCACCAGAGCGCGACGGGCAGGACGAACGACGCCACCCACAGGGTGGCGCTGGCCCGGGGCGACAGCGCGGCCAGCGGTCGAAACCAGGACCGGCGCATGGCGACCCGCCTACTTGGCGGCTTCTGCCGGGGCGCCCTTCAGCGCTTCCTTGGACAGCGAGCCGTCGATGTAGGCGTCGACCGGCTGCGGCTGGGCATAGACCTTGTTCGCCACGTTGAAGACGTCCGCGACCTTGCCGCTGCCGTACAGCGAGTCGAGCGTGTCCTTCTTCTCGAAGCGCTTCAGCGCCTCCTCGGGCGACAGGAAGTGCGTGCCCGGGATGTACTTGGCGTATTCGTCGGCGGGAACGCCCGCTCGCGCCGCCATGATCTTCACGGCCTCGGGCTGCGTCTTGGGGTCGGTGACGAACGCCTCGATCTTGTTCCAGACCGTGATGAACTTGACCCAGTCGTCGCGCCGCTGAGCCAGGCTCTGTGGGTTGACCGACACCATGTCGTAGATGAGGCCCGGCAGATCCGCGCTGGTGAAGATGGCCTTGGAGCCCGCGACCGCCTTCAGCGCCTGCCCGGCGTTCGGCTGCCACGCGCCGATCGCGTCGACGCTGCCCGAGGCCAGCGTCTGCGCCGTCTGGTGCGTGGGCACGTTGACCAGCTTCACGTCGTCGATCTTCATCCCGAACTTCTCGAGCGCCTTGGTCAGCATCAGGTGCTCGACCAGCCCGACCTCGAGGCCGACCTTCTTGCCCTTGAGCTGCTTGATGCTGCTGATGCCCTTCTTGGCGACGATCATGTCGTTGCCGCTGCTGTAGTCCGTGACCAGGATGCCGACGCTGCGAGCGCCCGGCGCGCCCGTCACCAGGGCGTCGCCCACCGTCACCATCACGGCGTCGTCCTTGCCGGCCGCGAACGCCTCCATCGACGGCGCGTACTCGAACCAGTCGAACTTCACGTCGAGCCCGGCGTCCTTGAACCACCCCTTCTCGATCCCGACCTCGAACGCGGTCCAGCCCGGCCAGTCGCTGAACGCGATCCGCAGCGCCGGCTTGGCGGCGGGCGCCGGCGGCGCGGCGGGGGCCGCGACCGGCGCGGCGGGCGGCGGCGGGACGTCCTTGTTGCAGCCGACCAGCGCGAGCAGCAGGGCAGACGACACGAGGCGTTTCATGGCGCCAGAATAGGGGGGGCGCATTGCCGACAGATGTCGCGATTGTAAGTACGTCGTAACTTCCGGGTCGGTCCCCAGGCGCCGCGATGTTCGTCATCCTGGAAACCTGGTCGTGATCCCCGACGAGTGCCAGTCCATCCCCATGACGGCGCCGAACGACTGGAACCAGAACGGATCGGCCAGCCGGCGCAGCACCTCGGTGCGGCCGTACTCGTGGGCGACGGCCTCGACGATGATGCGCCCGAGCCGCGCCATGCGCGACGCCAGCCAGGCCGGCACGCGGCCGCCGTGCAGCGGCAGATCGGCGGTCCCGGTGGCGCCCGCGGTCCTGCCCTCAGCTTGCCACAAACTTCAGAATCGGAACGTCAGGGTCGGGACCGGCGCCAGGGCGTGGAAGGGGATCACCGGCTCGGGCGGCGGCAGTTCCAGGCGCGCGCGCAGCTCGTCGTTGTAGGCGTGGGTGGCGTCGGGGGCCAGCGCCAGCCCGGAGACGCGCGCCATCAGGTACGTCACGCCCGCCACCACCAGCAGCGAGATGGCGCTCCCCTGTTCAGCGTCCAGCTCGACCCGTCCAAAGCCGTCGGCGTGCTGGTCCTCGAGGCGCAGCAGCCAAAGCAGGCTGCCGGCCCCGACGACCAGCGCGGTTCCGCTGACGATCGCCAGCACCGTGGCGTGCTCGCTGTCGCCGGCATAGAAGCCGCCGATCCCGGCGACCGGCGAGAGCGCCTCCAGCGTGACCGCCAGCGCGACGCTCTTCTTCTGGTGCTCGAACTGAGCCAGGGCGGCCGGCGCGAGGTCGGCCTGCGCCGGCGCCGCGAGGAGCAGGGAGACGAGCGTCAGGGTCAGGAGTCGCGGCACCCCGGCAAGGTAACACCGGCGTCAGAGGTTGGTGCCGATGTTGCCGATCGTGATGCTGGGTCCGAACAGGAGCGACCAGTGGCCGGGCGTGTGCATGATCCCGTCGGACGTCGTGTACGTGTAGCTGTCGCGAAGCTCGTAGGCGCCCCAGGCGTGCAGGTTCACCGAGGCCTGGCTGGGCTCGCCCCGGTTGCCGATGGGGATGCTGACGCCCACGCCGCCGATCACGGCCAGCGTCGGCGGGAAGGAGGCGTTGCCGTTGCCCAGCGTCGACGCGAACCCGATCCCCATGGCGCCCAGCTCGAGGCCGACCAGCCCTTCGTGCCCGTCGCGATCCAGCCAGGTCAACCGGGACAGGGCCCCGAAGTTCAGGAACAGCACGCCGCTGGGCGCCGTGATGTGAAACAGCCCGGTGGGGATGGCCGCCGTCGCGTAGAAGCGGAAGCGCCCTTCACCGACCACCAGCGTCCACTGCGCCGCCGGCAGCGAGGTGCGCGTCTCGGTCGAGCCGACGTAGCGGACGTCGTCCGCCACGTGCGCGACCCGGACCGTCACCCGATCGAACTGCCCCTTCACCCCCTTGATCCAGACGATGCGCGGCTCGGACGCGGGGCGCAGGACCATCCGTTCGTTGACGTGAGAGTCGGCGCGCGGCGTGTCGTCGACCTTCGTCACGTCGATGTCCAGCGTCAGGTCTTGCGTCCCGTCCTCGGGCTGGAACCGCTCGCGGTGAATGACCACGCGGCATCCGTCTCGCCGGGAGAACGGGATCGCGGTCCGCTTGCCCGGCGGGATCCGCTGGATGTTCCCGTGGTCGTCGGTGCAGTCCAGCTCGACCAGTGGATTCGGGCCCAGCGCGGAGGGGCCGATGGGCGCAGGCACGCTCGCCTCGCGGATGGGCCGCTGCAGCGACTCGGTCAGGACAGCCAGGTCCGCGTCCGCGAACGACGCCGGCAGCCCGGCCACGCGGTACCCGAAGCGCAGCGCCACGTAGCCGCCAACCCCCGTCTCGCCCCGGATGCGCGCGCCGGTCGACTCCTGCGCGACCGTGTAGGCCCCCTCGGTGGGCAACAGCGCGAGGTGGGCGCCACCGCCGACGGACGCGACGTGCACCAGGGCATCGCGGTTCGTCGGGACGAAGTCGATGGCCCCGTAGCCCCGAAGCTCGAGCGTCGCCCGCGGGAGCGGCGCGGCCCTGGTCGTCGCGCGGGCCACCGCGATCACCGAGCCGTCGGGTTCGGGCCGCGTCGCGGTCACGGTCAGCGTCGGGTCTTCGACGTCGCCCACCGAGATGAGCGCCAGCACCGCGTCGCCGTCCTTCGCCACCCGCACCACCTCGGCCGGGTAGCCGTTGGCGGTCCAGCGAAGGGCGCGCACGTCGCCGCCGCAACGCCCGTCCAGCCGGACCAAGACGCTGCTCGCGTCGGCCCGTCGCAGCGGCGCTCCGGAGATGATGCTGGCGGGGCAGTGCAGGACGGCCACCGACTGCGTGAACGTCGACTCGAACGCCTCACCCCGCGCGACGAAGTAGTGAGGGGCCAGGTGCGCGTGGACGGTCAGGGCCGCCGCCGTACCGGACAGCGCGACCACCTGGATCGCGTCCTCGGCCAGCTCGCAGCGCGCCTGCCCGCAATCGGCCGACGAGAGTGCCTCCGGGTGCGCCAGCGGCAACCGGCCGTTGCCGTCCGTCAGGTCCAGGGCCGTGGTGGCGGCGGGGAAGACCCGGTCGATCACGATGCGGGCCGGGCGCTGCGGGATGAAGGCCTCCGCGGGAGCAGGGACCGCGGGGGTCCCCGCGGCGGCCGGCGGCGCCCAGCCGAACCGCGCGTCGGCCGGCAGGTCGCGAGGCACCGAGAAGGCGCAGCGATCGCGCTTGCCGGAGGGCTTGGGGATGAGACAGAGGTCGATCCCCGAACCGGTCGCCGTCTGCCAGCGCAGGCGAAGATTGCGCAGGTTGTCCCCTTCCATCTCGAGGCGCCCCTCGTCCAGGTACAGGATGACGCTGGCCGGGTCGACGGCGGGCGCGGGGGGAGGGGGCGCCGCCGCCTGGGCGCTGGCAGCCGATCGCAGGACGAGGCCCGCGATCAGGAGCGGCAATCGGTATGCGGCCTTGGACACAATGCGGTTCAGTTAAGCGCCAGGACGCCGGGAACGCCATTCCGGACCCTCTTGAGCTCCGGACGTTGGCGTTCCTGGCGTCGTGGCGTTTCTCTTCTCCGAACTACGGGCGGCCGTCAGCGCCGGCGCCGGCGGCTGAATCGCAGCACCGCGGCCGCCGGGAGCAGCCACAGCAGCGAGTCGGTCGAGGGCGTGGAGCCGTATTCGCAGCCGCAGCCCGAGTCGGACGCGTTCGAGGCGCTGGAGCCGCCGGCAGCGCCGCCGTGGCCCGCGGCGCCTGCGCCCGCGGTCCCCTTGTTGCCGCCGGTGGCGCTGGCCCCGCCGGTCGCGTGCCCGCCGGCACCCGCCGTGCCGGTCGACGAGCTCCCGCCCGTGCCGGTCGCGCTGCTGCCGCCCGCTCCAGTGCCGGTTTCGCCGCCCGCGCCGCTGCCGGTGTCGCCCGCGGTGCCGGTGTCGCCCGCGGTGCCGGTGTTGCCCGCCGTCCCGGTGGTCCCGCCGGCGCCAGTGCTGCTGTCACCGCCCGCGCCTGTGCCGTTGCTCCCCGCGGCGCCGGTGCCGTTGTCGCCGCCTTCGCCGGTGCTGTTGTCGCCACCGGCCCCGGTTGTCGTGCCGGAGGTGCCCGCGGTGCCGGTGCCGGAAGTCCCGGCGGTGCCGCTGCCGGAGGTCCCGGCCGAACCCGTGCCCGAGGTGCCGCCCGAACCCGTGCCCGGGGTGCCGCCCGAACCCGTGCCCGAGGTGCCGCCCGAACCCGTGCCCGAGGTGCCCGCCGAACCCGTGCCGGAGGTGCCGGCGCTACCGGTGCCGGAGCTACCGGCCGAGCCCGTGCCCGAGCTGCCGGCGCTGCCCGTGCCCGAGCTGCCTGCCGAGCCGGTGCCGGAAGTCCCGGCGGTGCCGGTGCCGGAGCTGCCGGCGGTGCCCGTCGAGCTGACCGCGTTCACCGCGATTACGGCGTCGGCCGAGACGGGGGTGGCCAGGTTCGAGGCCGACAGCGTCGCGGTGTCGGTGATCATGCCGGCCGCGGTGTTGCTGTTGACCAGCGCGGTCAGCGTGACCGAGCCGCTGGCGCCCGCCGCCAGATCGCCGATCGACCAGGTGACGGTGTTCGTGCCCGAGTCGTAGTTGCCGCCGTTGCTGGCCGTCATGATCGTCAGGCCGGCCGGCAGCGTGTCCGTGATCGTCGCGCCGTGCGCCGCGTCGGTCCCGTGGCTGTTGAACGCGATCGTGTACGTGAGCAGGCTCCCCGGATCGATCGGCGTCGGCATGGGGGTGTTGGTCAGCGACACCGTCGGCGCGCTCTGCACCGTGTCCGTGACCATGGCCGGGGCGCCGAGCGCGTTGTCGGCGCTGAGCATGGCGCTGGCTGCCAGCGAGGTGCTGTTCGCCAGCGGCGCAGCGATGTTCACGGTGAACGTCACGCTGCCGCTCGGCGCGGTCGCGACCGCCAGCGTCCCCAGCGCGAACGTGACGGTGTTCGCGCCGCTGTCGTACGTCCCGCCGCCGGTCGCCGACGCGAACGTCGTGTTCGAGGGCACAGCCGCGACGATCGTCGCGTTGGCTGCCGAGTCAGTGCCGTTGTTGCCGTAGCTCAGCGTGTACACCATCTGGCCGCCGGCCTCGACCGGGTTCGGCGCGCCGGTCTCCGAGAGCACCAGCTTGGGCGAGCTGACCACCTGGACGGTGGAATTGGCCATCTGCGGGCCCTGGTTGTCGGCGGCGATCGACGCCTGGTCGGTCAGCTGGGTGCCGTTCGCCAGCGGGCTGGCCACGAGGACCGTCACCGTCACGCTCCCCGAGCTGCCGGCCGGGACTGCCCCCAGCGTCCACGTCACCTGGTTCTGCAGGTTGTCGTAGGCCCCGCCGTTGCTGGCCATCTGGAACGTCACGTTCGCGGGCAGCGCGTGGATCAGGATGACGTTGGCCGCGGTGTCGGAGCCCGAGTTGTCGTACGAGAAGGTGTAGGTCAGCGGCGCGCCGGCTCCGACCGGGTTCGGGCTGGGCGTGTCGGTGAAGTTGAGCGCCGGCGAGCTGGCGACGTGGACCGTCCCCGCCGCCGTGACGGTGGCGGTGAAGTCGGCCGAGATCGCCGCCATGTCGGTGAGCGGCGTGTCGTTGGCGATGGGCGTGGCCACGTTCACGACGTAGCTGACGCTGTTGCTGGCGCCGGCCGCGACGGTCCCCAGCGACCAGGTCACCGTGCGGCTGCTGACGTCGTAGGTGCCGCCGCCGGTCGAGGACGCGAAGGTGGTGTTGGCCGGAATGACGTCGGTGATCGTCGCGTCGGCCGCGGCCGCCGCGCCGTGGTTCGCGTAGCTGAGCGTGTAGGTCAGCGCCCCGCCGGCCGGGACCGGGCTGGGGCTGACCGTCGGGGCCAGCGTCAGCGCGGCGTTGTCGATCGTCACCGGCGCGCTGGCGGTCACGGCGGAGATGCCGGTCGCGCTGAGCGCGGCCAGATCGGTGATGGTGCTTTGATCCGCCACGCCCGGGTCGGCGGTCAGCGTCAGCGTGACGGTGCCCGAGGCGCCGACGCCCAGCGTGCCCAGGTTCCAGGTGACGGTCCGCGTCCCGGGGTCGTAGCTGCCGCCGTTCGAGGCGGACACGAAGGTGGCCATGGCCGGCAGCGTCTCGACCAGACTGGTGGCGTCGGCTTCAACGGTGCCGGTGCTCTCGTAGAAGAACGTGTAGGTGATGGTGCCGCCGGAGTTGACGGGGTTCGGCGAGGCGCCCTCGGACAGCAGCAGGTTGGCGGTGCCACAGGCGAGCGAGGGGAGCGTGAGGTTGGCGGCTGAGATGTCCTGCCAGGCCCCGCCGGGGGCCATGAACTGCGCGTCGGCGCCGCCGTCGCAGCACCCCTCGAACCCGAACGCCTCGACGATGTGGATCCCGGCGGTCAGGTTGGCCGATCCGGTCAGGATCTGGGTCGGGTCCGTCCAGCTGTCGTTCCACCACATGTCCGTCCAGCGCGACTGCAGCTCGACCCCGTCGACCAGCAGCGTGCCGCCGTAGCCGAAGTCGCCGCCCCACCGGAACTGCCAGGTCCCCGCCTGCGCCGCCGACACCACGAACTGGGCCGCCACGTGGTAGGCGATGTTGTTGCTGCCGCCGCCGCTGATGCTGCCGTTGTGGAGCCCGTTGACGGTGGTGGCCGAGAGGCAGCCGTAACCGCTGCTGGTCGTCCCGGTGAGCGAGTCCCAGGTCGCGATGGCGGTGGCCGTCGAGGACGGGTTGTTCGTCCCCGGCGTCCAGGGCGCGGTGTCGAACATGATCTGCGCGCCGGCCGGCGACTCCAGCCCGACCAGCGCGACGGCCGCTGCACCCGCGGCGGCCAGCAAAATGGACAAACGCCAAGAGCGATTCGTTCGCGTCACGTCTCCTCCGTCGGCTTTCAGGTGGTCCTCGGTGCGCTGCTATCGGCGCAACGCGACAGAACCTGAAGCCGGCGACGACCTCCCGACTAGCGGTACGGAGCGGGACGGCGGAGGTCGAGCGTGAGCGGGAAGTCGGGGTTGTGCTCCTCGGGCGGGGGCTGGGCGGGCCCCGGCGTGTGACCGAAGGCGAAGAAGCGGGCGATGCGTCGCCCCTCCGCCTCCAGCGCGTTGGCCGGGCGCCGCTCGTGCGCCATCCCGCCCGGGTGGGCGACGTGGTAGGTGCAGCCCCCGATCGCGCGGCCGGTCCAGGTGTCGATCAGATCGAAGACCAGCGGCGCGTGGACCCCGATCGTCGGGTGCAGCGCCGAGGGCGGCTGCCAGGCCCGGAACCGGACCCCCGCCACGGCCTCGCCGGGCGACCCGGTCGGATGCAAGGGGACGCGGCGGCCGTTGCACGAAAGGACGTGCCGGGAGTCGATGAGGCCGCTCGCCTTCACCTCCAGGCGCTCGACGGAGGAGTCGACGTAGCGGGCCGTTCCGCCCGCTCCCGGCTCCTCGCCCAGCACGTGCCAGGGCTCGATCGCCATGCGCAACTCGATGTTGGCGCCGTCGATGGCGACCTTGCCCGCCTCCGGGAACCGGAACTCGTGGTGGGCGCGGAACCACTCCGTGACGAACGGGTAGCCGGCGCCCCGCAGGTCGTCCAGCACGTCCTCGAAGTCCTGCGCGACGAAGTGCGGGAGGCTGAAACGATCGACCAGCCCCGTGCCCCAGCGCACCGGGCGCCGCGTGTACGGCGCGCGCCAGAACCAGGCTGTCATCGCCCGCAGCAACAGCTGCTGCGTGAGGCTCATGTCGGCGTGCGGCGGCATCTCGAACGCGCGCAGCTCGACCAGCCCCTGCCGTCCGCTGGCGGCGTCCGGGCTGTAGAGCTTGTCGATGCAGATCTCCGTGCGGTGGGTGTTGCCGGTGACGTCGACCAGCAGGTGGCGGAAGATCCGGTCGACCAGCCAGGGGGGCGCCATCCCCTCTTGCGGGACCTCGCCGAACGCCAGCTCCAGCTCGTGGACACTGTCCTGCCGGGCCTCGTCCAGGCGCGGCGCCTGGCTGGTCGGGCCCACGAACAGCCCCGAGAACAGGTACGACAGCGACGGGTGGTTGACGAAGTAGCCGACCAGGCTGCGGAGCATGTCGGGGCGCCGCAGGAAGGGGCTGTCGCCGGGCGTCGGGCCGCCCAGAACCACGTGGTTGCCGCCCCCGGTGCCGGTGTGCCGGCCGTCGATCAGGAACTTCTCGGTCCCCAGGCGGCAGAGGCGCGCCTCTTCGTAGAGCGCGCGGGTCGCCTCGCGCATGTCCGGCCAGTTCTTGGTCGGGTGGATGTTCACCTCGATGACGCCGGGATCGGGCGTGACCGAGAGCCGCTCGAGCCGGTAATCCGACGGCGGGGTGTACCCCTCGATGCGCACCGGCTGGCCGCGCTCCCGCGCGACGTCCTCGACCGCGGCGGTCAGCGCCAGGTACTCCTCGAGCATGCCGAGCGGCGGCATGAAGATGTGCAGCATCCCCTCGCGCGGCTCGACGCAGAGGGCGGTGCGGACCAGCTGCCCGGGTATGTCGCGCCGGGTCGTGCGCTCCTGATCGTCGGGCCCGGGGCGGTCGCCCGGGAAGCGGATGGTGGTTCCCAGCGGCGGCCGCTTGGCCAGCGGGTCGCGCTCCTGGACTTGCATGCGGTCGCCCTTGGCCTCCCAGGGCAGGCCGTCGAGCGGCAGCCGGAACCCCATCGGCGAGTCGCCGGGAATCAGGAACAGGTGCCCGTCGCGCAACGTCCAGGGGCCGCTCTCCCAGGTCACGCGCATGCCGTCGCTAGAGGCGGGGCGCAGGGGCAGCGTGTAGCCCGCCACCTCGCCCAGGCCGGCGCCGAACACGCGGGCCAGGCGTTCGCGCTCGACCGGATCCTCCAGCTTGCTCTCGAGCACGTTGACGTTGATGGGGAGGCGCCGCTCGCGCCACAGGTAGTAGAAGACGTCTTCGTAGGCGGGCAGCGCGCGCTCTTCGGGGACGCCCAGCTTGCGCGCCAGCGCCGTCACGAACCGCTGCGCGGCCGCGCGATCGGCGCGTGTCGTCGGGTTCTCTTCGGCGAACAGTCCCGGGTCGCTCCAGATCGGCGCGCCGTCGCGCCGGAAGTAGCACGAGAAGGCCCAGCGGGGCAGCGGCTCGCCCGGGTACCACTTGCCCTGCCCGTGGTGCAGCAGGCCGCCTGGCGCGAAGCGCGCGCGGAGGCGCTTGAGCAGCTTGTCGGCCAGGCGCCGCTTCTCGTCGCCCAGCGCGGCCGTGTTCCACTCGGGCCCGTCGCGGTCGTCGATCGAGACGAAGGTCGGCTCGCCGCCCATCGTCAGGCGCACGTCGAACCGCTCTAGGTCGGCGTCGACCTTGGCCCCCAGCGCGTCGATCGCCGCCCACTCGTCGTCGCGATAGGGCTTGGTGACCCGCGGCTGCTCGGCGATGCGCTCGACCTTCAGCGCGAAGGTGGTCTCCTCCGCGACGCGATCGTCGTCGTTGGCGGCGTCGAACGAGAACGAGCCGGAGATGGCCGCCGCGCTGGACGGAAGCGCCGTGGCGGCCAGCGGGATGTGCCCCTCGCCGGCCAGCAGGCCGCTGGTCGCGTCCAGGCCGATCCACCCGGCGCCCGGCAGGTAGACCTCGGTCCAGGCGTGCAGGTCGGCCACGTCCTCCGAGACGCCCGACGGGCCGTCAATCGCCACCACGTCCGGCTTCAGCTGGATCGAGTAGCCCGAGACGAAGCGGGCCGCGTAGCCGAGGCGGCGCAGGAGCTCGACCTGCAGCCAGGCGAAGTCGCGGCAGGAGCCATGCCCGCGCGTCAGCGTCTCCTCGGGCAGGAACACGCCCGGCTCCATCCGCAGGTCGTAGCGGATGCGCCGCGAGAGCTCGCGGTTGATGTCGACCAGCACGTCGATGTTTCGCCGCCCGGGGCGCGCGAACCGCCCGTGCACCTCTTCGATCAGCGCCGCGAACATCGGCGCGGGCGGCGACACCTCCATGTACGGCGCCAGCTCGCGCGCCAGCGCCGGCTCGTAGCGGAATGGGTACTTCTCGGCCGACTCCTCGATGAAGAAGTCGAAGGGGTTGATGGCCACCATCTCGGCGACCAGGTCGACCTCGACGATCAGCTCGCGGGCCGGCTTGGGGAAGGCCAGCCGCGCCTGGTAGTTTCCGAACGGGTCCTGCTGCCAGTTCAGGAAGTGCTCCTCGGGCGTCACCCGTATCGAGTACGCCAGGATGGGCGTGCGCGAGTGCGGGGCCGGCCGGAGCCGCACCAGGTGCGGCTGCAGCGTGACGGGCCGATCGTACCGGTAACGAGAGGTGTGGGTGAGAGCGACGCGGATGGCCATGCGCGGAACTTAGGCGTGCTCGCCCAGTAAACCAAACTCTGTTTTCACGGGGCGCAGGCCCCAGATCTCCGAGGCGTACTGCCGGATGGTGGAATCGCTGGAGAACCGGCTGGCCCCCGCGATGTTGAAGAGGGCGCGGCGGGACCAGTCGCGCTTGTCGCGATAGGTGTCGGCGGCGGCCGCCTCGGCGGCGGCGAAGCCGGCGAAGTCCGCGCAGACGAAGTACGGGTCGTGATACTCCAGCCCGTCCAGGATCGATCGGTAGCGATCGCGCTCGCCCAGGCTGAAGAAGCCGGACCCGATCAGCTCCATCGCTTCGGCCAGGGCCGGGGTCTTGTCGATGAACTCCGACGGCCGGTAGCCCGCCGCGCGCGCGGCCTGCACCTGCTCGGTGGTGAGCCCGAACAGGAAGAAGTTGGGGTGGCCGACGGCGTCGCGGATCTCGATGTTGGCGCCGTCCAGCGTGCCGATGGTGAGCGCGCCGTTCAGCGCGAACTTCATGTTGCTGGTCCCCGACGCCTCTTTCCCGGCGGTCGAGATCTGCACCGACAGATCGGCCGAGGGGATGATGGCCTGGGCCAGCGACACGCCGTAGTTGGGGACGAACACCATGGCCAGCTTGCCGCGCATGGCCGGATCGGCGTTCACCACGGAGGCCACGTCATTGAGCAGGCGGATGTGCAGCTTGGCGGTCAGGTAGCCGGGCGCCGCCTTGCCCGCGAAGATGTAGGCGCGCGGCGTGACGTCCGTCGACGGGTTGCGCTTGAGCTCCAGATACTGCGACACGATGTGCAGGCAGGCCAGCAGCTGGCGCTTGTACTCGTGGATGCGCTTCACCTGGACGATGAACATCGCTTCGGTCGGCAGCTCGACCCCCGTCCGCTGCTGGATCATCCCGGCCACGTCACGCTTGTTCGCCTGCTTGACCGCGTGGAGCGCGTCCAGCAGGTCCTCGTCGTCGGCGAAAGCCGTCAGCGCCTGCAGCCGCGAGAGCTCGGGCAGATCGATCCACCCCGATCCGATGCGGCTGGTGATCAGGCGGGCGAGGCGCGGGTTCGCGTGCAGCATCCAGCGGCGCGGCGTGACCCCATTGGTCTTGTTGTTGAAGCGCTCGGGCCACAGCTCGTTGAAGTCGGACAGAAGCTGCGCCTTCACCAGGTCCGAGTGCAGCTGCGCGACACCGTTGACGCTGTGGGCGCCCACCGTCGCCAGGTTGGCCATGCGCACCTGCTTGCCGCCGTGCTCGTCGATGATCGACATGCGCCCCAGGCGCTCGTTGTCGCCCGGCCACCGGAGCTGCACCTCGTGCAGGAAGCGGTGGTTGATCTCGTAGCTGATCATCAGGTGGCGCGGCAGGAGGCGCTCGAACAGCTTGACCGGCCAGCGCTCCAGCGCCTCCGGCAGCAGCGTGTGGTTGGTGTAGCCGATGCTGCGGACGGTGATGCTCCAGGCGGAGTCCCAGTCCAGCCCCTCCTCGTCCAGCAGCACGCGCATCAGCTCGGCGACCGCGATCGACGGGTGCGTGTCGTTCAGCTGGATGGCGAACCTCTCCGGGAACGCCTCGAACGTCGTGTGGCGCAGCTTGTAGCGCCGGACGATGTCGGCGATCGAGCAGGCCACGAAGAAGTACTGCTGCTTGAGGCGCAGCGCCTTTCCTTCGTCGGTGTGATCGTTGGGGTACAGGACCTTCGAGATGTTCTCGGTGTCGATCTTGTCCTCGACGGCGCGACGGAAGTCGCCTTCGTTGAAGAACTGCAGGTCGAAATCGCGCGTGGCGCGCGCCGCCCACAGGCGCAGCGTGTTCGCCGTGTCGGTGCGGTGTCCGACGATGAACGAGTCGTAGGGGAGCCCGATGACCGCCCGCGTGTCGACCCAGTCGGCGCGCAGCTTCCCGTCCCGATCGTGCTGCCAGATCACGCGGCCGCCGAACCGGACGGTCTGCGCGTCTTCATAGCGCGGCAGCTCCCAGGTGTTGCCGCGCGACAGCCAGTTGTCGTGCTGCTCGACCTGGCGGCCGCCCTCGATCTTCTGCTCGAACATCCCGAAGTCGTAACGGATGCCGTAGCCGATGGCCGGCAGCTCCAGCGTCGCCAGCGAGTCCATGAAGCAAGCCGCCAGTCGCCCGAGGCCGCCGTTGCCCAGGCCGGGGTCCCCCTCGCACTCGAGGATCTGCCCCAGGTCGAGCCCGAAGTCGGCGGCCAGCTCCACCGCCGCCTCGTAGAGGTCCATGTTCATCAGGCAGAGGCCCAGGCTGCGGCCGGTCAGGAACTCCGACGAGAAGTAGCAGACCCGCTTCACATCCTTCTCGACGTGGGTCCGCTGCGTGGCCAGCCACCGGTGCACCAACCGGTCGCGGACCGTGTGCGCGAACGCCTCGTAGAAGTCCAGCGCCGACGCGTCGCGCAGCTCCTTGGCGCAGGTGTGAACGATGTGGTCGAGGACCGCGGCCCGGAAGTCGGCGGTCTGAAGGCTCGCACGCCGGCTGGCCCCCTTGCCGGAGCGGGCATCAGCCTCCTCGTCACGTCGCGGTTGCGGTCCGACGCTCATGTGCGTCATCTGAGCACACCGAGGGGACCCGGGCTGTTTCTGTTTTGTCTGGATTTGATGAACGACCGCGTGTTCTAGCGCTTGGTTTCGGGCGGCGCGCCTGCCCATCGCGCGGGCCGATCGGCCACCACGAAAGCCCACGTCGCCATCGCCGCCACGTTCCGACCCAGGGCCGCGGGGTCGATCTTGTCCAGCGTGTCGGCCACCGAGTGGTGGATGTCGAAGTAGTGGGTCGGGTCCGAGTAGAGCCCGAACAGGGGAACCCCTGCGGCCTGCATCGGTTCGATGTCGGCGCCCGCGAAGCCGGTGTCGACCAGCGTGGCGCCGATCGGGGCCAGCAGCGTGGCCAGTGCGCGCGCCTCCGCGACCGCCTCGGGCGCTGCCACCATGCGGATGCCCAGCGGCGTCCCCGCGCCGATGTCGGTCTCGAAGGCGCCGACGTGGCGGGGCAGCTCGGCGGCGTGGCGCTCGGCGTAGGCGCGGGCGCCGCGCACGCCGATCTCCTCGGACGTGAACAGGACCGCGCGGATTGTCCGGCGGGGGACCAGGCCCAGCCGGCGCAGCGTCGCCAGCGCCTCCATCACGATGGCGCAGCCGGCGCCGTCGTCCTGCGCCCCCTGGCCGACGTCCCAGGAGTCGATGTGCGCGCCCATCACGACGATCTCGTCGGGGCGCTCGCGGCCGCGCAGCTCGGCCAGCACGTTGAACGAGTCGGCGTCGGGCAAGGTCTGGTCCTGCAACGTCAGGTGCAGGCGGACCGGGCCGCGGGCGGCCAGCCGGGCCACCAGGTCGGCGTCCTCGACCGAGAGCGCCGCCGACGGGATGCGCGGCCCAGCGTCGTACTTCATCGCGCCCGTGTGAGGCGCGCCCAGGCTGGCCGAGGCGAGCGAGCGGACCAGCGCGGCGACGGCGCCGTGGGCCGCCGCGCGCGAGGCCCCCGCGATCCGGTAGGGGAGCGTCTGGCCATACGCCGCCCCCGGGTTGCCGGACGGGAACGGTCGGTTGTAGAGGACGATCTTCCCCCTGGCCTCGGCGGCGTGCGCCGCCAGATCGTCGAACGACCCGACCACCAGGACGTCGGCGGTGATCCCTTCTGGCGGCGTCGGGACGCTGTTTCCCAGGCCCAGGACCGCGAGCTTGCGAGGCGCCGGCGCGACGACCTCGGCCGACTCCGCGCCGCGCACCCAGACCGGCACGCGCGCCGGTTCCAGCACGACGTTCTCCTGCCCGTCCGCGACGAACGCCCCGCGCGCCCACTCGATCGCGCGGACGAGCGCCGGGGATCCGGTCGGGCGCGGCCCCGCGACCTCAGTCAGCGCGGCGACCCGCGCCAGGGCACTCTGGCCGCCCAGCGTGGCCGCCACGATCTTCGCCGCCGGCTCACGGTACGCGTCCAGATCAGCGTCGATCGAGGGCGCGTTCCGCCGGCAGCCCGCGAGGGCCGCGCACAGAGCCAAGAGGACGCCAAGCCGCCCCACGTCCCGCAACATACCGGTCGGGCCCCGCCGGGACAAACGACCGTGGTAGGTCCGACCGCCGGACCAGATGCCGAGAACGGGACATCGTGGTGACGGTGCTCTTGCTTCTCTGATCGCCGCCGCCTCGCCTGATGCGGGGACGCCGCCGTCTTTTCGGGAGATTCAGCGTTCTCAGTGAGCCGGAGAGAGCGGCTGCGCGGCGGATCTGACAGGATCAATCGATGACCGTGGAAGCGATCGCGCAGAATCTGGGGCTCGGTGCTCTGCTGTCTGACCTCAGGGTCAACTTCGGGGGATACCAAATCCTCGATCACTGGCAGCGGGGCGAGTTCCACCACGACCTGCTGCTGCGTGTGGAACCAAGGGGGCGGCTCCCGGGCCCGGTCCTGGTCGTCGCGACCAACTGCAACGGAGGGGTTAAGGAAGTTCTCTGCCTGGCGACACCTCCCGACGAGGGCGCGCTCTGGCACTACCGATGCCCGGAAGCGCCCGGGTTCTCGGGGGCTCTTCCACCCGTTCTTGCGCAGGCACGGACCGTTCACTGGTTCGATCCGTGCGCGTTGCTGGCCCCCGACGCTCGCAGCGAGTATCGGCCCGAGCATCGCGAGCGACAGCCAGGTGGCGGTTGGCAGCCAAAGGGATGCGGCGTCCGCAAGGACGGCGTCTGACCGATGCAACCGCTGCGTTATTCCATCAACGTCACGCTGGACGGGTGCTGCGATCATCACGCCGTCGTCGCGGACGAAGAGTTGCATCGGCGCGCGGCGGAGAACATCGCTCGGGCGGATGGTCTGCTCTTTGGACGGGTGACCTACCAGATGATGGAGGCGGCGTGGCGCGTGCCGGCGCGAACGGGCGTGCGGCCCGAGTGGATGCCGTTCTGGATGGAGCCCTTTGCCCGGACGATCGACGCCGCCAAGAAGTATGTCGTGTCGAGCACCCTGGAGCGCGTCGACTGGAACGCCGAGCTCGTGCGCGGGGAGCTCGCCCAGGCCGTTCAGCGACTCAAGGAAACGCCCGGCAGGGGACTGTTCGTGGGAGGCGTGAGGCTTCCGCTGGCGCTGACGGAGCTGGGGTTGATCGATGAGTACGAGTTCGTGGTGCAGCCCAGGCTGGCTGGTCACGGGCCGACGCTGTTCGCGGGGCTGTCAAAGCAGGTCGACCTGAAGCTGGTGAGTCGGCTCGAGTACGCCTCGGGGGCGGTGGCGATGCGATACGTGCCCCTACGGTAGTCGCCCCGACCTGGCCCGATGGGTTTACAATGGGCCCGGGAGGTCAGCATGCGCCCAACGACTGCTCTGGCCATGGTCTCTGGAATCGCCGCAGTTGTTGCCCTGGGATGCAGCTCCAGCGGCCCGCCGGGAAGCCCGACCGGATCGGGAGGGGGGACGGCGACTGGTGGGACCACCGGGACTGGTGGGACCACCGGGACTGGCGGGACCACCGGGACTGGCGGGACCACCGCGACGGGCGGGACCACCGGGACCGGCGGGATCCCGGCGACGGGCGGGAACAGGGGAAACGCCGGCGCCACGGGAACCGGGGGCGCGGGCGGGGCGGGGCCGATCGGCACGGGAGGCGGACCCTGCGCGATTCCATCCGCTGCGATGGCGGCCGACGTCTCGAACCCGACCACGGTCGTCGGCACCGGCACCCCTGCCAGCTGCACGGCGGCGGCCGTCACTGCGGCGGTCGCGGGCGGCGGGGTGGTCACGTTCAACTGCGGGGCCGACCCGCTCACCATCGTGGTGCCCGAGATCGAGATCATCAACGACGGGGGCGTCACCAAGGACGGGAGCGTCACCATCGACGGCGGCGGGAAGATCACGCTGAGCGGCGGCGGGAAGAACCGCATCCTGCGGCAGAACACCTGCGACTCGAACCTGCACTACACCAGCACCCGCTGCGACATCCAGACGACGCCTCACCTGATCCTGCAGAACATCGGGTTCACGGCGGGAGCCGGCCTGGCGGAACAGGTCGACAACGACGGCCTTCTGGGTGGGGGCGCCATCTACGTGCAAGGCGGCACCTTCAAGGCCGTCAACGTGACCGTCACGAACAGCCAGCAGACCAACGCCTCGGGGCAGCTGGTGCAGGATCTGGCGGGCGGCGCCATCTACGCCACCGAGATCAGCGGCCCCGCCTACGTCGTGAACAGCGTGTTCCAGAACGACTCCGGCATCAACGGCGGCGCGCTCGGCAGCATCGGCGTCTCGTGGACGATCCTCGACAGTGTGTTCAAGAACAACTCCGCGACGGGCATGGGCGAGAACCCGGCCAGGAGCGGCACCGAGGGCGGCGGCCTGGGCGGCGCCATCTACAACGACGGCAACGACTACACGCTGACGGTCTGCGGGACCCAGATGCTGAACAACCAGGCCACCGAGCTGGGCTCCGGCGCCATCTTCCAGGTGGTCGACAACCTGAACGGCGCGCTGAAGATCGATCAGTCGACGTTCATGGGCAACAGCGACACGGGCGACGTGCAGAAGTCGGCCAACCACCCCGGCGTCTACGTGCAGGCGACGGACAAGACGAGCGGGACCCAGGGCGTCACGATCACCAACACCACGTTCAACTGAAGACTACCGGCACCCCTGCTGGTAACCCGTGGATGTCCCGGTCTTGTTGGTGCATCCCGGGATCGCGGCCAGCCAGTAGCAATACTCGCTGCCGATGTCGCCTGTGTCCCCGCAGGCGAAGGGGTTCAATGCGTAGTTCAGCGGGGGCTGGTTGGGGCAGTCGGTCATGCTCAGGCTGGAGCAGGCAGGTGGCGTGGGCGCCGAATCGGGGTACTCCTTGGTGACCACGCCGTCGCAGTTCCAGTCCCAGCTCCCGTTGGGCGCCGGGTTGGTGTGCCACGTGGTGGAGTTGACGTCTCCAATCCCGGAGACGGCGGCGTTACAGACCTGCGTCGTTCCGCTGCAGCCCGTGTAGCCGCCGTTCGCGCAGGCCCCCATCCCGGTCCCCACGTTGCAAGCGGCGCTCGGGACGTTGTCGAGGACCCCGTCACAGTCGTCGTCGGTGCCCGGGTTGGCGCAGGTCTCGGTCCCCTTGGCCTTGATCTGGGTGCAGGTTCCCCAGGCGCTGGTCGTCTTGTCGCTCGCCACGACGCAGGCCTGCGAGCCGGCCATGCAGATGCCGCTCAATCCCGTGGAGCACGATCGGGGCGAGTTGCTGGGCGAGCACTGGCAGAAGGTCGTCTCCGTGTCGTCGGGCTGGCCGTTGCAGTCGTTGTCGTTGTTCGAGGTGCAGTCGCGCGCGCCCTTGGCGACGGTCTGGACGCACGTCCCCCAGCTCACGCTCTGGTGGTCCGCCGCCAGCTGGCAGGTCTGTACGCCCGTCGCGCAAACACCAGACATCCCCGTGCTGCATGCCACGGTGTTCCCGGCGATGCAGGTGGCGCAGGCGGTGTCCTGATTGTCCGGTGTCCCGTTGCAGTCGTTGTCCCGGGTGGACGTGCAGTCGCGCAGGCCACAGCCACCCCCACCGCCGCCAGCGCCTGCCTTGCCCGCGGCGCCGCCGTTGCCCCCGCCGCCGGCGCCTGCCTTGCCCGCGGCGCCGCCGTTTCCCCCGCCGACCCCTCCGGCCGCACCCGCGGCGCCGCCGCCGCTCGTCCCGGCTGCGCTGGCGCCAGCCCCTCCTCCGTGACCACCAGCGCCAGCGGAGCCGCCGCCGTTGCCCCCGCTTCCGGTGTTGAGGACCGCGCTGCCACAGCCTGCGTTCGCCAGGATCACGAAGGCAGCAATGAGATACCTGGAAAGCGTTCGCTGGATTCTCACGCGACGGGCATTTTATCACGGGGAACATCGTTCCAAATCGCG
>DATJWP010000007.1:0-10773 GCA_035578045.1 Polyangia bacterium | reverse complement strand
AGGGTGGTCCGCCCGGGCAACCCGGACAGCTCGATGTGCGATCCACATCACGACGCATGACGCTCGCCCTGCTCTCCGCCGCTGTCTTGGTGCAACAGCTGGCGATGGCCCCGACCCCGGCCACCGTCCCGACGGACTGGTCTACTCGGCTCCACCTGCTCGAGGAGACGCTGCGCGTGCCGTTCGGAGAAGACTGGGGCGGCGAGACGCACTACTTCATGCGCTTCAATCGCCTGGACGTCGGGGTGTTCGGGCGGGCCTGGTCACAGACGGTCTGCGATCGACCCGACTGTACCGGGCGAAGCCTGAGCGCCGGCGCGGAGGTGAAGGTGGACGTGACCCCGGCGCTGGACGTCGGCCTGAACGCCGGCGCCGTCCGCGACGGGACGACCCGCGGCACGGGCACGATCATCCTGCCTCGGTTGCGGCTGAAGTTCTGACGGGGGTTACCCGCCGGCGCGCTGAAGCCGGCTGTCCTCGCCCCCCGGGGCGAACCCGTCATCTTCTCTGTGGTGAGACTAGGGCCCCAGCAGAAGCGCGCGGGCACGCAGGCGCGCGGACATGGGCGAACCTCCGTGAGCCGCCAGGAACTGCTGGATGGCGGCGCGCGCCTCGCTGACCCGGCCGAGATCGGCGAGCGCCAGCGCGCGCTCCGCGTCGCGCTCCTCGGCCAGCACGCCCTTGGGATAGAGGCGCGCGTGCTGATCCAGCAGGGCCAGGGCGCGGCCCGGCTGCCCGACCTGCATCGCCAGGACGGCCGACTGCATCAACCGGGTCTCGTCGCCGACATTCAGGGTCGGTTGTCGCTCGACGTTCCGGGGCGCCGCGAGCGCGTGGGCTCGCGGCGCCTGCTTCTCCGGACCCGGCACCAGGCGAGACGCCGGGAGAGGCGCAACGGGCGGCGTGACCTCCGCGACCTGTGACACCTGCTGGTGGGCCGGCGCCGGCCGCGCGAGCGGCGCCTTCTCGACGATGGCGACCCTGGCGGCCGGGACGTGTCGCGCGCGATGCGCCACGGTCGCCCCCACCGCCGCCGATACGATCACCGCCGCACCGACGATCTTCGCGACCGTGGCGGTGGCGCCGACCACCCCCGCCGTGAGCCCCACGCCGCTGGTGGCGGCGGCGCCCGCCGTGGCCGTGGTCTTGGCGGCGGCGCCGAGTCCAGCCGCCAGCCCCAGCCCGGCGGCTGCGCCGATCCGTGACGCGAGCTCGGTGCGCACGCGCGCGCGGTCCCGATCGCTGGGGTCGTGCGCGTCGCGCGCGAGCTCGAGGATGGCGCGATCGTCTTCGCTCAGGTCGATCATGAGCTCCTCCGCTCGTCGCGGGCGCGGTGGCGGGCGACGGCCTTGCCGAATTCGGCCCGCGCCAGCCGGAGGCGCGAGTAGATGGTGTTCAGCGGCGCGCCGAGCACGGTGGCGATCTCCGGGGCGCTCAGCTGCTCCAGCTCGGCCAGCACGAAGACGTCGCGCTGGTCCTGGTTCAGGCGCTCGAGGAACCGATCCACGAACCGGGCGGCCTCTCGCTTGGCAGCCGACTCGTGGGGGCCGTCGGCTCCATCGGCCAGCAGGCCGGGATCCGCGCGGTGCTCTTCGTGCAGGGCCGCCGGGTACTTGGCGCCCAGCTCGCGCCGGTGGGCGCGCACCACGTTGAAGGCGATCCCATACAGCCAGGTCTTGACGGACGAACGGCCCTCGAAGTCGTCACGGCGGCGGTAGGCCACCATGAAGGTCTCCTGGACCACGTCGTCCAGGCTGGAGTGCGGGATCCCCAGCCGCCGCGCCGTCCGCCAGACGAAGACGAAATAGTCGTCGAACAGCCGCGGAAAGCTCGGCGGCGGGCCGACCTCCGGCAGTTGTTGTCGCCGTTCCTGTGGAATGACCGAGCGTTGCGGCATCTCCCACCCTACTGGTGACCCGGATCGACCATGTCCGTCACGGAAAACGATACGCCAAACCCAGCGCCCCGCGAACCGCGCCCGTCGAGACGACGTAGTCGTACAGGAGGTTTCCATCCAGGCCGAACACCTGCCTGCTCTGAGGCCAGACGACGTCCCCCCGCAAGACCAGGTCGGTCGTCCCCGAGACGCTCCAGGACGCCACCAGCGAGGCCAGAAGCGAGTACCAGTCGAGCGTCTCCGTGGCGAGCCCGACCTGCGCATAAGAAGTGTGCCCGGAGGCGTGCATGGCCACGAACTCGGCGCCGCCACAGGGGCCGATCTCGAACCGGTGCACGGCCACACCGATGCAGCCGCGCCCCGAGAAGCCCAGCGCCGAAAAGTCGCCCTCCACGGCGCCCAGGTAAGGGGCCAGGGCCGGCGGATGGCTGGGGAAGAACTCCACGCCCACGACGGCGCGCAGGAACAGGGGAGGCTCGCTCCAGGTGCGTCCGATCGCTGCTTCGATCCCGCCGGCCGGTGGGCTGGGCAGGGTGTCGTAGTCGAAGAGCGCGTTCACCATCAGAAAGGTGCGCCCGACCATGAGCGAGGGCGAAGACGGCGCCGCACGCCTCACCACCGGCGGCGGCTCGGGCGGCGGCGCGGGAGCGGGCGGCACCGCCGGCACCGGCGCTGCGGCCGCCACCGGCGGCGGCGCGGGCGTCACGGGCGGCGGTGAGGAGGCCCGGGGCGACGGCGCGGGAGGCGCATCGGGCGCATCGTCGACGGCGATCGCGATGATCAGCGCGGTCGCGGACGCGATCGCCTCGCAGCTCTCGGCCTCGAACCGGCGCTCGGTCGATGCCCCGCCGACTTCCAGGATCAGCGTGGCTTGCCAGGCCGGGCCCGGACCCGAGACCACCCGGGCGGTCGCCGTGACCGGTGAGCGCGGGGCGAGTGGCCGCAGGACCGTGCGCCCGACCTCCTCGAGCACATCTTCGGTCGTCGGACATTCGGGGGGCGCCTCCCACGTGAGCGTGGCGGGCGGCTGCAGAGGGGCAGCCGCACAGACGCCGGCGAGACCCAGCACCAGGGCCACACCGACCACGAACACCGTCACCGAACGATGCACCATGCCCGCGGTGTCTGGTGTCGACAATCGGCCCCTTCCGTCAACGATTCCTCCAACGATTCCTCACCCCGCCCGTCCACGTCGAATCCGTGATGGATGCGGCCGCGCGCCGACACCGGGAGGTGGATTCAACAGGAGATTCCGATGAACGAGTCTAGCCTGCGTCCAGTCGCGATCATGATCCTGTTTCCGGCGCTCGTCCTGCTGGCACTGGTCGTTGCCGTGGCCGCCAGCTAGGAGTCGCTCGCGAAGCGCTCGCGCGCGAGCCGTTCCTCGGTGAACTCACAGGGCGGATACCCGAGCGCCGCGGCCGCCCGAAGGATCCCCTGGGCCCGCTGGGCCAGCACCCCGACGTGCGGAGGCGGCTGGCGGGCGAGCTCGGCGCGCGCCAGGTCACCGAACAGCGTCATGGACGAGACCAGCTTGCGCAGGTCGATCTCGCTGCCCATCAGAACGTCGAGCGCGACACCCGCCTCGATCTGCTCTCCGACCACGTCGGCCGCAAGCGCCAGTCCAAGCCCCAGGGTTGGGTCGCGCAGGTAGGCGCGCGCCTCTTCGACGCCGTCCAGGCCATAGCGGATCGCCGTCGGCGATGTCCCGAGGCCCCTCAGCTGCGGGAACACGTACCAGATCCAGTGTCCCGTCTTGGCGCCGGCGCGCAGCTCGCGCACCGCCTGGGCCATGCCAGGGCGACCGTCCTGTGCCTGTCGAAACCGATCGAGATCGAACATGCCGGGCCGCCGAGCGCGCCAGTATAGTCATCGGCTCGCGCATCGCCCAGACGGGATCCTTCCTGCGACGGGACCTACATTCACGAATGAGGGGAGGGCTGAGGATGAAGCGACGACTGTTGGGTGCTGCGTTGCTGTTGGCGAGCTCGCTGGGCGTTTCGGGCTGCGTGGTGCGCGAGCGAGCGGTCGCGCGTCCGGGCGGTTGTCCCGGCGGCCACTGGGTCGAGGGGCACCGCGGCTACCACGGCGAGTGGTACGGCGGCCACTGGCGCTGCCCGGGCCGCGCTTACTACTGATCCGTCACGGCCCAGCTGCAGGCAACGATTTGGTGATCAAATTGTTGCCGTGCAGCACAGGAGATCGGGCCGCGGGAAGGCGCTGCTCCTGGCGGCCGCCGCGATCCTGGGTCTGGGTGCGCTCAGCTACTCCCGTTACCGCCCGAGCCTGGCTCGCGCGCGCTCGCGTGTCGCCAGGGGCAGCCGGATCGCAGCGTCCCGTTGCGGGCCGATCGAGTACGCGGAGGCCGGCGCCGGACCACCGGTGCTGGTCGTCCACGGGGCGGGCGGCGGCTTCGATCAGGGTCTGGCTCTCGGCGAATGGCTGACGGGCGCCGGCTTCCGGGTGATCGCGCCGTCGCGCTTCGGCTACCTGCGCACGCCGTTGCCGGCCGACGCGTCGGCTGAAGCGCAGGCCGACGACCTGGCCTGCCTGCTGGACGTCCTGCACGTCCCCAAGAGCGCCATCGTGGGCGTGTCGGCGGGAGGGCCGTCGGCGCTGCAGTTCGCCTTGCGGTTTCCCGATCGCACGACGGCGCTGGTGCTGCTGGTGCCGGCCATCTACGCGCCGCACGCGAATCCGGACGCGCCGGCCCGGGCCTCGCGCACGACCCTGTTCCTGTTCGACACCGCACTGCGCTCCGACTTCCTGTTCTGGGCCGCCGGCAAGATCGCGCGTCCCCTGGTCATCCGCGGAATCCTGGGCACGCCCCCGGAGCTGGTGGCGAGCGCGTCTCACGAGGATCAACTCCGGATCCAGACGGTCCTGGAGCAGATCCTGCCCGTGAGCGCGCGCCGCGCGGGCCTGCTCAACGACGCCAAGATCGTGTCGTCCCTGCCGCGCTACGAGCTGGAAAAGGTCGCCTCCCCTACCCTGGCCATCAGCGCGGCTGATGACGGCTATCACACTTTCGACGGCGCCCGTTACGCGGCGGAACACATCCCCCACGCTCGCTTCGTGGGCTATCCTACGGGCGGGCACATGCTGGTTGGACGAAACGCCGCGGCCTCCGCGGAGATCATCGGGTTCCTGAGGTCGGCCGCCAGGCAATGACGAAGCGCGATCGGGCTGCGACAGCCGGCGCCGTCATGATCCTCGGATGCGCGCAGGCGTGCGGCAGCTCGGGACCGCAGCAACCGCCGCTGACCGGCGCCGTCTCCGTCTCGGTCTCCAGCACCCATGCTTGCGCCGTCATGGCGGACGGAACCGCCGCCTGTTGGGGGTCGGACGCGGCCGGTGAGTTGGGCGACGGCCAGATGGGAAACGACGTGCCGTATCCGGTGAAAGTGATGGGCCTGACGGGCGTCCAGGCCGTCACCGCCGGGAACTTGCACAGCTGCGCGCTGATGGCGGACGGGTCGGTGACCTGCTGGGGAGAAAACTTCGACTGCCAGGTTGGATACTGCCAGCCGGTGGATCCCGTTCTATCTCCGACCACGGTCCCGGGCCTGAGCGCGCCGGCCCTGGCGATCCAGGCGAGCGGCCTGCTGAGCGACAGCCCGGGGTTCACCTGCGCGCTCCTCACGGGCGGAACGATCACCTGCTGGGGGGAGAACGCCCTGGGGCTGAACCCCGACGGGACCGTTGCGGCAATTCCCCCGACCGCCGTGGGCGGCGTGACGGGCGCGATCGCCCTGGCGATCGGCGGGACCTTTGGTTGCGACCTGCAGCCGGCCGGCACCGTCGAATGCTGGGGCCTCGGTCCGCTCGGTCAGCCGGGACCCAACTACAGCTCTGCTTCGACGACGCCCGTCACGGTTCAAGGCCTTTCGGGCGCGCGCGCGATCGCCGCCGGGTGGTTTCACGCCTGCGCGCTGCTGAACGACGGGACCGTCCAGTGCTGGGGCAGCAATCCGTCCGGACAGCTCGGCGACGGGACCCACACCGATTCGCCAACGCCCGTGGCGGTGAGCGGCGTGACCAGCGCGGTCGCGATCTCGACGACCGCCTACGCGACCTGCGCCCTTCTGGCCGACGGGTCTCTGCGCTGCTGGGGCATCGACCTCAGCAAACCGACGCCCAGCCCCGTGTCCGGCGTGTCCAGCGCGACATCGGTGAGCGCCGCCGAGCTCTCGATCTGCGCGGTCGTCGGTGGCGGCCAGATCCGCTGCTGGGGCAACGACGAGTATGGACAGCTCGGCGACGGCGTGTTCCCGCCCGACAGCAACGGCGACCTGACCAGCCCGCCGGTCGCGGTGATCGCAGGCCCTCCGGGCATGTCACACTGAGCGGATGCTCCGGCAGCAGCTCCTGGTCCTGTACGCCGCGAACTCGAGTCCCGACAGCGAGGTCGGGGCCTGGTCGATCTTCGACGGAACGGGGCGCCAGGCCCACATGGCCGGCGACACCGACAAACCACCGTACGCGTCGGTGCTGGCGGCGATGCGCGACGGCTGGCGGGTCCTTCAGCTCCCGCAGCTCCAGCCCGCCGCCCCGGGCGCCGAGCACGATACGTCCTTCCTCAAGTACGAGTTCGTTCTGGAGAAGCTCGTCGACATCTTCTAGATGGGAACCCTCAGAGGGTTCCCCGACCCTCCCGCGATGAGCTCTGCGCAGCAAAGCTGCGCTACGCTCACGCACATGGCCGAAGCCGAGCTGCTCACCAGCAAGCAGGTGGCCGCCTTCGTCGCCGACGGCTACCTGAAGTTCGACGCGATCGTCCCGCCGGCGATCTGCGGCGCCGTGCTGCAGGAGCTGGGCGCGGGTGGCCCGCCGTCGTCCTTCGGCGCCTCGCCGGCCAGCCCGGCCCGCGCCTGGCCCGGGCAGCCGCTGGCCGGTCGCTTCCAGGAATGGCCCGCCCTGGCGTCGCTGGTCGAGCTGCCCGCCGTCGCGGCGATCGTCCGCAGCCTGCTGGGCCCCGACCCGCTGTACGACCACCACTACGCGCACGTGATCGGGCCCAAGCAGCGCTGGAGCCAGCCCTGGCACGCCGACGCGATCCTCGATCCGCGCCGGACGGCCTTCGACATCCAGCTGTTCTTTTTCCCGCACGAGACCCCGCGCGAGATGGGCGGCACGATGGTGCTGCCCGGCAGCCACCTCCGTCGCGTCAACGAGGCCGCCATCGCCCGCTACCAGAACTTCGTGGGCCAGACCGCCATGGTCTGTCCGGCGGGCTCCTTGCTCGTCTGTCATCACGGGATCTGGCACGGCGGACAGCCGAACCTGACCGACCGGCCGCGCACGATGTTCAAGCTGCGGCTGGGGCCGTCGGGGCCCCAGCGCCGCACCTGGGACACCCGGGACCTGGACGACGCCGAGATCGGCCGGATCCTCAGCCGCGATCACCGCTGGTACGGACACGAAGTCCGGCTGGAGATCGTGAACCGGATCCGGCTCTGGCGCGCGCTGACCGATCGGCCCAGCTTCGACGTCGACCACTGGCTCACCCGCCTGGAGAATCGCTGATTGCGATATGAAGCGACGGGCGGCCACGAGGCTGGCGCGGGAGGCGCCGCCGGCCACACCGACGGAACCAACTGGATCGACGTGACCCCGTCGACCCAGCTGCCGTGAAAGCGCCCAGTGAAGCGGCTGCGCCCCCCTGACCTCAGACGGCTCGAGGGAGCCAGCGATCATGCAGATGCGATTCCCGCCGCTGGAACGGCAGGAACGCCAGCCCCACCGCCAGCCCGAACGTGACGTGCTCGAGGACCACCGGACGGACCACCATCGCGTCTTCCAGGCGCGCGGCGCCCGCCGCTGGGAGCACCAGATAGACCATCACGAACAGCACCACGAAGCCCCACACCGCGCCGAAGCCGACCGTCGCCCAGCGGGACAGACCGAAGGCGACCGCGGCGAACAGGACGCCCCAGATCGCCGCGACCACCAGATGGGCGAGTAACCCGAGCGCGACCGGCGCGACGTCCAGGCCGGCCAGCAGCACGCGATCGCCCAGGAACGGATAGGCGGCGATCTTCAGCCCCCTCCAGACGTCCTGTCCTTGGAGCGCGCTGGCCACCGCCACCAGCAGGCTGACGACGGCCCCTCCGACCAGCCCGGCGACGGCGCCTCCCTCCAGGATCAGGCGTCGCCGCTCATGCGTCATCACGTCGACCTCGGCCATGGTTTACCTCCCTGTGCGGCCACTACTTACGTTGGGCTCTGTCGCAGATGGGTCAACCTCGTCCGGGCGAACGTTGCGGGCGCCTCAACGTTGTCTGTCAAATGAGACACTCGCCGGCAATATCAGACAGATCAACGTTCAAACCGCCATAAAAACAAACTAAATGGTGAGCCGGTTTTCGATTCGGCGTTCCCGTGAGTTTTCACCCGACTTCTGTTGAAACCCGCGTGTGTCCGATGGCACATACCGACGACCAGCCCCCTCACCCCCCCATCACTCGACCGGAGGCCCCGCAATGACGCGTCTGCGCAAGTCGTTCTTCATGTTCAGCCTGGTTGCTCTGACAGCGTGTGCTCAGACCCAGGACATGAACGGCTCCGGGACGGGCGGTTCGGGCAGCGGCACCGGTGGCTCGGGCACAGGCGGCACCAGCAGCAGCACCGGCGGCAACGGATCGGGAGGCTCGAGCACGGGCGGCTCCGCGACCGGCGGGTCGAATCCAGGCACGGGCGGAGCGGTCCACACGGGCGGCATGACGGGCGCGGCGGGGCACGCCGGATCGGGCTCGGGTGGCACGGCGACGGGCGGCTCGGGAGGCGCGCACACCGGATCCGGCGGAACGGCCGGCGCCGGGCAATCGACGGGCGCGGGAGGCGCAAGCGCCCAGGGGGGCCTGTTCACCATCATGGCGCAGCTGGCGAGCGCGATGAAATCGACGGCGCCGCCGACCGTCGCGATCGTCACCTGGTCCATCACCAAGTCGGGCATCACGTCGGCGCACATCGACTTCGGCCCCGACACCAGCTACGGGATGACCGCCCCCGTCGACCTGACGGTGGCGAGCTACCGGACCCTGCTGCTCGGAATGAAGCCGGGCATGACCTACCACTTCCGGATCGTGGCCAGCGACGGGACGAACACGTACACCAGCGATGACCAGACGATCATGACGGGCGCCAAGATCAGCTCGAACCCGCTCACCAGCTTCTCGGTCAAGAACGCAGCCTCCCTGCCCAAGGGCTTCTTCATCACCTCGTTCTGGCAGGGCAGCAACTCGAAGGTGCCCTTCATCTTCGACACGGACGGCGACGTGGTCTGGTGGTACACGGCCGGGTCGGGCGAATCGACCGACGGCATCTCGCGCGCGCGGATGTCGGCCGACAGCCAGAGCATCTGGCTGGTGAACGAATCGCTGAGCGGCAACCCGCTCCGGCGCGTGACCATGGATGGCCTGACCACCCAGACCTATTCCAGCACCAAGGCGTCGCACGACATCGCGGCCGTCAGCGCCGACACCATGGCGTACCTGGACTACAGCGAGAGCGACTGCAACAGCATCTTCGAGATCAACAACGCGGGGACGACCAAGGAGGTCTTCGAGCCGACCGGCGTCACGGGCACCGGCAAGTCGTTCCCGAGCTGCCACGGCAACTCGGTCCGCTACTCGAAGAAAGAGGACTACTACACCTACTCGGACTGGCAAGAAGACGTCGCCGTCGTGAACCGCACCGGCACGCTGCAGTGGCTGCTCTCGAAGAAGGTGAGCGGCGGGCACACCGCCTGGGGCGGCGAGCAGCATGGCACCCAGCTGCTCGACAACAGCATCCTCATCTTCGCCAACCAGGGCACCGCCGGTAAGTCGCAGGCCGTCGAGTACGGCCTGGACGGCCACCTGATCAAGGCCTTCAACGCCAACGGCAGCTCGAACGTCACGAACTTCGGAGACGTGCAGCGCCTCTCGAACGGCAACACCATCATCACCTACTCGACCAACTCGCTGATGCAGGAGGTCGACTCGAGCGACACGGTCGTGCTCGAGGTCAAAGGGAGCGGCTCGTTCGGCTACGTCGAATTCCGCGACAGCCTGTACGGTCCCCCGCTGGACATCGCGCAGTAGCGCAACCGCTCCCGCTCGAGCTCAGGCCGGTCGGGCATTTCGCCCGACCGGCGGGCATTGCGCCCGATCGGCTCCGACCTCGACGAAGGTCCAGTACTCGGAGCGGATTGCCTCCAGGCGCTCGCGCGAGCTGCCCAGGCGCCTGACCAGATGGCGGAACGTGGCCAGGATGGTGGCGGGGGCAGGCGCCAGCGCCAGCATGGGTGAAACTTCGATCCGCGCGTCCCGTTCGCCGTCCGGCCAGGTGACGTGCCCGACCACGATGTAGCCACCGCGCCGATCGGGTGGATGGAAGCGCGCTTCGAGTCTGGCCATGTACGGCGGTCCAGCAACGCCCATGCCGTCATCCGGCACGGATCTTGTTTCCTTGGTTGCCGTCGTGGTCCCGCCCCTTTCGTTCGGATAGATCTTGCCAATGCGGAGCCTGTCCCTGGCGATCGCGCTCACCGTCGCAGTGGCGATGGTGCTCACGTTCTCGGTGCGGAGCTACAACGAGGAGCGGACCCGCCTGCGACAGAACTTCGTGGTCGCGCGCCAGGCCGACGTGCGTGAGCTCGCCTCCGATCTCGAGTCCCGCCTGCGTGACCTGGAAGAGGACGGCCGCGTCATCGAGGCCCTGATCGGCCGGACCTATGACTCGTCGGGAACCGACCGAGACGATCGGACGCGCGCGGTCCATGCTTCGTTCGACGCCTTGGCCACGGTCATCCGCCACTACAAGACGCTGGTGCTGCTGTCGTCCGGCAACTCCGTGCCGGTGGTCGTCGCCACGGATGTCTCGGAGGCTCCCTC
>DATJWP010000006.1:0-20769 GCA_035578045.1 Polyangia bacterium | reverse complement strand
CTGACAAGGCTGTCAGGGTCATCGCGGCCAGGCTCCCGGCCGGCCGCGCGGAATGGGCCCCAGAAAATCTGGCGATGTTGGTACCAGACGTGCAACGCTGGCCCCAAAACGGAGGAAGCCGCGATGAAGCAATCGTCGAGGGCCGGCAGTTCGGGGTGGGCTCTGGTGACCGCGATCCTGGCGACGGGCGCGCTGTGGATTGCGCCCGCGCTCGCCTGGGCGGACGTCTGCTTTGGCGGCGGCAGTCATCCTCGCGAGCTGAAGGACGCCGGATCGAGCGACGGTTCGACCGTTGGCCTGCGCCAGGACTCCGGTGGGCGGCGCCAGGTCGGGACGGGGCTGGTGCTGGTCGCCGGATTGGGCGGCGCCTGGCTGGGGAGCCGGCGCAAGGCGGACGGCGGCGGGGACGACGGCGCCGGCCCGCTCAAATGAGCAGGCCGAACCCGGCCGAGAGCGCGTTGGCCGTCAGGGTCAGCGCCAGGGCGCGGGCTGCTGGAATGGTTCGCGGAGCTCCGAGTCGCAGCAGCGCCAGCAGGCCGGCGGACTCGAGCAGCCAGACCCCCGTCTCGACGGCTCCGAATCGGGGCCAGGACCAGGCACGGGTGAGCGCCCACGCCGAGGGGTGGGTCGACAGGTTCAGGGCCACCGACCAGAGCGCGGCGCGGCGGGCTCCGACCGTGCGCCGCAGGCCCAGCACGTACACAGGGGTCTCGAGCGCCAGCGTGCACGCAAACGCGACCGCCCAGGCGAGCACCGTGACATCTTACTTCGGACCGCCCGGACGATGATGCCGGCCGGCGTTCCGGCCAGCGTGGTCCTGACCCTGGCCGGCGTCGTGGCGGCCGCCTGGGTGGCGCGGGCGGGCGCCCGGCGCAGGGGTCTTCCCGCGCGCCGGACGATCGACGGACTGTTCCTGATGATCGCCGTCGGGCTGCTGATCGGTCACGTCGCCGACGTCGTGCTCTACCGCGGGGACGCGCTGCGGGCCGACTGGCGCGAGCTGCTGCCCTGGTCCGGAGGCGTCTGCACGCTGGGCGCCCTGGCCGGCGCAGGCCTGGTGGGTGCCGGCTGGTTTCGCCGTGCGCCCGGAGGCTGGCTGGCGAACGGCGACAACCTGGTGACCGCGCTGAGCCTCGGGTGGGGCATCGGTCGGATCGGCTGCTTCATCGATCACGATCACCTGGGCCGGCTCACCGACGTGCCGTTCGCGGTGGCGATGCCGGGCGGCGCCCGGCACGACCTGGGCCTTTACGAGGCGGCGCTCGCGTTGCTGATCTTCGTGGTCCTGAGGCGCGGTGAAGGCCAGCGCCCGCCGGGACGCGCGCTGGCACTGGCCGCGCTGCTGTTCGGGCTGGGGCGTTTCGCGATCGAGCAGGTCCGCGCCGACGATCTCCAGCTCCTCGGCCGCCGATCGGATCCCCGGCTGTTCGGGCTGACGCTGGTCCAGTACGCGGCGGTCGCCCTGATCGCTTCCGGCGCGCTGCTCTGGCGGCGGCAGGCGGTGCCCGACACGGTCGCCGCCTGATGCGGTTGCGCCGGTTCTTGTTCGCGTTCGCGGCGGTGAGCGCCTGTCTGTTCTTGGCGGCGCGGTACTGGCTTCATTTCCCGCGGCCGGCCGATCCTCACCTGGCCGGTTCGTTCACGCGCGAGACGCTTCAGGACGGCGGGCGGGATCGATCGTTCGGCGTCTACGTGCCGGCGCGGCGGGCGGCTCCGACGCCCCTGGTCGTCGCGCTGCACGAATCCGGTGGGAAGGGCGAGGCCTTTCGCTGGCACACCGGTTACGACTTCGACCGTCTGGCCGACGAGAACGGCTTCGTGGTCGCGTACCCCGACGGGTTCGAGGGGCACTGGGACGACTGCCGAGCGGCGGCGCCGTTCTCCTCGCGGAAGCAGCATGTCGACGACGTCGCCTTCATTCGCGCGATGATCCGGCGGCTGGCGGCGTCGGTGCACATCGATCCGGCCCAGGTGTTCGCGGTGGGCCACTCGAACGGCGGGCAGATGGCGCTCCGGCTGGCGCTGGAGGCGCCGGACGCGGTGAGCGGCGGCGTGGCGGTCGTCAGCGCCGGCCTGCCGGCCGACGACAACCTGGACTGCCACCCGAGCGGCAAGCAGGTCCCCGTCCTCATCATGAACGGAACCGCCGATCGGCTGAATCCCTTCGCTGGAGGCCGGATGCGGATCTTCGGCGTCAGCGACCGCGGCAACATCCGCTCGACGCCCGACTCGGCCCGCTACTTCGTGGCTCTGAACGGGCTGCCGGACGCGCCGTCGGTCGAGCGGCTGCCCGGCGGGGACGACTCGATCTGGGCCGAGCGCTCCCTGTGGTCCGCGCCGGGCCGCCCCCGCGTCGAGCTGGTCACGATCCACGGTGGAGGTCACGTCGTGCCCCAGCCCTACACCCGTTACCCGCGCGTCCTGGGGCCGATGGCTCCCGGCTTCGACGGCCCCCTCGAGATCTGGCGGTTCTTCAGCGCAGCTCGCGGGCCGGCAGCCCCGACCACCAGGTGATGCTCAGGGTGAAGACGCCGGCGAGCGCGGTGACGTCGCCGCCGGGCACGGCGCGCAGGCCGCAGGCAGGGGTGATGGCCCAGCCGCCGGTGCGACGGTTCGTGAGGAAGGCGTCGTAGCTCAGTCCGGCCGTCAGGAGGGATCCATAGGTGCCGTGGCTCTCGTCGCCGGCGCGCGCGGGATCTTTTGCCGACGCCACGCCCAGGCCCACGCCCCCGTGCGCCGCCAGGTGGCCCCGGAGCCGCGCCTGCGCCTCCAGCGTCAAGCCGCCGATGCTCCGGGTGATCCCCTGGCCCGAGGCGCCTCCTTCCTCGATCGCCAGACCCAGGCCCCAGCGATCGGACAGCATCTCGCCCAGGTGAAGGGTGATCGCGAGTCCCGTCGCCGTTCCGTCGCTCTCCCCCTCGTCCCGGGTGGCCAGCGCGTTCACGCCGGCGCCCGCCGAGATGTAGAACCCCTGGCGGGCCTCGGGATCCCGAAGGGTCTGGGCGTGGGCACCGCGCGCCGCGCCCAGCGCGAGCGCCGCCGCCATCAACAACTGTCGCCATCGCAGCCGCATCTAGAACTCCGCCCGCAGCCCGAGGAACGGCAGGATGGGCAGGCCCTGGCTCACCTTCGACTGGGTGTAGTCGTAGTTGTAGGCGATCCCCTCGGGGTTGGTGTGGTTGGTCGCGTTCTGCAGATCGAGGTAGGCGTCCAGCAGCCAGCGGTCGAAGACCCACTGCTTGTCCAGGCGCACGTCCAGCTGCACGAAGGGCGGCTGGCGCGCGCTGTTCACCTGGCCGAACACCGGGTCGTACTCGTCGGTGACGCTGTTGAACACGCTGCCGATCACCGGCGTCTCGGGGTTCCCGCTGACGTAGCGGAAGCGCGAGGCGACCCGCCAGTGGCGCGGCAGATCGTACGAGGCCACCGCGGTCAGGATGTGGGTCTGGTCGTAGTCGAACAGGCGCCAATCCGTCTGGCCGGAGTCGAGACGCTCCGACCGCGACAGCGTGTAGGCGACCCATCCAAAGAGCCCGGCGGCCAGCTCGCGCCGCGCCACCAGCTCGAGCCCGATCACGCGCCCCCGGCCGCCGTTGTCGTAATTGAGCGGCACGTCGGCGCCGTTCTCGACCTGCGTGGCGCCGGTCGGGCTCACCAGGCTGGACAGGCGCTTGTAGAACCCGGTGGCTTCGAACGTCGTCCCGGGCCGGGGCCTCCACTCGGCCCCCAGCGCCACGTGGACGGCCCGCTCGGCCTTGAGCGCCGGGTTGCCGAAGGCGGGGTCGGTCTCCTCGACGTTGGGCATCTGGTGGTACATGCCCACCGCGCCCTTGACCGCCCAGCGCGGCGCCAGCTCGTAGCGAACCGAGAGCCGGGGCGCCAGCACGCTCTGGTGGATGCGCTGGAAGTAGTCGGCCCGCAGCCCCGCCGAGATCAGGACCGGCTTCATGGGGCGCAGCTCGACCTCGCCGAACACGCCCGGCGAGAACCACCAGGGGACGTCGATGTGCGTCTCCTTGGTCTCGCTCAGGTCCTGGTTGCTCATCGGCTGCCCCTCCTCGGTGGGCGGCGGCAGCCGGACGTGCCCGCTGTAGTGCTCGGCCATTCCGTCGACGCCGGCCACCAGCGTCGCCCATGGCTCCAGACGCAGGCGCAGCGTGTCGCGTGCCTGGACCACCCGCCG
Source organism: Polyangia bacterium (assembly GCA_035578045.1). Lineage (GTDB taxonomy): Bacteria > Myxococcota_A > Polyangia > Fen-1088 > Fen-1088 > JADGRB01. The sequence continues at coordinate 16,586 of DATJWP010000006.1, read as the reverse complement.
ATGCAGATCCAGGACCAGGTCGCCCAGGCTGATGGTCTCGGCATCCTGGCCGGCGGACAGGCGCAGCGTGTTCTCGAGCCCCTCGCGCGGGGTGTAGTGGTCGGCGATCAGCGCCCGCCAGAACCCGGTCTGCGTGTTCAGCTGGTTGCCGGTGGCCTGCTGCGAAAAATCGGCCGGGTTCTTGAACAGCAGCGCCAGGCGATCGTCGGCGCCGAAGACGATGGCGCGCAGATCGTGCGCGGGGCTGAACCTGTAATTCGCCAGCAGCTGCGCGTCGTAGTAGACGGGCGCGGTCAGCCAGCTGACCGGCTGCCCGCTGCCGGACGCCGCGGCGTCGATGACGGCGTCCAGGTAGCTGCGGCGCGCGGCGACGGCGATGCCGCCGCGGTCGCCCAGCGGCGCCTCCAGGTACACGCCGGTGTCGAGGACGCTGACGTCGACGTAGCCGCCGAAGCGTTTGGGCTTCAGCTCTTTCAGGTGCACGTCGACGATGCCGCCGGTGGCGCGCCCGTACTCGGGCGAGAAGTTGCCGGGCACGAACTCGATGTTGTCGATGACCCCTTCGGGCAGGACGCTGCGCAGGCCGCCGAAGTGGTACACCAGCGGCACGTCCATCCCGTCGACGAAGATCTGGGTGTCCTCGGGCGCCGAGCCGCGCACGATCAGCAGGCCGCTGCCGGCCGGGGCGCGCGCCACGCCGGCCAGGTTCTGGACCACGGCCAGCGGATCTCCGGCGGTGCCCGGGACCCTGTCGATGACGTCCGCGGTCAGCACCACGTGGGTGACGTCCTTCTTGGGCCGCGCGGCGGTCACCGTCTCGTCGAGCGGGCTCGGCTGGCCGCGCTCGACGTAGTAGGTGACGACCGTCTTCTCGCCCGCGCGCACCTCCTCGCTGGTGTGGAAGGGGAAGTACGCGGGCGCCTCGACGTCCATTTGCCACGCGCCAGGCGCGAGATCGAAGAGCGCGAACCGCCCCTGGCCGTCACTCGTCGCCTCGAACGCCGCGCCGCCCCGGCTCACGGTGACGACGACGCCGACCATCGGGTCGCGGGTGCCGCGCTCGCGGAGCTGGCCGACCAGGCTTTCGCGCGGGGGCGCCTTGGGTGGGGCCGGAACGGCCGGCGCCGTGGGATTGGGCGCCCCGGCCGGCGCGGGCACGGGCGCCCTGGCGTGCAACCGAAATTTCACCTTGTAGGCCAGTTCCACCGGGACGGGCTGGCCCTCGCTCTCGGCCGGCTCGAACAGGTACTGGCCGGCGGCGGCGACGGCCGCGGTGTCGAACGCCTCGCGGCCAGGACCCGCCGACGTCGCCACCTCGACATGGCTGACGTGGCCGGTCGCATCGATGGTCAGGTTCAGGATCACGTCGGCTTCGACGCCGGCCGCCTCGGCGCCGGGCGGGTAGGTGGCGTCGACGAAGACGGTCTGCTTGGGCAGCTTGCTGAGGCCGCCGGCCAGCGCCGCCGGCGGCGCAGCCAGGGCCAGGAGGAGGATCACCAGGAAGCGCTTCATGGCGTCGGTTCCAGAGCAGCGGTGGCGGTGGTCCAGCCGACCCCGCCCCGATCGTCGCGCACGACGACGATCAGGCGCGACGTCGGGTGGTCGTCGACGCGCGTGGCGGGCGGCGTCCACTTGTCGGCGCTGGCGTCGGCCAGGCTGTTGCTTCCGTCGATGAACAGCGTCCGCCGGTTGTCGAAGTCGCCCAGCTCGGAGAACCAGCTGAAGAGCAGGGTCTCGCGCAGCGTGGCGGCCCCGCCGTCCAGGCCGGGCCCCAGGTAGGTCTCGGCCTGGCCGTCGTCGACCGCGACGTGCAGCAGGCTCTCCTGCACGCGCGGCACCTGCACGCCGCCGGCGTCGTCCAGCGCCTGCGTCCCCGACGGCAGGTCGATGGTCAGGCCGCCCGGCGTCGGGTTCGCGTTCGACGGCGCACCGGCCGCGATGGGCAGGCCGATGACCGTCGTGCCCAGTTGCACGGCGGTCCCCTGGGTCACGCGCACCGACAGGCGGATCGGGAAGCCGTTCTTGCAGTCCACCGGCTGCCCGTCGAAGCCGGCGCCACACAACGCGGCCAGCGCGTCGGGCGGGAACGGGTTGGTGAACGAGGCCGTCGGCCCAGCGCCCAGATCGAAGTCGGGCAGCGACGAAGTCACGCCGGCGGCCGCCAGCATGGCGCTGGCGTCGTCGTGGGAGATCGGGCAGACGTAGCCGTCGTTGGCCTGGCCCAGCACCGGGCACCACGACCAGGCGAACTCCAGCGCGGCGTCGGATGGGCTGTAGACCAGCGGCGTGATCGTGGTGGTCTCGCCCGCGGCCGGGTTGACGGGCGCGGCCTGCAGCGCCAGCAGCCGCAGCTTCGACAGGCGGGTGGGCGGGTCGAAGTCGGCGCCGCAGCCGGCGAGACTCGCCGCCAGCAGCGCGATCGCCACCAGCGTGGCGAACGTGCCGGCGCCGCGGACCAGGATGGTCTGTGCGGCCCAGCAGAGGAACGGGCGTGTCGAGCTGTCGGGGGTCATGGCATGTCCAGGCGGAAGTGGGTGGTGAACGTGAACGTGGTGGGAACGGGGACGCCGTCGCGCAGGGCCGGGCTGAAGCGCTCCTGGCGCGCGGCCTGGCGGGCCGATTCGTCGAAGGACTGGTCGCCGCTGCTGTGCCCGACGGTGACGGAGAGGACCCGGCCCGAAGCGTCCAGCGAGACGATCAGCAGGACGTCGGCCTCGACGCCGGCGGCCCGGCGCGCGTCGGGGTAGTGGGGCTTCACCTCCTGCAGGCGGCGGGGCGGCGTCAGGACGCTGCCGGCGCGGGGGACGCCGCGCGCGACGCGGTTCGGTCCGGCGGGCGGATCGGCAGCAGGGGCCGGCGCCGGACGCTGGGCCGTGGCGGCGGTGCTCCCGGCCAGCGTGTCACCGACGGCAAAGGCCGGCCCCCGACCCGACTCGGAGGTCGACTCCAGCGACAGACCGACCACCTTGACCGGCGCGGCGGCCGGCGGCTGCGGGCGGGTCGCACGGGGCGCGTCGTGGCGGGCGACGCGCGTCGCGCCGGGGCGGGCCGGCGCGGCCGGCTTCGTCGCCGGCGTCGCAACCACGGGCCGAGGCGGCGGCGGAGGCACCTCGTGGACCTGCACGCTGATGCGGGTCGAGCCGCGCGGCACCGGCGCCTCGGCGTGCGTGCGCCAGACGGCCAGAGCCAACAGCGCGTGCGCGGCCAGCGCCAGCCCCCAGACGGCCGGCGCGGCCCAGTGTGCCCCACGGCCCGATCCGGCCGCGCCCAGCGACGCGCGCGCCGCCGCGGCGGTGGCGGCAGGCAGCGGCGCGACGCGCCCTCGCTGCGCGCGACGACGCGCACGCGAGGTGCCCGGGCGCGGCCGGATGGGCGCGCAGGAAACCGCCCGCACCAGCCGCATGCGCGGCTTCGAACCGCGCGGATCGATCGTGACGGTCATGGCGCGCTGCCTGGAGCGCCCCCGGGGGCGCGCTCGACGTCCAGGGCGAAACCGGCGATGCCGGCGCCTTTGACCAGGTCGATGACCTCCATGACCTTGCCGTAGGGGACCGTGCGGTCGGCCGCGATCACCGCCTGGGCGGCCGGGTCGCGCGCGACCGCCGCCTGCAGCTCGGTCCGCGCCGCCGTCGGACTGGTCGGGCGGCCGTCCAGCGTCAGCTCGCCGCCCCGGTCCAGCGCCAGGTTCAGCGTCGAGACGACCTTGGCGCCACCCGCCGCCGCGCGCGGCAGATCGACCTTCAGGCTGGCGCGGACGATGGCCGCCGACGTGACGATGAAGATGACCAGCAGGACCAGGACGATGTCGACGAAAGGAATGATGTTGATGGACGCGATCGGGCCGTCGTCTTGCGACGCCACTTTCTCCAGAGCCGCCATGACGCCCTCACTCCGCCGCCGCGCGCAGCGGCGCGCTTCCGGTTTGGGTGTCTGCCGCCGGGGGCTCGCCCTTGAGGCGGGAGAGCAGCGTCCGGGACAGCGTCTCGGCCCGCGTGACCCGCGTCTTCACGGCGTTCTTGAAGGCGTTGAACGCCACCACCGCCGGGATGGCGACCAGCAGGCCGATGGCCGTCGCCACCAGCGCCTCGGCCAGGGCCGTCATCACGCCGGCGTGCGCCTCGGCCAGATCGGCCCCCAGGTTGCGGAACGCGCGCACGATCCCCAGCACGGTGCCGAACAGGCCGACGTACGGCGCGTTGCTGGCCAGCGTCGCCAGGAACGAGAGCCGCGTCTCGAAGCGCGCCCGTTCGGCGCCCAGCGCGCCGGCCAGCAGCTCCTCGACGGCGTCCGGACCCTGATCGCAGGCGACCAACCCGGCCAGCAGGACGCGGGCCTCCAGGCTGCGGCGTCCGGTCAGCGCGCGCGCGGCGGCCTCGTAGTCGCCGCGCCCGATCGCCGCATCGACGGTCGCGGCGAGGCGCGCGCTCTCGGGCGCGTGGCGCCGGAAGAAGAAGAGGCGCTCGAGGATGACGGCGATCGACGACGCCGACAGCGCGAAGAGCAGCCAGAAGACCCACTCGGACTGAAAGAGGGGCCACTCCAGAAGGCGGTGGACGAACGTCGAGGTGGTGGCGTGCACGGCCGGTTCTCCTGTTTCGGGTTGCCCGCAAAGCGGGATCGACAGGGGGAACACCGGCCGGGGCGATGCGTGTCACCGCCCCCGACGTTTTTTTGATCAGCCCTGGTGACGGATCCAGTCGGCCAGCGTGAGCGGGCGGATGCCCCACTCGGGTTCCAGCGAGGGGATGTCGGCGGAGTAGCCGACGGCCTCGAACCACTCCAGCATCGTGGCGACGTCGTCGCTGTACTGGCGGACCGCCGCGATGGGGATCGGCTGGTAGCTGACGGTTCGGCCGACTCGGGTGCTCAGGGCGGCGGCCGCCTCCAGCATCGTCGCCGCGTCACCGGCGATGTCCAGCTCGACGCCGTTCCAGCGATCGGCGCGAACGAACGCGTCGGCGCCAAACTTGCCGATGTCGTCGCTGGCGATCATCTGCAGCTTGGTGGTCGGCGCGAGCGCCGACACCAGCTTGTCGCCTTTCAGGAACCCGGGCGACAGCAGGTTCTCCATGAAGAACACCGGTCGAATGATGGCGTGCGAGGGGAACCGGAGCTCCTTGACGGTCTGCTCGATCCGGAACTTGTTCTCGAAGTGGGGGATGCCGGTCTTCTTGTGGGCCGAACCGACCGACGTGTAGACGAAGTGCTGGACCCCGCGATCCCGCGCGATCTTGGCGAGCCGCTTGCCCTGCTCCTCTTCCCGCTCGACGCCTGCCTCCCAGGTGTTCTGCACCGCGAAGACGCCCCAGGCGCCGGCCAGGGCGCGCTCCAGCGAAGCCGCGTCGTCCAGGTCCCCCGGCACGACCTCCGCGCCCAGCTTGGCGACCGCCTGCGCGGCGTTCCCGGACGGCTTGCGCGTCATCGCCCGCAGCTTGAACCCGCCCCGCCGCGCCAGGTGGGCCAGCGTCGCTCCCCCCTGCTTGCCCGTCGCCCCCGTGATCAGGATGGTCTTCTCGTCGCCCATGGTCGGTTTTCTCCTTTGGCGCCAGGCCTGACGATTCCCCAGGCCCGGCGCGACGTGATCTTTACGCCCCACGCCCCCCGCCGCCACGACGATCCTCCGGTCCCTTCGACCGTCCGGTAGCCGCCGGCTTGATTGGCGCATGTTCCACCGGCCGGGCGCGGCGACCACCCCGCGGCTGGCGGTCGAGGGAAAGATTTCCTAGCCTCTGCTGATGAGGTTGGGGGGACCCGTCATGCAGCGGCCAGCCTGGCTGCGATATGGCGCGGCGGTCCTTCTCACCTGCCTCGTGGTGGCGGGGCGGGTGGCGCTCGATCCCTGGTGGGGGCACCAGCACAACCGGCACCTGGTGTTCATCCCCACGGTGATGGTGGCGGCCTGGTTCGGCGGGCTGGGTCCGGGGTTGCTCTCGGCGGCGCTGGCGACGGTCGCTCTGGGCGACTTCTGGATCGATCCCGCGCACGAGCCGGCGGGCGTGGCGGTGGTCGAAGTCGCGCTGTTCTTCGCGGTCGGCGTGGCGGTCAGTGCCATCGTCGAGTCGCTGCACCGCGCGCGAGCCCGCGCCGAGACGGCCGTGCGATCGCGCGAACGGGTCCTGCAGATCGTCGCTCATGACCTGCGCAACCCCCTGGGCGCCATCGGCCTCAGCGCCGAAGCGCTGTCGCGGAACATCTCGAACGACGACGATCGCCGCCACCTCACCCGGATCGAACGGGCCGCCGCCAGGATGGAGACGATGATCGGCGATCTGGTCGACGTCACCGGGATCGAGCACCAGACGCTGGCGGTGACGCCGACCCGCGAGCCGGTCGGCGCCATCCTGCGCGAGGTCGCGGAGGCCTTCATGCAGCAGGCCGAGCGCCGGCAGATCACGCTGGAGGTGGCCGCGCCGCCCGGCGATCTGGCGATCGCCGCGGACCGCGCCCGGATCGTGCAGCTGCTGGGAAACCTGATCGGCAACGCGCTGAAGTTCACGCCCAAGGGCGGGCGGGTCGGGGTGACGGTCGCCCTTCAAGAGCGAGCAGTTCGCTTCGAGGTCGCCGACACGGGCCCCGGGATCCCGCCCGAGAGCGTCCCCCACATCTTCGAGCCCTACTGGAAGGGAGCCGGCAACGGGACCGGCCTCGGCCTCTACATCGCGCAGGGTATCGTGCGGGCGCACCGGGGCGACTTGTGGGTAAAGACCGCACCTGGCGCCGGCGCGACGTTCTTCTTCACGCTGCCCCGGGCGGGTTGAACATGTCGCGCCAGCGCGCTGTCGTGATTTGTTGCGTCGGTTTACTTGAACCGACCCGGCTGGCTGGCGAATATGGTTGACGCAACTGACCCATGCGCGAGTTCGCATCCAGGTTTGGCCGCGCCGCAGTCGACATGCCGGTCACCGTGAGAACGGACAGGGATTCGTTTCCGGCCAGGTCCGCCAACATCGGAATGGGGGGGCTGTTCGTGACCACCGAGCACCCGTTTCCCGTCGGTGCCCACCTGACCCTCGAGCTGGAGCTCCCCCAGCACCCGGAGCCCATCTCGTTGGTCGGCGAGGTCCGCTGGATCCTCGAGCGCGACGGGCAGGCCGCCGGGATGGGAATGCGATTCGTCGATCCGCCCGTGGCGGCGACCGTCTCGATCTACGGCCTGCTCCAGGGCCTGGACCCCGGCGCCCACTGACCGGGTCGCGGCCCAAAAGAAGCAATTTTTTGCGGCGCGCCGCAAGGGGTGGCTGAATCGTCTGATGATCGAACAGGCAGACGTCTCGGCCATCCCCTCTGCTCCGATCGGCTCATTCAGGTTGGAGCTGTCGGAGGAGGCGCGTGCCTCGCTGCAGGCGGTCCGCGTCGCCCAGGAAGCGGCGCGAATGCAGGCCCGGCGGCAGACCCAGCAGGCGCGCCTCTGGTTCCTGACGGCGGTGGGCGTGCTGGTCCTGGCCGGCGTCGAGATCGCCCCGCGCGTGTCGCGCTGGTGGCACGTCCGCCGGCACCCGGCCACGGCCAGCGCCGCGAAGCCCGTCTCGGCGACCGCTCGTCCGGCGATGGCGGCCCTCGCCGCGCCGGCGGAAGCGGCGCCGGCCCCTACACCGGACAGCGCGGCGCCGTCCGCCATCGCCCAGGACGCGTCCCAGCGGGCGTTGCAGGCAGGGTGTGACACGGACCTGGTCCGGAGCACGCCCTGGCGGCTGTCGCCGGAAGCCTGTGCCCGCGCCTTCGCCTTGCACCCGAACGACTCGGCCCTGGCCCTGGCGGTCGCCCACGCCGAGCACGCCCACGGGCACCTTGCCGAGGGGGCCCAGTGGGCCAAGCGGGCGCTGGCCCTCGATCCGGACGCGGCCGAGGCGTACGTCTTGATCGCTCGCGCCGACGTGGCGGACGGCCGCCAGGAGGACGCCCGCACCGCCTACCGCCACTATCTGCAGCTGGCCCCGCGCGGCTGGCATCACTCGGAAGCCCGGGCCGCTCTGCGGCCGCCGCGCACGAAAACGTCGTCAAATTGAGTTTGGGCCCCGCCGGGGCTCAAACAACCTGCGCGATCGGCCGATCCTCGGTCGACCTGCTCAGGAGCGACGACGATGAGCGCGACGGGTGTTCCGGTCAATCTGCGAGGGTCCGGGCCGTACCCGGTGGAAGCCTTCGACAAGGCGCTGCACGACGCGATCGGCCAGCCCGGGAACGACGCGCCGTGGCGCCACCTTGAAGAAGCGGCGGCCGTCGACGAGGCGCAGTCGCGCCAGCTGCTTGACGCCTATCGTGCCCAGCTGGTGGCGGACCTGCCGCGGCCGCTGCACGACGTGCTCGCCCAGCGCGCGGTCCGCTTCGCGGCGGACTGCTTCGGCGAGAACGCGCCCGAGTCGATCGAAGCCCTGCGCGCCGTGCTGGCCAGCGCGCCCGACGCCGACTGGGCGTTTCGTCCCCTGGTCGTCGCCCTCACGATGGCGGAGCGCTGGACGGATGTCCTGGACGCCTACGACACCCGCCTGGCGGCCGGGCGCGGCGACGAGCGGCGCGCCGAGCTGCTGGCCGAGGCCGCCCGGATCGCCAAGGACTTCACCCGTGACGGCGCCCGGGCCATCGGCTACCTGGACCGGCTGTTCCGGATGCGGCCCCTGGACGCGCAGGTCGCTTCCTCGCTGGAGCGGTTGCTGGAACGAGACCGCCGGTGGAACGATCTCTGCGCCGTCTGGCGCCTGCGCCTGGAGGGGACGGCGGGCGACGAGGGGCACGAGCTGCGGCTGCGGCTGGCGTCGACGCTGCACGCCGACCTGGGCCAGCCGGCCCAGGCCATGGAGGTCCTGCGCCCGATCCTGGCCGAGACCGACTCGCCCGCCAGCCTGACCGAGCGGCTGGAGCAGATCTTCGTCGACGGGAGGGCCCCGACGCAGACGAGGCTGGAGGTTCTGGACGCCCTGCGAGGCCGGCTGGACGCGGCCGGGCGGTCGGCGCGGGTCGCCGAGCTGCTGGGGGTCGCGATCGGCTTCTCGCAGGGGCAGGGCGAGCGCCTGCAGGCGCTGCGCCGAGAGTGCGGCGAGCGGCGGCGCGCGCTGGGCGACATCGCCGGCGCGCTGGATCAATACGTGGCGCTGCTGGCGCTGGTGCCGGAGGACCGCGAGGTCGAGGATCGCCTGCGCCAGCTGGCCGAGGCGGGCGGCGATCCGGGGGCGCTGGCGCGCGGTCTGGCCGCGGCGGCGCGCGCCACCACCGTCGATCAGCGACGCGTCGAGCTGTTCATGCGGGCCGCGCGGGTCGAGGACCGCCAGCTTGGCCGCAAGGCCGAGGCGGCGGCGCTGTTCGCCGCGGCAGCCGCCGAGACCGTGGCCCCGGGGGACGTCCGCGTCGAGGCGCTGCGCCGGCTCGAGGTGCTGCATGACGAGCTGGGCGACGTCCCGGCCCGTCTGGCCGTGCTCGAACGCCTGGCCGTCGCCGAGCCCGACGCCGCCGAGCAGCGGCTGGTCTGGGCCCGCGTGGCGGAGCTGGCGCGCGCGGGCGGGGACGTCGATCGCGCGCTGGCGGCCTGGAACGGCCGGCTGGCGATCGATCCGGCCGACGGCGAGGCCCTGGCCGCCAGCCGCGCGCTGCTGGTCGACGCCGAGCGCTGGCCGGCCCTGAGCCAGCTGCTGCGCCGGCGGGTCTCCGTCGCGGCGGCCGCGCACCAGCAGCACCAGGTCCGGGCGGACCTGATGGAGATCGCCGAGGTGGCGCGGGTCCGGACGCGCGATCTGGCGATGGCGATCGACACCTGGGGTGAGATCGCCACCCGGTTCGGCGAGGACGACGCCTGCGTCGACGCGCTGGTCGATCTGCTGGCCGAGAGCGGCCGCTTCCAGGAGCTGGGCGAGCTGCTGGCGCGGCGCGCGGGGGTCGATCGGCGGGTGCACGCCGACCGGCTGGCCCGCCTGGGCGACACCTTGCGCGAGCGTCTGGACGATCCGCGCGTCGCGGTCGCCTGGTACGGCCAGGCGCTGGAGGTCGAGCCCGCGCACGAGGCGGCGCGGGCCGGCCTGACCGCGCTGCTGGCGGATTCGACGCTGGCCTCGCTGGCCGCCGAGCCGCTGGCCCGCGCGGCCGAGCGGACCGACGGCTGGCAGCTGCTGCTGGATCTGGTCCCGCAGCGGCTGGCGGCGCTGGAGCCGGGCCTGGTCCGGGCGCGGTTCCTGGAGGAGTCGGCGGCGATCGCCGAGGAGCGCGCCGGCGACCGTCAACGCGCGTTCGAGTGGCTGTGCCAGGCGTTGCCCCAGGCGGGCGAGGACCTGACGCTGGTGCGCGAGATCCTGCGCCTGGCCGAAGTCACCGGGGGCGCGGCGCGCGCCGCCGAGGCGATCGGGGGAGCGATCGCCGGCGGTGGGTGGGCCCCGCTGCCGCTGGCCCACCTGCACGAGCGCCGCGGGGCGCTGCTCGAGGAGCAGGCCGGCGATCTGGCCGGCGCGCGCGCCAGCTACGAGGCGGCGCTGGCGATCACGCCCGAGCGGCTGGGCCCGCGCCGGCGCCTGCTCACCGTGACCATCCGGCTGGGCGATCTGGCGGCGGCCAGCGCGCTGCTGGTCGATCCGGCCGTGTCGCCCGCGACCCGCACCGGCGTGCTGCTGCCGCTGTTCGAGTCGCTGACGCGCGAGGCCGGTCTGTCGCCGGCCGCGGCTGCCGCGCTGGCCGTGGCGGCGGATCAGGCCAGGGGCCTGGAGCCGGGTGCTCGCCGCGAGCTGCATGGCCATGTCGCGGCCACGCTGCTCTCCGACTGTCAGGATCCGGCGGCGGCCGACGCGGCGCTGGCGCGGGCGCTGGGTGCCGACCCCAGTCACGTCCCCACGCTCCGGCAGCGCGCCGAGTTGCAGCGGTCGCGCGGCGCCGAGGGGCTGGTCGAGACGCTGCGGCGGCTCGCGGACGAGCAGCCGAGCGACCTCGATTTCCTGCGCGAAGCGGCCGGCGTGGCCCTGGCGCGGGCCGACGAGCCGCTGGCCATCGAGCTGTACGGGCAGCTGGCCGAGCGCGCGGGGCGCCTGGCGCGCGTGGACGCCGCGGGTGACCGCGCCGAGGCGGCGGTCGAGGCCGCCCGGCTGGCCATCGACGAGAGCGTGCGCCTGCACGTGGCCGCCGGCGAGTCCGCGCGCCTGCGACGGGCCATCGCGATGCTGCTCGAGGGGGCGCGGCTGCCCGCGGCCACCGAGATCCGTCAGGGCTGGCTGCGGCGCGCGGCGCAGCTCACCGAGGAGCGCCTGGCCGATCCGGCGGGCGCGATCCGCATCTGGCGCACCCTCCACGACGAGGCGCCGGCGGACGAAGCGGCGCGCGAGGCGCTGGCGCGGCTCTATGAAGCGGAGCGCCGCTTCGCCGACGCGGTCTCGCTGCGGGTGTCCGAGCTGGAAGCGACCGCGGGTGGCCCGCGCCGCCTGGGGCTGCGGCTGGAGATCGTCCGGCTGGGCGGGTTGCTCGAGCAGCAGAGCGACGCGCCCGAGGTGCTCCGCGCCAACCTGGCGGAGCGTCCGGGACACCCCGAGACGGTCCGGCGGCTGGCGGAGGTCCTGCTGGCCAAGGGGAAGCCGGCGGAGCTGGCCGACGTCTACCAGCAGCAGGCGCTGATCCTGGCCGACGAGGGGCAGGCCGCCGGTTCGGCGGCGCTCTGGGCGGAGCTGGCGCGGCTGGCGGAGAAGGGGCTCGCCGATCCCCACCGCGCTGCCGCGGCCTGGGCCGAGGTGGCCGAGCGGGAAGCCACGACCGAGGCGCTGGACGCGCTCGGGCGGCTGGCGCTGGCCGCGGGCGACCCGGTCGCGGCGGCGGGCTGGCTCGATCGCCGGCTCGCGATGACCGAGGGGGCGGCGCGCGTCGAGGTCGCGGCCACCCTGGCCACCGCGCACCTGGCCGCGGGCCACCGCCACCGGGCGATCGCCTGCCTGGAGCGGGTGCTGTCCGAGGAGCCGCGCGCCGACGGGCTGCGCGACCGCCTGGCCGGCCTGTACCGGCAGGCCGAGGCCTGGGAGCCGCTGGCGCGCGTGCTGGCCGACGGCTGCGAGCAGACCAGCGACGAGACGCTGGTGGTCGCTCGCGCGCGCGAGGCGGCCGAGACCTACGCGCGGCTGGGGCTGATCGCCCGCGCCGTGCCGGTGCTGGAGCAGGCCGTGCGGCTGCTGCCGCGCGACGAGGGGCTGCGGCTGGCCCTGGCCGACGGCCTGGCCCAGTGCGGGCGCCGGGCCGACGCCCGCCAGGAGCTGCGGGTGCTGGTCGAGCAGGCGGGGTGGCGCAAGAGCCGCAAGCGCGCCGCGCTTCACCAGCGGCTAGGCGGGCTGGCGCGGGCCGAAGGCGAGATGCCGCTCGCCCTCGAGCAGCTCGAGCTGGCCTCGTCGATGGATGCCTCGAACGCCGAGATCCTCCGCGAGCTGGCGGAGGTGGCCGAGGCCGCCGGCGCGTTCGCGCAGGCCGAGCGCGCCTACCGCGCGCTACTGGTTCGCCGAGCGGAAGGCGAGAGCGCACCGGCCGCGACGCAGATCCTGCTGCGCCTGTTCGGGCTCGCGCAGAAGCGCGGCGACGGCGGCGAGGCCGACGAGCTGCTCGAGTCCGCTCTGGCGGCGGCGTTCGAGGATCCCGAGGAGGCGCGCTGCCTGCAACAGGCGCTGCTCGCGCGTGGCGACCACCAGGTGCTCGATCGCCTGTTCGCCAAGCGTCTGGCCCGGCTGGCCGGCATGCCCGAGCAGGCCGAGGTGCACGCCGAGCAGGCCGAGAGCCTGCGCGCGCAGGGCCGCCTGGCGGAGGCGTTCGACGCCCAGCTGCTGGCGGTGGAGGGCGCGCCCGAGCGGGAGAGCCTCCACGAGCTGCTGCTGGTGCTGGGACGCGAGGCCGGGCGGACCGAGGTCCTCATCGATCGGCTGCTGTCGCTGGTCGAGCGCCGCCGTCGCAAGACCGAGAGCGGGGTGGCGGCCGTCCTGCTCTTGCGGGTGGCGGAGATCGCGGAGCGCGATCTGGGCGACGACGCCCGGGCGCTGGAGCTGCTTCGCCGGGCCGACGAGGTGGAGCCTCGGTCGCTGCCCGTGCTGAGCGGCCTGGGACGGCTGGCCCAGAAGCGGGGGGACGGCGCCGAGCGCGAGCGGATCGCCGCTCGACTGGCGGAGCTGGCCGCGGGCGCGCAGCCGGCTGACGCCGCCGAGGCGCTCTACCGCGCGGCGGCCCTGGAGCTGCCGTTCGAGGCGACCCGCGACGGCGGCATCGCCAAGCTGTGCCTCGCGCTCGAGAAGAGCCCCGACCTGGATCGGGCCTCGGCGCTGGTCGAGGCCGCCGGCCTGTCGCAGTCGGAGCTGGTCAAGATCCTGCCGCTCTACGAGCGGATCGCGCGCGGCTCGAACGACGAGCACGTGCTGCTGGACTACCTGGAACGGCGCGCGGCCACGCCGGCCATCACGACGGCCGAGGCGCGCGAGGCGGTCGACCTGGCGGTGGCGCTGGGCGAGTCCGCGCGGGTCGAGCCCCTGCTGATGAAGCTGGCCGAGGTGGCCGCGAGGGATCCGGCGGGGCGGCGCGACGCGGCCTGGGCATCGCTGGAGCTGGTGCAGCGCAAGAAGGTGGCGGGCGACTTCCTGGGCGCCGCCGAGGCGCTGGAGCGCGCCGGCGACGCTGAGGTCGTCGACCCGGAGCGGATCGCCACGCTGGCGCGAGAGCTGGCCGACCGCGCCGCCAAGGGCGGCGATCACCGCCTGGCCGCGGCGCTGCTCGAGCGGCTGCGCGCGCGCACGCCGGGGGACGAGTCCATCTGGCGCCCGCTGCTGGCGCACTACGTCGCCCTGCGCGATCGCGGGGCGCTGGAGCGCGTGGTAGAGGAGACGTTGCCGCTCCTGCCCGAGGTGGAGCGGCGCAACCAGCTGCGGCTCGCGCGGGCGCGGATCCTGCTGGGAGACGACGAGCGCGATCCGGCGGCCGCCGAGATCCTGCGGGACATGTTGCTCGACGAGCCGCGCAACGCCGAGGCGCTGGCGCTGCTGGCCGGCTACTACGAGCGCAGCGGGGCAGAGGACGACCTGCGCGATCTGCTGGAGCAGCGCTTCGAGGCGGCGCTGGAGGCGCGCGACGCGGACGACGTCGTCGGGGCGGCGCTGCGCCTGGGGCGCCTGCTGGAGGGACAGGACGGCGGCCGCGCGGCCGCGGTCTACGAGCGCGCCCTGGATGTCGCCAAGGGGCGCCGCCAGCTGCTCGAGCGGCTGATCGCGCTGCGCGGCGGTGAAGCCACCCCCGAATACGCCAAGCAGATGGAGGAGCTGCTGGCGGTGGAGACCGGACCGGAGGCGGTCGGTCTGGTGCGCGAGCTGGCGGCGCTCTGGGGCAAGCTGGGCAACCCCGCCGCCGTCCGCCGCGTCCTGGAGCGCGGGCACGAGCTGGCCCCGGCCGATCCGGAGATTGCCGCCGAGCTGGAGGCTCTCTACCGGTCCCGGAAGTCCTGGTCGTTGCTGGCGGGGCTGCTGAAGAATCGCGCCGCCCACGAGGCGGACGCGGAGCGCGCCGTCGCCATGCTGATCGAGGCGGCCACGCTGCTGGAGACCGAGCTGTCCGACGTCACCGACGCGATGGCCTGCTGGCGCGCGGCTGGCGCGCGGCAGCCCGGCAACCTGCAGGTCGTCGAGCATCTGGCGCGCGCGCTGGCCGCCGGCGGCGACGTCGGCGCGGCGGTGGCCGAGGTGAGCGCGGCGCTGGCGTCGCCCGCCCTGGCCCAGAACGCCGATCGCGCCCGCGGGTTGCCGCTGTCGCTGCTGCTGGCAGAGCTGGAGAGCGGCCGCGGAAATCACCGGGCGGCGGTGGCCGAGCTGCGGCGCAGCCTGCTGGTGGCGCCCGAGCTGGTGGCCGAGCCGCTGGACCGGACGCTGGACGCCTGGCGGCGGGCCGCCGCGCAGTCGGGCGCCCCCGCGGAGATGCGGGCCGCGACGATGGAGCTGGTGGATCGGGCCCGGAACCGTGGCGACCTGGCCAGCGCCCGGCGCCTGATGGGCGAGCTGGTGAGCGCCATCGAGCCCGAGGTCGAGACGATGCGGCTCCACGCCGAGCTGGCCGAGGCGGACGGGGACGTCGCGGCCGCGGTCGACGCGACCTACAACCTGATGCAGCTGGAGCAGGGGGAGTCGCAGATCGCCGCCGCGAACCGCCTGGTGGACCTGGCCGCCCGCGCCGAGCGGACGGCGGACGCCACGGCTGCCATCGAGCAGCTGGTCGCGGCCGATCCCGGCCGCGCGCCGCTGGTCGATCTGCTGGCGCGCCTCTACGAGCAGGCGGGCGAGCGCCGCAAGCTGGGCGCGCTGCTCTACGACTCGGCGGGCCGCACGGCAGACGAGGAGCAGCGCTTCGGCCTGCTTCGCCGCGCCGGCGCGCTGGCGCTGGAGATGGACGACGGCTCGACCGCCATCATGGCGCTGCACGGGGCGCTCACCCTCCGGCCGGACGACGAGGAGCTGGCCTTGCTCACGGCGGATGCCTACGTGCTGGTGGGTGGCCTGGACGAAGCCGCCGCGACGTTGAAGCCCTTTGTCGCGTTCCACAAGGGCAAGCCGTCGCCCGCGCTGGCGCTGCTGCACGCGCGGCTGGCGCGCATCGCGGCGCTGTTGGGCGACGCCAAGGAGGAGCTGGCCGCGCTCACCCGCGCCCTGGACGCCGACAAGAAGAACGGCGAGATCATGGGGGCCGTCGCCGATCGGGCCGAGGCGGCCGGTGATCTGGACCTGGCCCTCAAGGCGCTGCGGCTCATCACCGCCAACAACGCGGCCGGACCCGTCAGCGTGGCCGACGCGTTCCTGCGGCAGGCGCGCATCTCCGATCGCCGCGGCGAGCGCGAGCGCGCCGTCATGTTCGCGCGTCGCGCCGCCCAGGAAGCGCCGGAGGGCGATCCGATCCACCGCGCCGCGCGCGAGCTGATCGGCCTGCTCGACGGCGAGCCGGTCAAGAAGCGCCGGGGCTAGAGCGGTCAAACGCCTGTTGAAGCCGGGGCTCCAGGTCCGGAGCCTCGCCCGCATTCGCTCTCGATGCATCACATCTTCGGCGCGGGCGGTCGCTGTCAGGCCGGCGGTCGCTTCGACCAGGCCGGCAGCGGGTGAACTGAACGGTCCGGCAGACGCCGGCTCGATTGGGCGGATGATGCGTAGCCGGGCCGGGGACCTGCCCGGATGCGGAGGGCTCGTCCAGGCGCGTTCCAAATCTCCCGTCGCCTCACCACCAGACGCCCACGCGCAAGAAAATCCTCCCGCACCACGCAACCCGCCGCCATGCGCTCCGAAAACGGAACATGCGCGCAATCAAGTGTGGTCCGGGTCGGCAGATGCGGCTTCCGCTCGCGGCGGCCAGGACGTGGGGCGGGGCTCGCAAGGGCGCCGGCCGCAAGCCGCGGGGCCGGCCGTCGGTGCCGCACGTCACCCGACCCAAGATCGACCCGCGCTACCCCGTCCAGGTCACCATTCGGGCGATGCCGGGGCTGCCGTCGTTGCGCTCGCCCCGGGTGTTCGGGGCGCTCCGGCAGGCCATCGCCAGGGCGTCGGTCGATCGCTTCCGGGTGATCCACTTCTCGATCCAGCAGGACCACGGCCACTTCATCGTCGAGGGGGACGAGCCGCGCCGGGCCGCGG
>DATJWP010000005.1:0-62142 GCA_035578045.1 Polyangia bacterium | reverse complement strand
GGCCGGATGGGCGAGCCGGACCGCATCCTGGTGGTGAGCGGCCGCGCCAGCTTCGAGCTGGCGCAGAAGGCCGCGGTCGCCGGCTTCGCCGTCATGATCGCGGTGGGCGCTCCCTCCAGCCTGGCCGTCGAGGTGGCCCGTCGCGCCGGCATGACGCTGGTCGGCTTCGCCCGCGCCGACGGGTTCAACGTCTACTGCGGCGCCCAGCGGATCGAAGGCATCTATGGCGAGGAGTGAAGGCTGATGGCTGATACCTCCTCGCGCGATCAGAACAGCGCGCCCGGGCAGGAGGACACGCGCAAGCCGACCGTCGCGCACGCCGATCGCGCGACCGGCGTTCCCGGCGCCGAGCCCCCGCTGGAGACTCGCCCCGCGCAGGCCGGCGAGCGCGAGCGCGCGGCGGGGGGAATCAAGTCGATCTGGGAGACGGTCCACCGCGGGGCGCGCGACATCGGCGTCAAGCGCGGCCTGCGCTCGATGCTGGCGCTGAACCAGAAGGACGGCTTCGACTGCCCCAGCTGCGCCTGGCCCGATCCGGACGGCCCGCGCAAGACCGCGGAGTTCTGCGAGAACGGCGCCAAGGCGGTCGCCAGCGAGGCGATGACCACCCGGGCCGATCCCGACTTCTTCGCCCGCCATGCGATCGCCGATCTCCTGCGCGAGAGCGATCTCTGGATGGACCGGCAGGGCCGCCTGACGCACCCGATGCTGAGGCACCGCGGCGCCACCCACTACCAGCCAATCGCCTGGGAGGACGCCTTCGCGCTGATCGGTCGCGAGCTGAACGGGCTGGCCTCTGCCGACGAGGCCGCGTTCTACACGTCGGGTCGGGCCAGCAACGAGGCGGCGTTCCTGTACGGACTGTTCGCGCGGCAGTTCGGGACCAACAACCTCCCCGACTGCTCGAACATGTGCCACGAATCCAGTGGCCTGGGGCTGAACGAGACCATCGGCATCGGCAAGGCGACAGTGAAGATCGAGGACTTCTCGTACGCCGACAGCATCTTCGTGATCGGGCAGAACCCCGGAACGTGTCACCCGCGCATGCTGACCGAGCTGCAGAAGGCGGCGCGCAACGGCTGCAAGATCGTCAGCGTCAACCCGCTGCCCGAGACCGGGATGATCCGGTTCAAGAACCCGCAGGAGCCGCTGTCGCTGCTGGGGCCCGGCACGGAGATCGCGTGTCTGTTCCTGCCGGTGCGCGTGAACGGCGACGTCGCGCTGCTGAAGGGGATCATGAAAGAGATGCTGGCAGCCGATCGCGCCAGCGGCGGCGGACTCCTGGCCCACGACTTCATCGCGCACCAGACCGAGGGCTTCGAGGCGATGGTGGCCGACCTGGACGCCGAGAGCTGGGACCGGATCCTCGCCGACAGCGGCGTCTCCCGCGAGCTGATCCGCCAGGCCGCCGGCATCGCCCTGGGCTCCGAGCGGATGATCTGCACCTGGGCCATGGGGATCACGCAGCACCGGAACGGCGTCGCCAACGTGCAGAGCATCGTGAACTTCGCGCTCATGCGCGGGCAGATCGGGCGGCGCGGCGCCGGGCTCTGTCCGGTGCGCGGGCACAGCAACGTGCAGGGGGATCGCACCGTCGGCATCTGGGAGAAGATGAGCGACGCTTTTCTCGACGCGCTCGGCAAGGAGTTCGCCTTCCAGCCGCCGCGCCGGCACGGCCACGACACGGTCCGCACCATCCAGGCGATGCGCCAGGGGCAGGTGAAGGTGTTCGTCGGGCTGGGCGGCAATTTCCTGTCGGCGTCGCCCGACACCCACGTCACGTCGGAGGCGATGGCCCGCTGCCGGCTGACGGTGCAGATCGCCACCAAGCTGAATCGCGGGCACCTGATCACGGGTGAGCAGGCGCTGCTGTTGCCTTGCCTGGGGCGCACCGAGATCGATCGCCAGGCCTCGGGCGAACAGTTCGTCACCGTCGAGGACACCACGGGCGTGGTCCACGCGTCGCGCGGCTCGCTGGAGCCGGTCTCCGATCAGCTGCGCAGCGAGCCGGCCATCGTGGCCGGCATCGCGGCGGTGGCGCTGGGGAAGCGGAGCACCGTCGCCTGGCAGGCGTTGATCGACGACTACGATCGGATCCGCGAGCACATCGAGCACGTGGTGCCCGGGTTCGTGCAGTACAACCGGCGGGTGCGCGAGCCCGGCGGCTTCTACCTGCCAAACCCCGCGCGCGAAGGGGCATTCACGACGCCGTCCAAACGGGCGCGCTTCACCGTGCACCCCATCCCCGAGCGCTCGCTGAAGCCCGGGCAGCTCCTGCTGACCACGCTGCGCAGCCACGACCAGTTCAACACGACGATCTACGGCGAGGACGATCGCTACCGGGGCATCTACGGCGGGCGGCGGGTCATCTTCCTGAACGCGCAGGACATGGAGGCGATGGGGATCGCGCAGGACCAGCCGGTCGATCTGGTGAGCCACTTCCAGGGCGAGCGGCGCCGGGCCGCTCGATTCCGTGCCGTCCCGTACGCGATTCCGCGCGGCTGCGCGGCCGCGTACTACCCGGAGACGAACGTCCTGGTCCCGGTCACCGCCGTCGCCGCCGGAAGCAACCAGCCCGTATCGAAATCAATCGTCATCACGCTGGAAACCCCCGAAACCGGGGGAGACACCGGCCGCGCGGCCTAAGTTCGCGAATTTTTGGCCAGTTTTAGGGATCCTCTGGCTTTCCCGTCGAGGAATGAGCAGGGTTGGAGGACTTTGTTCGAGGTCTTCGTATGAGCAACGACGCGTCTTCGGCCCACAGGAACGGAGAGAGCCGCCGCGACCGGCGCCGCCGGCGCCGCCGCGCGGACAGCAACGGCAGCAACGGAGTCGGCGCCGCCACGGCCACGCCGGCGCCCGTCGAAGTGGACGGAACCCGCTGGGTCGACCAGGTCGACGCGCTGGCCGGCCAGCTGGCCACGCTGCGCACCCGGACCGCCATCCTGGAGCACGTCGTCCGCGAGGTGATGAAGCTCCTGCCCGCCGAGGCGGTCATCGTGCACGCCGACGAGACCCCGCCGGCGCTGGATGCGAGCCGCGCGGTGATCCCGCTGGCCACGGCCGGGCGCCGGTTCGGCGCCATCGAGATCGCCCTCAAGCCCGACAGCGTCCCCGGAGCCACCGAGCGCGCGCTGGGCGCGGCGCTGGTCCGTCAGGCGGCGCTGGCGCTGGAGCGGGTCGCGCTGGAGGACGCCGCCTGGCCGGCCGCCCCGGAGCCGCCCGGCCCCACCGTCGCGCTGGCCCCCGCCGACGCCGTGACGATCGAGCGCTCGTTCGATCGGCTGGCCATCGAGATCGGCCGGCTGGCGTCGCTCGCGCGCTCGGCCGCGCTGCCGCCCCCGCGCCGCGTGGAAGAGGCCGAGAAGACCGTGGCCGCCACGCTGGCCGAGCTGCGCGCGCGCCTGCTGGCCGGCCGAGAAGGGTAGCCCGGGCATTGCCAGCCTCGGTGTCCGGCCAGGTGACCCGGGCTGCCGATCAGGGGCGCGGCGCCGCGGGGACGAGGCCGTGGCGGAACATGATGTCCTTGATCTTGGCCAGGTCGGGAGGGCCAGGGGCGTTGATGACGTCGGCGACCTCGCGGAAGTAAGCGGGGCCGATCTTCGCCGGCGTGAGCACGCTGAGGAAGCGCGCCGTGCCGGCGTGGAGGTTCGCGAAGTGGTGCTCGACGCCCTTCGGAGCAAACAGACTCTGTCCGACGCCCAGCGTGTGCGGCATGCCGGCGAGAGTGTACGTGACCGTTCCCTCCAGGACATAGACGACCTCGTCGACCTCGACGTGATGGTGCGCAGCCGGGACGCGCGCGCCCGCGGGGACGACCACCTCGAACACGTCAGCCTTGCCGTCCGTCTGTTCCGCCGAGGCGAAGAAGATGATGTCCAGTTGCCCGGCGCGAATTCGCTCAGCCGTGATGGGTCCCATTGCCGACTCCCTTCGAGTTATAGTCAGGTAAACCTGACGACATAGTCAGGTTAGCCTGACTACTTGTCAAGAGGGGTTCGAAGATGTCGCGACCGAAGACTGCCGTGATCGACGATGGGGGCCCGCTTCTGGGCAGCCTCCTGCGTCGGGCCTATGAAGAGCTGCAGGGCCACGTCGAGGCGGGGCTCGGCGGCCCGGTGAGGTTGCCGGTCCTCGGCGCCGTCGGGCAGCCGCTCTTCGAGCATCCGGAGGGACTACGCCCGACGCAACTGGCGGCCCAGGCGGGGATCACCAAGCAGTCGGTGGGCGAGCTCATCGACGCAATGGAAGCCGCCGGCTATCTCGAGCGCAGCCGCGACCCGCTCGACGGGCGCGCCCGGCTGGTGCGCTTGACTCCCCTCGGCCGCAAGGTCGGTTCCCTGGCCCGCCAGCGCGTCCGCGAGGTCGAGGCCCGCTGGGCCGAACGGGTCGGCGCAGATCGACTCGAGGCTCTGCGCGCCACCCTCGAATCCATCGTCGCCGGATGATCTCGATGACCCCGTCCAGCAGCGACGTCACGACAGCCCCATACGTTTTGGACTGGGCGACCCCAGCGGGATTCGAACCTGAATATGGACTGAACCGTCTCGCCGATTTGGAGAGCAGTATGCAGAAGTTGAGAGATGGGGGCCGTCGGGATCGCTTGGGGACATCGAAAGGCCTTTCAGATTGGCCCGTAGTGGGCCCGAGGAGCGCGAGCGACCCGGCCGGGTTGGCAACCCGATGGGGTCGCCAAGGTCCGGCGGTACCACGCCGGCCGCGGCTTCCGGCTCGGTGACGTTCGGATAGATGAGCGACGTCTGAGGAACCCTTTCGCTGCAGCAGGGCGACTGCGCGAGCCCGCACGTCGTCCCGGATCTCGCGCACCCGCGCGATGGACTTGCCCTTCGGATCCTCCAGCGGCCAGTCCTCCCGACGGATCCCCGGCACGACCGGGCACGGTTCGCCACGCCCCATCGCGATCAGAATCCGCGCGCCGCGGGCGAGCTCGTCGGTCAGCTTCGGGGCTTTCGGTCGCTCAAGTCGACGCCGACCTCGCCCATGGCCTCCAGCACCTCCGGGTGGACCCGCGTCCGGGGTTCCGTGCCGGCCGAAACCGCCCGCGTTTCGCCGCGTCGGCCAGCGCGTTGAACCACGGCGCCGCCATCTGCGAGCGGCCGGCGTTGTGAACGCATGCGAACACGACCGTCTGCATACTCTCCCTCTCGTCAGCGGGTCCGCCCGTAGAGCGGCGTGTTCGCCTCTTCTTCCTCGACCCACTTCCGCACGCGCTCTCGGATCTCGTCGCGCACGCGGATGGTCTGGCGCAGTCGATCCTCCTGCGTTCCCGCGAACGCCGAAGGGTCGTCGAAGCTCCAGTGCATTCTGGTCGTCACGCCGGGGAAGATCGGACATCGCTCGGCCGAGGCCTCGTCGCAGACGCTGATCACGTACTGGAACCGCTTGCCGCTCTTGAAGAGCTCGAACGCCGACTGTGTTCCGTTGCGGCTGATGTCGATCCCGGCGTTGCGCATGGCCTCGACTGCCAGGGGGTTGAGCTTTCCCGGCTCGAGCCCCGCGCTCTCGACCTCGAAGCGGTCGCCCGCGATCTGCGTCAGGAACGCCGCCGCCATCTGGCTGCGCGCCGAGTTGTGAATGCACAGGAACAGGACGCGCTTCTTCATCACGTTCATTGGACGTTCTCCTCGACGGTCTTCATGACGACCCGATCGGCCACCGCCGGTAGTGTCGGCGCCAGCCACCGGAAGAGTGCCGTCGCCGCGGTGGCCCCGAGCAATTGCGCGGCGATGAAACCGGGCGCATCGGCGGGACGGATCCCGGCGAAGGTGTCGCTCGCGGCACGCGCCAGCGTGACCGCCGGGTTGGCGAACGACGTGGACGACGTGAACCAGTAGGCGGCTGTGATGTACGCGCCGACGGCGAAGGGAACCAGCCCGGGCCGGCGACGCACCGATCCCCAGATGACGGCCAAAAGACCGAATGTGGCGACGAACTCGGCGACGAGCTGCGCGATCCCGTCGCGCCGATGCTGGGAAGCGAAGAACAGCGCGGGTTGCTTGAACATCACGTGCGCGATGGCCACGCCGACGAAGGCGCCGACGATCTGGGCTGCGATGTAACCGGGCACCTCCCGCCATGGCAGGCCGCCCTGGCTCGCATCCGCGAGCGTCACGGCCGGGTTGAAGTGCCCGCCCGAGATAGGCCCGAAGGCGATGATCAGCGCGACGAGTGCAGCGCCGGTGGCGACTGTATTGGCGAGGAGCGCGAGCGCGACGTTCGGGCGCGCGAGCTCCTCGGCCATGATGCCCGAGCCGACCACGGCGGCCAGGAGCAACGCCGTCCCTACCGCCTCGGCGACGAGCTTCCTCAGCAGCATCCGGCCTTCGCGCCGAGCCGCACGAGGCTGTCCTGCGCCGAACCGGCGGCCGGCGTGCAGCAGGCGGTCTGGTCGACGTCGCGCATGCCGGGGCTGTCGCCCTTGACGACGAACACCTCCCACATGTTGCCGTCGGGGTCTTCGACCCAGACCTTGTCCTGGACCGCGTAGCAGCAAGACGTGTTCTCCTCGGCGCGCGTCTGGAGCCCGTGGCTGGAAAACCGCGCCGCCGCGGCGGCGACGTCGTCCGTGCTCGCCACCTGAATGCCGAAGTGGCCGGCGTTCACGCCCGAGCGCGGCGCTTCCACCATGGACAGGTTCAGCGCGGGCGCGGCGAGGTCGAACTTCGCGTACCCGGGACGGCGCTTCGTCGCCGGCACGTCGAACACCTTCTCGTAAAACGCGACCGAGGCGTCGATGTTGGTGACGTTCAGCGACACGTGCGGCTTGAGGACGTTCATGGCGGTGGCTCCCTGTTCGACATAACTCGAATTAGTGGCGATACAAAAACATCAGCAGCACTTCCCGCCGCCGTTCTTGCAACAGTCTTCCCAGAGGTAGTCCGTCAGCTTCCGGAGGGCGTCGTAGTCGGCCGAGTAGTAGTGGAAGGTTCCCTCGCCCCGCGTCCGGATGACGCCGGCGTCCACCAGGCGCTTGAGGTGATGGCTGAGCGTCGAGGCCGGCATGTCCACGTGCGACTGGATCGCTCCGGCGGCGGCGCCTTCCGCGCCCGCCTGCACCACGTAGCGCAAGATCGCCAGGCGAACGGGGTGCCCGAGGGCCCCCAGTTGCTCGGCATGGTGATCCAGTTTTCCGCTCACGACGATAGTTCTAGATTATTCGAAGTACGTCGGCAAGCAAAATCCGTGGTCGGGCTGCCGGTCGAGGGCGATCTGTCGGTATGTCGGGTCCGATCTGTCGGTGCTGGCGCCGCGCACGGCGTCCCGGGCCCGCTGTGGCCGGGCGCGATTGGACGCGAGCGCTGCTGGTAACAGTCGACGGCTGCATTGCGAGAACGTGCTCATGAACCGTCATCTGCCGCAGCAACCACGTGGTCCTGGTCAGCCACCTATCCCGGCCGCGGACTTCGACCAACTGCCGTCCGTGCTGCCGTCGCGGGAGGCCGCGAACGTCCTTCGTGTCGGCGTCCGTGAGGTCCGCGCGCTGGTCGACTCGGTCCAGCTCGCAAGAGGCCTTAGCGAGAAAAATGGCGACCCCAGCGGGATTCGAACCGCTCTTTCTCGGCAATGACGCCAGCCCCGATCACCCTGCCGCGCGCGGTTGCTCCTCGGCCAGGCGCGGGAAAGGCGGCGCGGCGGCGACGTAGCGGGCGAGCGCCTGATCGACGTCGCCAAGCAGCTGGCCGCGCGCGGTTCCGAGCGCGCTGAACGCCGGCCGCGGCGCGCGCAGGTTCAGCGAGCGCGCCGGGACGCTGGACAGGAGGCCCGCGGCCGCGCCCAGGCCAGCGGCCTCGGCGGCGCGCCGCGCGAGCTCGAACCAGGACACCGCGCCCTGGTTGACGACGTGCCAGATCCCCTCGGCTTCGTCGAGCAGCAGGTCGAGCACCGCGTCCACCAGGTCCGGCACGTAGGTCGGAGACACGACCAGATCGTCCGCGGCGGCGAAGGTCCGGCCTGCCGAGATGGTCTCGAGGGCGGAGGTCACGAAGTTGGCGCTGTCCCATGGTCCGAAGAAGGCCGCCGTGCGGACAACCAGCGCGCGGGGAACGGCGGTCAGCACCAGCTCCTCGGCCACGGCCTTGCTGCGGCCGTAGGTGCTCAGCGGCCGCGGGGTGGCGTTCTCGTGGTAGGGCGCGCGGCTGCGTCCGTCGAACACCAGGTCGCTCGAGAACGTGACGGCCCGGGCGCCGGCGTCGTTGGCGGCGGCGGCCACGGTCACCGCGCCGGTCACGTTCTCGCGCCAGCACCGATCGGCGTCGCGCTCGGCCTCGTCGACGCGCACGTAGCCGGCGGCGTTGATCACCGCCCAGGGGCGCAGGCGCTCCAGCAGGGTGTCCATGGCTTCGCGGTCGGTCACGTCGAGATCGCGCCGCCCGACCAGAACGGCGCGCAGCGCGCGGCGCGCGCAGACCTGCCCGACGGCCTGGCCCAGCGTCCCGCCCGCTCCCGTCACCAGAATCGGCCGCTGCTCGGGCCATTCGGCGGGCGCCTCGACCGGAACAGGAAATTGCACGCGGGTTGGACGGCGCCACCAGCCCGGCGCATCGAACGCCGCGCTGTCGTGCGGCCGCCGGTGCGCCAGCGCGCGCACGGCGTGGGCCAGCGCGGTCGGACGCGGCTCGGGGCCGC
Organism: Polyangia bacterium; assembly: GCA_035578045.1. Lineage (GTDB taxonomy): Bacteria > Myxococcota_A > Polyangia > Fen-1088 > Fen-1088 > JADGRB01. The sequence continues at coordinate 53,496 of DATJWP010000005.1, read as the reverse complement.
GCAGATCGTACAGGCCGGGCTCGTACGCGCCCCGGTCATCGACGACCAGACGCTCCCACCCGTAGCTCCCCAGCAGCGACCAGGCCGTGACCGCGCGGACGTCGGCCCCTCGCTGGCGGGCGGCCCGCGCGCCGGTCCAGGCCTCGGCGAACCAGCGGAGCTGCTCGTCGCGCGTGCACCCCAGGTGCACCTCCGTGACGGCCAGCGGGCGGCGGTAGCGCTGCCAGGTCTCCTCCAGCAGCGCGGCGTGGCCGGCCAGGCCCGCGTCCGCCACCCGCACCGACTCGACGTCGACGTAGCGGCGCGCGCCGTCGCCGCCGTGCAACGCCTGCGGATAGCGTTCGAGGCGATCGTCCAGGAAGCGGTCGCTGGTCACGTAGGTGTTGAGGCCGATCAGATCGACGCGGCAGGGGTCGTCCCGGAAGACGCGCAGCTCGCGCTCGGCGATGCCGGTGGCCAGCAGATCGCGCCACAGCGGGTGCTCGGGACCGACCAGCCCGCACAGCAAGTCCAGCGACAGCCGCCGGAAGGCGCGATCCAGCTCGGCGCGCTCGGCCAGCGCCGGCGTGCTGGAGATTCTCGAGACGTCCTCGGTCTGGATCAGGCGCGCGCCGGGAACGACCGATCGGATCTCGGCCATCGCCAGCGCGACGCCGCGGCACTGGTTCACGACGGCGCGCGCGAAATCCGCGAACGACTGCCGGTGCGGGTACCAGTGCCCGTACATCGCCGAGAAGCGCGCGGTCGTGAGCGGCTCGTTCACGGGCGTCCAGTCGACGACCCAGGGGTGGCGCTCGGCCACCGCGCGGGCGTACTGCGCCAGCGCCTGCGGAAAGCCGGGGTCGATCAGGCTGGTCGACAGGGGCCCGCTGCCGTGGTGGAGCAGGCCGACGATCGGCCGGATCCGCAGCTCGCGCAGGCGCGACAGACGCCGATCGACCCAGTCCCAGCGCGCCGTGGCCAGCCCGTCGGGCGCGACGCGCTCCCAGAGCACCGGGTAGCGCACCACCGGCACGCCCAGCCAGGCCAGCAGATCCAGGTCCGACTCGCGGCGCGCGTGCCCGGTCAGCTCGAGCTGATCGACGGTTCGGTCGCCGACCCGGTTCACCGTGCACTCGAGGCCGGCCCAGACCTCGATCTCGCGATCCGGAAGCAGCGGGCTGGGCATGATCAGGCCCCGCTGGCCAGCAGCTCGGCGCGCCTGACGCCGGCGATCTTGGCGCACAGGGTGAGCGCCTGCGCGACCACCTGGTCCATGTTGTAGTACTTGTACGTCGCGAGCCGCCCCACGAAGTGGACGTTCGCCGTCCCCTGCGCCAGCTTCTCGTAACGCCGGTAGAGCTCGTTGTTCTCCGGCCGCGGCACCGGGTAGTACGGATCGCCGCCGTCCTTGGGGAACTCGTAGACGATGGTGCTCTTGGGGTGCTCCTGGCCGGTCAGGTACTTGAACTCGGTCACGCGCGTGTACGCGTACTCGTTCGGGAAGTTGATGACCGGGGCCGGCTGGTGGACCGGAACGTTGACGGTCTCGAACTTGAAGTCGATCGAGCGATAGGGCAGCACGCCGAAGCGGTGGTCGAAGAACTCGTCGATCGGGCCGCTGTAGACCAGCGTGTCGAAAGGGATCAGCCCCTGCACCTGGCGGTAGTCGGTGTTCAGCATGACGTTGATGTTCGGGTGGTCGAGCATCCGCTCGAACATCCGCGTGTAGCCGAAGAGCGGCATCGCCTGATAGGCGTCGGTGAAGTACCGCCCGTCACGGTTGGTGCGGACCGGGATCCGCGAGGTGACGGACGCGTCCAGCTGCGACGGGTCGAGGCCCCACTGCTTGCGCGTGTAGTTGCGGAAGAACTTCTCGTACAGGTCGCGCCCCACCTTGCTGACGATCACGTCCTCGGATGTCCGCACCTCCGGCACCGGCTCGGCCACGGATTGGAAGTAGGCCTCGAGCTCGCCGCTGCTGAACCGGCCGTTGGTGAGCTGGTTGATGGTGTCGAGGTTGATCGGGATCGGCACCAGCTGGCCGTCGACGGCGGCCACCACGCGGTGCTGGTAGCTGCGCCACTCCGTGAACCGCGACAAATACTCGAACACCTCGCGCGAGGCGGTGTGGAAGATGTGCGGCCCGTAGCGGTGCACCAGGATGCCCGCGTCGTCGTACTGGTCGTAGGCGTTCCCGCCGATGTGGTTGCGCCGGTCGATCAGCAGCACGCGCGCGTCCAGCGTGCTGGCCAGCCGCTCGGCGGTCACGCACCCCGCGAACCCGGCGCCCACCACCATGAAGTCGTATCGTCGTGGCGCGCCGATTCGCGTTGACGGAGCTGGGCTTCGCCCAGCGGAGTCGTCGCGGGAGGGTCCGGGAACCCTCCCAGGGTTCCCGGTCGATCGTCCGCTCATGGCGACTCACCGGCCGCGGCGGCGGCGCCTCCACCCGCGCAGTCGCGGCGCGCGGCGATCGAATCCAGCATCAACGCGCGCATCCGCGCCGCGGTCTGGTCCCAGGACCCCTGCCCGAGGAGCGCGTCGACCTCGCCCAGCCGGGCGCAGCGACCCTCTGCCAGGGCGGCGGCCGCCGCCGCCTCGAACGCGTCGACGCCGTCGGCGATCCGCACCAGTCCGCTGTCGCCGTAGGGCGTGACCACGTCACGGATCGAGGTCGCCACCACCGGCAGTCCGGCCGCCAGGTACTCCGGCGTCTTGGTCGGGCTGATGAAGCGCGTGGCGTCGTTGTGCGCGAACGGCAGCAGGCCGGCGTCCCACCCGGCCAGGTAGTCGGGCAGCTCGCCGTAGGCCTTCAGGCCCAGCAGGTGGACGTTGGGCAGGCGCGGAAAGGTGGCCGGATCGATCTTCGCGAACGGGCCCAGGAACACCAGCTGCCAGTCGGGGCGCCGCGCCGCCAGCTCGCCGACCAGGCCCAGGTCCATCCGCTCGTCGATGACGCCGGCGAACCCGAGCCGGGGCCGCGCCAGCCCCGCCTGATCGCCCGGCTCGGGGCAGCCGCCGCGGGCGCGCGCGAAGTGCCGAACGTCGATGCTGCTCGGAAAAGGGTGGACGTTGGGGTGCCGGTCTCGCTTGGCCTCGTACAGGCTGCGCCCGCCGGTGGTGACCAGATCGGCGCGCCCCAGGAGCTCGGTCTCCAGCGTCTTCATCTCGGGCGGCGCGCCCGCGAACGCGCTCAGCTCGTCCATGCAGTCGTAGACCACCGCCAGCGGTGACAGGTCCCGCACCAGCGGCAGGGCCATGGGTGTCAGGAACCAGAGCACGTAGTCCACGACGCGCTCGCCGCGCATCAGCCGGCGGAGCAGCGCCCGCTGCACGGCGAGCACCTCGTCCGTTCCGCGCCGCCACTCGGCCAGCACCGGCACGGCCACGTTGACGCCGTCCTCGACCTGCGTCACCTGCAGCCGGTCGGGACCGTTCTCGAACCGCGGCTCCTCGACGAAGAAGACCCGATGACGCGTCCCCAGGCGCGTCATCAGGTGTTGAGGACGCTGGAAGACGAAGTCCCAGCGCAGGTGCGACAGGCACAGGATGTCGACGGGCGCGTCGCTGTCCGTGGTGTCTTCGCCGATTGGAAACAGATCTTGATCGCTCATCACCGTCGAAAGTGGACCTGAGACACGCAAACAGAACCTGGGATGAGCACCTAAAACAAAGGTGCGGCGGATGGCGGCGACTGCGCGCGGCCACATGTTGGGTCCGTGACGGACGGTCAGACCGGAACCTGCTGTCCGCGGCCACAGCTCGTCCGCGAGCGGTGGCTGTCGCTCGACGGTGACTGGGACTTCGCGCTGGACCCCGACGGTCGATGGCGCGAGCCGTCGGAGGTGCGCTGGAGCGGACGAATACGGGTCCCCTTCGCGCCCGAGACGCCCGCCTCGGGAATCGGATTCACCGGCTTCTGCCGGGCGTGCTGGTACCGGCTGCGCGCGCCCGCGCCCATCACGCCCGCCGGCGTCGAGCGTGGCGATCGGCTGTTTCTCCGCTTCGGCGCCGTCGACCACCGCGCCCGCGTCTGGGTGGGCGGGCGCTGGTCCGGCCAGCACGAGGGCGGCTACACGCCGTTCGGCCTGGACGTCACCAGCCGCGTCCGTGACGGTGAGCTGGAGATCGTCGTGCAGGCCGAGGACGATCCGCTGGACCTGGCCAAGCCCCGCGGCAAGCAGGACTGGATGCCCGAGCCGCACTCGATCTGGTACCCGCGGACGACCGGGATCTGGCAAACCGTCTGGCTGGAGGTGGTGCCGGCGACCTGCATCCGCTGGCTGCGCTGGACGCCCAGCCTCGAACACTGGGAGCTCGCGCTCGAGCTGACGCTCGACGGTCCGCTGCCGCGCGACGCGGTGGCGCGCGTGCGGCTGGGCCAGGCGGAGCGCCTGCTGGCCGCCGACACGTACCAGGTGCTGGGGCGCGAGGTGACGCGGCGGATCGCGTTCCCCGATCCCGGCATCGACGACGGCCGCAACGGCCTGCTCTGGAGCCCGGAGTCGCCCACGCTGCTGGACGCGCGCATCGAGCTGCTGGACGGCGCCGGGCGCACGCTGGATCGGGTCGCCAGCTACACGGCGCTGCGCTCGGTCGGCGTCGAGGGGGACCGCATCCTGCTGAACGGACGCCCGTACGACGTCCGGCTGGTGCTGGACCAGGGTTACTGGCCACAGTCCGGCTTGACCGCTCCCGACGAGGCGGCCCGGCGGCGCGACGTCGAGCTGGCGCGGGCGATGGGCTTCAACGGCGTGCGCAAGCACCAGAAGATCGAGGACCCGCGTTACCTCTACTGGGCCGACCGCCTGGGCCTGCTGGTCTGGGAAGAGATGCCCAGCGCCTATCGCTTCACGACGCAGGCGATCGAACGCGTGACCCGCGAGTGGATGGAGGTGCTGGCGCGCGACTACAGCCACCCGTGTATCGCCGCCTGGGTCCCGTTCAACGAGTCGTGGGGCGTCCCCAACCTGCCGGACCGGCCGGCCGAGCGTGACTGGGTGCGCGGCCTCTACCACCTGACGAAGACGCTGGATCCCACGCGTCCGGTCATCGGCAACGACGGCTGGGAGAGCGTCGCGACCGACATCATCGGCATCCACGACTACGCCGACGCGCCCGAGGAGATCGCGTCCCGCTACGGTTCACACGAGAGCCGGCCCGCGCTGTTCCGCCACGCGCGCCCGGGCGGTCGGGCGCTGGTGCTCGACGGCGAGAGACCCGTGGAGCACCCGGTGGTGCTCTCCGAGTTCGGCGGGATCGCCTACTCCGCCGATCCCGAACGCACCTGGGGCTATCGACGGTGCGCGACCCCCGAGGAGCTGCTGGCGCTGTACCGCGAGCTGCTGGGGGTGGTGCGCTCGCGCGGGATGCTGGCGGGCTTTTGCTACACGCAGCTCACCGACACGTATCAAGAGGCCAACGGCCTGCTGTTCGCCGATCGACGCGCGAAGATCCCGATCGACGAGATCGCGCGGGCCACCCGCGGGCCGCGGAGGCCGCGATGATCGCGCGCCAGCGCCTCACCAAGCCCGATGGGCGCGCGCTGGTCCTGTACGCGCGCCGTCCGTTTCCCCCGATCGAGGCGGCGCCGGCGCCCGGGATCGAGCCGGGGCGCGACGCGCACCTGCGATGGCACCCGCTGCTGCGCGAGTGGGTGGTCTACGCGACCCACCGCCAGAACCGGACGTTCCTTCCGTCCGTCGAGAACGACCCGCTGGCCGTCACCATCGAAGAGCGTCGCCCGACCGAGCTGCCGAGGGGCCCCTGGGAGGTCGCGGTGTTCGAGAACCTCTTCCCGGCTTTCACCGGCCAGGCGCCGTCCCCTCCGGGTGCGATCGTCGAGACCCGCCCGGCTCACGGCGTCTGCGAGGTGGTCGTCTTCACGCAGGAGGCGAGCGGATCGCTGGGCGCGCTGCCGCTGCCGCGGGTGCGCCTGGTGCTGGACGTGTGGGCCGATCGCACCGAGGAGCTGGGGCGGTTGCCCAGCGTGGCGTACGTCTTCCCGTTCGAGAACCGCGGCGCCGAGGTGGGCGTGACGCTGCACCACCCCCACGGGCAGGTCTACGGCTACCCGTTCGTGCCGCCGATCGCCGCGCGCGAGCTGGCCGCGCAGCAGGCGCACCTGGAGGCGACCGGACGGGGCCTCCTGGCCGATCACCTGGCCGCGGAGATCACCGACGGCCGTCGCCTCGTCTATCGCGACGAGAGCGCGCCGGCGTTCGTGCCGGTCTGCGCGCGCTACCCGTACGAGGTCTGGATCGCGCCGCGCCGGGCGGCCCCGCGCCTTCCGGATCTGACGGACGCCGAGCGAGACGGCGTGGCGCGCGCGCTGAAGTCGGTGCTGATGAAGTACGACCGGCTCTGGAATCGACCGCTCCCGTACATCCTGGTCGTGCACCAGGCCCCCACCGACGGGCGCCCGCACGCCGAGGCGCACGTGCACATCGAGATCTACCCGGCCTACCGCCTGCCGGGACGCATGAAGTACGCGGCCGCGTCGGAGGTGGGGGCCGGCGTGTTCACGGGGGACGCCACCCCAGAGGACCAGGCGCGGGAGCTGCAGGATGTCGGAATCGAGCTCACCTAGCTTCGCCGAGCTGTTCGGCGCGCCACCCAGCCTGTCGGCCTGGGCGCCCGGGCGCGTGAACCTGATCGGCGAGCACACCGACTACCAGGGCGGGTTCGTGATGCCGCTGGCGCTGCACCGGGGGACGCGCGTCCAGATGCGCGCCCGCGACGACGACCGGGTACGGGTCTACAGCGCGGCCGATCCCGAGGCCGGCGTCCGGTCCTACCGGCTGGGCGGCGAGGAGCGCGCGCACGACTGGGCCGACTACGTCCGCGGCGTCACCGCCGAGGCGCGCGCCGCGGGATATGCGATCCGCGGCTTCGACGCGCTGGTCACGTCCGACCTGCCGATGGGCGGCGGCTTGTCCTCCAGCGCCGCGCTGGAGGTGTCGGTCCTGCGCGCGCTCCGGCGCGCCTTCGACCTGGCGCTGGACGACAAGACGCTGGCGCGCCTGGCGCGCCGCGCGGAGACCGAGCTGGTCGGGGTCCCGGTCGGTGTGATGGACCAGATGGCCTCCAGCCTGGGCGATCCGACGCACGCTCTGTTCCTGGACACGCGCTCGCTCGCCTGGGAGCGCATCGAGCTTCCACCCGAGGTGAACGTCCTGATCGTCGACCCACGGATCCCTCACCGCAACGCCGACAGCGCCTACCGCCTGCGGCGGCGCGAGTCCGAGCAGGCGGCGCTGGAACTGGGCGTTCCGCAGCTCCGGGATCTGACGGTCGAGGATCTGCCTGGCATCTCCGCCCTGCCCGAGCCGCTGAATCGGCGCGCTCGCCACGTGGTCACCGAGAACGCCCGGGTTCTGGCGTTCCGCTCGGCGCTGTTGCACGGGGCCATCGACACGTTGGGCGCGTTGTTGATGCAGTCACACCATTCGTTGCGGGACGACTTCCAGGTGTCGCTGCCGGAGATCGACGATCTGGTGGACGTCTGCGCCACCACCGACGGCGTTCTGGGCGCGCGGCTGACCGGCGGCGGTTTCGGCGGCTCGATCGTGGTGCTGGCCGCCGCGTCGGAGGCGCCGGCGGTGGCATCGCGCGTGGCGACGGCCTACGCGGCTCGCACGGGGCGCACCGCGACCACCATCCTCACCGACCACGACCTACACGACTGACCGCACGAAAGACGCTACACGATCGACGCTTGCTTGATTGACAACCAACGCGGCTTCTTCGTTGACAACGAACGACGCACCGTGAAATGATGCCAGCGCCTCGGAGCAGGGCCGGGGCATCTCAATCGAGTTTGCGGCGGGGACCGGCGGCTCCGGTGAGGTCGGAGGGAAGGGGACGGTACCGGGGCCGCCGGAGGGCGGGCTGATCGGGCCAATTAACGGGATTTCCGCCGGGAACCCGGGGTGTGCGCGTCCAGCAGCGCTTCGGCCATGGCCCGCCCCTGGCGAGCGATGGCCGGGTCGCGATCCATGGAGGCGCCCATCATGGCGCCGTCGTAGAGCAAGGTCAGTTGCCGGCCGAGCAACGCCGGGTCCGGGGCTCCCAGGTCGCGCGCCAGGTCGGTGAACAGGCCCCGGAGCCACTCGCGCGAGCCGCGGCAGACCCGGCGAATCTTGCTGTCGCCGGGCGGGCCCTCCGCGCTGGCGTTCACGAACGCGCAGCCGCGAAACCCGGGTTCGGCGACGCGCTCGCCCAGAAGTTCGAAGATCGACAGGATGCGCGCGCGCGGGCCGTCGTGGCGGGCGATCCGGTCGGTGATGCGGCGCGCCCGCTCCTCGGCGCGTCCCTGCAAATAGGCGACGATCAGCTCTTCTTTGCTGCCAAAGGCGCTGTAGAGCGAGGCCTTGGCCACGCCGGCGCGATCGATCACCCGATCGATCCCCACCGTGTGGACGCCCTCCTCATAGAAGAGCTGGTCGGCCGCCGCCAGCAGGCGGTCGCGAGCCGAATTCGTCGACGACATGGCTTGACTATACAGACCTGTCTGTTTACTGTCAATCCCAACCAGACAGACCTGTCTGTCCGATAAAAGAAAGGTTCCAGGCCATGTCCACCGCAGCCCGCCTCAGCAAGCCCGCCGCCTTCAACCTGCTGGCGTCGATCATCCTGTTCTTCCTGGCCAGCTCCAGCGCGCCGACGCCGCTCTACGTGGTGTACCAGGCCGCCTGGGGCTTCTCGCCGATCACCGTCACCGTGGTGTTCGGGATCTACGCGGTGGCCGTGCTGGCGACGCTGCTGGTGATCGGCTCCCTGTCCGATCACGTCGGCCGCCGGCCGGTGCTGCTGGCGGCGACGCTGCTTCAGGCCGCCGCCATGGTGGTGTTCGCGACCGCAGGCAGCGTCGGCGCGCTGATCACCGCTCGGGTGATCCAGGGCGTGGCGACCGGCGCGGCCGCGGGCGGGGTCGGCGCGGGCATGCTGGACATCGATCGCGCAAAGGGAACGGTGGCCAACGCCGTGGCTCCCATGCTGGGGACCGCGACCGGCGGCCTGGCCTCGGGGCTGATGGCGCAGTACCTCCCCGCGCCGACCCGCCTGGTCTACCTGGTGTTCGGCGCGATCTTCGTCGCCCAGGCGATCGGCGTCGCGTTCATGCCCGAGTCCGTGACCCCGCGGGAGGGCGCGCTGCGATCGCTGCGGCCCCGTCTGGTGCTGCCCCCCGCGGTTCGCACGCCCACGCTGGTGGCCGCCCCGGCGCTGATCGCGACCTGGGCGCTGGTCGGGTTCTACGGCTCTCTCGGGCCGTCCCTGGTCCGCCGGCTGCTCGCCTCCAGCTCGCTGGTGCTGGGCGGCCTGGTGCTGTTCGCGCTGGCCGCCAGCGGAGCCGCCACCGTGCTGCTGGTGCGCGATCGTCCGGCCCGCGCGGCGCTGCGCGCAGGGACCGTCGCCCTGATCGCGGGCGTCGCCTTGACCCTCATCGGCATCGCGAATGGCGCGCCCGGCGCCTTCTTCGTCGGCGCCGTGCTGTCGGGCGCGGGCTTCGGCTGCGGCTTCCAGGGAGCCATCCGGACCGTCGTGCCGCTGGCCGCCCCCCACCAGCGCGCCGGCGTGCTCTCCGTGCTCTACGTGATCGCCTACCTGTCGATGGGCGTGCCGGCCGTGTTCGCCGGCCTGCGCGTCGTCCACGGCGGCGGCCTGCTGAACACCGCCCACGAGTACGGAATCGCCGTGATCGTGCTGGCCGCCGCCGCCCTGGCCGGGTCGGCGCTCAGCCGGCCCGACGCAAAGCCGGCGGCGCCGCTCCCCCAGCCCGGCCCGGTGATCAGCCGCTGAGCGCCGCCATGTCGGCATCCGTGAGCTGCAGCCGCCCAGCCGCGACGTTCTCGTCCAGGTGCGCGACCTGCGAGGTGCCGGGGATCGGCAAGATCACCGGACTGCGCCGCAAGGCCCAGGCCAGCGCGACCTGGTGGACCGTCGCGCCGAGGCGCCGCGCGATCGCCGCCAGCGCCGCGCCCCCGCGCGACAGGTCGCCCGCGCCCAGCGGGTACCACGGGATGAAGCCGATCCCCTGACGGGCGCAGTGCTGCAGCACGTCCTCGCTGCGCCGGTCGGTCACGTTGTAGCGGTTCTGCACGGTCGCGACCTTGAAGAACTTCGAGGCCGCCTGGATGTCGTCGACCTGCACCTCGCTGAGGCCGGCGTGGCGGATCACGCCGGCGGCCAGCAGTGACTTCACGGCGTCGAACTGCTCGTCGCGCGGCACCTTGGGATCGACCCGATGGAGCTGCCACAGATCGATCCGATCGACGCCCAGCTGGCGGCGACTCTTCTCGGCCTGCTGGATCAGGTACTCGGGGCGGCCCAGGGCCACCCAGCGATCGGGTCCGGTGCGGGCGAAGCCCCCCTTGGTGGCGATCCGGATGCGGCCATACGGGTGCAGGACCTCGCGCAGCAACCGCTCGGAGACGTCCGGGCCGTACGAATCGGCCGTATCCACGAAATCGATCCCCAGCTCGCGGACCCGCCGGAGCGTCCGCACCACCTCGTCATGGTCGGGCGGCTCGCCCCAGATGCCCGGCCCGGTGATGCGCATCGCGCCGAACCCCAGCCGGTGGACCGGCAGGTCGCCGCCGATCGAAAACGTCCCCGAGGCCTCGAGCCCTGGATCGATCATGCGATGAAGATAGAGCCGGGCGACGCTACCGGGAAGCGCTCCCGGCAACTGTCCCGCAGCTCAGACCGAAGCGCGCCCGGGCGGGGTCGCGGCGGCGTTCGAGTCCGGCGCCGACGGCGACACGAGCACGACCGAGCGCCCTGAATCGTCGGCGACCGGGATCGGCCGCTGGCCGCTCTCGGCGAACCGGCGCAGCCGCTCGATCAGCGCGGCGGTGCTCTTGGGCATCGGCACGCGCGCCCGCGTGATGTGGAAGATCAGGTCCTTGCCGGCGACCAGCAGCCGGCGTCCGTGGGCGGCACGATCCCGGTCAGCCAGCGACGCGCGCTGGGGCAGGCAGGGCTCGAAGGCACCCAGGCGCTCGCTCGCCGTCACGAACTCGGCCCAGACGTCGAAGATATCGAGGTCGGTGTGCAGGGTCTCGCACTTCACCTTGGCGACCTGGCAAAACGCGCGCAGCAACGGCTCCACGCCCTGGAACATCTCGCCGGTGGCGATGTTCAGGCAGAGCTCGTCGGTGATTCGATCGATGTCCCGGAACGTCATCGCGATCTTCAAATAACGGCTGCGGTAGAAGTCCTCGATCGGGAAGACGAAGGCCTTGAACGGCTCGCCCCACAGCTCATCGATCCCCTCTTCCCCGCTCGAGTGCAGGACCATCCTGCCCAGCGTCAGCGCCTCTTGCAGATGCTCGCCGCACTGGCGCACGAGGGCGTTGTCCGGCGCGATCTCGACCCCCACCGCCTGCAGCTCGACCGCCTTGGTGAAGACGTCGGCGGCCCGGTTGAAGAGCGCGCCGGCCAGCATCGCCCCCTTGACGCGTCGCTTGGCCGGATCGGCCTCGGCCTGATACGCGCGCCGCGCCTCTTCCATGCGCACGCCCGGGATGTTCAGTCCGTGCTCGACGTGATTGAACAGCCGGCGGGTCAGCGCCTCGATCAGCCGCTTCTTGGCCATCAGCGTGTCCGCCGGCGCTTCGTAGGCCTTGATCCAGTACCCGCCGTAGAAGACGCGCCAGATCCCGTCGATCGCGCGCTTCGACCCTTCGGCGATGATCGACTGCTCCCCCACGATCGGATGGTACGCCCGGCCAGCCCCCTCGCCGCACGGTTGGCGAACATTTAGCGGGCTGTTGACGCTTCAGAAACGATCAATGCAAGCCGGCCGCCATCGCCGCGGCCTCGCGCTTCACGGCGCGCTCCTCGGGCGGATCGTACCGGCCGACCGGCGCCGCCGCGATGGCCGCCAGCAGCGCGCGCGCCTCGTCCTTGTGCCCCTCGTCCGAAGCGATGCGCGCCTGATACAGCCGCGCGCGCAGGTTGTCGGGGTTGATCTGCAGCGCCTGTCTCAGCTGCTGGGCCGCCTTTTCGCGATCGCGCTTGGGCCAGGGGAGCTCCAGGTAATAGGCAGCCCACACGACGGGGATCTGCCCGTGGTCGTAGGCGACGTCCAGCGCCGTGGCCCGCTCCAGCGGGCGCTTGAACTTCGCCTCGATGCCGTTGGCCAGCGCGCGCAGGACACCCATCCCCTGGGCGTAGCTGCCGATGCTCAGCGCGGCCCAGTACTGCGCCGCCACGTCGTTGGGGTTCACGGCGATGGCGCGCTCGGCCAGCTCATAGGCCTGCTTGCCCAGCGCCGAGCGATCGCTGTCCGGCCGCCGCTTGTCGTCGCTCTCCGTGAACAGGACGCGGGCCGCCCGCCACAGCGTGCCGTAGTCGTTCGGCGCACGGGCCAGCGCCTCGTCGGCCAGGCGCCGCGCCTCGCGCAGCGCGCCCGGGTCGTCGCGCCGCGCGTAGAGCGCGTCCAGCGTGGCCGGCAGGCTGGCCGGCGTGGCGACGCTGGCGACGCTGGCGACGGGCGTACCGACGCCGGCGGCCGCCGTCCAGAGCAGCGCCAGCAGCGGCGCGGCGAGCAGGGTCACGACTGCTTGAACCGTTCTTCGGGCGAGATGTAGCGCAGCCGATCCTGCCCCTGAACGGCGAGCATCCAGCCCGGGTACTCGCGGGGGAGCGCGCTCGCCCTGTCCAGCCGCTCGCGCTGCTCCGGCGTCAGCCGCAGCTCCGCGGCCGCCAGGTTGTCGCGCAGCTGCCCCTCGTCGCGCGCGCCGATGATGACGCTGGTGGTGACCGGCTGGTGCAGCAGCCAGGCCAGCGCCACCCGCGCCACCGACGCCTGCTGCTCGCGCGCCACCTCGGCCAGGGCGTCCAGCACGGCGTAGCCGCGCGCCTCGTCGACCGGGGGGAAGTTGAAGCTGGCGCGTCGCGTGCCGTCCGGGCGCGGGTTGCCCCGGCTGAACTTTCCGCTGAGGAAGCCGCCCGCCAGCGGGCTCCAGACCAGCAAGCCGACACCCTCCGACAACATCAGCGGCGTCAGCTCGCGCTCGAGGTCGCGCCCCGCGATCGAGTAGTACGACTGGATCGTCACGAACGGCTCCAGCCCGTCGCGCCGGCTGATCCCCAGCGCCTTCATCAGCTGCCAGGCCGCCAGGTTCGAGGCGCCGATGTAGCGCACCTTGCCCGCCCGGACCAGATCGTCCAGCGCGCGCAAGGTCTCTTCCCAGGGCGTCTCGGCGTCGAAGCCGTGGATCTGGTACAGGTCGACGTAATCGGTCCCCAGGCGCCGCAAGCTGCGTTCGATGCCGTCCATGATGTGCCCGCGCGACAGCCCCACCTGGTTCGGTCCGGGTCCCACGCGACCGCGGACCTTGGTCGCGACGACGACGTCCCGGCGGCGCGTCCCCAGCGCCTTGCCCAGGATCTCCTCGGCGCGGCCGTTCGAGTAGGTGTCGGCCGTGTCGAAGAAGTTGATCCCGGCGTCCAGGCAGACGCCGATTAGGCGATCGGCTTCGCCCTGGGCAGTGGTGCCGATGGTCCGGTAGACGCCCTCGCCGCCGAAGGTCATGGTCCCGAAGCAGATCTCGGAAACCCGGAGACCGGTGCGGCCCAGTGAACGGTGGTTCATGTCGGCTCTCGCCTCCTCGCGCGAAGTATGACCATCGTTGACGTAGATGGCCCGTACCGTCGACGCGACCGGGGTGCCTGACTTTCAGGCGCAGCTGGCGACGCTGGTGGAAGCGCCGCCGGAGGGGAGCGCCTGGCTGCACGAGCAGAAGTTCGACGGCTACCGGATCGGACTACGGAAGGACGGCCGGCCGGTCCAGCTCTGGAGTCGGCGCGGGCAGGACTGGACGGCGCAGTTCCCGGCCGTCGCCGCCGCGGGCGCCAAGCTGGCGGCCCGTCGCGCGCTGATCGACGGCGAGCTGGCCGCCGTCCTGCCCAGCGGTGTGACCAGCTTCCAGGCGCTTCAGAACCGGCGCCCCGATGCGCCGCTGGCTTACTTCGCCTTCGACCTCTTGCACCTGGACGGGCGCGACCTGCGCGATCAGCCGATCGAGGTCCGCAAGCAGCGGCTGAAGTCGCTGCTCGACAGGCTGGGGGACGGCGGGCCGATCCGCTACTCCGACCACGTGGTCGGCGGGGGCGGCGACTTTCACCGCCAGGCCTGCGCGCTGGGGCTGGAGGGGATCGTGTCCAAGCGGCTGGGCGCCCACTACCGGGCCGGCCGCAACATGGACTGGCAGAAGGCCAAGTGCGTGCGCCGGCAAGAGTTCGTGATCGGCGGCTTCACCGATCCCGAGGGGAGCCGCGAAGGGATCGGCGCGTTGTTGATCGGGACCTACGACGGCCAGGCGCTGCGCTGGGCGGGCAGCGTCGGCACCGGGGCGGGCTGGAACGCGAAGTATCTGCGCGACCTGCGGCGCCGGCTGGCCAAGCTCGAGACCAAGGCGTCGCCGTTCGACCCGCCCGTCGGCGACTCGCGGCTGCGCCGCGACGCGCACTGGGTGCGGCCCGAGCTGGTGGCGGAGATCGCCTTCGCCGAGTGGACCGACGACGGGCGCATCCGCCACCCGTCGATGCAGGGGCTGCGCGCCGACAAGGATCCGCACGACGTGCGGCGCGAGCAGCCCCAGTCTCGGCAGCGGTAGTCGTTACGGCGCCCCTGGAAGCCGCTGTCGATCGGGTTGCAGCAGGTACAGCCCAGGTCGCCGGCGGGCCGTAGAGCGCGCAGACCCCGGCGTCGCGGGGCGGCGCCGGCGGCGTCCCGCACCTGCCGCTGGCCGCCGTGTTGCATGTCTGACCCGGCGCGCGGCAGTCGCTCTCGACGTTCCCGCAGGCGTGGGGGTTGCCGTTCGGCTTGCAGATTCCGGCTGGCACCTGCGCTTGGCGGCGAGAATTGCTCAAAGGCCGCTCTTCGCGTCGCAATTCTGGCGCGCCGGTAAACAGACGAGCCGTTTCGGCCGACTGAAGTCTCTGAGTTATTACGATGGCAGGCCGGGTGAGCCATTCACTGCTGCTGCGGGCGGTGGACCAGGCATCCGACGCGGAGCTGGTGAGCCGGGCGCTGAGCGGCGACCGCTGGGGGCGAGAGATGCTCTACCGGCGTCACGCCGGGCGGTTGCTGGCGCTGGCCACGCGGCTGCTCGCCGACCGTGGCGATGCAGAAGAGGTGGTGCAGGACACGTTCGTCACGGGCTTTGCGCAGCTCGCCACGCTGCGCGAGCCGGGGGCGGTGGGCGGCCGGCTGGGGCAGATCGCCGTCAGCCTGGTCCGGCGCCGCATCCGCCGGGCCCGGCTGCTGCGGCGCCTGGGCCTGGACCGCGGCGCAGACGACGCCACGCTGGAGTCGCTGGGCGATCCCGGCATCACGCCCGAGGAGCGAACCGAGCTGGCGCTGGTCGACCGCGCGCTCGCCGGGACCAGCGCGTCGTCGCGCGAGCCCGAGCAGGAGCAGGCGCTGGCCCGGATCTGGTCCAGGATCGACCAGATCGACGCAGAGCTGCCCGCCGGCGCGCGCCGCCCCTCGTCGAAGGTCCGGCGCCTGGATCGCGCCACCATGGCGGGCGGCGTGCTGGCCATGGCGGCCGCGGTGATCATCGGGGTCGCGGTCGCGCGCCACGACGGCGGGCCGCTGCGCCTGTCGGACGGGCACGCCATCGTGGCGTTCGAGGCCCCGGCGGAGGGCGCGACCCTGAGCATGTCGGACGGTTCGCTGATCGCGCTGTCGGGCGGCGCCCGCTTCGAGCCGCTGGTCTCGACGGGAACCGCCTTCGTCGGGATGCTGCAGAACGGGCGCGCCGACTTCGAGGTCCGCCCCGGCGGCCCGCGACGCTGGCAGATCGAGTGCGGGCTGGCGACCGTCGAGGTCGGGGGCGCCGGGTTCAGCTGCGAGCGCGAGCCGGGCCGTCTGCGCGTGGCGGTCAGCCACGGGGTGGTCCTGGTGCGCGGCGAGCAGGTGCGCGATCGAGCCCAGCGGCTGGTCGCCGGCGAATCGCTGGAGATCTCCGATGCGGGCGGGCCGCCAGCAGGAGGCGTTCGCCCGCGGCCTGATGAATGAGACGCGGCAGTCGGGCGTCGCCGATCTGTTGCTGCTGGCGGACGTGGCGCGACTGTCCGGCCACCCGCACGAGGCGGTCGGCCCGTTCGAGCGCATCCTGGACGTGTGCCCGCGCGACGCGCCGGCGCCGCTCGCGGCCTTGGCTCTCGGGCGGCTCGAGCTGGACATGCTGAACGTGCCGGCGCGGGCGCGCCGCCGCCCCCTTCACAACCGGCCGCTCGGCCTCCACCGCCGTTGCCGACGGCATCCGCGCCCCTACGGCCACTGAAGCCGGGGCCTGGCCTACTACTTGCGCCTGGCCTGGGCGCGGAGGGCGCGGATCTCCTTCATCGCGCTCTTGCCCATCTTGCGCAGCGTCTCCAGCCAGGGCTTCCGGTAGGGCCGCAGCGCCAGCACCAGCCGCTCCATCACGGCCAGGTTGCGGAACCACTTCTTGTTGGCGGGCACCAGGTACCAGGGCGCGTCGGGGGTCGCGCAGCGGGCCAGCGCGTCCTCGTAGGCCGCCGTCATCTCGTCCCAGAGCGGGATCTCCCGCCAGTCCTCGGGGTTCAGCTTCCAGGCGGTGCGCGGATCTTTCTCCCGCGCGCGCAGCCGGGCGAACTGCTCGTCGGGGCTGATGTGCAGGCAGAACTTCAGCAGGATGACGTTCGCGTCCAGCAGCAGCTTCTCGAACGCGTTGATGTGCGCGTAGCGCCCGCGCCAGGTGTGCTCGGGCACCAGTCGGTGCACCCGGGCCGCCAGCACGTCCTCGTAGTGCGATCGGTTGAACAGCGCCATGAACCCCTGCCTGGGGATGGCCGTGTGCACCCGCCACAGGAAGTCGTGCGCGCGCTCCTCCTCGGTCGGAACCTTGAAGGCCTTCACGTAGGCGTTCTGGACGTTGGTGAACTCCAGGATCTTCCGGATCGAGCCGTCCTTGCCGCTGGCGTCGCGCCCCTGCAGCACGACCAGCAGCGAGTGGGTGCCTGCATAGGTCAGCAGGTTCTCGAGCTCGGCCAGCTCGGCGCCCAGCCGGTCGATCCGCTCCAGCCCCTCGTCCTTCTCGACGCCGGCCGTGTCGCCGGGATCGACGTCGTCAAGCCGGACCTTCCGGGAGCCGTCCAGCTTGAGGGCGTAGGTCGCGCGGGCCATGGCCGCAGCATAACGCGATCCGAGACGACGCCTGATCGTGTGCGGCTCAGCTTGCGTCCGGGAGAGGCTCCCTAATTCTTTCTTGTACAAGACGATCGGCCCAGCTACTTTCGAACGGTCTCTGGTAATGAAGCGAACGCAAATCAAGATCCTAGTCCTCGGACCGGGGAAGCGGCCGCGCAAGGAAGTGGCCGACCTGCTGGCCCGCGCGGGATACACGGTGACCACCGAGGCCGCGCGCGACGGCAAGCTCTCCGGACGGATCGTGGTGCTCACCGGCGAGACGGCGCCCGCGCGAACGCCGGGGCGCCGGACGGCGCGCGGCAAGGTCATGAACCTGCAGCAGCTGCGCGAGCACGTGCGCCAGACCCAGGGGGCCGTGGCCCGTCGAGCGTCCGTGTCGCAGCCGCAGCTCTCGCGGGTCGAGGGGCGGCGCGACCACCTGGTCTCGACGGTGCGAAAGTACGTCCGCGCGCTGGGCGGCGACGTGCAGGTCGTCGCCGAGATCGGCCCCGAGCGAATCGTTCTGCGCGACGTCTGAGCGTCCCGGCGACGGCCCGCTCACATACCGTCAAGGGTATATGTTCTTGACGGCTTCACCGCGGCCCGCCTAACCTCGACCAATGAACCCTGGCCACTGCCTCTCCCCCCGAGGGCCTGGATCGGACCGCCGATGAAGACCATGGACGCGTCCCGGGTCCGCGGCGACTTCGCCGGCGTGCTCGAGAGCGTGCGCGACGACGGCCGCCCGATCGTCATCGTCCGGTACGGCCGGCCGATCGCCGCCCTGGTCCCGCTGGCGCGCCTGAGCCCCAGCGAGCGCCGGACCTTGAACCATCACGGACCCCAGAGCGGCGGGGGCGGTGCGCCGCGACTCGCCGAGCGCGCGGCGGGTCGCGCTCGCTGAGCCGCTCAGCGCTTGGCGCTCGCGGTGCTGCGGCCCGCGCTGACCTTGCGGCCTGGTCGGGCCTTGGTGGCCCCGTGACGCTGCTGGCAGTCTTCGAGCTCGGTGAGGTCCTTCTTGGGGATGAGCACGGCGATCGTCTTGTTGTAGCGGGTCAGCTTGATCCTCTCGCCGGCGGCAGAGCTGCGCAGGAGCGCGGCGAAGTCCTTGCGGGCGTGGGCGGTCGACATTCGGTTGGCCATCTGATTTCTCACCTCCTCCTGTTACTGATTTCAGCAGGCGTCGTGCCACAAACAATCGGCCTGGAAACGCGCAGTTGAAACCGGACCCGCCACCGTTCGGTAACAAGACGGGTTCCGCGGTCGTAACGGGGGTGGACCGGTGGCGGTAACCGCCCTTCGGGCCACCCCCCCCGACCGGGGAGCCTCGGCCCGTCAGAGCCGGGCCGCCTCGCGCGTTTCGGACGGGACGGACATTCGCGGCTCACCCCGACCCTGCAGCTCCTCCTGGGTCTCTTGCATCGCCGCTGCGACGGCTTGAAGCTCGTCTTCGTCCAGCAGCCTCTCGACCTTGGGGAAGAGCGTCTCTTCCTCTTCCTCGACGTGATGTTGCACGTCCTCCTTGAGCACGGTGACCTTGGCCATGAACACCGGGTCGTCGGCCTCGAGATCCAGCAGGTCGGCGAGCACACGCTTGATCTCCAGGTGTTCCTCGGCCGCCTCCAGCAGCATGCCCTGGGTCTGCTTCTTCTTGGCCGCCCGGTAGAAGTGGCGCTCCTCGATGGTGGCGTGCACCGCCAGAGCGTCAGCCAGCTCCTCGAACACCTTGCGCCGCGGACCGGCCGACCGGGCCTTCTCGATCTCCTTGAACAGCCTCTCGACCTCGCGGTGCTGCTTCTTCAGCATCTTGATTGCGTCCATGGGCACCCTCCTCCCATGGAACATGTGCATGGCCTGCGGCCGCAAAGCCGGAATCTACTGATGCCCCAGCGACCGCAGCAGGCGGGTGGCCACCGCCTTGGCCAGCACGGAGGCCGCCGCCGCCCCCCCGGCGACGCCGATCTTGTACCGCGCGCTCGGCTCATCGTGGTTGCGATCCGGGTGGCGAAGGGCCGCCGCCACCGAGCGTCGCAGCCGCTGGACCCGCTTTGGCCAGGCGTTGCGCCGGCGCCGGTGAACGACCAGCAGGGCGATCGTGCCGCCGATCCCCGCGGCGACGGCCAGCCCACCCAGGACCATCGGAAGCGGGTGGCGACGGAGCTGGCCGCGCACGTCGAACATCGCGTGACGCCGGCGATTCAGCTCGCCCACCAGCCGATCCAGGCCGGCGCGGGCCGCGATCACCTCCTGTTGAAGCTCCTGTGGATCGGGACCGCCGCTCATGTCAGCTGCTCCTTCGCCCAGCGGACGTCGTCGCGCAGGGTCTCGCGGGTGCGGGCCAGCGGCGTCGCCACCCGCCTCTTCCAGCTCACCAGGGCGATGATCAGCGTCGCCGCCAGGGTCACCCCGGTGACGATCAAGCCCGCGCCCCAGCCCGGGAGCACCAGCGACAACGCCAGCGCCGCCGTCACCAGCAGCAGCGTGATGGTGATGATCGCCAGCACGGCCGACACGCCCAGCCCACCGAACGCGGTCGCTTCCGCCTTGATGTCGTGTCTGAGCTCGGCCTTGGCCAGCTCGATCTGCTTCTTCACCAGGACGTCCGCCTGGTGAGCGATCTGTTTGACCAGCTCTCCCGTTCCCAGCTCGCCCGGCACGGCGATCGCTTTTTCGTCCTTCATGACACCCCCCTCACTGACCACTTCGTCCATCAGTTGCCGATCGCCGTGAATCGCGCGACCGACCTGCAGAATCTGTCGATACAGCACCTGCCAATCGTCGAACTCGACCTCCAGGGTGCCCAGCGCGCGCGTGGCGTCGTCCAGGTCACCCGAGAGCCGCCTGGACTCGGCGGCCGTCTTCCCCCCGCGATCGTAGCGGTGCCAAATGTCGCGCAGGCGCCGCTCCAGCGCCTGCGCGGGGGGCGCGCTGCTCTGAAGTCCGTCGGTGTGCACGACGGTCTCCGCGATGAGACCGTGTGCCCAGGTCAGCCGGTAGGGCTTGCCCCGCAGCAGCAACCCGCTGGGGTAGGCCGACATCTCGACGTCCGGAGAGACGAAGTGCTCCAGCGTGGCCGGCACGTAGCCGCGAAACGCGTCGCCGCCGAACCAGAGCAACATCCGCGTGGGCGCCGACACCCACCACCCCGGCTCGGCGCGGTGGAAGTCGAAGCCGTGCCGGTTCATGACCTCGCAGATGGTGACGGCCACCTGGTGATAGGCCGCCGCGTCGGTCACCAGCGGCACGTCCGCGGTCTTCCGGCCGCGCATCAGCGCCCAGAGCCGCATGATCGGGACCGAGACGAACATGATGACAAACGCGGCCGCCAGGCCGATCGTGATCGGAAATCCCCGCAGCACGCGCCTGACGATCGGCTCGGGCCGGGGCAGCGGCGGCGCCTTGGCGGCGACCGCAACGCCGACGGCGATCGGGATGATCACGGCCAGGCCGATCCAGACGATCCGGATGATCCAGGACGGGATCCAGCGGGGGACCGGCACGAACGCGAACAGCAGCGCCGTCACCCTGGGGGCGACGACCCCGACGATCAGGATCGGCCAGGCGACCGCCGCGCCCACGACGACCGACAGGAACGTCTGATCCTTGGCCGTCGTCTGCCCGAAGAGGGCGCGCACGGCCCAGCCAAAGATGGCGTTCAGGATCTTCCCAGCTGATTTGGCAACGGCGGCTAGCACAGCCTGAAGGACAGCCATGGAAAAAAACCTAGGCGCGCTTTCCGCGGTTGGTAGCTCTTGCGCTAGGCCGCGCCGCGATGTCGGCGACGGGCAGACGGCGCACGCCCGCGCCGCCGAGCCGGCGCCGCCCGAGCACCACGCCGCCCGTCCGCCAGGCTCGCGCGCAGCCGCTCCATCAGGTCGGTGACCTCACCGGTCGGGGCCGCCGGCGCCAGCTGGCCCAGCCGCGGCATCCCCCCCTTCTTCGTCCTGGTCTTGATGATCGCCAGCAGGTTCTGGGTGTAGCGGTCATGGTAGCGCTCGGGCCTCCAGTCGCCCGCGAAGCCGTCGACCAGCTTGCCGGCCAGGTCCATCTCGTGCTGGTTCACCGACCTTGCCGCCGGAAGGTCCAGCTCGCCGGGGTCCACGATCTCGTGGGCGAACCGCAGCGTCGTGAACACCAGCGCCTCACCGACCGGCGTGACCGCCGCCAGGTGCTGCGCCTGGCGCAGGACCACCTGGGCCACCGCGACCTTGCCGACCTTGCGCATCGTCTCGCGCAAGAGCGCATAGGCCCGCTCGCCCCCCTTGCCCGGAACCAGGTAGTAGGGCGTCTCGAAGTAGCGCGGATCGATCTCGCCACCGCCGACGAAGGCCAGGATGTCGATGGTCTCGGACCGGTTCAGCGCGGCCTGCTTGAAGTCCTCGGGCGTCAGCACCGCGTGCTCCCCCTTCTTGACCTCGTACCCCTTGACGATCTCCGACCAGGGGACCGGCTTGCGCTCGCGCTCGCAGATCCGCTCGTAACGAATGGGCGACTCGTCCTTGGCGTGCAGCAGGTGAAAGTGCGGCCGGTCTTCCCGGGCCGCCGTCTGCAGCTTCACCGGAATGTTCACCAGCCCAAACGACATCACCCCGCTCCACAACGCCCGCCCGGCCATGGCTCGCCTCCCAACTCAACCTAACGCGGCCGTTCCGCCGGTCCAGTCAGGGAACGCGTACTTAGATCTTGCCGGATGCCGCCACACGGCCGCGCGCGGATCGGGACCAGCGGCTGGGCATATCCGGGCTGGCGCGGCGACTTCTATCCCCAGGGGCTGCCGCAGCGTCGAGAGCTGGCCTACCTGGCCGAGCAGCTCTCCACCGTCGAGGTGAACAGCACGTTCTACAGCCTGACGCGCCCGACGGCTTGCGCGGCCTGGCGCGCCGCGGTGCCGGCCGGCTTCTCGTTCGCCATCAAGGGGAGCCGGTTCATCACCCACATGCTGAAGCTCCGCAACTTCGAGACGGCCCTGGCGAACTTCTTCGCGTCGGGGCTGCTGCGGCTGGGCCAGACGCTGGGGCCGATCCTCTGGCAGCTCCCGCCGCAGCTTCCGTACGACCAGGACCGGGCCCGGGCCTTCTTCGAGGCTGTCCCGCGCGACGTTCGGGCCGCCGAGCGCTGGGCCCGGCGCCACGACGCCCGGACCACCGGCCGCGCCGCGCTGCGCGCGCCGGCCGGCGCCGCCGCGAACCTGCGCCACGCGGTGGAGATCCGGCATCCGTCCTGGTTGACCGACCGCGCGCTCGAGACGCTGCGGTCCCTGGACGTCGCGCTGGTGGCCTCGGACACCGCCGGGAAATACCCGCAGTCTCACGAGCGAACCGCCGGGTTCGCCTACGTGCGGTTGCACGGTTCGACCAGGCTCTACGCCAGCCGCTACAGCGACGCCGAGATCGCCGCGTGGGCCCGGCGCATAGGCGCCTGGACCGACGCGGGCAGCGACGTTCACGTCTACTTCGACAACGACGCCGAGGGGCACGCGCCCCACGACGCCGTTCGCCTTCAGCGGGCGGTCACTTCTTGGGCGCGATCGTGAGGTCGTTCTCGACCCGCGTCACCCCGTCGGCGGAGCGGGCCGCCTGCAGGGCCTCTGCCCGGGCCTGCTCGGTGGGGACCGAACCGGTCAGCGTCACCACGCCGTTGTTGGTCGTGACCGAGACGTCGGTGAACGACGCCATCCGGTGCTCGCCCATCTTGGCCTTGATCTTGGCGGTGATGGCGCTGTCGGAGAACGTCTGCTTGGCGCCGACGCTCCCCACGTCCAGCTGGTTCTGCACGCCCACGATCCCCTTGACCATCGCCAGCCGAGAGGCGTTTGCCCTCTCGTTGTCGGTGTCGACCGTCCCCTTGAGCGTGGCGATCCCGTTGTCGACCGTCACGTCGATGCGGTTGTTCTTCAGATCCGGATCCTTCTGCAGGCGCGCCTGGATCTCTGCGGCCTGGTTCATGGTCTCCTGGCCCGAGACCTGCTCGGCGCGCGCCGAACCGACGGCGAGCGTCCCGAACAGCGCAACCGCCAACATGCCTCGCAGTACGCGTTTCATTGCGGCCTCCTTTCGAGGGCGCGGATCTTCCGGGACAACCCCGGGCATCCACGCGAAAGCCAATTTGAGCATTCGACTGCAACGTCCAAGCTCGACCATCGCTCGCGGGACTCCGGAAATCGCAAGGCGCCGCCGGATTTGTCCTTGGCGTCGAGGTGGACCGCTTTAGACTCAGTAGGCTGAGTGTCGCGCGTGTCCGGGAACCGGCCACGGCAAGGGGATGAATTGGAGGCCGACGTGACGCCAGAACCGGGGCTGCAAGGCGCCGAGGAGCAGGACGAAGCGGACACTTCGTCGACGCCGCTCGTCCCGGCCAGGATCGTGGAGATACGCCCGAACGAAACGGCGCGCGATCTGCGGGCGCAGTGGGCCGAGCGCCTCATGCGCGTGACCGCGGCGATCGCCGAAGCGGTGACGGCCGATCAGGTGTTCCAGGCGATCGTCGGTCAGACCGCGGCGGCCCTGGGCGCGGCCAGCGCCGGTCTCTGGCTGGTGCGCGAGGGCGAGCCGGTCGCGCGCCTGCGCCACGCCACGGAACGGAGCGAGGCGCGGGGGCGCCCGATGCCGACGCTGCCGCTGGACGGACCGGCCTCGTTCCCGATCGCGGACGCCATCCGCAGCGGCGAGCTGATCTGGATCGGCTCGCCCGACGAGCTGAGGGCGCGCTACCCGCAGGTCTCGCCGCCGTCTTCCCCGGGCGCCCACCACGCGGTGGTCTGCCTTCCGCTGGCGATCCCGGGGCGCAGGCTGGGCGCGCTGGCGCTGACGTTCGACGACGAGCGCCAGCTGGGCGACGCCGAGCGGACGTTTCTGCTGCTGATCGGCCGGTACAGCGGACAGGCGCTGGAGCGGCTGCGGCTGCTGCAGGACGAGAAGGAGAGCCGGGCGCGCGCGGAGCTGCTCCACGATCTGGCGGCGGCGGTGATCACCGCCGGGCGGGTCGAGGAGGTCTTTGACGCCGCGCTGGAGGCGATCGTGCGGGCGCTGGACACCGAACGGGCCGCCGTGCTGCTCCACGACGCCGACGACGTGATGCGCTTTCGAGCCTGGCGCGGTCTGTCCAAGGACTATCGCCGGGCCGCCGATGGGCACAGCCCCTGGCGGCGCGACGCGCGCGATCCGCAGCCGGTGCTGGTCCTGGACGTCGAGCTGGAGCCGCCGCTGCTCGCGCACCTTCGACTGCTCCGGCGCGAGAAGATCGGGGCGCTGGGGTTCATCCCGCTGGTCTTCGGTGGCCGGTTGCTGGGCGAGCTGGTGCTCTACTACCCGGCGCCGCGCGAGGTGACCGCCCACGAGCTGGAGCTGGCGCGGGCGATCGCCAACCACGTGGCGGCGGCGGTGGCGCGGTTCGAGTCGCTGGCCGAGCTGCAGGAGACCGTGCATTTCAACGAGATGTTCACCGGCATCCTGGGGCACGACCTGCGCAACCCCCTGGCGGCCATCATCACCTCGGCTCGCCTGGCCATGACCCGCGATCCCGGCGAGCGGCTGCGACGGCCGCTGGCTCGCATCCTGAGCAGCGGCGACCGGATGACGCGCATGATCGATCAGCTGCTGGACTTCACGCGCGTCCGGCTGGGCGGCGGCATCCCGGTCGCGCCGGTGGAGATCGATCTGGCGACGCTGGTCCGGCAGGTGGTGGACGAGCTGGACGAGGCCAATCCCGAGTCGGCTCTCCGCGTGTCATTCTCCGGCGACACCATGGGCCGCTGGGACCCGGACCGCCTGTCGCAGGTGTTCTCGAACCTGGTCGCCAACGCCGTCCGCCACGGCGAGCCGGGGCACGGCGTCGACGTGACGGTGGATGGCCGCCCGGAGGTGAGCATCCGGGTGACCGTGCACAACATGGGCGCGATCCCGGCGCGCCGGCTGCCCAAGCTCTTCGAGCCGCTGGCCGGCGCCTCCCGGCGACCCGAGAAGGCGCAGGGTCTGGGGCTGGGGCTGTTCATCACACGCGAGCTGGTGCGGGTCCACGGCGGGTCGATCGAGGTGCGCTCGGACGAGGCGTCGGGGACGACCTTCACGGTGACGCTGCCGCGCGTCTCCCTGGAGCCGCCGCGATCGTGAGCGACGGCGGCTGGGCCATGGCGCTGCGCGCGGCGGGCAAGCCGCTGGCGCGTGAAGCGCGCGAACCGGAAGAGCCGGGCCCGGGCATGGTGCGGATCGCGGTCGCGGCCTGCGGCGTCTGCCGCACCGACCTGCAGATCGCCGAGGGCGACCTGCCGACCCGCCACCTGCCGATCGTGCCCGGACATCAAGCCGTCGGGCGCATCGACGCGGTCGGCGAGGGGGTGACGAGCTGGAAGGTGGGCGACCGCGCCGGGGTAGCCTGGCTGGGCGGAACCTGCGGCGTCTGCGCCTTTTGCCGCAGCGGCCGCGAGAACCTGTGCGTGCGCGCGGTCTTCACGGGCTGGGACCTGGACGGCGGCTACGCCACGCACCTCACGGCGCGCTCGGACTTTGCACTGCCCATCCCCGACGGGTTCGACGACGTGGCCGCGGCGCCTCTGCTCTGCGGCGGCGTGATCGGCTATCGCTCGCTCAAGCGTTCGGGGATCCAGCCGGGCGGGCGGCTGGGCCTGTACGGGTTCGGGGCGTCCGCGCTGATCACCATCCAGGTGGCGCGCCACTGGGGCTGTCGCGTGTTCGTCGTGACCCGCTCGCGCGCCGAGCAGGAACGGGCGCGCCTGCTGGGCGCCGAATGGACCGGCGGGACGGGTGAGCGGCCGCCCGAGCTGCTGGACGCGGCGATCACGTTCGCGCCGTCGGGCGACGTGGTCCGGGCGGCGCTGCAGGCGGTGGACCGGGGCGCCACCGTGGCGATCAATGCCATCCACCTGGACCGGCTGCCCGAGATGCCGTACGAGGAGCTCTGGTGGGAGCGGCGTCTGGCCAGCGTCGCCAACTTCACCCGGCAAGACGCGATCGAGCTGCTGGGGCTGGCGGCCACGATCCCGATCCGCACCGAGGTCGACCGGTACCCGCTGGCCCAGGCCGACCGCGCCCTGGCCGCCCTGCGCGACGGGGCGGTCAACGGCGCCGCCGTGTTGTTGCCCTAGCAGCAACGCCGTTCTGTGCCTCTCCGCCAAGCGGGAGGCCGGCGAGCCGCAGGCTCGCCGGGTGGGGTCCGGACCTCGTACCCGGTGGGCGGCTCAGACGAACGTCCTGGCCAGGGCGACCGCCCCGACGCCGGCCGCCAGGCAGCCGGCCACAGTGCCGAACAGGTAGAGCGCCGCGGCCCCGTAGGCCCCCTCTTGCAGGAAGCGCAGGACCTCATAGTTGAAGGTCGAGTAGGTGGTGAAGCCCCCCATCACGCCGGTTCCCAGGATGATGCGCGTGTCGGTCGAGATCAGCCGCGCCTGCGTGCTCAGATAGAGGATCATGACCAGCAGGAACGAGCCGAGGATGTTGATCGCCAGCGTGCCGAACGGGAACCGCGCGCCCCAGCTGCGCACCGCCCAGGTGCCGATCAGGTATCGGGCCCCGGTACCGAAGGCGCCACCCAGGCATACCAGCAGGAATCTCGTCATCGTGGAAACCGTGGCCCGATGCTACCACCCGTGGTTTGATGCCGCGCATGTCCCGCCCCCTTCTCCCCTGTGTCCTGTTCGTCGCGGCTGCCTCGCTGGCCGCCTGCGCCGGCACCAGGCCGCCCGCCGCGACGCCGGCCGCCGGCCAGCCGGGTGCGCTGCCCGGAGCCGGCACGCCGGCCGCGATCCCCAGCTCGATCCCGTTCGTGTCGCTCGAGGGGCCGCTGTGGGTGGCCGCGCAGCGCGTGCTGCTGTTCTCCGACGTCGTCGAGGCGAACGCCGCGGGCGCGGCGATCTACCGCTTCGACCCCGCCACGCGCGCGTTCTCGCGCTTCCCCTACCCTGACGCCGCCACCGCGCCCACCAGCACCAACGGCCTGGGCGTCGACCCCGCGGGCGCGCTGGTGGCGGTCGAGCGTTACAACGGCCGGCTGGTGCGGATCGGCCCGGATGGCAGCCGTCAGGTGCTGGCTGACCGATGGCCGCTGGGCCAGGGGAGCGCGCCGCTGAACGCGCCCAACGACCTGGTGGTGCGCGCCGACGGCAACATCTACTTCACCGACACCGACTGGGGGGCGCGCCCCGGCGTCGCCCACGCGCCGACCGCGGTCTACCGAATGCCGCCCACCGGCCCCGTCGAGCAGGTCCTGGCCATGACGAAGCCCAACGGGATCGCCCTGTCACCGGACGGCGCCACGCTGTACGTGGGCAGCGACACGCAGGCCAAGCTCTGGAAGATGCCGGTCGATCCGGCGGGCGCGGTCGGGCCGGCGGCGCTGTTCATCGACGGGGCGACCGTCGCCGGTGGGTTCAAGGTGCCCGACGGAATCTGTGTCGACGACGCGGGCGATCTCTACGTCGCGGCCAACGACGACGATCTGAAAGCGATCGTGGTGTTCGACCCCTCCGGCCACCAGCTCGGTCGGATCGTCTTCCCCGTCCGCCCGTCCAACTGCACGTTCGGCGGCCCCGACCGCCGCACCCTCTACGTCACGACCCTGCACGCCATCTACGAGGTCTCGGTCCCCACTCCCGGCCTTCCCTGAGACCCGAGCCCGAGGTCCTGCTCTCCTCAGCCCGGACCCATGATGAACTGCTGCGTCCACTGGGCAATGTGGTTGGACGTCGTGACGTCCTGGAAGGGCAGGCAGAACGCGGTGTAGCTGGGGTCGTTGTTGCCGACGCCGGGGTTGATGCCGACCATCCAGATGAGCGTGCCGATGTCGGTCTCGTCGTGTGACGCAGGGGCCGGCGGCGATCGCAGGCCGTACTGGCGGGTCGACGAGAACGTCAGCCAGATCAGCTTGTTCATCTCGTCCAGGTTCTGGACGAACGGCGCCCACTTGGGGAACGAGTTGGTGAGCGCGGTGTTGCCGTTGTCGGCGATGCCCGGGCTGTTCGCCGCGGTGAGCGGGCGCGGCGAGAGCCCCGACAACGACGTCAGGAAGACGGTGGCCGTCGCGTCCGTGTCGCCGTCGCAGGACTTGTCGGGC
Organism: Polyangia bacterium; assembly: GCA_035578045.1. GTDB lineage: Bacteria > Myxococcota_A > Polyangia > Fen-1088 > Fen-1088 > JADGRB01. The sequence continues at coordinate 25,280 of DATJWP010000005.1, read as the reverse complement.
GCCTGGCCGGCGGCCGGCGTGCCGCTGGTGCAGGTCGATTCGTCGTAGACCAGCAGGTTCCCGTCAGGCGCGATGTTCGGGTAGTAGCGATTCTTTCCCAGCTCCGACGGCACCAGCGTCTGCGGCGCGCCCCACGCCCCGCCGCTCAGTCGAATGGTATCGATGCCGCCCGTGGACGGCCGCTGGTCGGTGGTGGGCGCCGTCGCGTCGATGGACGTGAACGCGATCGTCTCCGGCCCCGACGTGTTCTTGGACCAGTCGGGGTGGTCGGCGCGCAGGCCACCGAGATCGATCGTCTGCGTGACCATGCCGGTGGTCCCGTCGAAGATCATCAGGTTGGAGGGGCCCGTGTGGTTCGGGTTGCTGTCGCCGTACACGCCCACGAACTGCGTCCCGTCCTTGTTCCACGACTCGAACTGGCTCTTCTGCGCCAGCGGGAATGGCTGCAGCGCCATGTCGTGGCTGATGTCCCAGAGCAACAGGCGCCCGTCGTCCTGTCCGCCCGCGCTGGCCACCAGCTTGTCACCCTTGGGCGCCAGCGCGTGGCACCCCACGCAGGTCTTTCCGTCGGTGTTCGTGGGCGTCAGGTAGGGCGCCGGCTTGGAGGTGGTCCCGGCGAAGTCCCACCGGACGATCGCGGTCGATCCGCTGGTGGTCCAGTAATAGAGCGCGCCCAGGATGTTGTCCCTCGCGAACTGGATGTGGATCGTCGACGAGGTCCCGACCGCGCTGCCGTTGTCGTCGGTCCCTTTGACGGTCACAGCCACCCGGCCAAGCCCGGCGTTCGAAAGCGCCACCGCCGACCAGATGGTGGGATCGGGCAGGTAGATGCAGCCGTTGATGCCGTTGGGGGCGGTGCAGCGCACGAACGTGGTGATCGACGCGCCCGGCCCCACGAAGCTGACCTGAAAGAGCGTGTTGCTGTTGCCCGGCGTGAAGTGGACCTCGATGCCCGTCATGTTGGGCGGCAACAGCACCCCGTCGTTCGGGTAGACCAACCCCGGCGCGCGGGTCGGGTCGTTGGTGGTGCTGGTGAACTTGGTCGCGGCGTCGGACGGGACGTTGTTCGCCTGGCCCGGATCGGCGCCGGTGAACGTGTAGTAGACGACCAGCGTGGCGGTGGCACTGATGCCGTTGGCGCTCGCCGTGACGGCGACCGTGCCGCCGGTGGTCCCCAGCGTCGTCGCCAGCCCATTGCCGTCGATCGCCACGATCGAGGAACGGGACACGGACCAGGCGACCTTGCTCGTGAGGTCCTGGACCTGCCCGTTCACGATTCCAGTCACGCGGTACTGCTGCGTCTGTTGCGCACCGCCCGGCGTGACGTTCACCTGAGCGCTGGTCGGGCTGATGGTCAGCGAGGTGAGACCGGGGATGGTGCGCGGGCCGCCGGCGCTGTTCCCGTTCATTTGCAGGTTCGACGGGCTGAACGCGCACCCCAAAGCGCAAGCCAGGAACAGATAAGAGAGGGTTTTCATCGACATTAGATTGATCATTTTACGCCACCTGCCGGTCCCCGGCGCGTCTATCACCCCCGACTCTGGGCGCGGTTTCTCGACTCTGCGCGTCGCTCTAGGCCGTTTCCGCCTCGATCGGATCCGTGGGGACGAACCAGACCAGGATCAGGCTGGGGATGCTGGCCACGAAGGCCAACGTGAAGAAGAGCCGGTGTCCCAGCCAGTCGTCGATCGGTCCGGAGATCAATCCCGCCCCCACGGCGACCCAGGCCACCAGCGAGGTCGCCATCGCGAAGTGCGACGCCGAGAACGCGCGCCGGCACCGTTGCATGATGAACACGTTCGACGCCGCCAGGCCCAGCCCGGCGGCAAACTGCTCGACGAACACCACCGCGGTCACCCCCGCATAGCCAGGCTTGAAGACCGCCATCCCCAGGTACAGCGGGATCGCCAGGTTCTGCATATAGATGAGGGGGACCAGGGTGCGCGCCAGGCCGCGGCGCGCCACCAGGGCGCCGCCCAGGATGACCCCGACGATCGACGCGCCGGTCCCCAGGCCGTTGAGCACGCCGCGCTGCGCGGTGCCGATGCCGAGATCGCGCAGCAGGGGCTTCGATATGTTGAACATCAAGATGTCGCCCAGGCGGTAGGTGACCAGGAACGCCAGGACGCGCACGGCCTGGGGCTGGATGACGAACGAACGGAACGCCTCCAGGAACGCCGGAGCCTTGTGCGCGCCGGTGGGTGTCCCCGGCGGATCGCCGTGCCCCTCGGGCGGTTTCGGCATGACGACCGCGTTCACCAGCGCGGTCACCAGCATCACCACGCCGGCAGCGCCGAACCCCAGCAGCCAGCTGGTCTTGCCGGCCAGGTAGACCAGCGCCGACGAGCCGACGATCAGCGCCAGCCGATAGGCGCCGAGGCGCGTCCCCGAATAGAGCGCCTGGCCGTGCCGGTCCAGCGCCTGCAGGTAGAAGCCATCGCACGCGATGTCGTGGGTCGCGTGCACGATGGCCAGGAGCGACACGGCCGTCCAGATCGCGACCATGTTCTTGGAAGGCGCCAGCGCCGCCACCACGAACATCCCGCCCCCCAGCAGCAGCTGGAGCCCCCACACCCAGGTCCGGCGGCGGCCGAAGAGGTCCAGGACCGGGCTCCAGAGGAACTTGAGGCCCACCGCCGTGTGCAGGGCCGAGGTGGCCGTGACCTGCGTGCTGGACCGCCCGAGCGCGGTCATGAACTCCGTCACCATCTGGTGCAGGAAGCTCCAGGGGAGGCCCTCGCCGAAGTAGGTGGTCGACGTCCAGAGCAGGGCGCGACGGGACTTCTCGGGGCGCGGGGCGTCGGCGGCCATCCGTCGAACATGGTCGAGCCCGATCGGGGGTGCCGCCAGTTTTTTTCCGGAGTCTGGCCGGCCGCACGCGGGGCCTGTAAAGTAATCAAGATGGGTGCAGGGGACGCCCGGGCCCTGGATGATCGCGCGCTGGTTCGAGCCCTGAAGGCGCTGGGCGACCCGACCCGGTTCCGGATGGTCCAGGAGATCTCCGCGGCCGGCGAGCTGTCCTGCGGACAGGTCGCCGAGCTATTCGACGTGTCGCAGCCTACGGTTTCACACCACCTCAACGTCCTGATCGAAGCGGGCGTGCTCTGTGTGCGCGTCGAAGGAAAGCACCGGTACACGTCGGTGAATCAGCCGCTTCTGACGTCGCTGTCCCGAGTCCTGAGCGTGCGCCTGGCGGCGCGCCGCGAGCGACCCGTCCGCCCGCGCGCCTGATTTGATCGATTGTGCCCGGGCCGGCGCGCAAAGCCGCGTGCCGGCGGGCCGTCTCTCAACTTCATCAAATTGACACATAAGGTTCACCTCGTTGTCGACTGAACGAGAGACCGTGTCGGCTACGGTCCGCCCGCGCGGAATTCACTCGAGGAGACACGGAAAATGAGATCAGCCCCCGTTCGCACATGCGCGCTTGCCATCGCGCTTTCCTGTATCGGCCGGTTCGCGGCCGGTCAGACCCCGGCGGCCCCGCCGCCGGCAGAAGTCCCACCGCCATCGCCGCCCGCTGATGTCCCGCCGCCTCCGGCGCCGCCACCCGTGGAGGTCGCGCCGCCCCCGGCACCGCCGCCGATCCCGCAGTCGGCGCCCATCACGTTGTCGCCCATCGCCGCGGCGCCGCCGCCGTCGCCCACTCCGATGCCGCTGCTGACCAAGTATCTGGGCGGCACGATCTACGGCTTCGTCGAAGCCGACGGCATCTACGACACGACGCAGAGCCTGAACGATCTCGGCGGCAACGCCGCGATCGCGCGGCAGGGCACCTACGCCGCCGAGCACTCGCGGACGCAGTTCGGGGCCCGCAACTCGCGTCTGGGGTTCAAGTTGAAGGGGCCGGACAGCGACCTGATCAAGACGTCGGGCCTGGTCGAGGGCGACTTCCTCGGCAACCAGCCGCAGAGCTCGCCGACGCCGGCCGCCGCGTCACCCGCGCCCTCCGTCAGCGAGAGCAGCTACTTCACCAGCCCCGCGTTCCGGATGCGTCACTTCATGTTCCGGGTGGAGACCCCCTGGATCGACATCCTGGCCGGCCAGTACTGGCAGCTGTTCGGGTGGCAGTCGATGTTCCATCCCAACACCGTCCAGATGCAGGGCATCCCCGGGCAGATCTACTCGCGTTCGCCGCAGTTCCGCGTCGGGAAGTCCTACAAGACCGACGACGTGACCTTCGAGTGGGCGCTGGCCGCCTCTCGGCCGGCGCAGCGTAACTCGGGTGTGCCCGACGGGCAGGCCGGCGTCCGGTTCGCCCTGAACAACTTCAAGGCCCTGCACACGGCGGGCGCGACCGGAACGGCCCTGGACGGCGCCTCGATCGGTCTGTCGACCGTCGGTCGCTACTTCCGGGTCCCGACCTACTCGGCCTCGCCGACCAGCACGGTGAACATCAACGGCTACGGTTACTCGGCCGACCTGCTGCTGCCCGTCGTCCCCGCGACGAACATGAAGGATGGCAACGCCCTGACGATCACCGCGTCGTACGTCTATGGCCAGGCGATCGCGGACTACTACACAGGCCTGACCGGCGGCGCCAGCGTTCCGGCCCTCGCGACCGGCACCTACCCGCAGGACTTCGACAACGGCCTGCTGGCCTTCACCCCCGACGGCGTCCTGCACGCCATCCGCTGGACGTCGTACATCGTGGGCGCGCAGTACTACTTCCCGGGCAAGGCGGTCTGGCTGGCGGGGAACTTCTCGCACATGCACTCGAGCGACATGCAGAACCTCTTGTACAACAACGCAATGGGCACGTCGGCCAACAGCAGCAAGCTGTTCGACACGTCCTACTGGGCCGACGGATGCGCGTTCGTCGAGCTGAACTCGGCAGTCAAGTTCGGCCTCGAGTACGCCTACTACTGGCAGAAGTACCTGGACGGCACGAAGGGCACCAACAGCCGCGTCCAGTTCTCCGCGTTCTACGTGTTCTAGTAACTCTCCGCCCTTCGGCTCGGCCGGTTGTACGCAAGTCGACAACCGGCCAGCCGCGGAGCGCCAGCCGGTAAGCCGGTCGCGCTCAGGCCGCGGTCAAGATCCGAGGCCCGTCCGAAGTGACCGCCACCGTGTGTTCGACGTGCGCCGAGAGGCTCCCATCGGCCGTCACCACGGTCCATCCGTCGTCGAGCACCCGGACCGCGGCGCCGCCGGCGTTGAGCATCGGCTCGATGGCGAGCACCATCCCGGGCTTCAGCCTCAGACCCGAGCCGGCGCGGCCGTGGTTCGGCACGCTCGGTGGTTCGTGCATCGCCCGTCCGATGCCGTGCCCGACGAAGTCGCGGACGATTGAGTAGCCCAGCGCCTCGGCCTGTCCCTGGATGGCCGCGCCGAGGTCTCCGAGACGCGCCCCGGGGACACACGCCCGGATCGCCCGCTCGAGGCAGTCCTGCGTGGCCGCGATCAGCGCACGGGCGGCCGCGCTGACGATCCCCACCGCGACGGTGCGCGCAGCATCCGCGCAGTAGCCGTCCTTGTAGCAAGCGAAGTCGATTCCCACGATGTCCCCCTCCCGCAGCGCCTGCCGCCGGTTCGGGATGCCATGGACGACCACCGCGTTCACCGAGGCGCAGAGCACCGCCGGATAGGGCGGCGCCCCGCCTGGGGCGTATCCGAGGAACGCCGGCGTCGCCCGCGCCAGCCGGAGCTCTCGCTCTGCCAGCGCGTTCAGCTCGGCGGTGGTCACGCCCGGAACGCATGCCGCCTCGACCGCATCGAGCACGGCCCGCACGATCAGCCCGGCCTGGCGCATCTTGGCCAGCTCCCGCTCACTCTTGAGGACGATTCCCATGCCTCGAGTCTACTCGCGGACGTGAAAAGGGCGCATCCGGTTTCCCGAATGCGCCCTCTCCTTCAGCCGGAGTTCATGCCCGCCGGCGCGGGCTCGTCACTGATGGACCTGAGCTTACTGCGGGTTCGCGGTGTTCAGACCGCAGACCGTTCCGCAGCTCGTCAGCCCGTTGTCCGGGTTGGCCGAGTCGACGTCGCAGGTCATCAGGCTGCCCGCCAGACCGATCGGCGAAGCGAAGTCGGCCAGGTGGTTCAGGATGGGGACACCGGCGCTGCAGTCGGTGTCGCTCGCGCAGCCGGCCGCGACGCGGTACGCATGCGCGCAAGCGCCGGCGAACGTCGTGTCCGACAGACCGAGGCAGGCGGCCAGCGTGCCGGGGCCGCAGAGGCAGGGCTTCGGGTCATCGAAGGCGCTGCCCGTCTCGCCAAAGCTGGAATCCGCCGACTGAATCTGCGCCTGGCAGGCGGAGCCACGGAGGCAGTACGCGAGAGCTTCGCAGTTGGCGATGTCGGTCGGGTTGGTCAACCCCTCGCAGCCGAAGGCCGCCAGGGTGGTGGTGGCGCCACCGTTGAGGACGGTGCCGCTGCAGTACGAGACCGGCGGAGCCGAGTTGTTGAACTCGCACTGGTCGCAAGCCGCGCTCGCAACCGGGCCGCCCGCGCCAGCCGTGCCGCCCGTGCCCGCGCCAGCCGTGCCGCCCGTCGCAGCGCCAGCCGCGCCGCCCGTGCCCGCGCCAGCCGCGCCGCCCGTGCCGCCAGCCGTGCCGCCCGTCGCAGCGCCGGCCGCGCCGCCCGAGCCGCCAGCCGTGCCGCCCGTCGCGGCGCCAGCCGCGCCGCCGGCGCCCGTCGCGCCAACGCAGTTGATCTGCAGGGTGACCTGCGCGTTGCACTTGCCGTCGCTGATCGACAGCGTGATCGGCTGCAGACCAGCCGTGGTGCAGGTGTAGGTCGTCGAGGCCAGAGCCGGGCCCGCGAAGTTCGCAGCGGGAGCCCACCCGTAGGTCAGAGGATCCGAGTCCGGATCCGCGCCCGTCGCGCTGACGGCGGCCGTGGCGCCGACCGAGGTCTGGGCGGGAGCAACGACTGCGCTGGTGATGCTGGGGCAGCTGTTGGACGACGAGACCACCGTGGTGATGTCCACCGTGCCCGGGACCGTCTGCGGAACGCTGGTCCCACAGATCATGGCCAGCATGACGTCGGTGTTGGCGCCCGAGGTCACCGTGAAGGTGGTCGGCGCGGTGGAGCACGACACGCCCCCGGTCGTCATGGCAGTCAGCACCACCGTGTCCGTCTGCCCGGTGGCGGTCGGCGGCAGGGCGACGTCCAGCGAGATCGTCGCGTTCGGGTCAGAAACGTTGAAGTCGCCCTGGGTCAGCGATGAGCTGTCCGAGGTCTTCGTGATGGCGTAGTGGACCGAGTCGATGGTCTGGCCACCGGGCACCTGGAAGGCGATCTTCAGGTCGCCCTGATCGCCGCTGCTCCCCTTGGAGCAGTTGAGACCGATAGCGCCGCCGAGGAGCGCAACGGCCCCGAGCGTCGTCAGCTTCACAGAGTTTCGAATCATCAGAATGTCCTCCCCAAATTTCTTTCGATTGATTGGAATGGCGGACTCTCGAGACCAAGAGTCGTCATCGCCGTCCGTCCGTCGAGCAAACTTCGGGCCGCACCGAGGGGCGCGCGGCCGAGGATTCAAATCCTCGTGATTCAGGGCGTTTAACGGCGGCTGAAAACACGCCGCCAAAGTCACCTCTCCGACAATCGGAGATCTCCAACCGAGAATCGAATGAACCCCCGAGCCCGCCCCAATGCGCGGTGGGGAATAAAAGGTCAGGCAGACCAATCGGTTAGCTGGCTCACGAGTCGCCGCGGCAATTGGCCCAATCTTTGTTAGGGGCTTGCTCGGCATTCCTCGACCAGGCCGGTCGCGGGAAACCTCTGACACGAAAGAACACGAAAAAAGGACAGGGAGGCTCGATATGAGAACTTCACTCGCAGGCGCCGCGCTCCTGCTCGCGGGGGCCGGGGCAGCCGGGCTTGCTGCCGCCGGCACCGATACCAATGGGACCGGGTTGATCCTGAACGGTTCCGACACCCTCTTCGACGTCACGAACCAGGATGTTTTCTCGGCATGCGCGACCGCGTTCAGCGGCGACTGGGCCACCAGCCCGATCACCTACCAGGGCGGCGGCTCGCGCGTCGGCGCCGGTAACATGGATCAGGGCATCCAGGCCATCAGCCCGATGTCGAGCGCGCTGAACTCCGGCGAGTTTTGCTCGACGATCTCGACGGCGACGGTTTACTCCCCCGCGGTCCAGAACTCCCCGGGCCTGACCTCGGGGCTCCTGGTGGGTCTCGACGGCGTGGCGCTCGCGGCCAACCAGGTCATGAGCTGCTCCTCCAGCGCGGCAAACCAGGTCGGCGCCTCGGTGGCGATGCACATCCTCACGGGCGGCAACGGGGCCGACACCGGCGCCACCTACACCTTCGGTGATTCGACGGCCGCCATGTGGAAGAACCAGCCGTCGTTCGACGCGCTGGCCGTTCTCTACTACGGCCTCACGCACGACGGAAATTACAACTGCGCCAGCGACACCCGCAAGTCGCTGATCAAGAGCTGGAAGAACCTGTTCGCCAGCGACTGCGGCACCGGCGACACGACCTGCTCGGCCGGTCTCACGCACGCCTGGCGCCGCAGCGATCTTTCGGGCACGACGGACGCCTTCACCAGCATCATCAAGCCGCCGAACGGCACCCTGACCAACGGCAAGGGAGCCGTCGTTACGGTCGGTATCGGTTCGTTGCCGTCTCTCCTCAATCAGGTTCCTGTTCCGGCGGGCGCCGTCACCAAGTCGAATCCGTTCTGTAACTCGGCCGACGCCACCGTCGTTCCCGCCGTACAGTCACCGGGCGGCTCGGCCGACTTCTCGGACCTCGATCCGGTCCGGACGGTCTGCCCGAAGGGCGTGGACCAGGTTTGCGAGGGCTTCATGAACTTCGGGACCACCGGCGGCAACAACGGTGGTGACCTGGGCGTGGTGCTCCCGATCCTCATTCCCGACACGGCCAGCGTGCACCCCACCGACCGCTATCCTCAGACCACCTGCGGTGGCACCTGCGCGCCGTTCCCGGCCTTCAAGACCACCCAGGCGAGCAAGTACTCGACGTTCGTCTGCCCGAACGGCCTGCCGCCGGTGGCCGGCAACATCTGCTGGATGCCCTACACCGGTTCGGACTCCGCCCCCGACCCGCGGTGCACCGCCACGAACCTGGACAAGTGCCCGGACGTCCCCGGTGGCAAGCCCGACGGTCGCCGGTACAACCTGTACACCATGGTGGCTTCGAGCCAGGTCACCAGCGCCTATCGCACCGGCACGTACCAGTTCGGCGTCGACGCCACGGTGAGCCCGGCGCCCCGCATCCTGCAGGGCGGCTTCCACAAGATTCACTCGGTGGTTGCGGGCACCAACTACGCGGCCGGCGTCGGCTCCGAGACCGGGACGACCGGTATCTGCCAGGAGAACGACGACACCTCGCAGATCGGCTGCTTGGTCGACTCCGATCCGTGCAGCGTCGGCTACGCGGGCCGCGAATCGGCGCAGGGCTTCCCCGGCGTCAGCCCGACGGGTCCGACGGCTCAGCCGCTGAAGGGTCTGTCGATCAACGGCACCACGCCCTACACGCCGAGCTCGGTCGCCATCGCGGCGGTCGGCCATGCCGATCCGGATCTCGCCATCAAGAACCTGATGTCGGCGCCGGGGACGCTGCCGCTGTACCCGCTGTCTCGACGGCTCTACTTCGCCACCATCTACGGGTGGAGCAACCTCCAGGGTCACGAGCTGGAGCTGGCCCGCTGCTACGGAACCAGCGACACGATGAGCAGCGCGATGTCGAACAACGGATTCGTCCCGGCTCCGCCGGGCGTCCAGTGCATCGACTACCCGGAGACCAACTCCACCTCGACCCCGCCCGCGAACACTCAGGGGTCGGGCAACGCCGCGCTCGGCGGCTGCGGCGCCGCCGGCAACAGCGACGCGTGCGGCGGCCTCGTCGACACCCACGGCGTGGCCGTTCCCGAGGCGACCGAGACGTTCTGAGCTCGCTCGCCTGATCCATCGGGCCCTTCCGCCTTCGGGCGGAAGGGCCCTTTTTTTTGGGGCGGCCGCCTGCGGGCGAGTGCCGCTATCGGCAGGGGCAGCAGTAAACGACGGGGCCCGAGGCGAAGGTGAAGGCCTGGTGGCAGCCGCCGGTGAGGGCCGAAGAGCCGAGCGACAGAGGAGCCTTGCACGACAGCGCGAACTCGCCGAGCGCGCACGAGTCGTCGCACGTTCCCGAGCAATCGAGGCACCCCATCGGGTCGGAGGCCGGGTACGACGCCGAGCTGCCGGGCAGCGTGCAGGTCACGAAGGCCCGCGCCGGCACACACCCCACGACGCCACCGTCATCCAGCGCCGTGGGCCACTTGCATTGCGAGCCCCCGCCCGCGTCGACGACGGCGTCGGTCGCGCCCGAGGCATCCTTGACGACGGGGTGATCGGCCGCCCCCGGCCCCGCGTCGGAAGGTGGGCGCCTGTTGGAAGTGTTGTCGCACGCGGCCAGCGGCAACACACAGAACAACGCGAACCAACAGCGGGCGCCCCCCAAGTATCGACTCCCCATCAATCCCGATCGCGCGCGCTCTGACACGGTCTAGTGGCTCGTCGCGGTGCGCGCCGCCAGGCCAGGGGGCGGCGAGGTCGAGGCCGGCACCTTGCTGAGGCATTTCGCGATCCGCTCGTCGGTGACGTGCGTGTCGATGCCGGGGATGCGGACCTTCAGGTCCAACGCGGGCGTGAGCACCCGCGAGAAGTCCAGCCGACCGTCCGGCCGCGCACCGAACAGGACCCTCGAGACCCGCCCCTCCAGCGCGTCGACCGGAACCCCGGCTCCGCGTCCCTCGTCCCAGGCGCGAGAGTCACTGCTGAGCCCCCGATCGTCGCCGATCACGAACACCTCGTTCGGCTTGACCATGTATCCCGAGAAGGGACGTTCCAGCGGCTTGTGCACGGTCAGATAGGGCCGATCGTCCAGATACTCCAGGGTGAGACGCCCGCGAACCGTGAGCCGCCCGTCCACCTGGGTGTAGGGGCCCGCGTCGCAGGAGGGGACCTGCCAGTCGTTGATGAAAAGGAAGCCGTCCCGGAACGAGATCAGATCGCCGGGCAACCCGACCACCCGTTTGACCATCGTCCGGGGCTCATCGTGTCCGCCTGCGGCCTGCCCGGAAAACACCACCAGGTCGCCGCGCTTGGGCGGCTTTCTACCCAGGTAGCCCTTCGCCAAGGGAAGCCTCAGGCCGTAGGCCAGGCGGTTCACCACCAGCCGATCGCCGATCTCCAGCGTCGGCAACATGGATGGACCCACGACCCGGTACATCCCCACCAGCGAGCTACGCGACACGAAGACCAGGACGACGACCGCGGCCAGTCCGATGGCGAGGCGCCGAAGGTCGAACGCGCGCGGCTTCCAATCGAACGAACCGCTCCGCCAGCGATTCCCCCAGTGGCGCGCCGCCTCGGAAAACCCCAGAAAGAGCAGGATGCCGACGAACAGCGGATGCCGATCGGCCAGCCCGGCGATCAGGCCGGTGAGCCCGCCGCTCGCTCCGGCCAGGCGGGACGGAAGCGCGTAACGCAACGTCAGCAGCGACAGGACGGCCGGCAGTATGACGACGCTCATGACTGGCAGCACGCGTCGCACTGGCCATCGATCGATTCGCTCGGTCGTCATTGATTCGCTCCCAGCAGGTTGCATTGCGTGTAAAGCGGCTGCCGCTGCGTCGGATCGCGCTCCATCTGATCCAGGTACAGGAACACCGCCAGGGCGGCGTTGATGGCGCCGCGAGCGGCCCACTTCCGGCCGTCCACGTAATCCACCGGGGACGCACTGGTATCGACCTGCAGCTGGTGGGCCGGCGCCACGAACCCGCTCGGGCAGAACGGAATCACGGCGTTCGTGCCTGCCACCGGCGTCGACTGGAGCGCCTGCTGCGCGATCTGCAGCTCGGTCGGGTTGGCCGGCATCGCGACGCAGAGCGGGAAGTAGTTATCGGACGTCACACCCGTATGGACCTGCCCGAGTTGATCCATCACGGGGTTGGCGCCGTACCAGTCAGTTCCGGTGTTTGGATCCTTGACCCAGTACAGATTGTTTCCGCTCGAGTACAGACCGGCCGGGGTCTTGGTCGTCGTCCATCCGCCGAACATGTTGAGAACGCGAACGAATTGCGGGTTGCCGAGGTTGCAGAGCCGCAACCACATCTCGGCGTCACCGTTGACGTCCACCAAACCGGTGAACTGGCTCCAGCCCATCCGCCCGTTGGGGACGAGGCTGCTCATGGTGATCGAGGTCTGGTTGTCATCCGACTCGGCGAGCTCCTCGCACAGATCGAGGCCCAGCCGGAGCATGTCGGGGGTCCCGGTGAGCGCGACGTGACCTCGAACCTGTCCCAGCACGGGAGCCAGCGAGACCGTGTTCAAGACGTCCTGCGGCAGGTGCTTGTTGGTACCGCCCAGAGCCATCCAGGCCATGTACCGGGCCGAGAGGTCATCGACCCCGATTCCCAGGCTCGCCGCGGCGCTGCCGAACACCTCGGTCCGGTAGCTGCCGGGCGCTGAAATCGGGCCCAGGAACCCGTCGCGGAAGTCCGCGACGCGGGCGTCTCCGCCGGTGAGGTTGGTGATCTCGTCGGCCATCAGCCCCTTCGAATCCGCGTTGACGCCGTGACAGTTGAAGCAGACGGTGTTGAAGATCGCCGCGCCGGTCGACTGGGAGAACACGGGGGCGCTGGCTGCCGGCTGGGGTTGAACGACGCTCATCCACTGGGGACGGTCTGTGCCGGTGTAGCTGCCAAACGTCGGGACGCCGGAGAAGTTACAGCCCGGCGCGCTGGTGTCCCACAGCCCGAAGGGATACTTCTGCGTGAGGGCCGCGCGCGTGTCGCTGGTGATCTGGATGTTCTCCAGGGCCGTCAGGACGTTGGTCAGATCCTCGACCTGACTGTCCGTCGTCAGATCCGCCGCCGCCTGTTCGGCCTGGATGATCGACGGGACGTCCGGATTGACCAGCGCGGTCGCCCAATCCGGCCGCCTGGGCAGCCAATCGCCAGGAGGATTCGTGTCGTCGAACGCCAGGTAGTCCGGCCGGACGGGCGTCAGCGACGGCATGATCATGTCCTGGGTGTTCGTCGAGCTGTAGTAGGTCTTGACGTCGCTGCTGACCGGAAGGTTCAGGTTCACCTCCTGCGCGATCACGGGATCGACGATGTCGGTCGTGTACTCGCTCGGGCACCAGCCGTACCGAAGGCCCTGCAGGTGATATTGCTGGAGACGCGTGGAAGCGGCCGCCACCGCGGCCGCGTAGTCGCTGTCGGTCGGAAGGACCTCCTGGTAGGGCTGAGGATCCGTGTTGGCGTTCGTCCCCACGAAGCTTCCACCGTTGCCATCGGGGAAAGCGCTCTCCGACATGGCGGGGTGCTTGAGCTTGGACGGAATGCTCACCATCCAGTCGCCCATCAGAGCCGCCACCCGGCAGTCGTAACCCGAGGTGTTGAGCGGCATGTGCGGGAACGGCGTGTAGTCGTCGAAGTAGTCGTAGGGGGTGTCCGTGTTCCGATAGATGAGGCTGCGCCAGGGCGCCAGGATCCACTGTCGGTTCTGCATGCATGCCGGATCGGTCGGGTCGGGACAGAAGAACTTCCCCAGCGCGTCGTCGCTGGGCATGTCGTAGAGCGACGGGGTCACATAGGGGATGGGGACGGTCTGATTCAGGCCCCGCATGCGGATGGGGCTCATCGTTTCGAGCGGGAACTGGAAGATGCCTTCGTTCGCCCCGGTCCCGGGAAGGAAGATCAGGACGTCGGAGACCGCGGGTTGGCGGACCGAGGGGTAGCCCCGGGGGTTGTGGCAGTGGGCGCAGTTGCCGACCATGTACGCCTGCGCGTTCAGCTCGTGAACGTTGCGCGGCAGGCGCGATCCCTCGGCCAGCTCCAGGGGCAGGATGTCCTGCGGCGACGTCAGGCCGGTGATGACCCCGTAGTCCATGAGCCGCTGGACCTGGGTCAGCTCGTCGCCGGCGGCCGGCTCGTAGACGCCACCCGCGCCGCTCGGCCGGCGCGCCACCTGGAGCGGCGTGAATCCCAGCACGAAGGAGGCGCTTGGGCTGCCCATGTGGCACTGGAGGCAGCGCTGCGATCCGGGGACCGCATAATGGCGCGTAATCCCGGCCGCGTCTTCGGCCGCCGGCAGGTTGACCGGCTTCGTGGCGATGATGGCCTGGTCCTTCACCTCGTCGGTGACGATCGTGAAGATCTGATCGGCGAAGGGGTTGCTGTCGCGGAGCGGTTGATTCGAGAGGTTGGCCTGCGATTCGTCCGCGTTCCAGATGTAAGTCCCGAACAGCGCGTTCTGCTGCGCGCTTCCGTCGGACTTCGTCGTGTCGGGACGGGACACGATGAGGCGGGTCTCGATCTTGCGCCAGGTGGTCATGCCGTTGGCGTCGACCACCTGCTTGAGGAACGTCTTGTAAAAGCGGGTGTTGGGGGGGATCGAAAACGACTGCGTCTTCTTGTCGAAGACGATCGACTGGCCCACCGGGACGCGCACGTAGCGCATCTTGCCCGCGTTGTCGCTCCACAGCGGGTAGGTCGGAACGTAGGACACCACCCCGGTGCTGGCCAGAACCGCGCTGTCCATGGAGATGAGATCGGTCTGGTCCAGCGTCGACGGAAGCTGGGTGGCCGCCGTGAAGAAGGTGTCCAGCCGAGACATCGCGTCGAGGCTGGTGCCCATGGCGGCCTTGTTGGGAACGCAGCTCCCGATGTTGGTGAGCTGCGCGCCGAGCTCCGCGGACATGGCGTACCCGGCGCTGGTCGTTGGCGTGTCGGTCCCCAGCGTGAACGACGTCGACGGGCTTCCCTGCGACATCCAGGTGTCGAGGAGCGTCGCCAGCTGGACCACGGCGTCGCTGGAGGCGCGCTGTGAGTAGGGAACGCCGTACGGAGGCATGACCGACGTCGCGGGGTTGCCCGACGTGTCGTCCGAGGTGATGAGCTGATAGACTTGGTCCCCCAGCCCGCCCGCGGCCCTGGTGACGACCCTGGGGAACGTGGTGGCCGTGACCGTGAAACCGCCGTCGTTGGCACCACCGGCGTGGCATCCGCCGCACACGCTGTTGAACAGGTTGAAGAGATCCGACGTCCTGTAGACGCTCGGTTGTGAGTCCGTCTGCATCACCCCGGCGATCGTGGTGCGGGCAGGCAGCGGGCTGGCCGACTGGGCCGGCGTGCACTTCGGGCTCTCCTGCACGTCGATCGTGGGCGGTGGAAGACCAACGCCGCTGTCCGGAATGGGGAATTCACTCTGCGACCCGGGGAACGCATATGGGCCGCCCGGTCGGCCGCACCCGACTCCGGCCGCGATCACCAGCCCGATCCAGAGCCCCGCCCCGGACCACCGCCACGAGCTGGTGTTTGTCGTCATTCCGCCGTCACCGTCACGTCGTCGAACAGAGCCTCGGCGGCGGCCTGCGCCGTCGATCTCATGATCGTCAGCTGAACCGCCACCGATGCAGCGCTCGACGGTGCCAGCCCCGAGGCGTGAACCATCTCCCACAGGGTCGTCGAGAACGCCGGGGTGGAGGACGCAACGCTCAGCGCCGATCCCGAGCAATCAGTCGAGCCATAGAACCAGAGCGCCGCATAGCTCGTGCTCCCCGCTTTCAGCAGGATGTCGGCGTCCAGCTTGTAGGAGGCGGCCGCGATGGCAGGGACGCAATGCACCGCCTGGACCTGGGCCGAGGTGGTCGAGTCTGTCCCGACCTGGAGATCGAGCGAGCCCGATTGCGAGCTGGCGTCGATGTCTGTCGAGTTCCAGCCGACGATCGCTCCGGTGCTGGGCGCCCAGCCGACCGTGTTGACGTTGAAGGTCCAGCTCTGCGAGGCGCCGCCGGACACGGAGGAGCCGCCGGTTGAACCGGTCGAGCCCGCCAGACCGCCCCCGGCCCCTCCTGCCGAGGCGCCACCCGATCCCGCCTGACCGCCCGTCCCGATCACGCCGCCCGTGGCCACCGTCCCGCCCGTCCCCATCACGCCGCCCGTGGCCACCGTCCCGCCCGAACCGGACGTTCCACCGGTGGCGGCCGCGGTGCAGAAGGTCGGATCTTCGTACCCCGACGCCGAAAGGCCGCACTCCGCTTCGCAGCAATTCTCGTCGCACTGTTCGTGGATGTAATAGGCGGCGCCGTTGGCCAAGCAAGCGTCATCGAAGAAGCGGCCGCTCAAAGAAAAGTCTGTCGACTCGAGCGCGGCGGCGACCTGAGCGTTGCAAGCCCCGGTCGGGACGAATCCCTCGTTCAAGCAGGTGGTGTTGCTGACACCCTCGCCGCAATAGCACTGCAGCTCGTTGTTGTCGTTCCCGAGACAGTTCGTTTGGTGGATGCACTTGAGAAGGGCCTGGCAGAGTGTCGTCTTGGCCGTCCCGGCGGCGGGTCCGTTCACCGCCGTGGCGCCGGTGTCGGTCGGGTTGCTGCTGCACGCGACCTTGGGGTCGGCGACAGAGGACGGCCACCCGGTCCCGGTGAAGCAAACCTCCATCGCGCCCGCCAGCGTGCCGTAGGGGATGTAGCTGTTGCTCGGGATGTCCAGCGACAGGTTGGGATGGCTGCAGCGGGCTTTTTCACAGGCTGTGCACGGGTCGTCCGCGGGACCGCCTCCGGCGGCGCCGCCGACACCACCCCCGCCATTGGCCCCGGCGGTCGCGTGGGATCCGCCGCTCCCGACGCTGGTTCCCCCTGAGCCAGTTGCTGCTCCCCCCGAGCCGGTCGCCGCTCCCCCTGAGCCAGTTGCTGCTCCCCCCGAGCCGGCTGCCGCGCCTCCCACCCCGCCCTTCCCTCCGTGTCCCCCGGCTCCTGCCGTCGACGTCTGCGAGCCGCCGTCCGAGTGACCTGCGTCGTGGTTCACCATGACGACGGTTCCCGGCCCGCCCAGGGTGGACGGCGCCATGTTGTCCGTGCCGGAACAAGCCTCCAGGCCCCCCACCATTGCGCCGCACGTCAACAAGGCGGCCCAAAGCTGTCGCGTGGACGAACGCCCCCCAATCATGGGGGCGCTGTCTATCACACTTCATCCGGCGCTCAGCCCAGGTCGCAGGCTGTTTTCGCAACTGTCACACGATGGACGGCTGGCATTTTCTATAAGACGGATCTTCATGCGACCGGCAAGGTTTGGCGCGCTTCTCACGACGTTGGCGGCATCGATCGTCATCATGCTCGCGACCGCGCGTCCCGGGCACACCGCTCCGACCTGGGAAGGCCAGACCGCGCCACGCGAAGCCTGCAAGAAAGCGCTGGCGCGTGAGGAGTCCACCGGCGCCCTGTATTTCAGCCGAAAGCCGTGCGACGCCGCCTTCCTCGGCGGGACGACCGAAGACATGCGGGACGAGGTCGCCTCCCTGATGTCCCCGGCCGCGCACCCGTCGCTGGACGATCTGGCGCTCGCGACCCTGATGAGCGATGGAACGGTCCGCAAGGGGCGCCAGGAACCCTGGGGCTATCTCTCCCGCTGCGACATCGGCCGCCGACTGGGCAGCGCCGATTTGCTCGCGTCGTGCGTGGAGGATATCCGCCAGGTTGCCCCGCATCACGAGGCGTTGACACAGGCGCTGGCGATGGCCGCCGAGCGCCCATCAATCGGCGTTCAGTCGTTCCGGCTCCTCCTGGTGCTCGGGCTGGGCGTCACCCTGGTAAGCGCCGCCTGGACGCGGCTCACCCGCTCCCGGCGCAGGCGCGCCGCGGCGGTTGCTTCGCTGGCCGCCGTCCTCTTGTTCCTCACGGCCGGTGGCGGCGTGGCGTCGGCGCAGATCAAGACACTCCCGAAAAAGGACCACCTGAGCGCGCTCCCCATCGACGATGCGGACCCGGAGTCGAGCGTCCCCGGACCGGACGAGGCAGTGAAGCAGCCGCTGCAGTTCGGTTATCTGATCCAGGACCTGGCAGCCCGGGCGGAGGCGGCGTCCAAGAGAGGCGATCATCTCGCCGCAGCCCGCTATTACGGAGCGTTGGCCAAGACGGGCCCGACGATGGCGTATCCACCGCGGAAGATGTGCGTCGAGCTCGAGGCTGCCGGCGACCTTCCGCTGGCGGTCCAGGCCTGTCGAAGCGCCATCTCGCGCCTCGCTTCGACCGAGGAGGACTACACCCGCTTCGTGCAGCTGGTCCTGGCGCAGAAGGATCCCCTTCCCGCCGGCGAGCGGAAAGAGCTGGACGCCGTCATCAACCACCTCGCGACGGATCTGAAGCGAGACGACGTCGTCCCGACGATCCTTCGTTGCGAGGTGGACCTCCGCTACAGAGACGTCCCTGCCCTCGAGGCCTGCACCGCGGAGCTCGCCCAGAAAGCGCCGAAGGATCCCAAGACCATCTCGCTCCAGTGGGCGCTCGCCGTCGAGAGGCGGGATCATGCCTCCGCCGAGAGCCTCCTCGACAGCGCGCGCGGCGTCGGGATGGGCGCGGACTCGCTGGCCAGGATGGAAGCGGCAACGCGAGCCATGCGCCGCCGGCAGGTCGGGCGGTTTTCGTTTCTCGCGATCTCCGCCGTCGTGATCGGCATCGGGTTCTTGATCGGACGGCTCTGGATCGCCGCGCGCCGTGAGCCCGCCGTCTGATCCTCACAGACACAGAACGTTCAGGGTCTCTTCGACCACGCACGACCCGGAACGGTTCGTCTCGGTGATGGTCAGCGTGAGAGTCTGCCTGCCGGCTTTCGCGCACGTGTAGACCGAGCTGGCCGAGCTGACCGGCTTGATGCCGGTCGCCGGGGCCCAGACGTAGGCCAGCGTCTCGGTGGCCCTGGCCGGCAGCGCGATCGCATTGAGGGCGATCTGGCCACCCACGCTGGTCTGCGCGGGCGCGGCGACCACGCTCAGGATGTCCGGGCACCCCGACCCATCCACCACGGTCGCGCTCACCAGCACGTGCCCGTAGGGCGGTTCGTTGTCCCCGCACCCCAACGCACCCGCGGCGATCATCAGAGCGCCGGCAACCCACGAGGATCGACCACTCATGGCGTTGAGCTGGGCAGAGCAAGATATGCACCACCGGTTGCCCCGCGAAAGCGCCAGGTTCGCGAAGCGCGTGCATCGGTTTTCGGCGATCGGTCTTCGAAAATCGAATTGCCGGGCGAGATTGACTCGTGATGGACGTTTCGTTACCTATGGGCACACTTCGGGGAGACATGCCGCTCGGTCGCCGGTTTTGGCTCGTGTTCTCGTGCTCGTGGCTGCTCGCCTGCGACAACACGTCGAATCGGGCTGCTCCCATCGACGCGTCGCACCCGGTCGATCGACCGCTCATGACGGACGGGCCAATGCGAACCGACGTGGCGCCTTCGGACGCCTTTCAATGCACCTGGTCCTCGACGCTCAACACCGGCACGTGCGTCCCCCTGCGCGCCTACGTCCAGTGCATGACCTCGGGGGGCAACTCGTCTTCCTTCCCGTCCGACGACCCGGCGAGCTGCCCTGGTTGCACCGGAACCTGCCAGGACTACTGCAAGGCCACCGAGTTCGCCCTGTCGTGCGGCTCTCATCCCACGGACGCCGCCGCGACGCCTGCGGACCCGTTCTACGGATGCACCGTCGGGTTCGTCACGCCGGGCGCCACCATCTACTGTTGCCCCTGCCAGTGACGCCGCAGCGTCGGGCGGGTTTTCAGAGTCGTCA
Source organism: Polyangia bacterium (assembly GCA_035578045.1). Taxonomy (GTDB): domain Bacteria; phylum Myxococcota_A; class Polyangia; order Fen-1088; family Fen-1088; genus JADGRB01. The sequence goes on along the minus strand of DATJWP010000005.1, from coordinate 5,742 downwards.
CACAGGCCCGGCCGGCCGCCTGATATACGCGCGGCCTTGGGGTGGGTCCACTCGTGAACCACGCGCATTGGCTGGCGTTCGTCGGCGCGATCGCGCTCGCGGGCTCGGCCGGCTGCAAGCAATTCGACGACCGGCCGGCGGAGTGGGCGTACCTCTCGCCGGCGATCTTTCAGCCCAACTGCGCCACCACCAGCTGTCACAATCCAGCCGCCGCCGTCTCAGGCCTGGACTTCTCGACGCCTGAAAACGGCTACGACAGCCTGACCCGGCTCTGGGTCTGGGTCGTCTTCCCACCCGACGCGGCGGCCCCGCTGGACGCCCCCTGCGGGGTCGTGAACGGGACTCGCGTCTGCGAGGAGCAAGAGCGCCCGCTGGTGACGCCCTATGACCCGGCCGGCTCGCGGGTGGTCAACATGTTGCGCGCGCGCAACGCCCCGCGGATGCCCCCCGATCGCCCGCTGCCCGAGCTGGACATCGAGCTGGTCGAGCGCTGGATCCTGAACGGCGCCCAGTACCCCGCCGGGCAGGTGCCCGGGGACGCCGGCGCGGACGTGAAGCGCCTGGACGCGGCAGGCGACGGAGGGGGTTGATACCTCATGAGCTCCCACCGTCGATTCGCGTACGTCCTGGCGACGGCGTTCCTCGGCGGCCTCGGCTGCGGCCCGACGCGCTCCGAGCCGCAGCACCCGGCCTGGGCCGACGTGGCGCCGATCTTCCGCGGCGAGTGCAACAGCTGCCACGGCTGGACCGCTCCGCAGACTGGCTCGGGTGAGCGCTTCGACTTCTTCGACGTCAGCGCCTGTGGCGACGCCGCGCAGGCGCTTGGGACCAACCCGATCCTGGCCGGGTCGCCGCTGGCCGCGCCCCAGATCTTCACCGACGTGGTCGCCCAGGGCGGCGACGCCTGGCCCAAGATGCCGCCCCAGCCGAGCCCGGCGCTTCCCGACTGGGAGGTCGGCGCGCTCCAGCGCTGGGCGGTGCAGCCGGTCAAGGGGCCGCCGCCCGCCGGCAATCGGCCGCCCACGATCTCGGTGGAAGGTTTCCCGGCGACCGCCGGCGCCCAGCTCGCCTTCACTGCCATCCTGGACGATCCCGACGACGACGCGGCGATCGGGATCATCGAGGTCAACGGGCTCGGCTTCCTGATGAACCGAACCGGATCGTTCGCCGTGACCTTCGATTCGTCCAGCTGGCCCGCCGGTCCGCAGGACGTCAAGAGCGTGCTGTGCGACGGGTGGACCAGCACGACCCTCGATTTCGGCAGCGTCCAAATCAAACACCAACAGTGAGAGCCGCGTGCCCGCCCCTTCATATGACGAGGTCGTTGGTCCCGTTCGGTCGCGCGCCCTCGTCGCCCTGGGCGGGCTGCTCGTGGTGCTGGCGACCCTGCTGGGGCCGGGCCAGCGAGTGGCTCAGGCCTATCCCCAGTGGCAGCTCTCGACCGGGGCGGCGCGCTGCAACCAGTGCCATTACGCACCCGCGGGCGGAGGCCTGATCAACAGCTACGGGCGCGACCAGGATGGCGAGCTGTCGACCTTCGGCGGCGATGGAGGCTTTCTGCACGGCTCGGTCGATCTCCCCACCTGGTTGGCGCTGGGCGGTGATTTCCGAGCTGGCTTCGTCGACCAGGACGTTCAGGACCTGAACGGCAACACCGTGGCCGTCTTCCCGATGCAGGCTGACCTGACGGCCCGGATCGCGCTGCCGCTCGGCTTTTCCGTCCTGGGAGTTCTGGGTTTCCGCGATCAGGTTCGCAACCCGGACGTGCTGATCCCCGAGCAGAACTTCCAGCCCGTCTCGACGTCGCAGCTGGTCTCGCGCGAGCACTACGCCATGTGGCAGCCCGAGGCGCTGGGGCCCTATCTGCGCGCCGGGAGGTTCTACGCACCCTACGGGCTGCGGATGGCGGAGCACATCCTCTACATCAACCGCGACCTGGGCTTCGACGAGCTGGAAGAGACCTACAACGTCTCGGGCGGCTTCATCGAAGAACATCAGGAGCTGCACCTCACGCTGTTTGCGCCGGACTTCGTGCGGCACATCGGCAGCGACGAGAAGGGCTTCGCCGGCTATCTGGAGACGCGCTTTCGCGACGACACCATCGCGGTCGCGGCACAGACGCGCCTGGCGCTGTCGCCGGGCGTGACCAAGCTGATGGGCGGTCTGGTCGGCAAGGTCTGGATCGAGCCTTTGCGCACGTTGCTGCTCGGCGAAGTCGACGCCGTCAATCAATCATTCACGGACCTGGGCGGTGTCGACCGAACGCAGATGGTGGGCGCGCTCGGATTCACGCTGTTTCCGGTGAGGGGCGTCATGATCACGTTGCTGGGCGAACGCAACCAGGTCGACGTGCAGGTCGACGACGCATGGACCGCGGGCACGCTGCTCATCAACTGGTTCCCGTACGCGCACTGCGAGATGCAGCTCATGGAACGGGTGCAGTTTCCGACGGGCGGCGCCGCCGCGAACACGCTGTTCTTCCAGCTGCACTACTTCCTGTAGGGCTGTGGCCCGCCCTGGAAATCGGTCACCGGAAACCGGTCACCGAAAACCAGAGACGCGTTTTGGCTCACCGGAAATCAGCGACCAACAGTTTCGTGGGCGGTGAAACACATTAGCGTCCGAATCGTCACATGGGCCGATGAACCGTTCCGGTATAAGTCGTCCGTTGTTCAACCCGGAGCCCAACAACTCTCACTGGGAGCGGCGATTCACATGGAGCTTGCCAGCACCACCATGAGGGCTTTGCTTCGTCCCGTACGGCCGATTTCACCTGGGCCGTCATCGGGTCCCGTGTCGGCGGCGGTTCGGAGCCTCGGCCAAAATTTCGCAGTTTCTCGTGCAATGCACGACATTTACGGGGTGGTCGCCCGTCTGGCGCCCACCGACGTGACCGTGACCCTGACCGGCGAAACCGGAACGGGCAAGGACGTCTTCTCTCATCTCATTCACGAAACGAGCCATCGCGCGGACAAACCGTTCGTCGTTTTTGACTGTGGGGCCGTTCCCCCCAACCTGGTCGAGAGCGAGCTGTTCGGCCATGAGCGCGGCGCGTTCACCGGCGCGCACGCCGAGCATCCGGGCGCGTTCGAGCGGGCCCGCGGAGGCACTCTTTTCCTGGACGAGATCGGCGAGCTGCCGCTGGAGCTGCAGCCGCGCCTGCTGCGGGTGCTCGATAATCGGTCAGTTCGGCGGGTCGGCGGCACGAAGGACCACCGGGTCGACGTGCGCATCGTGGCGGCCACGAACCGCGACCTGGGCGCCCTGGTGGCCGCCAAGCAGTTCCGCCAGGATCTGTACTTCCGCCTGGCGGCGGCGATCGTCCGCCTCCCGCCGCTGCGCGAGCGTCTGGACGACCTGCTGATCCTGGGCCCGCGCCTGCTCCAGGACCTGGGCCGCGGCGACGTCGTGCTCACCGAGACCGCGTACTCTTCGCTGCGCGCGCACGGCTGGCCCGGCAACGTGCGCGAGCTCAAGAACGTCCTCGCCTGTGCCCTGGCGTTCGTCGATCCCGGCTCGGGAGCGCTGGAGCCCCGGCACCTCCGCTTCATCGACGCCCCCTCCGACGAGGCCGTGCTGGATCGCCTGCCGCTGGGCGGGCACCCGCTGGGCCAGCTGGAACGCGCCGCCATTCGCCAGACGCTGATCGCGGTGCGCGGCAACAAGGTGCAGGCCGCCCGGACGCTGGGGATCGCCCCCTCGACGCTGTACGAAAAGCTCAAGAAGTACGGTCTGTAGACGTCCGGCCGGCCCTGCTATGCTGGCCGGCCGCGATGCTACCGGTCTACGAGAAGGGTGACGCCGAGTTCGACCGCCGACTGGCCGCGCTCTGCGACCGCAATGCCACGCTGCCGCCCGAGTTCGAGACGGCCGCGCGCGCCGTGATCGCCGAGGTCCGCGCGGGCGGCGACGCCGCGTTGCGGGCGCTGACGCTCCGCTTCGACAAGCGCGAGCTGGGCGCGCTGGAGCTGTCGGCCGCTGCCTGGGACGAGCTGGCCGGCCGGGTGAAGCCGGAGGTTCGCGCCGCGCTGGAGCACGCCGTTCGCCGCGTGCGCGCCTTCCACGACCGCGAGCGCTACAGCTCGTTCGAGATCTCCGAGGCGGGCATCCGGGTCGGCTCGCGCGTCACGCCGCTCGATCGCGTGGGCATCTACGTGCCGGGCGGCAAGGCCCTGTACCCCTCGACCGTCGTCATGACCGCCGTGCCCGCGCGCGCGGCCGGCGTGCGCGAGATCGTGATGGTCACCCCCGGCCCCTCGCCCGAGACGATGGCGGCGGCCCGCCTGGCCGGCGTCGACCGCGTGTTCACCATCGGCGGCGCCCAGGCCATCGCGGCGCTGGCCTACGGCACCGAGAGCGTCCCGCGCGTCGACAAGATCGTCGGCCCGGGCAACGGCTACGTGGCCGCCGCCAAGCGCCTGGTGTTCGGCGACGTCGGCATCGATTCGATCGCCGGCCCGACGGAGGTGGTGATCGGCGCCGACGACAGCATCGACCCCGCCTGGATCGCGGCCGACCTGCTGGCGCAAGCCGAGCACGACGAGGTGGCGGTGCCGATCCTGCTGGCGCGCGGCGCCGCGTTCGCCCGTCGCGTGGCCGCCGAGGTCGAGCGGCAGCTGGCCGAGCTGCCGCGGCGCAGGATCGCGGAGCGCTCGGTGGCGGACCAGGGCGCGATCTTCGTGGTCGACAGCGACGAAGAGCTGGTCGACGCGATGAACCGGCTGGCCCCCGAGCACGCCGAGCTGGCGGTGCGCAACGCGCGCGCCCTGGCCGAACGGGTAACGACGGCCGGCGCCCTGTTCCTGGGCGCCTACACCCCCGAGCCCGTCGGTGACTACATCGCCGGCCCCAGCCACGTGCTGCCGACCAACGGCAACGCCCGCTTCGCCTCCCCGCTGGGGGTGGCCGACTTCGTCAAGCGCACCTCGGTCATCGAGTACAGCGCCGAGGCCCTGGCCGCCCAGGCCGCCGACATCGAGCGCCTGACCGCCGTCGAGGAGCTGCACGGCCACGGCCGCGCCGTCACGATCCGGACCCGCGGGCGCTAGCTACAGCGTGTCGGGAAATTCGCATGGGTAACGGCGGCCTTCCGGTCCCCTCGCCCCGCGAAGCGGGGAGAGGGTTAGGGAGAGGGGTCGGCGACGGGATCGTCGTAGGCATCCAGTTCAGGCCGCCAGCCTGATTCCGTTTCGCTTCGCGACCCCGCGAACAAGCTTCGTGAGGTTCAGGCCAAGAACGGCGCGCTGGCCGCACACGCCCATCATCGCGGCTGATCGTGCCGCCGGTTTGTTGAAGCCGTACTTGGGGCACTTGATGGTGCCGATGGAACCCTCGACCAGCGCCCGCTCCTTGATGAGTCGGTCCTTGATCTTGCCCTTGACCGACCAGGGCGTACGTCCCCGGGGGGCCAGTCCCACGTCGCGAACACGCAGCTTGCACAGCGAACGTCGAGTCGGTGAAATCGGTCTTGGAGCTGGCCATCGTCGCGAGCACGAAGCCGCCACCAAGTCGCGTGACCCCCCACGACAGCCCGAACTCGACCGCCTTGCCGGCCTTGCCGCGCACGACCGAGTAAAGCTGGGGGATGTGCAGGTTGATGATCTTGCCCGCGGCCACGTAGCCGGTGCGCAGCCAGTACCGAATCTGCGGCACCAGCTTTGTCATCGTCTCGTGAAGCTCGCCGAGCTTGCGACGCGCGACCACGGCATGCCCGCGCAGCTTGCGTCCCCCTTCGCAGGCAGC
>DATJWP010000004.1:0-10590 GCA_035578045.1 Polyangia bacterium | reverse complement strand
AGCAGGTACTTGATGCCGTTGGCCAGCACCGGGTCGGTGCGCAGGCGGCCGACCACCGTCGACATGCCGCCCTCGGCGTCGCGGTCCAGGCGGACCTGGGGCCGGAAGGGGTCGTCGCTGACGCTGATCAGGTGCTTGGGGGCCGACGGCAGCTTCAGCGCCGCGGTCTCGGCGCCGAACTCGCGCCAGACGGCCTTGACGCGATCCAGGTCGGCCTTGCCCTTCAGCTCGACGAAGACCGACTCGGTGTGCCCTTCCATCACATTGACGCGCGTGCAGGTGCACGAGACGGCCACCGGCGCGGGCGCGATCTGATCGCCGGACAGCTTGCCCAGGATCTTCATCGTCTCCTTCTCGACCTTCTCCTCCTCCTTCGGGATGTAGGGGATGATGTTGTCGAGGATGTCCAACGCCGAGACGCCGGGCGAGCGGCCGGCGCCCGACAGCGCCTGCATCGACGTCATGATCACGCGTGACACGCCGAACGCGTCATCCAGGGGCTTCAGCGTCATCGCCAGGCCGACCGTGGTGCAGTTCGGGCCGGGCGTGACGAAGCCCTTCCAGCCGCGCTTCTTGCGCTGCACGTCGATCAGCCCGGCGTGGTCCCAGTTCACGCCCGGCAGAAACACCGGAACGTCCGGCTCGTAGCGGAACGCGCTGGCGGTCGAGATGACCGGCACGTTGGCGGCGCAGCGCGGCTCCAGCTCCCGCGCGACGTCGGCCTCGACGGCCGAGAACACCAGCCGGACGCCGTCGGTGGTCATCGCGGCGGAATCCTCGACCACGATGCCGGCGTGCTCGGCCGACATCGGCTCCGAGCAGTGCCACTTCGAAGCGCCCTTGTCGTCCTTCAGCGCGTCGGCCAGCTTCTTGCCGGCCGAGCGGCTGGACGCGGCCAGCTTGCGGATCTCGAACAGGGGGTGATCGGCCAGCGACGCCAGGAACTGCTGTCCGGCCAGGCCGGTCGCGCCAACGACAGCGACAGGGATGCGGTTACTCGAAGCCATGTTGCGGGGTGAACCTCCGGGCGGCGGACGATATCAGATGATCAACTGATCGACGACCTCGTCAGGAAGGTCCGCCCCGGTCGCCGAATTCGGGCGGTTCGAGGCGCAGGAAGAGCCGCGTCACCGCCGACATGCCCAGCGTGCCGGCCAGCGTCGCGCCAAGGAGCGTCAGCGCGGCTCCCAGGTGGGGCAGGAGCCCGGCCGCACAACCCGCGCCCGCCAGAAGGCCGACGAACGCCCCGACGCCGCTCGCCCCTCGCCAGACGCTGCACGTCCGGCCGCAAGCCCGGCACTCGACCCGGACAGGAAGGGCGTTCCACCAGGGCACGCCGGCCCGTTCGCCACAGAACGGGCAGGTATCTCGCGCGATCCCGGCTGGAGTCACTGCTCGGTAGTTTGCCGCTGCCGTGCCGCTTCGTATAGCGCGATGGCCGCGGCCACCGACGCGTTGAGCGACGACACCGCGCCGCGCTGCGGGATGTGGAACAGCCCGTCGCAGCGACGGGCCACGGCCTCGCGCATCCCCTTGCCCTCTGCGCCCACCACCAGCGCGGTCGGTCCCCGCAGGTCCAGGCGGTCCAGGCGATCGCCGCTCCCCGCGCCTGCGCCCAGGACCATCACGCCCCGTTCGCGGAGCGCGTCGATGGCCCGGAGCAGGTTGTTGACCTCGGAGATGCGGACCCGCTCGGTGGCCCCGGCCGAAGCCTTGACGGCGCCCATCGTCACGTGGGCCGCGCCGCGCGCCGGGATCACGACGCCGTGCGCCCCCAGCACCTCCGCGCTGCGGACGATCGCGCCCAGGTTGTGCGGATCGGTGATGCCGTCCAGCAGCACGACCAGCGGGGGCTCGCCCGCCGCCGTCGCCGCGTCGAGGATCTCGCCGATGTCGACGTACTGGAACTCCCCGGTGATCGCGACGATCCCCTGGTGCACGCCGGCCCCGGCCAGCTCGGCCACCATCTGCCGCGGGCGGAACTCGACCGAGACGCCGCGCTCCTTGGCGGCCTGGACCACCCGCTCCAGCTCGGGCGAACGCGTGCCGTCGGCGATGTAGACGACGCTGACCGCGCGCGGGCGCGCCCGCACCAGCTCATCGACCGGGCGGACGCCGAAGACGACTCGGCCAGAGGGTTTGGGAGCCCTCCCAGGGTTCCCATCTAGATCGCTCACCCTGCCGCTGCGACTTCCGCGACCAGCGCCTCGAACGCGGCGGCCGGGTCGGCCGCGTCGCGCACCGGGCGTCCGACGACCAGGTAGTCGGCGCCGTCGCGCACCGCGTGCGTCGCGCTGGCGACCCGCTTCTGATCGTCGCCGGCCTGGGCGCCGCCCGGGCGGATCCCGGGAATCACCGTCAGCAGCCCCGGCGCGGCGGCGCGCGCCGCGCCGATCTCGTGCGGCGAGCAGACCAGCCCCGCCAGCCCGGCGCGCGCCGCGATCCGGGCGCGCGCCTTCACCATCTCGGGGATGGTCTGGCCGATCCCCTCGGCGCGCAGGTCGTCCTCGGCCAGGCTGGTCAGCACCGTCACGCCCAGCAGCTTCACCCGCCCGCGGCTGGCCTCGGCCGCGCGCGACATCATCTCGTAGCCGCCCGACGTGTGCACCGTCAGCAACTCGGCCTCCACGCGGGCCGCCGACGCCACCGCGCGAGCCACCGTCTCGGGGATGTCGTGCAGCTTCAGGTCCAGGAACACGCGCCCGCCGCGCGCGCGAACCAGCTCGATGGCTCGCTCCCCCTCGGCGATGAACAGCTCGAGTCCGACCTTGTAGAAAGCCGGCCGCCCGTCCAGCCGATCCAGCAGCGACGCCAGCGCGCCGTGATCCGGCACGTCCAGCGCCACGATGACCCGCTCGCGCGCCCTGAGGGAGCCCATCAGCGCCGCTCCGCCTTGACCTCGGCCGCCACGATGGCCACCGCCTCGTCGATCTTCAGCTTCCTCACCTCGGCCCCCTTTCGCAGCTTCAGCTCCACGACCCCCTCGGCCACGCCCTTCTTGCCGACCGCCAGCCGGAACGGCACACCGATCAGGTCGGCGTCCTTGAACTTCACACCGGCCCGCTCGTCGCGATCGTCGTAGAGCACCTCGATCCCGGCGGCCGAGAGCTCCTCGTACAGGCGCTTGGCGGTCTGGATCACCTTGTCGTCGTCCTGCTGCAGCTCCAGCACCGCCACCTCGAAGGGCGCCAGCGGCACCGGCCAGATGATCCCGTCCTTGTCGTGGTTCTGCTCGATGGCGGCGGCCACGATGCGGGTGACGCCGATGCCGTACGTCCCCATCACGGCCGGCTTCTCCTGCCCGTCGACGTCCAGGAAGGTCACGCCCATCGGCACCGAGTACTTCGTCCCCAGGAAGAAGACCTGCCCGACCTCGACACCCTTGTAGGCCGCCAGGTGGCCGGTCGCGCAGCGGGCGCAGGCGTCGCCGGCCGCCGCGGTCCGGACGTCGATGACGGCCGTCGGCGTGAAGTCGCGGCCCACGTTGACGCCGGTCAGGTGCAGGTCCCCCGCGTTGGCGCCCACGACGAAGTCGGACATCACCGCGACCTCGAGGTCGGCGTAGATCGGCACCTTCAGCCCGACCGGCCCGGCGAACCCGACGGGCGCGCCGGTCGCCTCGGTGACCGCGGCGTCGCCGGCCAGCGCCAGCGCCGCGGCCCCCAGCGCCTTCTGCAGCTTGATCTCGTTGACCTCGCGGTCGCCGCGCACCAGGACGGCCACCGACTTGCCGTCGGCGACGTAGATCAGCGTCTTGACCAGCGTCTGCGGCGACACCTTCAAGAATGCCGACACGTCCGCGATGCTCTGCTTGCCGGGCGTCGAGACCTTGGCGACGGGCTGCGACGGGCTGGGCTTGCCCTCCGGAGCGCGCGCCACCGCCTGCTCGACGTTGGCGGCGTAGTCACAGTTGTCGCAGGCGACCAGCGCGTCCTCGCCGGTCTCGGTGAGCACCTGGAACTCGTGCGACGCAGAGCCGCCGATGTTGCCGGTGTCGGCCTCGACCGCCCGGAACTTCAGCCCGCAGCGGGTGAAGATGCGCGAGTAGGTGTCGTACATCTTCTTGTACTCGCGCTGCGTGTCGGCCTCGTCGACGTGGAACGAGTAGCCGTCCTTCATGATGAACTCGCGCCCGCGCATCAGGCCGGCGCGCGGCCGCAGCTCGTCGCGGAACTTGGTCTGGATCTGATACAGGTTCAGCGGCAGCTGGCGCCAGCTCCGCACGTCCGAGCGGACCAGCGCGCAGATGACCTCTTCGTGGGTCGGGCCGATCACGAAGTCGCCGCCCTTGCGGTCCTTGAAGCGCAGCAGCTGGTCGCCGTACCGGTCCCAGCGTCCCGACTCCTGCCACAGCTCGGCGGGGATGACCGCCGGCAAGAACACCTCGGAGCAGCCGGCCGCGTTCAGCTCTTCGCGGATGATCTTCTCGACCTTGGTCACCACCCGCCAGCCGAGCGGCAGGAACGAGTAGATGCCGGCCGCCACCTTTCGCAGGTAGCCGCCGCGCACCATGAAGATGTGCGAGGGGACCTCCGCCTCCGAGGGGGCTTCCTTGAGGGTCGGGATGAGGGTCTGGGACATCCGCATGGGGAGGGTGTTTAACATAGCGGCATGGGGCTCGCCGAATACAACCGAAAGCGAAACTTCGGGATCACCCGCGAGCCCCCCGGCGAGGCCCCCAAACACCCGCGGGCCGAACGGATCTTCGTGGTGCAGAAGCACGCCGCCACCCGCCTCCACTACGATTTCCGCCTGGAGCTGGAAGGGGTCCTGAAGAGCTGGTCGGTGCCGAAAGGACCGACGCTGGACCCCAAGGTGAAACGCCTGGCCATGATGACCGAGGACCACCCGATCGCCTACGCCGAGTTCGAGGGGATCATCCCCAAGGGCCAGTACGGCGGCGGGACGGTGCTGCTATGGGATCGGGGAACCTGGGAGCCGCAAGGCGATCCCCACAAGGAGCTCGCCGCCGGAAACCTCAAGTTCATCTTGAAGGGAGAGAAGCTGCACGGCGGGTTCGCGCTGGTGAAGATCAAGGGGCGCGGGCCGCGGGGCGGGCAATACGGGAGTGACGACCGGGCCTGGCTGCTGATCAAGGAGAAGGACGCCGAGACGCGCGGCGAGGCGCAGGGGATCATCACCGACGACCGCCCGGAGAGCGTCACCACCCAGCGAACGCTGGAGGAGATCGCCGCCGACCGCGACCACGTCTGGCACTCGAACCGCGCGCAGATCGACCTGGACCAGGTCGAGGGGGCACGCCCGGCCCCGGCGCCCGCCACGCTGCGTCCCCCGGCAGCGGCCAAACGCGCGGCGCCGCCCACCGGCGCTGGCTGGCTGCACGAGATGGAGATCCCGGGCGAGCGGCTGCTGGCTCAGGTGCAGGGCGGCGAGGTCACGCTGCTCGGCGCCACGGGCGCGCCGCTGGCCAAGGGCGCGGCGGCACGGCGCAAGCGCGTGGCCGCGGACGTCCAGCTGCTGCCCGCGCAAGGGTTGATCGTCGACGGCGTGCTGACGGCCGTGCGCGCCGACGGACACGCCGACCCCGACGCGCTGACCGGCGCGCTGGCCGGCCGGGGCAAGGCCACCCTGGCCTACTATCTGTTCGACCTGCCCTATCTCGACGGCCACGACCTGCGCGCCGTCCCGCTGGCCCGGCGCAAGGAGCTGCTGGCCCGTCTCATCGCCCGCGTCGGCGAGAAGACCTGCTTGCGCTTCCTTGACCACATCGGCGGCTCCGGCGCCGACTTCCACCGCGAGGCCTGCCGCCTGGGCATCCCGGGCATGGTTTCGCGCCAGGAGGACGCGGGCTACGGGGGCCGGGCGCGCTGGATCGCCGTCCCCTGCGTCAGGGAACCAGCTTGATGTCGTCGCCCTGCACCACGTAGAGCCGCGGCGGATCGGCGCGGCCATGATCGGGCCCGAAGCGCAGCGCGCCGGTCAGCCCCTCGAAGCTGCCGCTGGACAGCGCGCGCGCCAGCTCGCCCCGCGTCCGCGCCCCGCCCGCCACCGCCGTCCGGATCGCGTTGACCCCGTCGTAGGCGTAGGCCTCGGTCACGTGCGGGTCCTGACCGTAGGTCGTCCGGTAGGCCTGGACGAACGCCGCCGCCCGCGGATCGTCGGCGCCCGCGTAGAACCCGGGCGCCAGCAGCGCCCCCTGCACGTACCGCCCGGCGCTCTGCAGAAGCCGGGGCGACAGATCAGCCGCCGTCGAGAGCAGCAGCACGTTGCGCGGCTTGGGCCTGCCCGGCGCGCCCGCAGGGCGGGGCGCGCCCCAGGGCGCCGACCAGAGATCGGCGGCGGCCAGCGCCGGGGCGATCAGCTCGAGGCGATCGCTGCCATCGGCCACGAAGACCACCTGAGGCTGGGCCTTCTTGATCGCCGCGACCTGCGCACCGAACGACGTCGAGCCGGGCGGGTAGCTGACGTCGGCGCCGACCCGCCCGCCACCGGCGACCAGCGCGCTCTTGAAGGCGCGCCGCAGCGCCGTGCCGGCCGCCGTATCCGGCCCGATCAGGGCGAAGTCGCGGGCGCCCAGCTTCAGCGCGGCCTGCGCCAGCGCCGCCGCGCGCCCGCTGGCCGGGTGAACCAGCTGGAACGACGCGGAGCCCGCGCCGGGGGCCGTGTCTTCCAGGGTCAGCGTCGGGACCCCCTCGTCGGCGGCCGGCGCCAGCGCCGCCGCTCCCGCCTCGCCCTGGAACAGGCGCGGGTTCACCGCCGCCACGATCCCGATCACCGCCTGCTCGCGCGCCAGATCGCCGATGCCGCGCGCCGCTCGCTCGACGTCGCCGCCCGAGTCGCGAACGAACAGGTGCAGGTTGGACGCCCCGGGCGCACCGGTCGCCAGCATGGCCGCCCGCAGCGCCGCCTCGCCGACGGGCTGGAACTTCCCCGAGAGCGCCAGCTCGAGCCCGACCCGCGACGGATCGCCCGACGACCCGCCGCGATCGGCCGGCATCTCGATGCCCGCCGATCGCCGGGCCGACAGCGATTCGGCCTCGATCTCCGACGCGCCCGAGCTGTCGCCGCGCGCGCGCAGCGTCGCCGCGGCCGCCGGACCCAGCAGCGCGCGGGCCAGCCCCTTGTCGGGCGCCGAACGAAACGCCTGCAGGGCCGCGTCGGCCGACAGGCCGCCCGCCAGCTCGGTGACCTTCGCGCGCGCGTACGCCTTCTCCGCGTCCCGCCCGCCGCGCGCGAACGCGTCCCACAGCTCGATGGCGGCCGGCGCGTCGCCGGCGCCGGCCGTCGCCAGCGCCAGCGCGCCGCGCAGCTCGACCAGGGCCTCGTCGCCGGGGCCGGCCGCTCCCGCCGGCGGCAGGAACGGCAGCAGCAGCTCGCGCGCGCGGGCGAAGTGCCCCAGGCGGGTCTCGGCCAGGCCCAGGTAGTACCGGGCGCTGGAGGCGACGCCCGCCTCCGGCGGCGTCGAGGTCAGCGGCTCCAGCAGCGGACCGGCCGTGGCCGCGTCACCGCGCAGCAGGGCCAGCCGCGCGAGCATCAGCTCGGCCGCCGGGCGCGCCGGGTGCTGCGGGTGGTGGTCGACGAACGCCTCCAGCGTCGCGCGCGCCGCCGCCGGATCGGCGCCGCTCTCGAAGCGCGACTTGGCGTCGGCGAAGTCCGCATCGCCTCCCGGGTCCGCCGGTCCTGCCGCGGCGGCCGGCTGGACGGGCGCCGCGGGCGCGCCGGGCGCGCCGGGCGCGGGGGCGAGGGGCGGCGGCAGCGGCTCGCCGGCGCCGTAGGTCCCCGGCAGCGCCGGGGCCGTCTGCGCCGCGGCACACGCTGCCGAGAGCAACACCAACGCGTACACGAGCCTCACCACCCCTCCTTCTACGGCCGTGGGGCCGCTTTGTCCCGTTTTTGACGAGGGGCGGCGGCGAAGCCCACCGCGATGGTCTTGCGGGTGAAGCTCGAGAGACCGACGTCCTGCAACCGCGCGGGCGAAACCCAGCGCGCGCCCGCCGGCCGCCCGGCGTCGGTCACCTGCACGCGGAAGACGGTGGCGCGCACGTCGCGATGGGTGAAGATCTGGCGCACGACGCCGCGGCGATCGACCGCGGCGGCCCGCAGCCCCAGCTCGGCGGCCATGCCCCGGGCCGCGGCCGGTCCTTGGGCCGAGGGGACCTGTCGCTCGGGCAAGGCCCAGGTGCCTTCCAGCAGCCCGCCCGCCCGCTTGACCAGCAACACGCGCGCGCCGTCCGTCACGCAGGCGCAGGCGAGCCGCACCACCGGTCGGGCGGCCCTGGGCGATCGAAGCGGGATCGCGTCCGTCAGGCCGCGCGCGCGCGCCGCGCAGGCCCCGGCCAGCGGACAGACGTCGCAGCGCGGGTTGCGCGGCGTGCAGACCAGCGCGCCCAGCTCCATCACCGCCTGGGTGAAGTCGCCCGGGCGCTGCTCCGGCACCTCCGCCGTCCCCAGCTCGCGCAGCCGCGCCCGCGTGGCCGGCCGATCGATCGGATCCTCGACGCCGTGGAGGCGGGCCATCACCCGGGCGCCGTTGCCGTCCAGGGCGAAGGTGCGCTCGCCGAACGCGATCGACGCGACAGCCGCCGCGGTGTAGGGACCCACCCCGGGCAAGCGCCGGAGCGCCTCTTCGGTTTCCGGCAACCGGCCGCCGTGCTCGGCCACCGCCGCCGCGGCGGCGCGGTGGAGGTTGCGCGCCCGCGCGTAGTACCCCAGCCCCGACCAGAGCGCCATCACCTGGTCCTGGCCGGCGCCTGCCAGCGCCTCCAGCGTCGGGAACCGGGTCATGAACCGTTCGAAGTACGGCACCACGACGGCCAGCGTCGTCTGCTGGGCCATCAGCTCGGAGACCAGCGTCCGATAGGCGGACGTCTGGCGCCGCCAGGGAAGGTCGCGCTTCTCGCGGTCGTACCACCGGAGCAGTGGCCCTGAAATCGCCGGCATGTTCCGGCGCGGCAGTGTAGTACAACGAAGCGTGGCTCCGCCGCAGCAACAGCCGGACATCGCGGGCGCGCTGGCCCGCGGCGAGATCGATCCCATCTACTGCCTGTCCGGAGAGGCCTACCTGGTCCAGGCGACGGCCTCCGCCATTCGCGCCGCTGTGCTGGCCGAAGCCGGCCCGGCCGCCGCGTTCAACCAGGACGTCTACGAGCTGAAGGAGAAGGGACTGGGAACAGCCCTGGCGACCGCCCGCACGCTCCCCATGATGGCGCGCCGCCGCCTGGTGGTCGGCAAGGGGATCGACGAGGTGAAGGCCGCCGACCTGGAGCCGCTGGCCACCTACGCCGAGGACCCGAACCCATCGACCTGCCTGCTGCTGGTCGCCGAGAAGGTCGACGTGCGCTTCAAGGCCTTCCAGACGCTGCGCAAGCGCGGCTACCTGCACGTGTTCGCGGCGCCGCGCGATCGCGAGGTCCCCGGCTGGATCCGGACCGAGGCGCGCGCCCGCAAGATCGCCATCGGCGCCGACGCGGCGGAGGCGCTGGCGGCGGCCACCGGCGCCGACCTGGGACGGATCGCGCAGGCGCTGGATCAGCTGGCGCTCTACGCCGGCGGCGAGCCGATCTCGGCGGCGCACGTCGAGGCGCTGGTCGCCGAGACGCGCCAGCGCGGCATCTTCGAGCTGACCAAGGCGATCGGCGCCGGCAACGTGGCAGGCGCGCTGGCGCTGCTGGCCAACATGCTCCGCAACCGTGAGCCGGCCCTGCGGATCCAGTACATGCTGGCCCGCCACCTGCGCCAGGTCTGGCGGGCCAAAGAGCTGGCGGCGTCGGGCGCGCCGCGCGGCGACATCGCGTCGGCCGTGGGGATCAACCCCTACTTCCTGGATGACATCCTGGTGCCGGCCAAGCGCATGACGCGCGCCGCGCTGGCCGACGCGTTCGAGCGCCTGTTCCAGGCAGACGTCGACCTCAAGAGCTCGAAGCTGGACCCGGAGATCGGGCTGGCGCGCCTGGTCCAGACGCTGGCCGAGAGCTCGGCCGGGACCGCTTCTTCTGCGTCGACTTCTACTTGGCGGTCAGGCGGCCAACGGCCAGCGTGAGGCGCGAGACGTGGCGCGAAGCGGTCCCCTTCTTGATGACCCCCTTCGACTCCGCCTTGTCGATCGCCTGCACCGCGCTCTTCAGCAGCGGCTGAAGCACCTTGACGTTCTTCGCGCCGATGGCCGCGCGCAGCTTCTTGATCGCCGTGCGCATGGTCGTGGTCTGCGCCACGTTGCGCGCAGTCCGCTTGATCCGCTGGCGGTTCGCCTTCTCAGATGACTTGATATTCGCCAATTCGATTCCTCGGTTCGGGCGCGCATCATGCTGACCGATCGGGGCGAAGTCAAGCCGCTTAGCCCAATGCCGTTCAGTTGAGGCGGCCCAATCTTCGGGTCGACCGGGTCAAGCGCCCGCCCGTTCACGCAGGGGCTCCTTCCCCCTCTCCATGCGAAAGCATGGAGAGGGTCGGGGAGAGGTCCTGCGGCTCGGCGGCCTCCCCCGCATTCGTCGCGTTCGCGCGAGAGGCGCAGAGAGCGCCCGATCTGCGCGTCCTGGCGCCTTAAATTAACTGATCGGCATTGCGCTTAGCCCAGGCCCATCTCCTCCAGCTCGCGCTCGGACAGGCCGAAGAAGTGACCGGCCTCGTGCA
>DATJWP010000003.1:0-7057 GCA_035578045.1 Polyangia bacterium | reverse complement strand
ACATCTCGCCCACCAACATCATGCTGGCCTACACCGGGACGGTGAAGATCCTGGACTTCGGGATCGCCCGGGCCGCGTCGTTCGCCGAGGAGGAGGCCAAGAAGGGCCTCATCAAGGGCAAGGTCAGCTACCTGTCCCCCGAGCAGATTCACGTCCGCCCGTTCGACGCGCGCGCCGACATCTTCGCGCTGGGGGTGGTGTTCCACGAGATGCTGACCGGCCGGCGCCTGTTCCAGGCCAAGAACGACATCGCCCGCATGCGGGCCATGCTGGCCCAGGCGATCGCGCCGCCGTCCGCCATCAACGCCGCCATCCCGCGCGAGCTGGACCGGATCGTGATGCGCGCGCTGGAGATCGACGCCAAGGCCCGCTACCAGTCGGCGGCCGACATGGCCAGCGATCTCGAGCGGACGCTGATCGCGGCGCGCTACTCCAGCCGCGAGCTCTCGAAGCTGCTGCACGGGCTGTTCCTGCCGGACGAGGACCCGCTGGTGGTGGTCGACGCCGAGGACGGCCACACCATCGCGACGACCGGGTCCAACACCGCCACCACCTCGGGCAACACGGGCTCGCGGACGTCGGGCAGCTCCGGTTCCGGGCGGACGGCCAGCAACTCGGGCTCGGGGTCGGGGCACAGGACCGCCACGGCGACGCAGGTGGACCCCACGCCCCCGCAGGAGGCCGCCCCCATCCCCGTGGCCCGCGCCTCCGGCTCGGGCGCGGCGCGGCTCGAGCGGGTCATGCGGGCCGAGCGCGGCCGGCTGGCGCGCCGGCGGTTCCGCGAGCGGACCCGCGGCATTCTGATCGGCGGCCTGGTGCTGGCGGTCATCGCGGCGGGCGCCTGGGCGGGCAAGCGCTACCTGCCGGCGCTGCTCCCCAAGACGCCGCCTCCCCCACCCGCGGTCGCGACCCCCATGCCCAATCAGTCCCAGCCCGCCCCGGCGCCGCCCCCCAAGCCGGCGCCGGCCAAGAAGCACGGCTCCCGGTCGCACAAGAAGGCCGTCGCCACCGGCAGCGACACGACCGGCGAGCAGCAACAGGCCCCCACAGCCACCCCGCCCGAGTCGCCAGCCGAGCCGTAGGCGAGGGATCGGATCCGGACCTCCCCCGGCACCTCCGGTGCCGGCCCCTCCCGCTTCGCGAGAGGGGCCCGGACTCCAGCGAAGCTGGGGCCCGGACTCCAGCGAAGCTGGGGCCGGACTCCAGCGAAGCTGGGGCCGGGGCCGGGTTAGCTTGCGCCGCCGACCAGACGCTGCAGCGCCAGCTCGAGGCGGGCGATCGCCGCCTCCGCTTCGGCCAGGCGGGCCCGATCCTTCTCGAGCACTTCGGCCGGCGCGCGGCCGGTGAAGTTCGGGTCGTTCAGCTTCTTGCGCAGGTGGTCGCGGTCGCGCACCGCCTTTTCGATCTGTTTCTCCAGCTTGGCCTTCTCGCCGGCGGTGTCGACCAGCCCCTCCAGCGGGACGATCACCTCGACGTCGCCGGCCATCGCCATCGCGGTCTGACCGACGTTGTATTCGCCCGAGCCGCCCGAGCGGCGCACCCGCACCTCGGAGCAGCGGGCGTGCTCGGCGATGATCGACTGGTACCCCTCGAGGATGGTCTTCTTGTAGTCGTCGCCCACCGCCAGCACCAGGCGCAGCCGCGTCGACGTCGGGATGTTCCGCTCCTGCCGGATGTTGCGGATGGCGACGATGATCTTCTGGACCAGCGCCATCGATGCCTCCGACGCGTCGTCGTGGAAGCGCACGTCGCGCACCGGGTACAGGGTGATCATGATGCTCTGGGGGGCCCCCGACGGCTTGGGGAGCTTCTGCCAGATCTCCTCGGTGATGAACGGCATGAACGGGTGCAAGAGGCGCATCGCCGTCTCGAGCGCCGTCACCAGCGTCCCCTGGATCTTGCTGCGCGCGATCAGGTCGGCCTCGCTGTCGCCGCTGGCCTTGGCCAAGCCCGCCTTGGCCAGCTCGATGTACCAATCGCACAGCTCGTTCCAGATGAAGTGGTACGCGGCCTGGGCCGCGTCGGCGATCCGATACTCCTCCAGCGCGCCGTCGACCTCTTCCGAGACCCGCTGCACGCGTGACAGGATCCAGCGCTCGGGCAGGTCCAGCTCGGCGCGGTCGGGACCGTCGGCGATCCGGTCGGCGAACCGGTCGGCGTCGTAGCCGGGCAGGTTCATCAGCGCGAAGCGCGCCGCGTTCCAGATCTTGTTGGCGAAGCGGCGCGCGTCCTCGACGTTGCTCATCGAGAACTTGATGTTCTTGCCCTGGGCCGCGTGGGTGGTCAGCCAGGCCAGGGCGAAGCGGAGCGCGTCGGCCCCGTGCTTGTCGATGACCTCGACGGGGTCGATGGTGTTCCCCTTCACCTTCGACATCTTCTCGCCCTTCTCGTCCGTCACCATCGTGTGGAGGTAAACGGTCCGGAACGGCACCTTCTTCATGAAGTGCAGCCCCGCCATCAGCATGCGGGCCACCCAGAAGAAGAGGATGTCGTACCCGGTGTCGAGCATGGTCGTCGGGTAGAAGGTCTTCAGCTCGCGCGTCTCGTTGGGCCAGCCCAGCGTGGCGAACGGCCAGAGCCAGGACGAGAACCAGGTGTCCAGGACGTCGTCGTCCTGCTTCAGCTCGGTGGCGCCGCACTTGCCGCAGGCGCCGGGCGCGGTGCGCGCCACGGTCGTCTCGCCGCACTTGCAGTACCAGGCCGGGATGCGGTGCCCCCACCAGAGCTGCCGCGAGATGCACCAGTCGCGGATGTTGTGCATCCAGTGGAAGAACGTCTTCGACCAGCTCTCGGGGACGAACTTGGTCTTCCCCTGCTCCACCGCCTCGATGGCCGGCTTGGCCAGCGGCTCCATCTTCACGAACCACTGGGTCGACAGCATCGGCTCGACCACCGTCTCGCAGCGCTGGCAGTGGCCCACCGCGTGCACGTGCGGCTTGGAGCCGCGCTCCAGCCCCAGCTCCTTCAGGCGGGCCTTCACGGCCTTGCGCGCCGCGAAGCGGTCCATGAAGGCGAACGGCCCCCCCTCGGCGTTCACCACCCCCTTCTCGTCGAAGATCGAGATCATCGGGAGGTTGTGCCGCAGCCCCACCTCGAAGTCGTTCGGGTCGTGGGCCGGCGTCACCTTCACGGCGCCGGTGCCGAACTTGGGGTCGACCAGGATCGCGTCGGCGATGACCGGGAACTGGCGGTTCACGATCGGGTGGCGCACCAGCTTGCCGATTTTTTCCCTGTGGCGCGGGTCGTCCGGGTGGACCGCCACCGCCGTGTCGCCCAGCATCGTCTCGGGGCGGGTGGTGGCGACCACCACCTCACCCGAGCCGTCGGCCAGCGGGTAGGCGAACTCGTAGAGCTCGCCCTGCGTCCCCTCGTCGTAGTCGACCTCGAGGTCCGACAGCGCCGTGCGGTCGTTCGGGCACCAGTTGATGAGGCGGCGGGCCCGGTAGATGAGCCCCTCCTCGTACAGGCGCACGAACGCCTCGACCACCGCGGCCGAGTACGGCGGGTCCATCGTGAAGGTGGCGCGGTCCCAGTCCAGCGAGCAGCCCAGCTTCTTGAGCTGCGCGAAGATGCGGTCGCCGGTCTCGCGCCGCCACTGCCAGACCCGCTCGACGAACGCCTCGCGGCCGATGTCGTGGCGGCTCTTCTTCTCCTTGGCGCGCAGCTCGCGCTCGACCACCATCTGGGTCGCGATGCCGGCGTGGTCCGAGCCGGGCAACCACATCGCGTTGTAGGCCGCCATGCGGCGCCAGCGCGTGAAGAGGTCCTCGATGGTGTCGCCCAGCGCGTGCCCCATGTGCAGCGAACCGGTGACGTTGGGGGGCGGGATGACCATCGCGAATGGGGCCTTGGGGGCGGCGGCGTCGGCGTGGAAATAGCCGCGGGCCATCCATTCGGCGTACCAGCGGGGCTCGATGTCGGCGGGCTCGTAGCTCTTGGGGAGGTCGGACATGGGGAGCGGGTGGTTTTAGCGCGAATTGGCGACGGGCGGGAGGCACAGCGCGACCAGCAGCGCCGCGGCCGCCGCCGCGTGAACGCCCAGCCACAGCCCGGCGGCCGGCGCGACCGGCAGCGGCCCCGCCCAGGCCACCAGCGCCTGGCGCGGCAGGGTCAGGAGCGCGGCGACCGCCAGAGGCGCCCAGCCGCGGCGCTCGCGCCCCAGGACCACCAGGGACGGCAGCAGCATCAGCAGCGTGTGTCCCCAGCCGAGCGGGTTCAGGATCACGGTCAACGCCATCCAGACCGCTGCGGCCCGGCCGCGCGCCCGAGGGTCCTCGTCGCCGCGCAATGTCGTCCAGGCGGCCCCGCCCAGGGCGACGATCGCCGTGACCGCGAACGCCGCCTGTCCCAGGGCGGGCGCGGCCACCAGGGGGCGCGCGAACCGCGTGTCGCTGGTCAGGCGCGCGTAAACCCCCGCCAGGGAAGCCGTGTTGCCCACCCAGGGCGCCCAGGCCCGGCTGTTGGCGCCGCTGCCCGCCAAAAACGCGCCGAGCGCCGCCGGCCCGACCACCACGAGGGCCACCAGCAGGGCCCCCGCCAGCGTGGCCAGCATCGCCAGGGCCGCGCGCCGATCGCGGCGCGCGAACAGCGGCAGCATCAGCAGGGGCGTCACCTTCAGCGCGGCCGCCACCCCGAACAGGACACCGGCCCTGCGCGAGCGCCCCGACTCGAACGCGCGGAACCCGGCCGCCATCAGGGCGGCCAGCCAGAGCGACCACTGACCCTTCTCCAGGCAATAGAGCGTGGGCGGCCAGAGCGCCAGCAGGATCGCGGTCCCCAGCATCACCCCGGCCGAGCGGTCCCGACCGGCGATCGCCAGCAGCGAGCCGGCCAGCCAGACCAGGGCGATGGCGGCGATGACCGCCCAGGCCGCCGCCGCCATGGGCCAGGGGAGAAATGCGAACGGCAAGGTCACCAGGGTGGCGGTGGGCGGGTGGATGAAGTAGGGGGCGCCGAGCAATTCGACCCGCGGGGCGCCCAGCCGCTCTGCCAGGCGGTTGCCCTCCTCGCCACGAGGGGGCGCCCCCGGACCGTTTTCCAGCCGGGCGCGGGCGGCGACGTAGTCGCGGGCGAAGTCTGCGGGGGCGGCCACGCCCGCGGCGGCGTCCCGGAACGGCGCCAGCCCGGCGCACAGCCAGCAGGCGGCGACGGCGACGATCCCCGCCCGAAGCTGTCGCTTCCCGCTCACTGCCGGACCATCGACACGCGCGGCAGCGGGATGTAGCCGCGATGAACGAACCGCCACTCGAGCACCGCGTTGTCGCGCAGCCCCAGGGCCGCGAAGGTGGCGTCGGACAGGTCGATCCCGGCCGCGTTGGAGGGTTTGCGGTACGCGCCGCGGCCGCGCTCGGCGGCGGGCCGGCGGCCGGTCGTCCAGTAGTCGTCGTCGACGTTCCAGGGGCCGACGTCCAGCACCGGGACGACCAGCGTCCGGGTGCCGTACCGCAGCTCCACATCCTTGCGCAACGCGGCCGGGTGCGGCAGCGCCACGAACAGGGCCCCCGCCCGGATGGTCTCCCCGCAGGCCAGCTTCTGCCCCACCAGCCCTTCACGCGTGGCCAGGACGTGCTGCCAGGGCCCGGGCTGCGCGGCCTCGTAAACCGCCCAGCTCCCGATGGCCAGGAGCGCGGACGTCATCCCGGCCAACTGGAGGCGCCGGCGAGCCTGCCGGCCCAGGCGCGCGCGCATGGTCGATGGATACCGTCAGGGGTGCCGGGCCGCAAGTTCCCGCGCAACGGCCGCCCGACTCGGTCCGATGCTAAGGTCATGAGTATGCCGGCGCGCCTCCACAGCTACTCGTTCCGGGACTACCTGCAGGTCGAGGAGATGAGCGGGGTCAAGCACGAGTACCTCGACGGCGAGATTTACGCGATGGCGGGTGGGTCAGTCCTGCACGCCGGGTTGACGGCGGTCGTGACGGCCATGCTGTCGGACCAGGTTCGCGGGCGCTGTCGCACGTACAGCTCGGACCTTCGCGTGCGTGTCGCAGCGACGGGGCTCGCGAGCTACCCGGACGTGACCGTCGTCTGCGGACCCGTCCAAACCGATCCGGAGAACCAGGACACCGTCGTCAACCCGACTCTCGTCGTGGAGGTGTTGTCACCGCCGACCATCGCCTACGACCTCGGCAAGAAGTTCGAGCACTACGCACAGATCCCCTCGCTGCGAGCCGTCGTCTACGTCTGGCAGGACCAGCCCCGGATCGAGGTTCGCGAGCGGGTCGGAGAGGTGTGGCGCACGACCGTGGCCGAGAGCAAGGCGATGGCGGCGGTCCCCGGCCTGGAGTGCCGGCTGGACGTCGATGCGCTCTACGCCGACGCGGGCGCCCCACCCGCATGAACATCCGGCCGTTCCAGCCGGCCGACCAGGAGTCCGTCGTCGATCTCTGGTCGCGCTGCGGCTTGCTACGCCCCTGGAACGACCCGCGCAAGGACATCGCCCGCAAGCTGCGCGTCCAGCCCGAGCTGTTCCTGGTGCTGGAGGTCGACGGTTCGGTCGCCGGGACGGTCATGGCCGGCTACGAGGGGCACCGCGGCTGGATCAACTACCTGGCGGTCGACCCCGACGCCCGCCGCCGCGGCCTGGGACGCGCCCTGATGGCCGAGGCCGAGCGCCTCCTGCGCGAGCGCGGCTGCCCCAAGATCAACCTCCAGGTCCGGCGCGACAACCACCAAGCGATCGCGTTCTACGCGCGGATCGGCTTCGCTGAAGACGCCTCGGTCAGCCTGGGCAAGCGCCTCGAACGTGACGACTAATTGCTGAGCGTCTTCTCGGTCTGTTCGCGGCCGTCGAAGCGGAACATCTTCTGCTTGCCGTCGACCACGGTCAGCAGGTTGACCGGGCGGCGCCAGATGCGGCCCAGGGCGGCCAGTGTCGAGCGGGCGTGGTCGACCTGGAGGTCGGTCCCCTCGTGGCGGTGGCGCAGCAGCAGCTCGCCGCGGTTCTCGTGGTTGGCGTCCTCGACGAAGATGAACGGGTCGCCGAAGTTGGTCAGCGAGAACAGCATCTTGTGCTTGATCTTCTCGAACTCGCGCGAGTCGATCTCGTAGTTGCCGGT
>DATJWP010000002.1:0-10431 GCA_035578045.1 Polyangia bacterium | reverse complement strand
GCTGGAGCCACCGGCGCCCGCGGTGCTGGAGCCGCCGGCGCCCGCGGTGCTGGAGCCGCCGGCGCCCGCGGTGCTGGAGCCGCCGGCGCCCGCGCTGTTCGAGCCGCCGGCGCCCGCTTCACCCGTCGGCAAGCCACCAGCCCCACCCGTGCCAGCGGTCCCCGCAGTCCCCGCGCCTCCGTTGCCCGAGCCGCCACCGGATGCCGGCGCACCACCCAGCGCGGTTCCGCCGGACGATCCACCAGCCTGAGACCCGCCGGTCCCAGCGGGTCCCCTGGCCACGTCAGAAGAACAGGCAGACAGGGCCAGGAGGACAAAAGCTAATCTGTATCGCGACCACATGGACGGATTTTACATGTTGGTCGAGACGAAAGTCGGCCGTCGTCACGGCCCGGCGGCGCGAGTTCGCCCCGGATTCAGAGCAGTTTCAGGTACGCGATGATGTCCGCGGCGTCCTGGTCGGTCGGGACATAGGGGTTGGGGTAACTGCCGGTGGCGGGAAGGAACGTCGCCATGTGCTTCTTGTACTGGGTCATCAGGTCGTCGAGCGTGGCGGCCGAATTGTCGTGGAAGTACGGCGCCGTGTTCTTGACGCCCCACAGCGGCGGGATCTTGAAGAAGTTCAGCTGGGTGACGTCCCCGGTGATCAGCGCCTGACCGGGGTCGGGCGTCGTGACCGTCATCGTCTTGCCGGGGTTCTTGGGATCGGGGAACGTGAACTGGTAAGTCGGGTTGTTGGCGAGGTTGAACTCCGACACGCTGACGGTTTGAAAGTGCGTGCCGGTGATCAGGCCGGCGTTCGACTGGATCTCGTTGGTCATCGGTCCGCCGTGGCACTGGCCGCAGATGTTGAATCGCGGCGCGGCCGAGTTGTAGACGAACCACCGGGCTCCCCGCTTTTCCGAGTCGGTGTTCCCGGTCGGCCAGGTCGGCGCCGTCCCGCCCGCGGCGTACTGCCGCAACACGTCGCTCGAGAAGAAGGTCTTCTCGTAGTTCGCGATCGCCAGGAGCTGATCCATCGTCGGCATGATGGTCGCCTGGGCATGTCCCATGGTCGCGTCCAGCGCTTGTGAAGTGAGGCTGGGTTCGCGGCCGTCCCACATGAGGTTGGGATCCAGGGCCGGCGTGTTGATCGTCGTGGGAATGGCCCGGCGAAGCGTGATTGATGTGGCGCTGGGATCCGACACCAGGTGGACGCCCGAAGGCAGGTTGATGGTCACGCGAATCGTCGCGCGTTGCTGGAGCTGCGCGTAGCTGGACCCGACTCCGTCATCGCTGTCGAGCGGCCGGAACAGCGGATCGGTCGGACTGCTGGAATAGAGCGCCTGCACCTGGGCGGGGGCGATGGTCCCCGTCTCGAGGGTGTGGCACGTGACGCAGCTCCGGCCGTTGCCCCCGAAGGTTTCTTTCGTGAACAGGTACTCGCCGTCCAATGACCCGCCGGCACCCGCGGAGCCGATGGCGCCCGCGTTGCCCGAGACGCCGGCCGAGCCTCCGCCCGCGCCGCCGGTGTGCGTGCCCCCGCCCGTCCCTCCGCTTCCCGGGCCGCCGACACCGGCACCGCCCGCCGGCGAGCCTCCGGTCGCCACCGAGCCACCGGTGGCCACAGCGCCCGCTCCTCCGTGTCCCGACGCCCCACCGGATGCCGGCGCACCGCCGCTGCTTCCACCGGACGAACCGCCAGTCTGAGATCCGCCGCTCCCGTCTGTCCCCGTGCTTGCGGCCGGGGAACACGCACAGACGGCAACCAGGGCGAGGCTCCATCGATATCGCGACCACATGCGGCCGAGTCTACATGTTATTCAAGACAAATATCTTGCATAATAGACACGGGGGCGCCCCTGATGGCGGTCGCGTACCATCGCGGCCGTGATCCGGCCGGCGCGCGAGGACGATCTGCCGGGGCTGCTGGCCCTGCACCGGCGGGTGTTCGGCCGGGCGCTGTCCGCCCAGGAGCGACGCTGGAAGCTCGCCGACCAGCCGTCGCCCGTCCCGAACGTCTGGGTCGCCGAGGTCGACGGGCGGGTCGTGTTTCAGTTCGCGGGCATTCCGGTCCGGGTGCAGCACCGCGGGCGCCAGCGCTGGGCCATGCAGTCGGTCGACACCATGGCCGATCCCGAGCATCGCCGGCGCGGGCTGCTGACCGAGACGGCGTTGCTGACCTTCGAGCAGTGGAAACGCGCGGGCGTGGCGTTCGTGTTCGGCTTGCCGAATCAGAACTGGCGAAGCCGGCTGACGGCGCTCGGGTTCGTGGCCCTCGGTGAAGCTCGCTGGTGGGTCCGGTGGCTGAGCCCGCTTCGTCGGCTGGCGGGGACGGTCACTCTGCTCGACGACCCGGCGCCGATCGACGGGCTCTGGGCTGGAACCGCGGACGAGGGGCTGGTGAAGGACGCTGCCTGGTACCGGTGGCGCTACCTGGCGGCGCCACGGCCCTTTCAGCTCATCGGAGCTCACGGCGCCGGGCGCCTGGCCGGCGTGGCGGCGTTCCGCTGCGACGGCGCCTCGGCGATCGTCGCTGAAGTCCAGACCGCCGGCCTCGACACGGCTCGCGATCTGTTGAAGGCCGCCTGTCGCGCGGCCGCGGCCGGGGGAGCCAGGCGGGCGGCGCTGCTGGTTCACTCGGGGACGCAGCTGGAACAGGCGGCGCTGGCGGCCGGCTTCGTTCCGCGGCCGCACAGCTTCCCCATCGTGGCGGCGGACCTGGCGGGCGGCCTGCCGCGCGCCGCGCTGTTTCAGGGGGGCGACTTCGATGTCGTCTGAGCGCAAGGCCGCCTTCCGCGCCTTCCTGCGGGCGGCCAACGGTCTCGCGGCCGCCCGTGTCGAGGACGTCTGGGCCTGGTCGTGCGCGCGGGTCCGTGACGTGGCGCCCGCGGCGGCGTCCTGCTGGAGCAGCTCGGGGCGCGAGCGCGTGGTGGTGATCGCGCCGCACGCCGACGACGAGATCATCGGCTGCGCCGGCACCGTCATCCGCCACGTCCAGGCCGGCGATCGAACGCGGATCGTCGTGGCGACCGACGGCCGCCGCTCGGGCGCCTACGGGTTCGATCCGGCGGCGATGGCCGAGCGCCGGCGCGAGGAAGCCGCCGAGGCCGCGCGGCGGCTGGGCGCCGACCTCGACTGGCTGGGGCTCCCCGAAGGTGATTGGGCGGACCAGACAGGGGCGGCGATGCTGGCCCGGGTCCTGTCGGAGCTGTCGCCAACGGTAGTCTACGCGCCGTCGGCCATCGACTATCACCCGGAGCACCGGCGCGTGGCCGCCGCGCTGGCGTCGATCGTCCCGGCATTGCCACAGCCGCTCGAGGTGCGCGTCTACGCGATCCAGGTCCCGCTGACCCGCTTGCTGGTGAACCTGGTCCACGACGTGTCCGATCTCGCCGATCCGATCGGGCGCGCCGCCGCCGCGTACGCGACGCAGCGACAGACGATCGCCTACACCCTTCGCCTCAATCGTTACGCCGCGCGCTGCTACGGAGCCGGCACGATGGCCGAGGCGTTTTGCCGCGTACCGGGCCCGCTCTACGCTGCCTTGCACGCGCGACCACCGGCCACCTTCCGCGCCATCTACCCGCGCGCGTGGACCGACCCGCTGGCCGCGCTGCGCGGCTGGCGGGAACGCGCGGCCTGGCGCCGCTACATGCTCCGGCAGCAGTAGAGGTTCCCACCCTGATAGGCGCAATCTTGTCGGTCAGCGCAGCGGTGGACCGTACAGGCTCTGGCGAAAGTCTGCGTAGCCAAAGCCGTCGCTGGGGCCGGACTTGTCGGAGGCGACGATGCGCTGGATCACGTCACCAGCCGGCGAGACCTCGCGCATCTCGCCCGGGTCGGCCCACACGATCAGCGTGTCGCCGTTCGGCAGGCGCTGGACGTCGCCCATGATGGTGGTCTCGAGGTTGTTGTCCGGCGTGTACGACCAGATCAGGCTGGCAGAGAGCGAGGTGGATGTCTCCGTCAAGCTGTACTCGTCCACCAGCGAAGGGTCGACGCGGGCCTTGAAGAAGAGGAGGGTGCCGCTGTCGAGCAGGTGATGGCCGTGGTTGCCCTCGGTGTCGCCCGTGGCGCACTTCGTTCCCGCAGCGCAGCTGGCCAGGAACTGCCAGACCACCTGCCCGCCGCGGGTCAGCTTGGCGTAGCCCGTCCCGTACAGATCGCCGACGGTATAGGTGTCATCCGCAACGTGATACGCGAGAGAGTTGGCGTGGTAGGTCCCGGTGACGGTCTTGCCGGGGAACACGCTGCCGTCGATCCGGGCTACGGTCTCGATGGTGCCGTCCGGCGCGCGCTCGACCAGATCGCTGGCCTGGTTGGTCTGTGTGGTCCAGAGCAGGGTGGCGACGATCCCCCCGGGGAGCACCGCCAGATCGTGGTGCGCGGCCGCGAGCCCCGCGACATTGTCCTCGACGTCGGTGCCGTCCATGCTGATGCGCCGCACGTCGCCGCCGGTGTTCGTGCCGTTGGCCTCGAGCATCCACATGTTTGCGCCCTCCCAATCCATGCGCGCCCGCCCGCACGAGTACGGCGACGCCGCCCACCAGACGAAGTCGCCGTCCGTGTCGATGACGTAGGCGAGCGCGTGCACGTAGTCGCTCGTGACGATGAAGCCTGGCGCCGGGGCGCTGTTTCGTACCACCGTGATCACCAGCGAGTCACCGTTGGTGACGTTGGGGTCGACGAAGGGGCCCGTCGTCAGCGATCGGTCCGCGCTGGTGCAGGTCGCGTTGCCGCCGCCATGCGCAACGATGCGATACGTGTAGCTGCGCCCCGCCTTCATCCCCAGCAGCAGCGCGCGATGCATCTGCCCCGAAACATCGATCGGCCCCCCACCGCCGCGGTTGATCTCGTCGGGCGCCGGATCGTTCAACGTGAACTCCACATTCGCGCTGGTGAGCCCCGCCAGATCGGTGGACCAGTGAACGATGCCCACCGTCGGAATGACCGTGCTCAGCTCGTCCTGAATGTCGAAGCTGCAGCCCGCGCTTCCCGCGGCTCCGCCAAGCCCCGCCGCGCCGCCGATGGCAGCTACGCCCCCTGCCCCGGCGGCGCCGGTTCCCATGCCACCGGCGCCGCCGGGCCCCGCCCCGCCCGCATCCGCCCCACCCGTCTCCGGCGCCCCGCCCGCACCCGGGTGAGGCGCGCCCGAGCAGGCCAACGAGAGCAGCACCGGTGACAGCCAGACCCACCGGGATCCTCCGACCAGCGGTCGCAAGCGACCTTTATCGCAGAAGCCCTCCTGGAAGAGAAACGGGTCTCGGCCGACCGCAGCCGACTGTCAGCGGCGCAGATACCACCTCGGCTCGACCCGTCATCTTCTCTGTGGTGAGGGACTAAGACTTGTGACCGTGTTTGGCCTTGGCCGCCTTACCGTTCGTCTCGCCGGGCGAGGTTTTGGCGTCGGGCGCCTTCGCCGCCACAGCGCTGTTGGGCGGCGTCGCTTGCGCAGTCTTCGCCTTGGCCAATTCCACCTTCGTGGCATTGAGCTCATCTTGCAGCGACGCCACCTTCGACTTCAGGTCGTCACGCTCCTTGGTGACGTCATTGAGGGTCGATTGGGCCGTCGCGAGTTGCGCTTTCGAGCCGTCACAGCTCGCGAAGCACAGGAATGCCCCCAGACAAAGGATCGCTCGCATCGATTCGCTCCTTTCGTGTGGCAGAAGACCGCCGAGCGTCCTGCAAGAGATGTTCCCCCCAGAGCGCGCCTCTTGTCGCGGCCCAGCGACCAACGTCCGGCAAAAAAGTTGTCGCAGCGCCGTTCAGCCGTTCAATCGAGCGAGATCGTACCCGCGCCATACACCATCCGGTGCCGAACCCATGCTGGACGGAGGCGCCCTTCAGGAGTCTTTCCTGACATATTCGTCGGAATGTCGTCGCGATTTCGTTCGTTCACCGCGGCCGTTCAGCGATTGCGCCAGCGGTCGGGTGGAGGCTTCCTTGGCGGGCTGCCCGGTGCCGCTCTGGGGGTGGTCACGCCGCCCGTCGATCTGCGCATCCTGGGGCGAACCCTGCTGCACGCAGCCCTGGTCGGCGTGGCCGCTGGACTGGTCGGCGCCGCGTTCTTCGCCGGGCTCGAGTACACGCAGGACTTGATCCTGGGACACCTGGGCGGGTACGCGCCGCTGCGCGCGCACGGCGAGCGGCTGGTCAGTGAAGGGCACCCGCTGGTCCTGCGACCGATCGTGGTCATGCTGCTGCCGCCGATCGGCGCGCTGCTGGCCGGGCTGCTCTGTCAGCTGGCGCCGGAGACTCGCGGAGGTGGTGGCGACGCGACCATTCACGCCTTTCACCACCAGGGAGGCGTCGTTCGACGCCGCGTCATCTGGATCAAGGCGCTCGCCTCGATCCTGACCCTGGGGACCGGCGGGTCGGGCGGGCGTGAGGGGCCGACCATGCAGATCGGCGCGTCGCTGGGATCGACGGTCGGGCTCGGCCTGCGCGTCAGCTCGCGCGAGCGCCGCATCCTGATGCTGGCGGGGGTCGCGGCCGGCATGGCGGCCGTCTTTCGCACGCCGCTGGGCGCCGCGCTGCTGGCGGCCGAGGTCATCTACCGGGACGACTTCGAGGCCGAGGCGCTGGTCCCCGCTATCCTCGCCAGCGTCGTCGCGTACTCGATCGTGATCTCGCTGTACGGCGAGTCGACGCTGTTCGCGCGGGCACCGCGCTATTTCTTCATCCCGCGGCACCTGCCGCTGTACGCGCTGATGGCGGTGCTGATCGCGTTCGTCGCGTCGGCCTTTCTCGCCACGCTGCGAGGCGTGCAGCGTCTGACGGCCCAGCTGCCGGTGCCGGGCTGGGCGCGCCCGGCGATTGGCGGCCTGGCGCTGGGCCTCTTTGCCGTGCCGCTGATCCTGACGGTCGGAGCGCGATACGGCACGCCGGGACACGCGCTGGGCGTGCTGGGTGGCGGTTACGGCGCCGCCCAGGTCGCCATCACGGGCGCCGATTGGCTCCCCGGCGGCTGGCGCGGGGCCGAGCTGCTGCTGTTCCTGGGCGGCGCGAAGCTGCTGGCCACGTCGTTCACCATCGGCACCGGCGGCAGCGCCGGCGACTTCGGGCCGTCGCTGGTGCTGGGAGCTCTGTTCGGTGGCGCGTTTGGCCGTGCGGCGGCCGTTCTCCTGCACGATCCCACCATCGATCCCGGTGCCTTTGCGCTCGTCGGGATGGGAACCTTCTACGGGGGAATCGCCCACGTCCCGGTGAGCGCGCTCATCATGGTCAGCGAGCTCGCCGGCAGCTACGATCTGCTGGTCCCGCTGATGCTCGCGGGGGCGATTGCGTTCGTCGCGCTCCGGCGGCGCTTCCTGTACGACGCGCAGGTCCCCACCCACGCCGACTCGCCCGTCCACCGTCCGCGCGTTCCGCTGGGCGCCCTCAGCTCGCTGGAGGTCAAGGACGTCATGGTCAGGACCGACCAGTACGTGATCTTCAGCCGCAGCACCACCATGGCGGAGATGGCGCGCGCCCTGTCCGCGGCGACGACGCAGCTCACCTTTCCGGTCGCCGATCCGTCCGGTGTCATCGTGGGTGCCGTGGGCGCCGCCTCGATCAGCGCCCTGATGTCCGATGCGGGGATGCAGCTCCTGGCGGTGGCCGCCGACATCATGCAGACCGAGGGGGTCGTCACGTCCTCCGCCCACCTGGGCGAGGTAATGGAGCTCACGCACAACACCGGCCTGCGCCAGCTCCCCGTGGTGGGACCGGATGGCCGCCTTACCGGTGTCCTGGACGAGTCCGACGTGACGCGGGCGTACCTGTCGCTGCTCAAGAGCTCGGTCGAAAGGACCACCAACCCCAACGTCACCCATCGTCCTTGACCCGCAAGGAAGTTGACGGCCCCGGTGCTCGCCGACCGATCTATTGACGTCGCTTCGGGGAGAGAGCGCGCGGCGACGCGGTCGCCGCCCGGTATGTCATATGCATGACCAGCGGCCGCAGTGATGACCTCCGTCCAAGGTCCGGCCGTCGGACTGATCTCGCTGACGCTTGCCTCCGGGTGCATGACCGTGACCCAGGGGAGGCGGCTGAAGGCGCAGATCTCGGAGATCGACGGCCGACTCGCCGCGCTTCAATCGGCCGACAGAGGGCACGGTCAACAGATCGCCGAGCTCGATCGAACGCTCGAGCAAGCCGAGAAGATGCTGCTGGCCACGGAGAATGACGTCGCCGCGCGCGCCGCGAAGACCGACGTCGACGTGGCCGCCGTGCAGGGCCGGCTGGACGAGATCGCCCAGAAGAGCTCCCAGGCCGCGCAAGAGCAGCTCGCTTCGCAGCGACGGATCGACCAGCGCCTGGCGTCGCTCGAACGAGCAGCCGGACAGATCGCAGAGAAGGTCGGCCTGGATCTGCCCGATGACAAGGAACAGCTCTGGCGCCAGGCCCAGGCGTTCGCCGCATCCGGTGAGCGGGACAAGGAGCGCCGCTGCTACGACGCATTCATCGAGCGCTTTCCGCAAGATCCACGCGCGGCCGAGGCCTACCTCGAGGTCGGCCTCACGTATTTCGCCGAGGCGCGCTTCGCCAGAGCCGCGACCACGTTCCAGCGGCTGCTTTCGACCTACCCGGGCTCGCCGGTCGTCCCGCAGGCGATGCTGCAGCTCTCGCGCGCCTTCATCAATCTGTCGTTCTGCGAGGACGCGAGGACCACGCTGCGCAATCTCGTCACGCAGTACCCGAACTCGCCGGCGGCGCTGGAGGCTGGCAAGCAGCTCGACAACCTCAAGCACCAGACCGCCGCCTGCGTGAGTTGAGCCCGGGCGAACCCGATGACGTTCTTCATCGCACCACTGGACTCCGGGGTCACCCGGGTCGCCCTTCAGGGCAGCGTCGACATCTTCACGATCGGGCTTCTGCGCCCCGAGCTGCTGCTGGTGATCAGAGCTCGCCCCGCGGTCGTCGAGGTCGACTTCTCGAGCTTGCGTTCGATCAACACCAGCGGAATGCAGGTCCTGGTTTCGTTCTGCACCGACCTGTCCAGGATCGGCACTCGCATCGTCATCAAAGGGTTGCAAGGTCAGCCGCTGCAACGCTTCCGGGCCGCGCTGGTCGAAGCGATCCGTCATGCCTCCGGGTCCGCCAATTAAAAGCGGAGGGCCCCGGCCGGCCCACCCGGCGACGGGACGCTCGTTCGTGACGATCATGATCCTGGCGAGCCTCATCGCGATCGGCGTGACGATCTGGACCCTTTACTCGCTCGCCGGAGCCGGCCGGGCGAAGGGTGGCCCCGCCAAGTTTCAGATCTGACGGAACCACGGGCCGCCGACGGGCGCGCGGACGGCCGCGCTTTCGGCGAACCGGCGGACCTGCTTGGCCGCATCCACGACGACGACGTACTTTGGGGTGCTGGTTCCCGTCACCCACCTGAAGCGCTCCGCCAACATGGTCATCCCGAGCTGCTTCGCCAACGCCACACAGCACGTCCGGGAAGACCGGACGTCGTTCGCAGGTTATGCGTTCGGGAGGTGTCGATATGCGGCACATCCGCGTCATCGGGCTGGCCCTGGTCGGCATGCTTGCGATGTCGGGCCCGTCCTTGGCCTCGTCGCGATTCTCGACCGGGACCTTCGTCACCCGCGCGGAGAGCGCGCTCGCGGAAGGCCATCCGGGGGTCGCCATCCTGAACCTGGAGCGGGCCCGGCTGTTGTCGCCCAATTCGGCGGTCGTCGCGGGCGACCTCGCTCGCGCGCGGCTTGCGGCGGATCTGCCGGCCGGCGAGCCAGTCCTGGCCGGAACCCCGTCGCAGCTGGTCCGGACGGAGCAGTGGGGTCGAGTCGCCCTGGCCGGTCTCACCCTGGCCGTGGGGTCCCTGGTCGCCGTGGTGTGGAAGCTCGGCGAACACAGGGCGTTCGCGATCATCGCCGTGCTGGGAGTGATTGTCGCCGCGGTGGGCTTCCGGGGAACAATCCAGGCAGAGCCGCCACCGGATCTCGCGGTCGTGGTCGCTGGCGGTCAGTCCGCGCGGGTCGCTCCCTCCGGCCACGCGCCCGTATCGTTCAGGCCCAGCGAGGGAAGCATCGTGCTCATCGACCGCACGCGCGGGCCGTTTGCGCTCATCTCGGTCAATGGCCTGCAGGGCTGGATCTTGCGCTCCGCCCTCGACACCATCCTTCCGAAGAGCTGATCCGCGCCGACCCGCGAATGCGCGCGCTCCCGCGCGAGGTGCTGCGCCAAGGCAGTCGCCTCATCATACTGGCCGCCGTGCTTGGCCAGCTCTGGCGCGACGGCGCACGCCAGGCGGTGTTTAGCCACAAAGGCTAGCGACCCAAAAACCTAAAAGATTTCTGCGGGGTGGACGGGGCCGGATCGAACGCACTTCGCACTTTTGGCCACGCCGGGAGGTCCCCGCTTCCTCCGGGACGGCGCATCGCCAAAATGCGCCCATTGACGAAGGTGGGCCAGAGTGGTTGGCTTCAGGACCGCCCCCCTCACGATCGGGAGTTCTCA
>DATJWP010000001.1:0-11552 GCA_035578045.1 Polyangia bacterium | reverse complement strand
CGTCCCCGGGCTGTTCAATTGCCCCGCATCGGGTTGCCCGGCGCCAACCGGAGCCAAGAGCTGCGAGCCCCCGATGTTCGACATGGTGGGCGGCTCAAACGCTCTCGGACACCCCGCCCCGGCCGGCAGCAGCTGCCTCGCCACCAGCGGCGCGGGCGGCGCGCCGAGCACGCCGCCGGCCCCTCCCGTCACGTCCGGTGGCTTCTGCCAGCTGGCGCCCTCCGGTCAGACGGACGCCGGCACGTGGCTCGTCCTTCTCACCCTCGTCTGGCTCTGCTCCGCACCTCCGCGCGCAGCGGGGAGGTCGGCACCGTAGGTGCCGGGAGAGGTCAGGGGTCCGGTCCCGGCTACTCCTCTGCCTCCGCTTCGCTGGCGATGCCGTGCAGGCGCAGCTTCTCCCACAGGTTCTTGCGGGAGATGCCCAGGATCTCGGCGGCCTTCATCTTCTTGCCGTTGGCCTGGGCCAGGGCGCGCAGCAGGTACTCGTGCTCGAACTCTTTCAGGGCCGCGCTCAGCGAGCGCAGGGAGCCGGCCGGCGTGCTGGAGGCGCCGTCCAGCGTGCCGGTGATGCCGCCCGGCAGGTGCTCGACCTCGATCTCGCCGCCGTTGGCCAGCACCACCGCGTGCTCGATGGCGTGGGCGAACTCGCGGACGTTGCCCGGGAAGTGGTACTGCGACAGCACCGCCCACGCCCGCGGGGAGATCGTCGACGCGGTCTTGCCGGGCTGGGTGAACTTGTTCAGGAAGTACTGCAGCAACAGCGGCATGTCGCCGCGCCGCTCGCGCAGCGGCGGGATCTCGATGTCCAGCACGTTGAGCCGGTAGTAGAGGTCCTCGCGGAACCTCCCTTCCTTGATGCGCTCGCGCAGGTTGCGGTGCGTCGCCGAGATGATCCGGACGTCCACCTTGGTCGACTCGTTGGT
Organism: Polyangia bacterium; assembly: GCA_035578045.1. Classification (GTDB taxonomy): domain Bacteria; phylum Myxococcota_A; class Polyangia; order Fen-1088; family Fen-1088; genus JADGRB01. The sequence goes on along the minus strand of DATJWP010000001.1, from coordinate 10,629 downwards.
CCCCAGCGGCTCCACGGTGCCCTCCTGCAGCACGCGCAGCAGCTTGGCTTGCGCCGGCAGCGGCACCTCGGCGATCTCGTCGAGCAGCAGGGTCCCGCCGTCGGCGGCCTTGAAGCGCCCGTCGCGGCGCTTGACCGCGCCCGTGAACGCGCCGCGCTCGTGCCCGAAGAGCTCGGCTTCCAGCAGCGTCTCGGGGAAGGCGGCGCAGTTGACCGCGATGAACGGCTTCGGGCGCCGGGTGCTCCGCTCGTGCAGCGTGCGCGCCACCAGCTCCTTGCCGGTGCCGCTCTCGCCGGTGATCAGGACCGGGGCGTCGCTCTGCGCGATGGTCTCGATCCGCTCGGCCAGCCGCAGCATGGCCGGACTGCGCCCGATGATGGCGTTTGCCGCGCTGGTGCCGCCGTTCGACTTGCGCTGCGACAGCTCGGCGCGGGCCTGCTCCAGCTCGCGCTTCAGGGCGCGCTGGGTGGCGATGCGCTGCAACTGCAGGACGATCTCGTCGACGTCGAACGGCTTGGTGATGTAGTCGTAGGCGCCTTCCTTCAGGGCCGCCACCGCGTCGTTCACCGCGGCGTGGGCGGTGATCAGGATGACGTCCGTGCCGGGCGACTCTTGCCGGACCCGCCGGAACAGCGTCAGGCCGTCGACCTTGGGCAGTCGAATGTCGCAGATCATGACGTCGAAGACATTCGACGAGATCTGCGTCAGTCCCTCGGCTCCATTGGCAGCCAGGACGACGCGATGGCCGGCGTCGCGCAAGGCTTCGCCGACCAGCGTCCGGAAATCTGGTTCGTCATCGACCAACAGGATGTCGAGCATCGGGCTCCGAGGGACTCTCCGCGGATACGCTGGCGCTGACCGGCGGCCCCGTCAAGGAGGAGAACGCCGGAATGTCGATGCTCGCAAATCGGCAAGCGCAAGACGCGGGCCGCTTCCGGACTCGTTTCGTGACGGGGCGGCCAGCGCCCGGTCGCGCCCGGCGGCCTTGGCGGCGTAGAGAGCGCTGTCGGCCGCGGTGTGCAGGCTCTCGAACGAGGTGTCGGGCACGCCGTCCAGGTCGGCGACGCCGATCGAGACCGTCGGGCGCGGGGCGGCGTTCCGCGCGTGGGGGTATTCCTCGACCCCCAGCCGCCGCGCCGTCGCGCAGACGCGGTGCGCGAGCGCCAGCGCCTCGGTCGCCGTCGTGTTGACGGCCGGGATCGCGAACTCGTCGCCTCCGGTCCGCGCCAGCAGGTCGGTGATCCGGCAGCTGCGGCGCAGGGCATCCGCCACGACCTGCAGGGCCCGATCGCCGGCCGCGTGTCCCAGCTGATCGTTGATCGGCTTCAACCGGTCCAGATCGACCAGCAGCAGCGACAGCGGGGTGCCGTAGCGATCGGCCCGGTTCCGCTCGTCGGCGAAGGCCGACAGCAGGCGGCGGCGGTTGGCCAGACCGGTCAGTGGGTCGGTGACGGACAGCGCTTCCAGCAGGTCCTCCTTGCGCCCGGTCAGCCAGCCGGTCAGCGCGGTCCCCAGCAACGTCGCCACCAGGAGATAGCCGTAGACCAGGGGCTGACGGCGGAGCTCGTCCGTCACGCGCCAGGCGTGGTGGCCGGCGTGGACCGTCCAGCCCTGGAGGGTCAGCAGCCCCCCGACCAGGGCCAGCGACATGAGCACGCCGATGGTCGGGTACAGCCAGCGGCGGGGCCAGGCGGCCAGGCGCCTAGACATGTCGGTCGCCGGCCGGGATCGTCTCGAAGTGGGCCAGGGCGCGCTCGACCGCGCGCAGGAGCTCGTCGCCGCTGACCTCGCCCTTGCGGACGACACTGGCGACGCCGGGTCCCAGCACGTCGCGCTCGGTGCGGGTCATGTACATGGCCGACAGCACGACAAAGGGCAGGTGGGCCAGGCGGCTGTCGGCACGCGCGGCGCGGAGCACCTCGAGACCGCTCAGCCCCGGCATGACCAGGTCGAGCACCACCGCGTCGAAGGCGCTCTCGCGCATCAGCCGGAGCCCGTCGTCCCCCGACGCGACGCTGGAGACGGCGTACCCGCTCTCCTGTAGCCGCTTTGCCACCTGACCCCGCTCCGCGTCGTCGTCGTCGATGATCAGGATGCGGGCGCCCGGGCGGGCGGCTCCCGCGTCGGGGGCCAGGGCAGGGGCGTCCCTCGCCGCGAGGGGGACGGCCATCGTGAGGGCCAGCCCCTCGTCCTCGCCGGTCCGCACCGCGATCGGCGAGCCGAGCCGGCGAGCCAGCCGGGCCGCGATGGCCAGCGGCAGCGGCGGCTGTCCGTCGGGCAGCGCCGTGGCGGGCGCCTCCAGGTTCAGGCCGGCCTCCAGCGAGCGGCGCGCCGTCTCGGACAGTCCGTCGCGGGTGTTGCGGACGGTGAGCGCGGCGTCGCCGGCCGCCGTCGGCTCGACGACCACCTCGACGTACCCGTGATCGGTGGCGGCCACCACGTGCTCGACCATCCGAGCCAGCACGTGTCGCAGCCGCCGTCCGTCGGCGATTCCGGTGACCGGCCGGTTGGGGACCGAGACCTGGACCGGGATGCCCTTCTCGCGGGCGGTGGCGTGGGTCGAATCGGTGACCTGGCGGGCCAGCGCGGAGAGATCGGTCGCGTCCGGATCCAGGTCGCTGCGGCCCGACTCGAGCCCGATCAGGTCCAGCATGTCGTCGACCAGCGCCAGGACGGTCTGGCCGCCGCGGCGGATCACCTCGACGTACTGGTGCTGCTTCATCGAGAGCGGACCGGCGTCGCCGTCCAGCAGCAGCTGGCAGAGCGTCACGACCGAGCCGAGCGGGCCGCGCAGGTCGTGGCTCATCCGCAAGAGCATCGCGTCGCGCTCCTCGGCCGAAGCGGCAGAGGGCGTCGGACTGGCCGGGATGGCCCGCGGGGCCTCGGCTTCGCGCCGCCGCGCTCCCTGCCTGACTATCGCCAGAGCCATGACGGCCGAGCCGACCAGCAGCGCGGCGGCGCCGATCGTCGCAGCTAAATAGACGGACATCCCCTCCACTCATCTGGGCATTCCCGACCCGAGCGTCAACCGCGTCGACGCCGTCAGTGAAAGTCGTGCGAGACGTCGATGGCGGCCGGGCGACCGCCGATGGGCTCGAACCGATCGGCCTTGATCGAGACCACACCGTCCAGGTTCTGAACCACGCCGTCGATGATCAGCGCGTTGGCGGCCAGGATGATCTGGCGGTCCCGCTCGAACAGCTGGGGCGTCACGATGGCGTTGGCGAAGCCGGTCTCGTCCTCGACGGTCAGGAAGACGAACCCCTTGGCGGTGCCCGGACGCTGGCGGACGATGACGACGCCCCCGACGCGGGCGCGCCGGCCGTGACGGACGCTGCCCAGGTCCCCGGCCCGCGTGACGCCCTGGCGCTCCAGCTCGGCGCGCGCGAACGACATCGGGTGCGGCCCGATCGAGAGGTCGGTGCCGGCGAAGTCGGACGCCATCTCCTCGTCCGTGGTCATTTCCGGAAGCGGCGACGGACCGGCCGGGTCGGCGCGCCCCAGGAACAGCTCTCCCGATCGGCCGAGTGCGTCGATCTGCCAGAGCGCCGCGCGTCGCGACCCTCCAAGCGCGGCCAGGGCGCCGATCTCCGCCAGCGTCGCCAGCTCGCTCTCGTCGGCGCCGCTGCGGCGGGCAAAGTCGGCCAGCGACGTGAACGGCGCGCGGCCGCGCTCGATCTCGATGCGCTTGCCGACCGCCTCGCGCAGGCCGCCGACCGAGCGCAGCCCGAGCCGCAGCGCCTGGCCCCCATCTTCCAGGTCGGCCAGCCAGCCCGAGATCGTCACGTCGATGGGGCGCAGCCCGACGCCGTGACGGGCGGCGTCGCTCACCAGCGTCGACGGGTGATAAAAGCCCATGGGCCAGTTGTTGAGCAGCGCGCAGACGAACGCCGCCGGGTGGTGCGCCTTCAGGTAGGCCGACGCGTAGGCGATCAGCGCGAACGACGCCGCGTGCGACTCGGGGAACCCGTAGAGGGCGAATGACTTGATCCCCTGGATGATCTCGTCCTGGGCCGCGGCCGTGAGGCCGTTCCTGGCCATCCCCGTTCGCAGGTCGCCCTCGATCGCGTTCATCCGCTCGAGCGAGCGCTTGAACCCCATCGCGCGGCGCAGCTCGTCGGCCTGACCGCCGCTGAACCCCGCCGCCACCATCGCCATGCGAATGAGCTGCTCCTGAAACAGCGGGATCCCCAGCGTCCGCTTCAGGATCGGCTCCAGCGAGGGGTGCGGGTAGGTCACCTTGGCGCGCCCGTTACGCCGCTCGAGGTAGGGGTTCACCATCTTCCCGACGATCGGCCCGGGGCGGATGATGGCGACCTCGACGACCAGGTCGTAGAAGCGTTCGGGCTTCATGCGCGGCAGCGTGGCCATCTGCGCCCGGGACTCGACCTGGAACACGCCGACGGTGTCGGCGGCGCGCAGCATCTGGTAGACCTTGGGATCGTCGGGCGGCAGCGTGGCGCAGTCCAGGGTCTTGCCCTCGTGGCGCGCGATCAGCGGGAACGCGTCGGCCAGCACCGCCATCATCCCCAGCCCGAGCAGGTCGACCTTGACCAGCCCCATGTCGGCGCAGTCGTCCTTGTCCCACTGGACGACCACCCGATTTGGCATCGACGCCGGCTCCAGCGGCACGACCTCGTCCAGCGGCGTCCCCGACAGGACCATGCCGCCCGAGTGCTGTCCCAGGTGGCGGGGCAGGTTGCAGAGGCCGGTGGCCGCGCGCGCCGCCAGGCGGGTGCGCCGCTCGCGCGTCGAGAACCCGGCCATCTCGAAGTAGTCCGTGAGCGGTCGCCCCTCGTCGACGATCCATCCGGGCAGCAGCTTGGAGATCCGCCCCAGCTGCTCCTCGGAGAACCCCAGCGCGCGGCCGGCTTCCCGGACCGCCAGCCGCGGCCGGTAGGTGATCACGTTGGCGGTCATCGCGGCCCCACGCTGGCCGTAGCGGCGATAGACGTGCTGGATCATCTCTTCGCGCGCGTCGCCGGAGGGCAGATCCAGGTCGATGTCCGGCATCCGGTCGCCGACGTTGCCGGCGCTGGCGACCCGCTCCTCGGAGAGAAAGCGCTCGAACAGCAGCTCCATGCGAACCGGATCGACGGCGGTGATCCCCAGGATGAAGCAGACCGCCGAGTTGGCCGCCGAGCCGCGCCCCTGCACCAGGATCTTCTTCTGCCGCGACACCTCGACGATCTCCCAGACCAGCAGGAAGTAGCCCGCCAGGCCCAGGCGATCGATGATCCCCAGCTCGCGCGCCAGCTGCGCGCGTACCCGGGGGATGATCGGATCCGTCGGATCTGGATAGCGGTTGGGGATGCCGGCGGCGCAGAGCTTCTCCAGGTAGCTCTGTTCAGTCTCGCCGGGCGGGACCGGAAACGTCGGGAACGTGTAGCCGAGGTCGGCCAGCGAGAACCGGCAGCGCTCGGCGATCTCGCGGGTGGCGCGCAGGGCGGCCGGGCGATCGCGAAACAGCGCCGCCAGGTCGCGCGGCGGCTTCAGCCAGCGCTCGCCGTTGGGGGGCAGGCGGCGGCCGATCTCGTCGACCGTCGCCTTGGCGCGCGCGCAGGTCAGGACGTCGTGCACGATGCGCCGGTCGGGCGTCGCGTAGCGGACGTCGTTGGTGGCGCAGAGGCCGATCCCCAGCGCGCCGGCCTGGGCAGCGGCGGCGCGTTCGTTCCAGGCGGCGCGCGCGTCGAAGTGGCGGTTCACCTCCAGGAACAGGTTGCGGCGTCCGTAGATGTCGACCAGGGCCGGCAGGTCGTCGCGGGGCGCCGCCCCGGCCAGCGCAATCAGCCCGGCCGCGTGCTCGGCCAGCAGCGCGCGGGTCGCGCGGGGCGCGTCCGACTTCTGTAGCCCGGCGCGCGCGCGGGTCAGCAGGCGGCACAGGTTCTTGTAGCCGGCCGCGTCCTGGGCCAGCAGCAGCAGGGGAGGGCCGTCGGCCAGCGTCACGTCGGCGCCCACCAGCGGCCGGATGCCGGCCCGCCGCGCCGCCGCGAAGAAGCGGGGCGCCCCGTAGACGCCGTCGCGATCGGCCAGCGCCAGCGTGTCCATGCCGGCGCGCGCCGCCGCGTCGATCAGATCCTCGGGCAGGGACGCGCCATCCAGGAAGCTGAACGCCGACCGGCAGCGCAGCTCGACGTACTCCTCGGCCATGACGGCCCAGTCTGAACGAATGTTCAGTCGATGTCGATCTCGTCCAGGTAGACGGTGCCCGTGTAGCCGCTGAAGGACGTCACGTCGATCAGGATCGAGATCGCCGAGTCGATTCCCCCGGCGTCGGCGGCCAGCAGAGCCCGGCTGATCGTCCAGCTGGAAGAAAGGAAGACGTCGCTGATCGGGACGAAGCTGCCGGCGGACGTCACGACGACGACCGTCAGCCTCAGCAGCGTGCCGCTGGCGCCGGCCGCGGCGGCGTTCACCGTGAGCGTCTTGCCCGTGAGGTCGACGGTGCCCCCGTCCACCCCCAGCGGCAGGACGACCTCGCCCTTGGTGCTGAGGCCGGAGGTGCCGCTGAAGATCGCGGTCAGCGCGAGCGCCCCGTTGCCGCAGAACGTATCGGCCGAGCTGACCATGAGCTGCATGAAGGCCTCTTGATTGGTCCCCAGCATCGCCCCCTCGGCGCCCGATTCGAAGTTGAACCGCGCCTTGCACTGGCTGGGGTGGTCGACGGGGGCGTCGACCATCGCGCCGGCGTCGCGGTTTCCGCTGCCGCCGGCGCCGCCGCCGGCGTGGCCGCCCTGGTTGCCGCCGCTGCCGCCGGCATGACCACCCTGACCGCCCGTTCCGGCGCCACCTGTTCCGTGGCCGCCGGTGCCGATCCCGCCGGTGCCGTGCCCCCCGGTGCCGGTCCCGCCCGTGCCGGTGCTGCCGCCCGTTCCGACAATTCCGCCTGTGCCGGTGCCCCCCGTGCCGATGATTCCGCCCGTTCCGGTTCCACCGGTGCCGTGTCCGCCGGAGCCGCCCGAGGCGTGCTGGCCGCCGGTTCCACCGGTGCTGCCGGGTCTCGCGCCGCCGCCTCCAGTCCCCGTGATTCCGCCCGTGCCCCCGTCTGAAGGCACGACCATTCCGCGGTTCGCGCAACCGCAGATGGAGCTGAGGGCCGCGACGAGAAGCATCGCGGCGTGACTCGCGGTGGGGGACCGCATCGGAGAGCCTTGAAAGGATAGACGAAAACCAATTCAGTCGTAATAGCCGTCGAGATAGAAACGACCGTCGCGCGCGTCACGATGCAGCCGATAGACGGCGCCGTCCGACGCGTGGACGTCCCAGTACTCACGCGCCCAGCTCCCTCCGCTGGCGGCGTCCTGCCACCACTCGCCGGACAGGTGGTACGGTCCCGCTGCGATCAGCACCCGCGCCGTCGTTTCAACGCCGCGCAGGGCAGTCGGACCGTCGCGGCCCATCAGCACTTCGATCTCCTCGGGCGGGCGGCGCCGCCGCAGCGACAGCGGCAATTCGGTCTGGGAAGGCGGCGCTGCGTCGCCAGCCGCCGGAGAGGGGGCGTATTCCTTCACGGCGATGGCTTCCTCGCGCCAGCTGTCGACGGGGGTCGGGGCGCCGACGTTCTCGGGGCCGACCAGCGCGGCCAGCCGGGCCAGCGTGACGGCCAGCCGGTTGGGCGCCGGCCCCGACGGGCGCAGGATGTCGAGCTGCGTGGCGCGCACCCGCGCAGGCAGCGCGATCACGTGCAACCCCACCACCGGCGATCCGGGCGGCCGCCGCGCCAGGTCCAGCCGTGCCAGCTCGATGAGCGGCTTGGCCTCCCGGGTGGGGGCGGCGATGGGGATCGTCCGGACGTCCAGCCCGCGCGGATCCAGCGACAGGCGCAACGTCAGCTCGGCGCAGGCCAGGCTCCGCGACGCCAGCCGTTCCAGCGCGCGATCCACCAGCCCGCGGAGCACGAACGACAGCGGATCGAGCTCGGCGATCGGGTATTCGAGCTCGACCGCCTCTTCCAGCGCATCGGGCGGCGGCTGCGGCAGGAACGGCTCGTCGTCCTCTGCGCGGGCCAGTCGCGCCACCGCGGCGCCCGCCGTTCCCAGCCGCAGCGCGACGGCCTGCGCCGGCAGCGCCGCGACGGCGCCGGCGGTGCGGGTCCCCCAGCGCCGGAACGCCGCGCGCAGCTCGTCGTCGTCGGTGAGCAGCGCGATCGGCAGCGAAGCCAGGAAAGCCCGGGCGGCGCCCCGATCGGCCGGGACGACCGCCAGCTCGTGGGCGCGGGCCGCCACCCGCGCGGCGCCCCGGGACGAGGCGATCGCGACGCGCGCGCCGAACCCGATCCGCGCCGCCTGCGCCTGGACCGCCTGCGCGATGGCCGTCTCGTGCTGGTAGAGGCGGCCCAGATCGTCGACGGCGAAGTAGATGCGATCGCCGTCGCGCTCCACGCGCGGCGCGAAGGCGTACCCGACGTCGGCCAGCGCGGCGGCGCCCGCCTCGGCGTCGGCCTCGGTCGCGCGGAAGATCTGCAGGCCGGGCGCCGCGGCGGCGGCCTGCGCGGCCGTCATCCCGTCGCGCACCCCCGCGCGCCGCGCCTCGCCGTTCATCTGGAAGACGCGCATGACCCTCCGGCTCCGCCCCGACGACGCAGCCGATGTCGCAAGCAAGGCCGCCGGCTTCTCCCGGGCCTCGGGAGAGCGTCGCAGCGCGGCTTGCAGGGCTAGCTGCGGCACGTGAACGCAAGCGAGACGCATGGCGGTCGCGACTGGTCGGGTGGGGGATCGGCCTCGTGGCCGACGCGGCGGCAGCGCGCCTGCACGTCCAGGCCGGAGAACAGCGGCGGTCCATCGCTCAGGAACGCCGCGGTGCCGGTGAGCTCGATGGCCGCGGCGGCGAAGGAGCCCAGCCGCGCCCGGGCGGCGCTCACGAGCACGGTCGTCCCCTGCGCGCGCGCCGCGTGCCGCAGCCGCATCCAGGCCGCGTCGGGGATCCGACCTGTCTGATCGCAGAGATCGACGGCGACCAGCCCGAAGCCGCCAGCCGCGATCACCAGGTCGGCGGCCTTCAGCGTCTGATCGGCCGTGCAACGGATCCAGAGCGGGGCAGCCGAAGTCCGACCGCTGGGAATGGCGCGCGCGTCCAGCCTGCCGCCCGCGTCGATCAGCGCGGTGGCCTCCCCGGCAGCCAGCGCGGCCACCAGCGCCGCGCGGATGATCGCCGTCCGACCGGACGAGCGCGCGCCGCAGAGCTCGCTCAGCGCGCCGCGCGGCCAGCCGCCGCCGAGCAGCGCATCCAGCGCCGCCAGCCCCGTCGGTCGATGGCCCCGCTTCTCCGAGAGGCGAGTGAGCGGGACGATCCGCGCCGCAATCTCCGGGTCGCCAACCAGCTCGAGCGCGCGTGCGGAAGACACAGACTGAGGCTAGCTGAACACGCGTTCAGGGTCAATGGAGAGAGGAGCTGCCCCCACCCCAACCCCCCGCGGAGCTCTCTCGATGCATCACATCTTCGGCGCGGGCGGTCGCTTTCAGGCCGGCGGTCGCTTCGACCAGGCCGGCAGCGGGTGAGCTGAACGGTCCGGCAGACGCCGGCTCGATTGGGCGGATGATGCGCATCCGGCCGGGGACCTGCCCGGATGCGGAGGGCTCGTCCAGGCGCACGTTCCAAATCTCCCGTCGCCTCACCACCAGACGCCCACGCGCAAGAAAATCCTCCCGCACCACGCAACCCGCCGCCGCGCGTGCCGAAAACGGAACATGCGCGCAATCAAGTGTGGTCCAGGTCGGCAGATGCGGTTGCCCCTCGCGGCGGCCAGGACGTGGGGCGGGGCCCGCAAGGGCGCGGGCCGCAAGCCGCGGGGCCGGCCGTCGGTGCCGCACCTCACCCGACCCAAGATCGACCCGCGCTACCCCGTCCAGGTCACCATTCGGGCGATGCCGGGGCTGCCGTCGCTGCGCTCGCCCCGGGTGTTCGGGGCGCTCCGGCGGGCCATCGCCAGGGCGTCGGTCGATCGCTTCCGGGTGATCCACTTCTCGATCCAGCAGGACCACGGCCACTTCATCGTCGAGGGGGACGAGCCGCGCCGGGCCCGCGGCGGCGTGCACGGGCTCGCCATCCGGCTGGCGCTGGCGGTCAATCGCGCGCTCGGCCGCAGGGGCAAGGCCGTCGGCGATCGGTATCATGCCCGCCCGCTCACCACAGTCCCGCCCTTCACCTGGATGGCGCGCATCGGCTGGTTGCGTGCCGGAGGACCCTTGCGGGTTGAGGAAAAACCGGCCGCCGCTCGGCGACCACGCCCAACTTGAATCGAGCGGATGCGTCTCTCCGCGCGAAGACGAAGTCGTCCGTGAGGGGGCGGCGCTAGGCCACCTGGGGCAGGGCGCGGCGGCGCTCGGGCGGGTCGATGGCCACGACGGGCGGACGCTCGACCTCGGCGAGGGCGGCTTTCCAATCGGCGAAGCGGCCGCCGGCGCGCGCGGCGCGAGCGGCGGCGCGACCGGCGGCGAAGCCTCCCTGCGCCAGCCGGTACTCGACCCAGGCCCACTTGGGGGACGTGGGGCGCAGCGTGACCCGCCCTTTGACCGCGGCGCGCAGGCGCTCGAGTCGGTCGTCGAGCACGTCGATGGCCTCGAACGGCGCGCCGTCGAGCGGCGTCTTGCGCTTGGCCACGAAGGGCGCGATCCCCAGCACCAGCCGTCC